>CBDDKD010000001.1:0-45804 GCA_965230025.1 Hyphococcus sp.
GTGGCGGCGACGGTCAATGGATATGGATTTGACCTCAGACACGCCCTAAATCTCCGATCCAGAATAGCTGGCGCAGTTCTGCGCCATCGGTATCGGTTGTCGTAATCGCAACCGCCTGCGGCGGCGGGGACTGGGCGCCGGCCACGGGCCAGGCGTCCGCCCATTGCAGTTCGCGGCGGACCTCGCCCGCCAGAAATTCGATATTGACAGACTCAAGCCCATCAAAAAGCACCCGCTCCAGACGCTCCGACCGGCTAGCGTCATCAAGATATACGCGCGCGCGCCGAATAAGTGCGCCGTCTTTCAGGATATATTCAACATATTGCAGTGCGCTTCGGGGCGATTGCGCATTGGGATTGATCCATCCCGCACGAACAAATGAGACCAGCACGTCCTCGCCATCTTCGGGGCGACGTAAGAAAAGCGATTGGCCGCCGTGAAAAAATGCCGGCGTCAGAATACCGAATTCATCACGCACAGGGCGCGGCGTAATTTGTGCAAAATCTTCTTTTATTAAAAGCCGCGCAATCTGCAATTCTTTCAATCGCTCATCGGATTCTGAAAGCTGGTCTCGGGAATCGACACCGAGCCGCAAGGCGTAAACCGATGCGGCTGCAATCAAGGCAAAGATTAAAAGTGCGACGAGCACTTCCGGCAGGGTAAATCCGCGCTGGCGCTGCATTACTCGATCTTCCGCAGAGTCTGCGCGCGCGACAGCGCCTGACCATCTTCTGTTAAGATCTCGATCTCGATGCGGATCAGATTTCTGACGCTGGTTTCAAAAATGGTTTTACGAAATACATATTCACGGTTGGCGACAATAACGCTGCCCTCTTCCTCAACCGTGTCAATCGGCCCAGACAATGCAAGCGCTTCCACCATCAGATTATCCGCCGCGATCGACGCATAGGCGCGTTCATTGGCCTGCGCCGCAAAGCGCGTATTCTGACCAATCAGCACCAGAATGGCGGATGTCGTCAGCCCCATGATCGCAAGCGCAACCAGGGTCTCAACCAGCGTAATGCCCTTTTGCCGTCTTGCGTTCATCATGGCGAGGCCATCGTTACAGCGCCCGCGGCATCCAGCGTCACGGTGATGTTCCCTCGCCTCGACTTGAAATCCGCTTCCAACGGGGTCGTCTCTCCGGTCGGCGCAAAGAAAACAGTTGGCGCCGGGGCTTCCTCATCAAGCGGCTCCGTTTCCTCCGTCTCATTTTTCTTCGCCGGATCGGTAAGCGTGAATTCAACCGCCAGATCAGGGGGGAACGTTCCTGAAGAAAGGGTTTTGCCACCCATCGCAGTCCAGACCCCGCGATTATAACGGTAATAGACATATCCGCCGGGATCGAGCTCAAGCCCGATCATGGAGCCTGTCATGATCGCCAGCTCAGCAGCCGCATCCAGTCGCGCAGCGAAAACATCCGCTTCATTCTTTTCGTTGCCTGCAGGCGGCGGCATATTCAGCACAACAACGCTGGATATCATGGCGACGATCAGCATCACCACCAAAAGTTCAACCAGCGTGAAGCCGCCGCTTGCGCGCCGGTGCAATGTTACCGATCGATCCAATTTCCAATATCCGCATCAAGACCTTCGCCGCCTGGCTGGCCATCCGCCCCAAGAGAATAAAGGTCAAAGGCGCCACCCCGCTGACCGGGAATCTCATATTGATAAGGATTACCCCAGGGGTCCAGCAATGCCGACCCTTTCAGGTATCCGCCCGGGCGATAATTCGCCGCGCGACGCTCATCCACAGGAAGAGTCTGCAATGCCGCAAGCCCTTGATCCGTTGTCGGATAATTCAGCATATCGAGGCGATACTGATCGAGCGCCGTTTCAATCACGCCGATATCGATCTGCGTCTTGCGCACTGCTGCGCGATCGCGCTCGGGCAGAACATTGATCACGACAATAGCGGAAATCAAGGCCAGAATCGCAAGGACAACGAGCAGCTCAACCAGCGTGATGCCGCGCTGCCGGCGGCGCTTGCCCTGTGCGGCCTCTGGCAATTTATTCAAATCCGAAGACATGTGACCTCCAAGTAATAATATATCGCGTTACCCGGAAACGAGCGAATTTAGCTGTAAAATGGGTAACAAGATTGACAATACGATGACGACGACAGCGCCGCCCATTGCGATAATAATAGCAGGTTCAAGCAACCTTAAAGCAACCGTGGAAGCTGTATCAAATTCTTCTTCAAGCTGGATGGCGGCTTTGTCCAGAAGTTCCGGCAGCGCCCCGGCGCGTTCGCCCGCCGCGACCATATGGGTCAGCATTGGCGGCAGTTCGCCGGCCCGTTTGAGGCCCGCCGCCATGGACGCTCCCTCCCCGACCATGGTGACGGTCGTATCCAGCCGTTGGCGAATATAGGAATTCGACACAGTCCGCTGGGCGCCGACAATGCTATCCAGCAACGGCGCGCCGCCGGAAAACAGCGTTGCGAGCGTTCTGGCGAAGCGCGCGCCGTCCACAGCGCGCGCCAAGCGGCCAAAGACCGGCAAGCGCAGCATGGACCGGTCAAAAACCAGCTTGAATTTTGGCTCTTTCAGCGCGCGCCAAAACCCTACGCTGAACACGACAATGCCGAGTGCGGCAAACACGCCGTAATTTGCGACCCAGGTAGATAATCCGACCACAAGGCGTGTCAGGAAGGGCAATTGCGCATCGAACGCATTAAACTGCTCAATAATCTTGGGAACCACAAAGACCATCAATGCTGTAACAACACCGGCGGCGACGAGCGCCAGAGCAGCCGGGTAAATCAGCGAGGCGATCGCCTTGTTGCGCATGGCGCGGTTTTTTTTCGAGCATCGTTGCGAGGCGCTCAAGCACGCCCGCCAGGTCGCCGGATGTTTCGCCCGCTGAAATCACGGCGCGATAAAGCGGCGGAAAAGATTTCGGGTCTTCGGCCAAAGCATCGGCAAAACGCCACCCTTCCATGACACGTTCGCGCACGCCAAGCAGGCGCGTTCTGGCGCCAGGCTTTTCCGTCTGCATGGCGACGGCGTTCAGCGCTTCCTCTAAAGGCGTCGATGCGCCAATCAGCGCCGACAGCTGGCGTGTTAGAATAACGAGTTGCGACGGACTGATCCGCGGTTCTTTCTGGAACAATTCACCCTGGCGCCGCTCTGATCGCGGGGCGGAAATCTGCACTGGCGTCAGATTGAGGCGGCGTAATTCAAACCGCGCCTGGCGCGGGCTATCCGCCGACACGACACCGCGTTTGGACTTGCCGGCAAGATCAAGCGCTTCGTACTCAAACGCCGGCATCGTCCTCTTCCTCCTGGCGCACGACCCGCATCACTTCCTCGATGGAAGTGACGCCCGCGATCGCATGTTTGAACCCGGATTGCGCAAGCGTATCAAAATGCGCAAACGCATGATCGGCAAGCTCATGTTCGCTCGCGTCATCATGAATAAGACGCTTCATCTTCTCATCGACAACAATAAGTTCGTAAACGCCCACGCGCCCCTCATAACCGGAGTGACTGCAGCGGCCGCATCCCTTAGCTCGATAGAGCGTAAGGGTCTCGCCAAAGGGCGCGCCCACAAGCTTTTGCGCCGCTTCATCGGCTTCATATGGTTCTTTACATGTCGGGCAGAGCCGGCGCACAAGCCGCTGCGCCAATACGGCGGTTACCGTTGATGACAGAAGGAATGGCTCAACACCCATATCCCTGAGGCGCGTGATGGCGCCAGCGGCTGAATTCGTGTGAATGGTCGAGAGCACGAGGTGACCTGTCAGCGCCGCCTGTACTGCGATTTCAGCGGTTTCCACGTCGCGAATCTCGCCAACCATCACAATGTCAGGGTCCTGACGAAGAATAGCGCGTAAACCTGTGACAAAGCTCATCCCGACTTTCGGGTTGATTTGAGTCTGACCCACCCCTTCCAGCGCATATTCCACCGGATCTTCAACGGTCAGGATGTTTCGGCTCGGATCGTTGAGCAGCGTCAACGCGCCGTAAAGCGTTGTGGTCTTGCCCGAACCCGTGGGGCCGGTGACCAGGATAATCCCGTTCGGCCTCAGTAATGTCTGCTTAAAGCGTTCAAGCGTCTCCGCGGGCATCCCAAGACCATCAAGATCGAGACGCGCCTCATCCTTATCAAGAATACGCATCACCACGCGCTCGCCAAAACGCGCCGGCAGGGTGGAAACGCGAACGTCAACGGTTTTGCCGCCGAGGGCAATCGAGATGCGGCCATCCTGCGGCACGCGCTTTTCTGCAATATCAAGACGCGCCATAACCTTCACGCGGGATGTTAGCACAGGCGTCATACGTGCAGGCAGCGATAGTATTTCCCGCAAGACGCCATCAATTCGCAGACGGACAGATAGCGTTTTCTCGTATGGCTCAATATGAATGTCAGAGGCCTTGACCTTTACCGCTTCCGCAATCAATGCATTGATCAGACGGATCACCGGCGCATCATTCTCGCTATCCAGAAGATCAGCGGTTTTTGGCAACCCTTCCGCGAGTGACGCCAGATCGCCATCATCATCGCCCAGATCCAGATCGTCCGTGCGAATGCCTTCCACAGAATAGATTTCCGACAACCGGCGTTCAAACGCTTCCGCAGGCATTGGATCAATCGTAATAGGCGCGCCAACCGCCCGGCGAGCCTCAATCAGGGCCCACGGATCAGGCTCGCCGCGCACGCCAATCACCACAGGGTTCGCGGCGCCGTCCAGGATCAGAACACCACGCTCTTTTGCAAAAGCGTAAGCCAGTCGCGGCGCGCTATGGTGTTCAGCTTCACTCATTGATTATCCAACTGCGTCGGTGCATCGCGTTCCGCATTAAAGTTTTGATCGACATCATCTTCACCTACGGAGAGCGGCGTTGCATAAGGAGCTTCCAGACCTGTAACCTGGTCAATCAGACGCTCCACCTCTGATGTTGGCGCCCCGGAAGTTAAAATCTCCCGCGCCTTAATGTAATCGAATTTGCGCCGCGTCGCCGCGCGCGCCGTATCCGGATCGCGGATAATCGTCGGGCGAATAAAGACCATCAGATTGCGGCGACGTTGCTCACGTGATGATTGCTTGAAGAGATTACCCAAGACCGGAATATCGCCCAGCAAGGGCACCTTTTCTTGCGCAATCTCTCTTTGATCGTCAATCAACCCGCCGATGACAAGAATCTCACCGTCATCGACAAGCGCTGTTGTCGTAATTTCGCGTTTGTTGGTAATGAGATCCGTTGACGTTGCAATTACAGGACCGGCGATGCTGGAAATTTCTTGCACCAGTTCCATCGTAACGGAATCACCTTCGTTGATCTGCGGCGTAACCTCCAGAATCACACCCACTTCCTGGCGATCCACTGTACGAAAAGCACCCTGAAAGTTGTCGCCGGTTGTCTCGCCTGTCGTAATTGGAATTTCCTGACCAACCTGCAGGCGCGCGGTCTGGTTGTCGAGGGTCATGACCGATGGCGTCGAGAGAATATTCGAGTTGCTGTCGTTTTTTAGCGCCGTCAGGATGCCGCCAAAAATATTGCCGTCGCCGATATCAAACCCGCCGCCGATACTAAATCCCTGCAGTCCGATCAGCGATTGCAGGGCCTGGGTCGCCAATTGCGATTGAATACCTTCCGTCTCCGTATTTGTCGTAACGCCATCATCCGTGACGACCGTTGCCGGCGTTTCAAAGACGTCGGTAAATCGATCGCCGTCGAGCAGCGCCGCGCCTGCTGCAGGCAGAATATTCGGCCCACGGGAAAAATTCGTTGCGGAGAAAGGAATATTATCACCGGTCAGAAAATACTGAACGCCCAGTTCTCTGGCTGTGTTGTCCGAAATATCAACGATAATCGCTTCGACAAGAACCTGCGGCCGCCGGATATCAAGTTGCGCAATAACATTTTGCAGGGTGCGCTGAATGTCAGCATCGCCATTGATGATGAGTGAATTTGTCGGTCCGTGAAAGGATACGGTGACGCGGTTGCGACCTGACCCCTCCTGATCATTGGGCGATACGCTGTTCGCCACATCCGATAACAACGGAGCCATCTCTTCTGCGCTTGAATGATTCAAGTAAACGACGGTCAGTTCCGATGCGTTTTCGCCGAACTTGTCTAGTTCCGCGATGACGCTTTCAAGGCGGCGCATCAGCAATGGCTCAGCGCGCACAAGCAATGAGTTACTCGCCTCAACCGGGGTGACGCTGAATTTCGCCTGACCGGAACCCTGTTCTTCGGAAATTTCCTGGGCAAGGTCCGAAACGACACGCGCAACGTCCAGCGCAGATGCATTATTCAATGCAACCGTCCGATAAATCGTTGTGTCGCGATCAAGCTCCGATAATACCCTTTGCAACCGCGCGACATTGTCCGCCGTGTCCACCAGAATAATTGCATTGCTGGTGCGCACCGGACTGACAACGCCATTATTGCCGATGATCTGCGCCAGATTAGCGGCGGCTTCGCGCGCATCCACATAACGCAAACGTACGATCTGGGTCACCAGGTCTGACCCATAGGCGTCCTCGCTCGCCGGGCCAGCGGTTCGCGCCGCTTCCTGCAGCGGTACAATTCGGTATTTGTCAGCGGCTATCGGTGTTGCGACAAAGTCATTCACCCGCAACATCGCCTGAAACAGCGCCCAGGCCTCGTCCGCGCAAACCCCGCCATTGGGCGGCGATTTGATGGTCGCCCGTCCCTGCACAGCCGGATCAAGAATAAAAGTGCGCCCGGTGCGGATTGCAATCTCATCAATCACCGCACGAATGTCGGCGTCTTCGTAGTTCAGCTCTGCATCACAGTTTTCCTGCGCCAGGCTGACGCTCATGATAGACGCCACCCCCGCCATCAATCCGAGCATTATTTTTTTATTTCGACTACGCATTACCTGTTCCCTATCCCCTCCAGCGACATTGTCACTGGTATCTCTCGCTCACCCCGGCGAACGACAATGACGGCTTCCCCATCGCGCTGCAGCGCGCTCAACATAGCGTTCAACGCCGCCGGATTGGTTGGCGGCGGCGTCCCGTTAATTGACAAGACGCGATCGCCATCCCTGAAACCGTAAGCGTTAAAGGTCTGTCGGTCGCGCGCCGCGTAAATGTCGACTGCAAAGTTTCCTTCTTCATCCGTCGCCGGCGCCAGACGCAGAAAATCGGCGAAGCCGCCCTGCCGCTCCGGGGTCGCAAGCGCCGCCGGCGCCTGACGCAATTCCGGTCGCGGCGCGCTTCGCGGTTGTGAGGCTACAGCTGTTTTTGATTCGAAGCGAAGTGATTCGCGAACGCCCGCACGATTGATGATCACCTGATCCGCAAAGACCTGTTCGAGACGGACGCCATTGATGATTTCGTCGCCAACCGCAAAACGGGACTGCTCTCCATCAGGCGTTTCGATGGTTGCGGATCCGATCTCTTCGTCGGTCCACACGCCGGTCAGTTTCAGGTCCAGCGTCGTATCAGCGACATCAAGCGCAGCGTCATCGAGAATGGGCGCGGCTTCGGTTACCGGAAACGGGTTTTTGACCACGAAATCCTGAACTGGCGCCGCCGGTCGTTGGGCCGAAGTGACGACGTCCCCTTGCGGCAAAGGCAGTGGTGCGAAAAGCCGCAAAGCCACTAAAGCCAACAGAATGGCCAGCAGAACCACCAGCGCGCCTTCGACAAGACGGGGCGCGAGAACAGGCTGACGCCGGGGACGGCCCGCTAAGAACCGGCGGGCCTGATTCTGACCAGCCGTGATCGCGTCGGTCACGCGATGGTTAATTTCCTGACGTCCAATAACGGCCAAATCCGACCACCTGCGCCACGCCCTGAATGGCGCGTCCTTTAACTTTTTCCCCAGCCTTCCAATGGCTTAGCAAAACGAGCTACAGCCGCCCACTAAAAAAACGGACGGCTGCCACTCTATTATACGTTAATGTAGGCCGAAAAGCGCTTCGCAATCCTTAAAAACTGCGCTGCAGCGACAGAGAAACAGTGGTCCCGAGGTCGTAAACATCAATGGCGATGGAACTGCCATTGGTCCCGTCCGCCGTCGCTTCATACCGATCGTTAAGAATATTCCCGACCTTGCCGCTGATTTCCCAGTCTCCACCCCATTTTTCAAAGCGGCGAGAATAGACCAGATCGACGGTGACCGGCAGCCGCTCCACGGTATCAGGCACTTGCGAGCCGCCGGACAGAATGCCGACCTGGCGGATCCGCTCGCTGGCCCAGTTTAAGAGGAGGAACATTTTTGAGTTCGCCTCGAAATCTTCCCAGCCCATCTGAACATTAACAATGTGTTCAGACTGGCCCTGAAGACGGCGCCCGTCAGCGAAGAAGTTCGACGCCGGCTGAAGCGGCGGGTTCGGCGAGTTGGCGACGTTGATCTGCACTTCACCGTCCGCACTCACTTCAGAGTCCGACCATGTGTAGTTCGCCGCGACAACAAGATCTTTGGTCTCGCCAAACGAACCAAGCTTCAAGAAGTTTGCAAGCTCGAAACGCTGCTCATATTCAAACTCAAAGCCATAAAGATCCGCTGACGGCGCATTCAGGTAAGACACGTTGATATCGTCAACGGTGGTAAAGGTCAGCGCTTCTTCAATCGGATTTTCAATATCCTTATAGAAGCCGCCGATTGTTATATATTGCTCCCGGCCAAAATAATATTCGAAACGAACGTCGTAGTTCGTCGTTTCGGTGTTGACGAGAAACGGGTTGCCGACCGTCTGCAAATCGCGGTCAGTATCGGTAAAGAGCGCATCGCCCAATTCCTGAAACTGCGGACGGGTAATCGTTTGCGAAAAACCGGCGCGAACCTGAATGTCATCCAGCGGATTCCATGTCAGCGTCACTGCCGGAAGGAAGTAATCCTCGTCAATGTTTGACTCCGGCGTTGGATCGTTTGGGATCGGCTCAGCGATACCAGCAATATTGAAATTATCGACAAACTGCTCACCGGACTCATATCTGACGCCGACAGCGGCGCGAAGATAATCTGTCAGCTGAACATCTGTACCAAAATACGCGCCGTGCGTTTCAAGCTGGCCGTTATAGGCGCCCGGCTGGAACTGGTCAGGCGCTTCCTGAAAAATTAGCCCGCCCGGTCCCATATTCGGGTCGCTCAACAGAAAGTCAATGCGTTGAAAGAAGAATGGATCGATATCCTGCAGGCCTGTATCGTTCGCAAACTGGAAACGCCGAATGATATAATCGCGCTCAACATTGTTATACGCGTAGCCCGCCTTTAAGGTGATATCGACATCGCCGACAAAAAACGGCAGCTCCAGATCAATCCCGCCATTGTAAGTCGTATCGTCAATTTGCGAAAAGCGTGTTTCAAAGCCAGTGCCGGATGCGCCGGCGCCGAGACCAATCGCAGAGCGGAACGCGACCGGGACGCCGTTTACGTTACCGACATTGCCGTCATTGACGTAAAGAAACTCCGTTTCGTAAGGCGCTTCACGATACGCTTCGGAATAAGAACCACGTAACCGAACTGTTAAATCGCTAAGTGTCGGAAAGATGTGTTCGGAGTTCGCCTGGCCGGACCAAACCTGGTTTTCAAAAAATTCCAGGTTTGAGAACAAGGACTGACCGTTTTCGAAAGACGGCGTTTCGACACCCAGCCGTTCACGCGCTTCCTTCGTTGACTTACGCAGAACGATGCCGGTGAGGTTAAGTTCGTGATTGTCGTTAAACTCAACGCCCAATGAAAGCAGACCATTGGTGCGGACTGTTTCCGTCAAACTTTCAAAATCAAAAGCGGAAACGCCCTGCACGGCTTCGCCGGTATTGGAGTCGATACCCGCCGTACCTTGTTGACCAACCTTGACCTGGAAATCACGAATATAACCCGCGCTGCCGACAAGTCCGATGCTCATGCCATTGTCGAGGTCCCAGCGGGTGCCGCCGGAAACATTGACATTATGATTGACGGGCGTGTCCGCCTCCTGAACGACAAGCGTTTCGGCTTGCGTCAATTGTGCGCCAATCGCCTGCGCTTCGAAAGGCTGGAGAATTCCAGTGTCTTCGCGCAGCGCGACGCCAGGATTCGCATTGATGGCGCCGGCCAGAAACGACGGAACATTATAGGTGGAGTCGCCGAAACCGGCCCAGTCCCACTCACCGCCGTCAAAAGTCAGACCGTCTTTCGCCGTGGATTCAGTGTCGAGCGTGGCGCCAACCCTAACATCGAAAAAGGGCTCGTCAGGCAACCCCTTGGAACGAAGTTCAATCAAGCCGCCGCCAAACTCCCCGGAAAACTCCGGAGAATAAGTTTTCTGCACAAGCGCAGTGCCGATAACAGAGGTTGGAAACAAATCCAGCGGCGCAACACGGCGCAACGGCTCAGGACTTGGCAAAGGCGAGCCATTAAGCGTCAGGTTCGAATACCGTTCGTTCAATCCTCGAACGACGATAAATTTACCCTGGCTTAGCGAAAGACCCGTAACGCGACGCAGCGCTTCAGCGATATCGGAATCGCCCTGGCGCTGAAGTTTTTCCGGTGTCAGCAGTGACGAAATCTCTGACGTCGCGCGCTTTTCATCCGGAATATTGACGCCCCGAACAATAATCTGGTCTTCAGTGATAGCAAAATCTTGCGCGTTAGAGACGGAAACGGCGCTGAGCGCCGTCGTCATCATTAGCGCGGAAACACATGTTGAGGTCAGCTTCCTCATCATCCCCACCTTTTCGGTAATGCCCGCTAAGCAGGCGCAACAACGATCACAACACTTATCTTCAAAGGTTGGACGGCTCGCGTATTTGCGCGCGAGCCGTCCAATTAGCTTACTTAGTTGCCGAAGCTGTTTGACACAGTCCAGCCGTCAAACCAGTCATCTTCTTCGCCATTGGCGCCGATCACGGTCACCGTGTCGAAGAAGCTGTCGAACGTCGTCGGGTCGATCGGGCTCAGCACATCAGAACCAAAGTCCACGCCGGTCTCAGAAGATGAACTGGCTGTATCAATGCCAGGGAACACCGTTCCATTCAGCGGGTTATTGGTTGCGTCAAGCGCGTCATCATCAGACATGCTGGCGTCGTCTTCTACGGCGCCGTCATTGGTGAACGATGTCGAGCACGAGAAGAATGTGTTGTCGATCTGCAGATCGTCGTCATTCACGCCATCGCTTGCGACATCCGCCGCACCGGAGTCGATGATATCGAAGGTTTCCTGATCATCCACGTCGAGGCAGGCGTCATCCCAGTCAGCGACAACACCGTTAATGAAGAGGCCGCCCGTACCTTCACGGATCTGCATGCCGAGATCTTCAGTGGCGCCGCCAAGAAGCGTGAAGTTCGAGATGATCGGGTTCGAACGTGGCGTAACAGCATTGTTCGAAGAGTTATTGTCGCCTTCAAAACCATTGTCGCCAACACCCGAACCGTCGATGAGAACAAACTGAGCTGAGCCCTGCCAACCAGCAACCCAGTCAAGACCGTCATCGTCAACACCTGTAATGACGAGGTGCTTGGCGTCCGCTGTGCCGCCAAAGAACTCAATACCGTCATCGTCGTTATTGTGGACCTGTACGAAATCGATCTCCGTGCCCGTACCAACGCCCTGGAAGGCGATGCCGTTCAGCTCGTTATCGGTGGTGATCTCGAAACCGGCGTACTGAACGCGAACATAGTTCAAAAGACCGGAGTCGTCAGCGGCGTCGTTGCCGCCATAGTTGCCTGTTCCGCCTTCGCCGGAAGCCGAGCAGGAGGCCGGCGCCGCAGGATTAGCGCAGTTATTGATCGGGGCATTCCCATTGATAATCAAGCCGCCCCATTCGCCACGATCTGAACGATCGCCGTTACTGACGTTACCGTCTTCGTTGATGTCTTCGTCAGAGGTAAAGACAATTGGCGCGCCCGGCAGGCCCGGTGCTTCCAGCTGTGAACCGCGGCTGATAACCAGGAAGTCGGTCGGCTGTTCGCCATAGACCACTACGCCAGCCTGAACGGTAAGCGTCGCAGCATTGCCAGAAGGACTGCCTGCGTCCGGACCCTGATCCTGACCGATAAAGACAGCGCCGTTCAGGCGATAGAGGTTGCCCTGCGCCAGCGTCGTATCGGACGTAATCGTGCCGGTAAGTTCGCAGACCCGGCCGCCACTCGTCAGCGTATTGCGCGCAGTTGTAGTGATTGTCGATGTATCCGTGATGTCCGTCGTGTTGTCAGGGCACTCAGCTGCAAACACCGAATTCGGCACCGTCCATCCGGCCGGCCAAGCTTGCGCCGCCGACAGGCCCGGCGCAATCGCACCGATAAAGGTTTCGCTGCCGTCAAAATTCGGATCGATAGACGTCGGGGATCCCGCAGACACCGCCTGCTCGTTCGCACCTGGAAGAACGCCGGACAATGTCGACGTACCCGAAGAAATACCGGGGAATGTCGACCCATTCAGCGGGAAGTTCGCCGCGTCGGCGCTATCGTCGTCTGTGGTGCTTTCATCGTCTTCGACTGCGCCATCATTATTGAACAGCGTCGCGCATGAGAAGTAAGTGTTGGTGATCGTCAGACCTGATCCGATCTGATTGAATGTCGCCTCATTATCAACATCGAGGCAGGCATCGTCCCAGTTGGCGACAATACCGTTGATGAACATGCCCGCAGTGCCTTCACGGAGTTGCATGCCGAGATCTTCCGTAGCGCCGCCGACCAGTGTGAAGTTCGAGAACTTCGGCATCGAGCGCGGCGTGACGTCGTTGTTTGAGGAGTTGTTGTCGCCTTCAAAGCCGTTATCGCCAACGCCGCTGCCGATTACGATCACGTCTTGAGCGGAACCGCTCCAGCCTGCAACCCAGTCAACCGCGTCATCGTCAACGCCGGTGACGACGATGTGGCGAACGTCAACCGTCCCGCCAAAGAACTCAACGCCGTCGTCGTCGTTGTTGTGAACCTGAACGAAGTCAACATTGGTGCCGTCGCCAACGCCCTGAAAGGCGATGCCGTTCAGCTCGTTGTCTGTAGTGATTTCGAAACCGGCATATTGAACGCGAACATAGTTAAGCGAACCAGAGCTGTCGCTGGCGTCGTTGCCCCCATAAAGCCCCGTGCCGCCTTCGCCGGCGGTTTCGCATGATGCCGGCGCCGCCGGGTTGGCGCAGTTGTTGATCGGCGCCTGACCGTTGATGATAAGACCGCCCCACTGACCACGGGAATCGCCCTGACTGTTGTTCGCGACGCCATCATCAAGAAGGTCTTCGTCGGAGGTCAGAACAATTGGGTCAACCGCGGAACCATTCGCAACGAACTGCGACCCGCGATTAACGGTCAAGAAGTCGGTTGGGTTTTCAAATACCAGGATGGCGCCGGGCTCAGCCGTCAGCGTCACAGGCGTACCTGCGCCGCCGGTCGGGCCGTCATCTTCGCCAACGAATGTCGCGCTAGGAAAAAAGTATGCCGTTGGACTACTTGTATTCAGCGTCAGATCACTGGTGATCGTGTCGCCGGCAAGAACAACATCGCAACCAAGAACAGTTACAAGACCGTTTGCGCTCGTAATTTCACCATCAACCAGGCTGCCCCCGGCGCAACCGCCGCTCGGACGCAGGTTAAATGTTTGTGGCGTTTGACCGCCACCCCCGCCGCCGCCGGTTCCAGGGCCCGGCGCCGGAACCAGCTGGCCTTCACCTGGAGAAGAGATATTGGAATCGGAGCAGCCTGCGACAACCGCAAGCGCGGCGCCGGCGAGAAGGAAAGAACGTAAGTGGGAAAGATGGCTCATGTCTGGAAACCCCCGCGGAGTGTTAAACGCCAATGAACAATGTTGGCGTCGCCCCACGCGCCGCCATGCGAGGCCGCTTAAAGCCGCTGCATGACAGTCAAGTGACGTAAATTTTGCAGTTTTTTGACATTCTCAAAAGCACGCATTTCCGTCGTGCGCACCCTGTACGCTTGGGTTTTTGCGCCCTCTTAATTTATTGCCGATGAACAACATGATATGGATGCAACCGGAAAAAGCTGCAGCGTGTGTGCGGGCTAAAACTTTAAAGGCAATTCTTTGTATTGGGTTCTTTTGGCAACAGGCGGCGCCTTCGGATTGCTGGCGGGAAGCTTTTTGAATGTCGTCATTCATCGCGGGCCGGCAGTCTGGAAACTGGTGGACGATGATTCGCGGCGCGGCGATTTCTCCCGGCCGCGTTCCTACTGTCCTGCATGCGGCGAGCAGCTTCGCGCCTATCATCTCGTACCGTTGCTCAGCTATCTGGCGCTACGCGGGAAGTGCGCTGCGTGCGCCTCGCCGATCCCGGCGCGGTATCCGCTGGTCGAATTCCTTGCGGCGGCGGCGGGTGTTCTCGCCGTCGCAATCGCCGGGGCGCCGGGTCCAGCGGCGGCGGCGGCGCTTTTTTTCTGGATGCTGCTCGCGCTCGCCGT
The DNA here is from genome assembly GCA_965230025.1 of Hyphococcus sp. Taxonomy (GTDB): domain Bacteria; phylum Pseudomonadota; class Alphaproteobacteria; order Caulobacterales; family Parvularculaceae; genus Hyphococcus. The sequence goes on from CBDDKD010000001.1 coordinate 14,320, forward strand.
CATTGATCTCGAAACGGGCTACCTACCCGATGCGCTGACGCTCCCGCTGCTTGTGCTCGGCCTTGTTGTGAACAGCATCGGTTTGCTTACGCCGCTTCTCGATGCAGTGATCGGCGCCGCAGCGGGATATGGCGCCTTTAGGCTCATTGCGTTTGTTTTTGAAAAAGCCCGGGGGATTGAGGGGCTGGGCGGCGGCGACGCAAAACTCCTTGCGGCGCTGGGCGCCTGGCTTGGCTGGCAGGCGCTGGCGCCGCTCGTATTTATCGCCGCCCTGCTCGCCCTGACCGGTATTGGTCTCACAGCACTGCGCGGGCAAAGGCCATCGCGGGAAACACCTTTGCCTTTTGGTCCAGCGCTGGCGGCGTCGGGGGCGTTGACGCTAATTGCGCTTCAAACCGGCTGGCTAAATACGAGCAGCGCAGGTTTTTAAAACTCTACTTGCCTTTGAACGCCGGCTTGCGTTTCTCGAACAGCGCCTTCACGCCCTCGGCGCAATCATCGGTCGTAATCGCCGTGCGCTGAGACATTGCCTCATACGCCATCGCATTGCGCAAGCCCGACTCGCTTGCGGCGCGGAAAACCCGCTTGGTGAGCGCCATTGCAACGGGCGCGCGCTCAACAAGCGAGCGCGCCCATGTCAGTGCATTTTGTAAAACGTCAGCATCCGGCGCGAGGCGGTTCACCAGCCCCCAGTCAGATGCGCGCTCTGCATCAATTTTTTCGGCCTCGATCGCCAGTTGATAGGCGCGTGCATAACCGATTTGTTGCGTAAGCAGCCATGACAGTCCGCCATCCGGCACCAGTCCGATATTGGCGAAGGCGCTCATCAGATAGGCGCCCTCACCCATCACACGCAAATCACAGCTCAACGCCGTGGTCATGCCGATGCCCGCCGCCGGACCGTTAATCGCGGCGATGACCGGTTTCGGCATTGTCTGTATCACGCTTAGGAACGCGCCATATTCCGTGTTCAGCACATCTTCCACATTCCGGTGATCATCCAGCGCGCTGACATCGGCACCTGCGCAAAAGGCGCGGCCCGAACCCGTAATCACTGCAACACGGATGGCGTCATCCGCCGAAGCGCGACTGACGGCGTCGGTGAAATCCGCCCTCATTTCCCTGTTGAAAGCGTTTAGCTTGTCGGGCCGGTTCAGGGTGATCTGGGCGACGCCGTCTTCCGGCGTGTCATAGAGGACAGTCATGATCGCTCCTCGCGTGCTTTGCTGCTCGAATCCCGGCGCATCATCGCGCGGAGCGAAGGCGTTTGCAAAGCCTCTAGGCAGTTTGCCATAAAGGGGCGAACCGGATTGACATTAAGGATACTCCCCCATGACTGAGCACCCGTTTCTTCGTGAACAATGTTATATTGCTGGCGAATGGGTTGGCGGCGGCGGGGTTTTTGAGGTCAATAATCCCGCGTCAGGCGAAATCATCGGCTCAGCGCCGGACTTCGGACGAAGCGAAACGGCGCAGGCTGTCGACGCTGCATACACCGCATTTGAGAGCTGGCGCACACGCACGCCGGACGAACGCGCGCAATATTGCCGGGCGATGCATGACGCGCTGATGGACCATCAGGATGCGCTGGCCGAATTACTGACGCTGGAGATGGGCAAGCCGCTGGCGGAAGCGAAAGGCGAGATCGCCTATGGCGCCGCCTTCTTCCAGTGGTTCGCTGAGGAAGCGCGCCGCATCTACGGCGACGTTATCCCGTCGCCATGGGCCGACAAGCGCATTGTCGTCACCAAGGAACCGGTGGGGGTTGTCGGCGCAATCACGCCCTGGAATTTTCCAAGCGCGATGATCGCCCGAAAGGTCGCTGCCGCCTTTGCCGCCGGATGCACCGTCGTTTCCAAACCCGCCAGCGAAACACCTTTCTCCGCGCTGGCCTTTGGCGTGCTCGCCGATGAAATTGATCTGCCGAAAGGTGTTCTCAATATTGTCACCGGCGCCCCTGCGCCCATCGCCGATGAGATGTGTGAAAACCCCAAAATGCGAAAGATTACCTTCACCGGCTCGACCCGCGTGGGCAAGGAACTCGCCTCTAAAGCGACAAAACACATGAAGCGTATTTCCATGGAGCTTGGCGGCAATGCGCCGCTGATTATTTTTGACGACGCCGATCTTGATCGCGCTGTGGAGGGCGCCATCGCCTGCAAGTTTCGCAATTCAGGCCAAACCTGCGTCTGCGCCAATCGCATTTATGTGCAAGCCGGGATTTACGATGCCTTTGCCGAGCGCCTCACCAAGAAAGTCAATGCACTGACTGTTGGCGACGGGTCAAAAGGCGGTGTGGATCAAGGTCCGCTCATTAATGAAAAAGCTGTCGAAAAAGTCGAAGACCACATTGCTGATGCGACTCAAAAAGGGGCAAAGCTTGTAACAGGCGGCAAACGCCACGACCTCGGCCAGACTTATTTCGAACCGACCGTGTTGCGTGATGTTTCAGCCAACATGAAAATCGCTAGTGAGGAAACATTCGGGCCGGTCGCTCCACTCTTTGTGTTCGAAACCGAGGAAGAGGCCGTCATAGCTGCTAATGACACAGAGTACGGGCTCGCTTCTTATTGTTACACGAATGACCTTGGGCGCGCCTGGCGCATGACAGAGGCGCTGCAATACGGGATGGTGGCGATCAACGAAGGCATTATCTCAACGCCGATTGCGCCCTTCGGCGGCGTCAAAGAGTCCGGTCAGGGCCGCGAAGGATCGAAATACGGCCTCGACGATTACATCAATGTGAAATACGCGCTTTTTGGCGGCCTGGGCCGTTAAACTCAACTGACGGATTGCCGTTCGGCAGCCGCTTCAAAAAGCGCTCGCAGCTTCGCCGCTTCCTTATCGACATCGTGCTCGCGCTCAACCCGCAAGCGTCCCTCTTCGCCTTTAGCGACAAGTTCCTGCGATGAAGCGGAGAGTGCGCTGCGCAAAGCATCGACGAGCGCATCATGGGCGCCGGCGGGGATGATCCAGCCGCATTCATGATCGAGAAGTTCTGGAATGCCCGCAATGTATGTTGAGATCACGGGCCGGCCAAGCGCCAGCGCTTCCATGATCACGACGGGCAAGCCTTCCGCAAAACTTGGCAGCAGGAAGACTTTCCCATTCGCAACCGCTTCGCGAACGCGTTTGTTCTCAACCCAGCCCAGAATTTCGATCTGGCCTTCGACGCCATAGCGGGCGATTTCGGATTCAATATCCGCCCGGGACTCACCGTCGCCGATAAGAACGATCTTCATGTCCGGAAAATCATCACGCAAGGCGGCAACAGCGGCAGGCAACTGCGCCTGTCCTTTTTGCGGACACAGCCGTCCGACGCAGACGAAAATATTATTGTCCGGCGGCGGCGATGGTTGAAACCCTTCAAGCGCCAATCCGCAGTGAACAATCTTTATTTTCTCGGAAAAACGGATGGAGCTGAAACGGATCAGCTGCGACTTACAAAAATTGGAAATCGCAGAAACAAACTTAGCATGTTCGATCTTTTGCGGAAAACTTAGCAACGGGGCATCGGTTAATTCATCGGGCCCGTGCACCGTAAAGCTGTAACTGGGACCGCCCATGAGCCGTGACAACATCGCAACCGCCGATGCGTTGGTCCCGAAATGCACATGGATATGCGAAATACCATCCGCCTTTGCCCGGCGGCGCAGATAAGCGGCCTGGAGCAAATAAGCGGCGTGACGAATAAGGCCGCCCCGAGCATTTCGTAATAGCGTCACCCAGGGGCCGATCGATCGTACTACGCCTGCCGGATTGGTCACAAGCTCGGTCAAAAAGGCGCCGATCAGGCCGAACGAATTTCCTGTGAGAAGAAAATGCGTTTGTTTTTGCTCATTGATGTCATCCGGATCGACAAGCTTTCCGTCCCAGTGGCGAACTGCATAACGGGTGATCTTAACGCCTTGTTTCTCAAGCGCCTCAATCTCGCGCCGGATAAACGTGGTTGACGTCATCGGGTAGGAGTTCATTAGATAAGCAATCTTCGTCATCGCCTACGCCCCTTCCCGTTCGTGCAAACGGTCGATGACGCGCAACACTTCAATCGATAACGCGTGGGTAGCGATGTCGCTTTCAAGTCTTTGCTGCTCCACAAGCGTTGTGAAATGTTGCATTTGCGGGAGGTATTGATTAGCGCCATATGGATGATGTTCGCCGCCGCTGAGTGCGTTTTTAACCCTGCGCAATAGCGGATTTTGCCTTAATGCGCCCTTCAACCCGGGCTTGCTGCTCCCAGACGCGCTCAGCGAAGCGTTAAACCGCTCGACCACAACCTGTTCGGCGCCGAATAATGGCGCCGGGATAGAGATTTGACCTTCGCTACACCCAATCGTTGCGGCGTTCGCTGTCAATACGTCGAAAGACGCAACCAGCTGCGATATGGCGCTATTTTCATGGTGCAGTTGCAGGCTTGCATGCGTATCGACCCCCTCGCTATTGCGTTTGATGTCAGCGTCAACGCCATCAACCGGTCCCATCAACCGAAGCGCCAGCGAAATTGGGTAAACAGCGATATCGAGCAGTACGCCGCCATCGTCTTTATAAAAGAGGCGCGGTCTGATTTCCGGCGACGTCGGGTAGCCGTATCCGGCGACAAGGTGCTTTGCTTCACCGACTTCATCGTTGTGAATAAGGCCATGAACACGCCGATAAGCGGGCAGAAAATGCGTCCACAAACCTTCCATGAAAACTTTGCCGGAGCCGCGCGCCGCCGCAATGACCTTCTCACCTTCTTCGGCGCTTAGCGCAAAAGGCTTCTCACACAACACATGCTTACCGGCTTGCAGAGCGGCGATTGACGCAGACGCGTGGTCGCGGGTTCGATTAGCGATATAGATTGCGTCAATGGACGCATCGCCAAGCATTGCATTAAAATCGCCGTAACTTTTCGCAACACTGTGCGTCGCCGCAAACTGCTGTGCACGATCATTTGAACTGGACGAAACAGCAACAAGGTCCGCGCCGGGCGCATGCCGAAACGCCGGCAACATGGCGACCGCCATGGCGCCGGTCCCCGCCATGCCAAAACGCACGCTCATGGATGAACCCTCGCCGCGCGGGCGCCAGCCGCTTCGGCCCAGGGCGTGGGCGAGACGGGCTTGAATGAGCTGTTCATTTGCTGGCTGCCAGCACCCTCCCCTGCGTTCTGAATAGCCAGCGTTACCTCATTGAGATGTAAAGCAAAATCGGCGTTCAGAAGTGACGGCCGACCGGCTTCCAGCGCCACCAGCATTTCCGCCGGTCCGAGGGCGAAATTCATCGCCGCGGCGCCCCATTTCCCGACTTTCGGATGGGTGTCGCCATCGATTTTCTCCCGCCGTGCGACAGGGCTGTTGATCAGCTTACGCCGCAAGACATGGCGCTTGCGGATGCGCACGGGCGCCGTGTTATTCCAGCATTCGTCGAGTTCCAGCACGCCATCGTCGCCAATAATCCGCATACGGTGATCATGGGGCGCGATAATGGAACAGGTGAGCCTCGCCACCATGCCTGTTTTAAAAAACAGGATCGCCGTTGAATAGTCCGGCGCGGTTTCCTCGCCACCCGGCAGCTTATCCGGGATGAGATTGGCGGAGGCGGCGACGACTTTATCGACCGGCCCGAACACCGCCATCAGCCATGTGAGATAATAGCCCGCATGCTCAAGCGTGCAGCCAACCTGGAACTCATCCTTCGCCGGCCATGGCGCGCCACTTTCGCTCAACCATTGTTCGTAAGGCGCTTTCGGTATGAAGTCGTCGTCAAGTTCAGCGTAAACGAGACGCGGCGTTCCGATCGCGCCGGTTGAAACGGCTTTCCAGACGGTTTGCGCCGCCTCCGATAGCCAGCTGCAGGGCGCCGACGCCAGCATCAGCTTGCGGTCGTTCGCAAGCGCATGAAGCGCATAAGCATCGACCATGCTGACCGCCAAAGGCTTTTCCGAATAGACATGGCGTCCGGCTTCCAGCGCCGCTTTACTAACGGCAAAATGTGCGCCCGGATTGGTGAGGTTCAAAACCAGCTGAAGGTCAGGCGTCGATAACAGCGCATCGAGACTGCCTGCCGCTGGAACGTCCCAATAAGCACTGAAGGTTTTCAGCCGCGCCTCATCGATATCATAGGCGCCGACGACCTTGATATTCGGGAACGTCTTGAATGAGCGCATATAGAGATCGGCCACAAAGCCGGTCCCGACAATCGCAACTATGCCTTTTGGCGAAGTCATCGCCGCCTTTCATCCATGTTCAATACTACCCAACCACCTGAACTTGATTCAGGAGCCAGCGCTAATAACGCAAATCCCTTAAATTTTCCGGATACCCGTAAAGCGCCGGTTTTATTGGCGCTTTACCAGGGAAACACCATCAGGCGGCGGTGCGGAATGAAACAATCTTGGTGGGCGTCGCTGGCGGTTCGCCGCGCTGGGCGGCGTCCACATGCTCCATCCCTTCAACGACTTTGCCCCAGGCGGTGTATTGGCCGTCAAGGAACGACGCGTCGTCAAAACAGATGAAAAACTGGCTGTTCGCGCTGTCAGGGTTTTGCGCCCGCGCCATGGAGCAGACCCCGCGCTGATGACTGACATCGTTGAACTCGGCTTTCAGATCCGGCTCTTTTGAGCCGCCCATGCCGGTGCCGTTCGGACACCCCATCTGCGCCATGAATCCATCGATGACCCGGTGCAGGATCAAGCCATCGTAAAAGCCCGCATCTGCAAGCTCTTTGATGCGCGCCACGTGATCTGGCGCCTTATCCGGAAAAGTCTCAATGGCGACGTCGCCGGTATCAAGTTTCAGGATCAGCTTATCGCTCATATTCAATTTCTCCATTATTCTGAATTGGGACCCGGATATCGCAGATGTCTTTTACATAACCGGACTCATCGACTTCGCCGGACGCCCGCAAAAACTCCATGAAAGCATCACTGTCAGTGCGCATCACCTGAATGGCCTCACGCTCGCCCTCAGGGACATCGGCCATGATACGTACACGCATGATCGGCGTTGGACGGCTGGGCGGTTCGCCGCGTGTGATGCGGCGCGTTGCTTCAAACCCGTCAACGATCCATCCCCACCCTGTGTAACGCCGGTCAAGATTAGTGCGTGAATCGCCAATCATTAAGAAGAACTGACTGTTTGCGCTGGCCGGGTCGGCGGCGCGCGCCATCGACATTACGCCGGGACAATGCAGCGGCCACAAATCGACCCGGCGGTCAGTTTTAAAAGTCCGTAGCGCTTCCGGTTGCGCCGCCGCCGGCATACCGTCAACAAAACCAACACGCGGCGATATACGGTCGCGGCCAACTTCAACGAAGCCGTTCACATTCTGCGTATCGCGGGTGAACTCCGGTTGCAGGTTCGGCTTTTCAGACCCGCCAGTGCCATCGCCTTTCGGATCGCCGCCTTGCGCCATGAAACCTTCAATAACGCGGTGAAAGTTCAACCCGTCATAAAAACCCTCACGGGTCAGTTCCCTGATTCGTTGTGCATGTCCTGGCGCAAAATCCGAACGCAGTTCAATCACAACCGTTCCCGCCGGGAGGTCCATATAGACGGTATTTTCAGGATCAAGCGCGCGCCAGGCTTCAGCCGGCGCATTCTGGAGGATCTCATAGGGCGACGGCGCTTCTTTGTCATCATCGTCGGCAAGCGCTGAAGCGGCGCTGAAGGCCAGCGCCGCGCTCAAAAAGGATATCATACGCATAGTGACTGTTTCTCCTATCACCCACCAGCCGGCGGCATTTTCTCAAAGTGCGGCACGCCGTCATAAGGCGGGTCCCACGGCTCGGCGCCCGACGCGTAGACAACAGCTTGCGGCGAAAACACGGATGGATCGTCAAGCGCCGTTGCTACAATCGCGACATTCCCCGGGCGGTTGGTCGTATTGTTATAAATCTGCGATCCGCAAGCTGGGCAGAAATGGTGCGTAACCGTCGCGCCGGAGTCGGCCTTAATCTCATATTCTGTCACCTCGCCGGTAAATTGCACATTATCTTTCAGCAAACCGAGTAGGGACATATGCCCTGACGCACTGGATTTACGACAATCGGAACAGTGGCAATTGGCCATAAAAAGCGGATCGCCGGCCCTGGAGAAACGAACCGCGCCGCATAAGCAACCGCCTTTGATATCCGCCATCTTACTTCCTCCTGTCGTCGTCGCTGTTTAGCAAAATGCTTCCAAAGCTATTTTCGTGGAAACTTCGCTTTCAGACTCTCGACGACATGGCCTGGAACAAAAGACGCGATATCGCCATCAAGCCGCGCGATTTCCTTGACCAGTCGCGATGCGATCGATTGAAAGCGCGCATCCGCCATCAAAAACACCGTTTCAATTTCGTCATTAAGCGCCTGATTCATACCGACCATCTGGAACTCATATTCAAAGTCAGACACCGCGCGCAAACCGCGTATGATAATGCTGGCGTTCACGTCTTCTGCAAATTTCATCAGTAGAGATTCAAACGGCACAACTTTTATCGGTACGCCGGCGGCGCTCGAAATGCGCGCCATTTCTTTTTCCACCATGGCGACACGCTCATCGAGAGAAAAAAGCGGCCCCTTGTCGCGATTAATGGCGACGCCGATTACAAGTTCGTCGACCAGCTTCATCGCCCGTTCGACAATATCGACATGACCAAGGGTCAAAGGGTCGAACGTACCGGGATAAAGGCCGATCAGTCTGGTCATGCGCCAGACCCGGCGTCAGACCCGCTTTCAGGTCCGTCACCCTCGTTTTCATCGTCCTCATCGCCATCGACATCTTCAATCCGCCCGACGGAAACGACTTTTTCATCTTCACGCGTGCGGAAGATAGTCACCCCTTGGGTGTTACGCCCGGCGGCGCGGATGTCGTTGACCGGCGTTCTGATCAGCTGGCCCCCATCGGTGACAAGCATGATCTGGTCGGTGTCTTCGACCGGGAAAGACGCAACGACAGGCCCGTTCCGACTTGTCGTCTGAATAGCGATGATGCCCTTCCCGCCACGACCGGAGGTCCGGTATTCATAAGACGAGGTGCGCTTGCCATAGCCGTTTTCAGTCACGGTCAGCACAAACTGTTCTGCGGCGCCAAGCTCCGCCAGTCGGTCCGGACTGATGGCGACGTCAGGCGCGCCATTATCTTCCGGATCTTCCGCATCGGCCTCGCCCGCCGCCCGGCGCATCGCCGCCGCGTGTTTCAGATAAGCTTTGGATTCATCCGATGTCGTTTCCACATGACGCAGGACGCCCATCGAAATTACCACATTATCTTTGTCGAGTTTGATACCGCGCACGCCGGTTGATGTCCGTCCGGCGAATACACGCACCGTGTCAACCGGGAAGCGGATGCACATGCCGGCCGCTGTGGTCAGCAAGATATCTTCGTCTTCGCGGCAAATATCGACGCCGATAATCCGGTCGCCTTCGTCGAGCTTCATGGCGATCTTGCCATTGCGATTGACCCGCTGGAAATCTGAAAGTTTGTTACGCCGAACCCCGCCCGATCGCGTTGCGAACATCACATGAAGCTTGTCCCAGGCTTCTTCGTCTTCGGGAAGCGGCAGAATATTTGTGACGCGCTCATCCGGGCCTAGCGGCAGCAAATTCACAAACGCCTTGCCGCGCGAGTTCGGGGCGCCCTCCGGCAGGCGCCAGAGCTTCAGCTTGTAGGCCATGCCGGTTGAGGTGAAGAACAATAGCGGCGTGTGGGTATTGCCCACAAAGAGCTGGCTGACGAAATCTTCGTCCTTGAACTTCATGCCCGCCCGGCCCTTGCCGCCGCGCTTTTGCGCACGATAGGTCGATAGCGCCGTGCGTTTCACATAGCCGGAATGCGTCACCGTCACGACCATCTCTTCGCGAGTGATCAGGTCTTCATCTTCGACTTCGCCTTCGGCCTCAACGATTTCCGTTCTGCGCGGCGTGGCGAACTCTTCTCTGACCGCAACCAGCTCATCCTTGATGATGGTCATCACGCGATCACGACGGCGCAGAATATCGAGGTAATCGGCGATCTTGTCGGCAAGGCCTTTCAACTCATCGCCAATTTCGTCGCGGCCCAGCGCCGTCAGACGCTGCAATCTGAGATCGAGGATTGCTTTCGCCTGTTCTTCAGACAGTTTCAGCACATTGCCGTCGCTCATCATATGGCGCGGATCGGCGACCAACAGGACAAGCGGCGCCAGATCTTTGGCCGGCCAGTCCCGCTCCATCAATTGGATTTTTGCTGTCGCCGGATCGGGCGCCTTGCGGATCAGCGCCACAACTTCGTCGATATTGGCGACCGCGATCGCCAGGCCAACAAGAATGTGGGCGCGGTCACGCGCCTTGGCGAGTTCAAATTTTGTCCGTCGCGTAACCACTTCCTCGCGGAAGTCGATAAACGCCGCCAAAACGTCACGCAGTGACAGTTGCTGCGGGCGCCCGCCATTCAATGCGAGCAGGTTGACCCCAAAGCTCGTTTGAAGCTGGGAGTGACGATAGAGCTGGTTCAAGACGACGTCGGCGGCGGCGTCACGGCGCAATTCGATGACCACGCGAATGCCGTGACGGTTAGATTCGTCACGAATATCAGCAATGCCCTCGATTTTCTTCTCACGCACCAGACCCGCGATACGTTCAATCATCAGCGCCTTATTCACCTGATATGGCACTTCAGTAATGATGATGCCGTAGCGGTCCTTGCGCACTTCCTCAATCGTCGCGCGCCCGCGCATGACGACGGACCCGCGCCCAAGCAGCAACGCCGCTTTTGATCCGGCGCGACCCAAAATCATGCCGCCGGTCGGAAAGTCCGGGCCCGGCACAATTTCGATCAACCGCTCATCGCTGATGCCGGGATCGTCAATCATCGCCATAGTTGCATCGACAACCTCGCCGAGATTATGCGGCGGAATGTTCGTCGCCATACCGACGGCGATGCCGCCCGATCCGTTTACAAGCAAATTCGGAAAACGCGCCGGCAGAACTGACGGCTCCAGTTTGCGCCCGTCATAGTTTGGCGTGAACTGAACCGTGTCCTTTTCAATATCGTCAAGAAGCGCGTTGGTGACTTTTTCGAGCTTACATTCCGTATAGCGCATGGCCGCCGGCGGATCGCCGTCAATAGAACCAAAGTTGCCCTGCCCATCGATCAGCGGGAGGCGCATGGAGAAATCCTGCGCCATGCGCACCAGCGCATCGTAAATCGCCTGATCGCCATGGGGGTGGTAGTTACCCATCGCTTCACCGACGACGCCAGCCGATTTGCGATACCCTTTATTGTGAACAAGCCCCATCTCATGCATCGCCCACAGAATGCGGCGATGGACAGGCTTCAGTCCGTCACGCGCGTCCGGAATCGCACGGCTGACGATGACGCTCATCGCATAATCGAGATACGATTTGCGCATTTCGTCTTCGATGGAAATTGACGACATACCCGGATCTACGGGCGGTGTCTGTTCATCTGAATTTTCTTGATTGTTATCGTCGTCCGCCACGCGGCTAGCCTTCTGGAATCAGGTGAGAAAATGAAGGCTTGGCTTAGCATTCAGCCCCCGTAAAGCCAAGCATTTACGCGAATTCAGGCTCGGTTTATTCCAGCGCGGTCTTAGGCTAAGCTGGGCTTCGTATCTTGTTGGGGAAGACGGTGATATCCGTTTAAAATTCCCTTGGAATTTCCGTTGCTTCCGCCTTCCTGCTGCCGGGGTGCGATAACGGCGGCGAAAGCATCCGGGGGCATGTAAGACTGATGTGGGGGCGTCAATGTGGTGTAGGGGGATAAGCTCATGAAGACAGTCAATCGACGGTCAATCCTGATGGGGGGCGGCGCAATAATGTCCGCCGCCGCCTTTGGCGCACGCGCTCATGAAAGCGATGCAACCGGCGCATGGACGCCGCTCGCCGATATGCCGTTCGCCGTGCAGGAGATTTATCCGGCGCCGTTCTGGAAAGCGCGCGACATTCCCACAACAAGCCTCAAACCAAAGCCATACAATATTATCGTCAGCGCTGGCGGCCTTGCGCCGAATGCGCCTTTCGACGTCACCGATCAGGTGACATTTTACGATCCGCTTTACGATGCATGGGGTTATGGTGAGCCATTGCCGCAACCGCGCCACCACATCGCCCTGGTCAACAATAATGGTTATCTTTACGGCGTTGGCGGTTTTGCGCGCGATAGTTTTGGCGGATGGCAAATGCGTCCTGACTGCTGGCGCACCGGCTCGCTTGATGAACCCTGGGACCAGATGGCGCCCCTGCCTCACCCGCAGGCGGAAGCCGTTTGCGCATCGCTCGGCGGGTTCATTCACGTCGCTGGCGGACGGGCGCCTTCGGGCAGCCTCAACAGCGACTGGGGGCATCATATCGATACGGATGAACACTGGATTTATGATGCGGCGTCGAACAGCTGGCAGTCTCTGGCGCCGCTGCCAACGCCGCGCAATTCCGCCGCCGGCGCCGTTGTCAATGGCGTACTCTATGTCATTGGCGGGCGCACCGTCAGCGACGGCAACACAAATGTGGTTGAAGTCTATGACGCCCTTTCGGACCGCTGGGCGCAGGCGCGCCCGATGCCGAAGGCGCAGGCCGGTCTGGCGGCGGCGGTTCTGAACGGCAATATTTACGTTTTTGGCGGTGAGTATTTCGCACCGGGCGGCGGCGGTGTTTTTGCTGAAGCCTGGGAATATAATCCAGACACGGATCGGTGGCGCGCCGTTGCAGCCATGCCTCGCCGCCGTCACGGCCTTGGCGCTGTTGCGCTTGATAACGCAATCTACGTGATGGGCGGCGCCTCAAGCGCAGGCGGCGTTGACACCAGTTCGGCGCTTGACAAATTTGAGATATAATCCTGATGCGCGCTTGGTTATAGCCTGAGCTCCGCACGCGAATGGATATCATGAAAGCGCCTATCAGCCTCATCGGATTGCCGACCGACATTAACTCGTCTCACATCAGGGGGCCCGCCAAAGCGCCCGCTCAAATCAGGCGCATTTTTCATAGCGGGATGAGTAATTACTCTTCAGAACGCGGTATCGACCTCAGCGATGCGGCGCTGTTGAAGGATAATGGCGACCTGCAGCTAAAAGAAGATGGTGGAGATTTCGAACGCATCGCCGAAGCGTCAAAGCAAGCATTCCAGTCGGGGAGCGCGCTATTTCTTGGCGGCGATCATTTTGTTACCTGGCCAATTGTCGAGGGACTGGTTCGCGCCAAAGGGAACGCTCCGAATATTGTTCATATCGATGCGCACCCCGATCTTTACCCGGACTTTGAAGGCAATCCGTCTTCGCACGCATCGCCGTTTGCACGGCTGTTTGAATCCGATCGAGTAAAATCTCTTACTCAAGTCGGCATCCGCACCATCAACAAAACCCAACAGGTGCAAATCGAAAAATATCGCGTAAGTGTATTTTCGCCGCGCGAGATCAACAACGCGCTACAAAACCTGCCGGCAGGCCCGACATATGTATCGATTGATATAGACGGCCTCGATCCCGCCTTCGCCCCCGGCGTTTCGCATCACGAGCCAGGCGGACTGACTGTTCGCGAAGTATTGAGCGTTATCGACGGGCTTCCCGGCCCCGTCATCGGCGCCGACATCGTCGAATATAATCCCGATCGGGACATCAACGACATGACGGCGGCTGTCTGTGTGAAACTTTTTAAGGAAGTCGCAGCACGTATCGCTTTTGACCATGGAGCCACTGCAGCCAACTATACGTCGTAATAATTTCAACTTAGCAAAATATCTTGGATTCTATCTCTATCCGGCGAATAGATAAAAAATCGCCGATTCCCACAAGCGCGCGCATCGCATCGTCTATAGAGGCTATTGATTCAAAAGCAGAAGCCTTGCTGGTCCATACCTGGCGTCATTCGCACTCACTTCCAGGCATTCGGCAAATACCGGGTTTCCAACGACTTGACTGCTTTTCCAATTATCAACGGCGTTTATGCATGCCGCTTGATCTTCAAAGCCTCCTATAATTTCTGGTTCACTTGTCGGACCTGGCGTCAGATATCCTTGCGCAATCCATTTCGTTTTCGCGGAAGAAGACGTCGTACACGCTGCACACGCCGCCATCAGCGCAATCAGTGTTGCATTGCAAAATATTTTAGATGAGCGGTTAGAGTTTTGGAGCAGTCGAGTCATCTGGCGCCTCCATATGTGTTTGATCGTCAATAACGGATAATACGCTGCTAATTTCCCTTTTCGCGGATTGAACCGCGCGATTATGAAATTTCATCGGTTTCAAGCGTAAAAGTCACAGCAAAACCGCACAAGCGGCTTTCCAGTCAAGAATTTGTGTTCAACTGCGCAATATGGGCGAAAATTGCACTGCAAACAGGAATATACGCGCGAACATTACGTTTCGGCGGTTTAAAAATTCAATTTGCGTCCGAAATATTCCAATAAAAATAAAGCCCCGGCGCAGTTGCGACCGGGGCTTTGGGTGAATTCAATTTCGAATTCTTATTTTGCCGAACTTTAGTCCGGAAGTCTTGTGGCGGAGATCTCCCCCCGCAAAACACCGGTGTAAAACCAGTTCACCGATGAAAAGCCCCTCTGATGCGCATTATGATGCTTCAAAACACCATCAGCGCGAGGCGCAAAAGCGAAAAATCCGCAAATCATGCCGCGATGGGCTGATTATGCGGATTATCTACGCTTGGTTCTGCGCTTTGTTGTCTTGCGCTTGGCCGTTTTACGCTTTGCAGTCTTACGCTTAGCTGTTTTGCGCTTCGCGGTTTTACGCTTAGTCGTCTTGCGCTTGGCCGTTTTACGCTTTGCAGTCTTGCGCTTAGCCGTCTTACGCTTAGTGGCCTTTTTCTTCGCGGTTTTCCGCTTAGTAGCCTTGCGTTTCGTGGCTTTTTTCGCCGTTTTGCGCTTGGCTGTCTTACGCTTCGCGGTTTTCTTCGCCGCTTTACGTTTTGTCGCCTTACGCTTTGTGGCTTTGCGTTTTACTGCCTTACGCTTAGTTGTTTTACGCTTAGTCGTCTTACGTTTCGCGGTTTTTTTCTTCGCCGCTTTTCTTTTGGTCGTTTTTCTTTTGACCGCCATGGTTCACCTCCGAATCATGATTCGAACTTCGGACCATAACGTAATTTTCTAAAAAAGTATTGCAAATGCAGAACGCAATGCGTCTGCATGCACTTTTTTTTACATTTTTTGATTCGATGTTGCGTTTTTTGAACGCAAAAACGTTTTTAGAACGGTATGTCGTCGTCTAATTCATAACTTTGTCCGCCTGAAGAACCTCCTTGATCGGACATACCGCCATTATTTCGTTCAATATTGCGATCACCGCCGCTTCTTCCGTCCAACATCACCATTGATGAGTTGAAATTGCGAAGAACAACTTCCGTTGTGTAACGGTCATTGCCGCTTTGATCTTGCCATTTACGCGTTTCAAGTTGTCCTTCGACGTAAATTTTCGATCCTTTGCGCAAATATTGTTCCGCAACGCGCACAAGACCTTCCGAAAAGATTGCAACGGAGTGCCATTCGGTTTTTTCGCGGCGTTCGCCGGTATTTTTGTCTTTCCAGTTCTCCGATGTTGCAATCCGCAGATTGCAAACCGATCCGCCGTTCTGAAATTTGCGTACTTCAGGGTCGGCGCCGAGATTGCCGACCAAAATGACTTTGTTGACACTTCCTGCCATGAAAATTCTCCGTAAACCTTGCGCAATGCAGCTCATCGCTTGGATTCGGCTTGCGCTCAATGACTGTTTATCCCCATTGAAAAACGGGGCGTGCAGCCCAAATGTTCACACCTTGTTCTTGGTGTCAACGTCGATATAAAGACCGCATACGCAATCCGGCGTGACATCGCCCATATATAAAGAGACGAAGAGCATCCATGAGTTTGAAAACGATCCGCATCGCCGGCGCGCGCGAACACAATCTGAAAAACGTCACGCTGGAGGTGCCGCGCGACAAGCTGATCGTCATGACCGGGCTTTCAGGCTCCGGAAAGTCATCACTCGCGTTCGATACGATCTACGCCGAAGGCCAGCGCCGTTATGTGGAAAGTTTGTCCGCTTATGCGCGCCAGTTCCTGGAGCTGATGCAAAAACCGGATGTGGACCAGATCGACGGACTTTCACCGGCGATTTCCATTGAACAGAAGACAACGTCGCGCAATCCGCGCTCAACCGTCGGCACGGTGACGGAGATTTACGACTATATGCGCCTGTTATGGGCGCGCATCGGCGTTCCCTACTCACCGGCGACCGGTTTGCCGATTACATCGCAAACCGTCACTGAAATGGTCGATCGATTGATGAAAGAGGATGATGGCGCGCGATTTTATCTTCTCGCGCCGATTATTCGCGGTCGTAAGGGCGAATACAGGAAAGAATTCGCCGAACTGATGAAAAAAGGCTTTCAACGCGTGAAAGTCGACGGCGAGTATCATGAAATCGCCGACGTTCCCGCGCTGAACAAGAAAATCAAACACGATATCGAAGTTGTCGTTGATCGCATCGTGATCAAGAAAGGCATTGAATCGCGCCTTGCGGAGTCGTTTGAAACGGCGCTTGAACTCGCTGACGGCATTGCAATTGCGGAATCCGCCGACAAAAAAGATGAAAGTGGCGCGCCGCAGCGCACAATTTTCTCTGCAAAATTCGCCTGTCCCGTCTCCGGTTTCACGATTGACGAGATCGAACCGCGTTTGTTTTCGTTCAATGCGCCGGCCGGCGCCTGTCCGTCCTGTGACGGTCTGGGCACGGAAATGGTGTTCGATGAAGAACTTGTCGTCCCTGACACATCGCTGGCGCTGAATAATGGCGCCATCGCCCCCTGGTCGAAGGGAACGTCGCCCTATTATGCGCAAACGCTGCAGGCGCTGGCGCGCCATTACAAATTCAAGACCACCACGCCGTTCGAGGAACTCGATGAAGAAGCGCAATATGTTGTGCTCTACGGTACCGGCGATGACGAGATAAAGTTTATTTACGCCGACGGCGCGCGCAAATTCGAAACCGTCAAACCGTTCGAAGGGGTCATTCCCAACCTCGAACGGCGCTGGCGCGAAACGGACTCGTCCTGGGTGCGCGAAGAGCTGTCGCGTTTTCAGGCGATCACCGATTGCGATGCCTGTCACGGGCTGCGCCTCAAACCCGAAGCGCTGGCGGTGAAGATCGACGGTCTTTCGATTTCCGAAGCGACGGCCTTTTCCATTAAGGCGGCGGGTGCCTGGTTCGACGCGCTGGAAGGCAAACTGTCCAAAAAAGACATGGAGATAGCCGTTCGCGTGTTGAAAGAGATCCGCGAGCGCCTCTCCTTCCTCAATAATGTCGGGCTCGACTATCTGACCCTGTCGCGCTCGTCGGGCACGCTCTCCGGCGGCGAGTCGCAACGCATTCGTCTTGCGTCACAGATCGGATCAGGATTGACCGGCGTTCTTTATGTATTGGACGAGCCCTCCATCGGTCTGCATCAGCGCGACAATGAACGCCTGCTCGAAACGCTGAAGCGCCTGCGCGATCTCGGCAACTCGGTGATTGTCGTCGAACATGACGAGGAAGCGATCCTCGCCGCCGATCATATTGTCGATATCGGTCCTGGCGCCGGGGTGCATGGCGGCGAAATCGTCGCGCAAGGCACGGTGAAACAAATTCAGGGCGCCAAACGCTCGCTCACCGGCGATTACCTGGCCGGGCGGCGCGAAGTCCCCGTCCCCGCCAAACGGCGCCCCTTCAACAAGCGCAAGACCATCAAGGTGAAGGGCGCGAAAGCCAACAATCTGAAAAACGTGACGGCCGAGGTTCCCGTCGGTCTTCTCACCTGCGTCACCGGGGTTTCCGGCGGCGGCAAGTCGACGCTGATCATCGAGACCTTGTACAAGGCCGCCGCGCGCCGTCTTTATAATAGTAAGGACGCGCCCGCCGAGCATCGCGAGATCAAGGGCCTCGAAAATTTCGACAAGGTGATCGATATCGATCAGTCGCCCATCGGGCGCACGCCGCGCTCGAACCCCGCGACCTATACCGGCGCGTTCACGCCGATCCGTGACTGGTTCGCCGGCCTGCCCGAAGCGAAAGCGCGCGGCTATAAACCGGGGCGGTTCTCGTTCAACGTCAAGGGCGGGCGCTGCGAAGCGTGCCAGGGCGACGGCGTCATCAAGATCGAGATGCACTTCCTCCCCGATGTTTACGTCACCTGCGATGTCTGCAAGGGCGCGCGCTACAACCGCGAAACCCTGGAAGTGAAGTTCAAGGACAAGTCCATCGCCGACGTCCTCGACATGACGGTCGAGGAAGGCGCCGAGTTCTTCAAGGCCGTGCCGTCGATCCGCGACAAGCTGCAAACGCTGAACCGCGTCGGCCTTTCCTATATCAAGATCGGGCAACAGGCGACGACGCTCTCCGGCGGCGAGGCGCAGCGCGTGAAGCTGTCAAAGGAACTGTCGAAGCGCGCCACGGGGCGCACGCTTTATATTCTCGACGAGCCGACCACCGGCCTCCACTTCGAGGATGTCCGCCGTCTGATGGAAGTCATTCAGGAGCTCGCCGATAACGGCAACACCGTCGTCGTCATCGAACACAATCTCGACGTCATCAAACAGGCCGACTGGATATTGGACCTGGGCCCCGAAGGCGGCGATGGCGGCGGCGAGATCGTCGCGGCGGGCACGCCCGAAGACGTCGCGAAAGTCGCGAAGAGCTATACGGGGCGGTTCCTGAAAGGGATGCTGAAGGCGCCAAAGACGGGCGTCAAAGCGTCAGCGACGAAAAAGGCCCCCGCGAAGAAGAAGGCGACGCGGAAAAGACGGGCGGCTTAGGAATGGCCCTGAAAGAAAAGCAGATTCGAATAGAGTATAATGTTCAACGAGAATACTTGGATCTAAGAGGCCTGACTGAAGCCGATATCAAAAAAGCATTTGATTTCTTAGCTAGCATATTCGGTTTCAACTATGAAAAAATATTTCATAAGGAGCTTTATCGCGAGCAAGATATCGATGTTCTCATATTGTGCAGAGATATATTATCGAAGATTCAAGACTGCACTGGGTTTAAGCGATTTATCAAACAATACGACAACCATAACCACTTGTTCACCGCGCGTGTTGCAGGCTTTCTGCTAGACAAAGGCTTTCAGATCGAATTAGAGCCAGACATGAGCTCAAAGTCCGGGCCACATCCGGATTTAAAGTTAAAAAGAGACGACATCGAATATTTTGCAGAATGCAAAACGAGTGATATTTCCAACTTTTTTAAACACGGTGAAAAGCGAGCGATCGCCGACGTTATTTATGAAAAAGTCAAAACATGCGATCAACTTACACTCTACCTCAAAGAAGGTGTTACGCTTAAATTAGTTCAAGAACTTTTTGATGACAAAGATGTTATTCAAAGCATTTATCGAACATATGAACCTGGAAAAGATGGCAAGGAAACAATTCTCGATTTGCATGAATTAGTGAGAGTGAATGTGATGCAGAAGCCGGCAATTGTTGGCGGCCCAGAAGAATTTTTACAGGCTGAGCTACAAATGCATCTTGTAAATATCGAGAGCGACAATCGAATGATCGGTTTTTCCTTTATGGAGAAAGGCCGTGCCGTTGTTGTCGTTAGTAATGTAAATTACGACTTGAAATGGAAAGACAAAAAAGAACAAAGTGAGCGGCAATTAATTGAAGGGTATCCAAATATCATATTTATCGATGGAACTGATGTTGCGGGTGATCCAAAAGTCCATCAAGAGTTTTTTGATAACATATGGCTAACAGAAGAAACCAATTTGTGCTCATGTGTATGTCTTTTTCATTACTATCATGAAATTTCCGGCAAAATTACCCAGTACACGGAAATTTTTGAAAATAAGCACGCAAAACATCCGATCAATTCCAAGTTGTTCAAAATTGATAAGCAAAAAAATAAAACGGCTTGTGCGAAGCGATTCCCGCCATTCCGGATCCCGGATCAAGTCCGGGATGACCGGTTGAGGGATTATTGGCACCCATTTCCCCCGCCGCTCATTCCGGCGCAGGCCGGAATCCAGCTTAGAAAAAATGCCGGGCGGAGCCCGTCTTATTTTTCATTGACTAGATACCGACTTCCGTCGGTATGAGCGGATGATAGTCATGCACTTCACCCGCAGCGTCATCCCGGATGCGCTGCGGCATGGAATGCTGCTGCGCTGATCCGGGATCGGGTGAGGTTAGCGCTCCGTTGACGGCGATCCCGCGTCTGCATTGCACCACTACGTGCTGCAATGCGCGCGGGATGACGGCCATCCCTTCCCGGTCAGCGTATCCTCAGGATTTCAGCGGCGGGAGGGCCATGGGGTCGGCGTCGAAGTCGGCGCGCGCGGCGGCCTCGCTGTCATACTGGCGCGTGGAGAGGACGGCGCGGGGGAAGCGCATGACGAGGAGGCGTTCGAAGACCTTAAAGAACTCCGCCGCGATGACGCCGTCGGGCTCGTCGCAGGCCATCTCCACGAACAGACGGATGTTTCTGTTGTCCCTATCGTGCATCATGTCCCCTCCCTGTATCGTATGCTTTATTTTGGGTGTCAGTAAAAATGTTACAGTTTGTCTACATTACAAAATCAGCTACGTCAACATTATGTTACAGGTAGTCTATAGACGATTAGTCTACATCGCTGCTTGTTCAGGACATGAGCGTTTACGAGCAATTGGCGACGAGAATACGCAAGCTACGCGTCCAGCGAAAATGGTCGCAAGAAGAGCTTGCGGATCGTTCCGATCTGCATCGCACCTATGTCAGCCATATTGAAAACGCCAAGCGGGAAATCTCGCTCGAGACCATGTGCAAGCTGGCGAAAGGCTTTGGCGTGACGCCCTCCAAACTGATGACCGGGATTTCGCTGGACCGGTGACGGCGCGGCGGCTGGATCCCGGATCTGCGCAGCAACATTGCATGTTGCGACGCGTCCGGGATGACGGTGCCGAGTTATGCGTTCAAATTTCTTATGTTGTCATCCCGGATGCTTTGCAGCACGAAGTGATGCAATGCTGATCCGGGATCGGGTAAGGTTGGCGCTCCCTTGACGGCGATCCCGCGTCTGCAAAGCAATACTCACGCATTGCATTGCGCACGGGATGACGAAATATGATAGGATCGACTTATGGCCGCATATGTTTACATGATGAGCAGCCAAAAGGACGGGCCGCTTTATACGGGCGTCACCGTGGATCTCGCGGCGCGGATTTACCAGCACAGGAACGGCGAAGGCTCTGCGTTCTGCAAGCGCTATGGATCGACGCGGCTTGTCTATGCCGAAGCGCATGATCGCATCGACGACGCCATTGCGCGTGAAAAGCAGATCAAGAAATGGCGGCGCGACTGGAAAGTGAAACTGATCGAGGACGTGAATCCTGACTGGGACGATCTTTTCGAGACGATCATGCTTTGAGCGTCATCCCGGATGCAATGCAGCATGGAATGCTGCGTTGCTGATCCGGGATCGGGTGAGGTTGGCGCTCCGTTGACAGCGATCCCGCGTCTGCATTGCACCACTACGTGCTGCAATGCGTTGAACGAATTCGTTCAACGGGATGACTGGTTGATGGTGACGCAATACACCCCCGCCCCGTCACCCCACAAAACAAAAAAGGCCGGCGTCGCCGCCGGCCTTCAGTCATGGTCGCTGAGGGAAAAATTAGTTGTCGCGTTTGTCCGCAGCGTCTTCCAGTTCGTCGGCGGCCGCTTCCGCCGCGTCTTCCATCGCGTCGGCTGCGTCTTTCGCCGCATCCGAGGCGGCGTCAGCAGCGTCGAGCATCGCGTCGCTTGTCTTGTCGGCGGCTTCCTCGACATCGGCGCCCTTCGGGGTTTCGCGCTTGATCGTGCGCCAGCCTTCAACAGCGGTCGCCTCCCAGCTGGTATAGATCGGCGAGGCTTTGAGCGCGCGTTCGGTCAGGTTCAGGACCAGACCGCCATCGCCCTGCTCCTCAGCAAGAAGATCGAAGTCGAGAGCGTATTTCAGGCCGGCGCCGACATTGGCGATCGCGGTTTCCTGAACGATCACATGGGTCGCAACGCCGTCTCTCGACATCAGGATATCGTTGACGACAACGCCTTCTTCTTCAGGGCCGGCGCCTTCAACGGTGATCTTGGTTCCGATGATTTCCGAGGCCAGCGAGTAGTCGTTATTTTCATCGGTCTTGTATGCGCGGGCGGTCTTGATGCTGTCTTCCGTCAGGGAAGCGCGTACGACCGGGTCGTAACCATGATCCAGCGTCAGATCGACACGATCGAAATCGAGCGCGCCGCGCTTGCCGCCAAGGCCGAACACGTCGCCGCTTAAGAATACGATATCGTCAGCGCGGCCGTCGGCGCCGATGACAATGTCATCGATGCGCGCGATCCGCTCGCCATTCGCGCCGATAACGCCTTCACCCAGCAACTCCCTGGCGCTGATTTTCGGCGTCTCGAATTTCATGACCTGCTTTTCAACGGCGATTTGCGTCTCCGTCTGCACGTCAGCTTTCATCGTGTGATTTTTCTTCATCTGATCGCCGGCCTGCGCGCTCAACGGCAAGGCCAGAGCAGCGGCGGCGGCGGATATCATTAAAGTCTTCATGGGTTTAACTCCGTCTGTTACTAATGGGGTGGTTGGAGAACACGCGAGCGCGGGTTTAATTCCCGCGCGAGTGCAAAACATTTCCACAAAAAATAGTCACAGACGAAGGATCGGGCGCAAACTGGCGCCAACCACAAAAAATCAGGCGCCTCCTATTCTCCTATATACGCCACAACCCGGATTTCCACGAACAGCCCGTCGGCCCAGAGTTTTTCAACGCCGATCCCGGTCCAGGCGGGATAGGGTTTATCCGTGATGAACTCTTCGCGCACGGTTTTGAATATTTCCTGATGCTCGCGCATGTCGACATGGAAACTCGTCATCTCGATCACGTCGCGCCAGCTTGCGCCGGCGGGTTCAAGCGCCGCTTCCACCCGCTGCATGGCGTCGCGGATTGCAGCTTCGTAGGCTTCGGGCGTGCGCTCTTCGTCATTGCGGATGCCCCCGACAACGCCGGAGATATAAACGAAGTCGCCCGCGCGCACCGCCGGCGCCGCCCGGAACTCCGTCGCAAACGGATGATCCTCCGGACCGAACATTTCAAAATTTTGCGCGCTTGCTTGCGCGACACTGAAAAATGCAAACGCCGCCGTGAATATAGCTCTTAACATCATAGGTGATATCCTTTCCAACAACATCCGTTGTTAGAAAATGATACGCGCTGGCGCGCCAGCCGTTTCGGCGCAGGATCGGCTCAACTCGTCGTTCAGGAAATCCTCGTCAATCCGGTCGTCAATATCGCGCCCTACCCCGCCGGGACCGTCGCCGGACAGGCGTAAGGCGGCGGATTGCTGACGCCGGCGTTTTCCGGCGTAAACCATATCGCTTCCAGCGCATCCCACTCGCCTTCGAGATCGCGCTCGATCACCCAGGCGTTCAGCGCCTGGCGCAACGCTTCGGCGTTCTTGTCCATGGCGAAAGCTTCAATCGTCCGCGTCAGCGCAAATTCGTGCGGCACCATATATTCAACCCGGCCGAGATCGAGCCCGGTGATCATTTCCTGAAACGGCGAGAACATGACGGCGCCGTCAATCTTTCGCTTCTTCAGCGCCTTGACGATTTCACCGAAAGAGGAAAATCCTTCAAGCGCCGCGCCGCCGAATTCGCCCTGCGCCACCATGCCGGAGACGCCGCCTTCCTGATAACCAATGGCGATGTCGTCCCGGTTGACGCCGCGCATGGTTTTCGCCCGCCGCGCCGCATCCTTCGACAAGACGAGATAATATTCCGTATCGTGATAAGGCAGCGAGAAGCCTAGCAGGCGACGGCGCCGCTCGGTATTGGAATAGCCCGATGCGATAATGTCCGCTTCGTCCTCGATGATGGCGTCGGCAAGCTCGCAGAACGGGCGCACCACATATTCAACCTCAACGCCGAGATGGTCGCCGAGCGCCCGGGTCGATGAGATTTCGTATCCGCTGAGCTCGCCCTCCTTGTCGCGGATCACGAATGGCGACAATGGCGCGACAGCGACGCGCAGGACGCCGCGCTCCCTGATTTCGTCGAGATCCGCCGCAAGGGCGCCGCCGCCCATCGTCAGGATCGCCAGCATGGCCGCGATAATGCTTCTCATGGTGCCTCCGCCTCTAACAACTGTTACGCCCGCATTATGGCATGCGTCGCGCGCGCGCCAAACAGGCCTGAGGCGCACTCGTATTAGTTGATCGCGCCTGCGCCGTCTTCAACCCCAGGAGGGTATTCTTTCATAAAACCTATATTCGGTGCGTAGTTATCCCCGCCTTTGTGGATGCCCCTATACTTCCCGTTGCGTCAACATGCGGCCGGATGAAACGGGCGACAGGCTCCGAAAACAAAGCCTCGCCAAACACCCTCGGCCCTTCGAAGGCGCCATGCGTAAAAAGCGTCGCTTGTTTGCGCGGGCTCTTTGACATTGTGAATCTTAGGGGGGCGGGACGGTGACCGTGCATGTGGAACGGGCAGCACTGACCTGCTAGAACGCAGGGTATGAAAGTCCTTGTTCTCGGCGCCGGCGCGGTCGGCGGCTATTTCGGCGGCATGATGCGCGCCGCCGGTCTCGATACGAGCTTTGTCGTGCGTGGGCCACGTGCGGCGCAACTGCGCGAAAACGGACTCGCCGTGATCAGTCCGGACAGCGAGATAGAAGTCGACGACATTCCGGTTCATGTCGCGGGCGAAGCCTTGCCGGACGCCGACATCATTCTGATGGCGATCAAGGCGACCGGCCTCACAAGCGCAATCGCATCGCTCAACGGCGCCGTCGGTGAAAACACGCTGATCGTTCCCCTGCTGAACGGGTTGCGCCATATCGCAACGCTGGCCGACGTCTTTGGCGACGAGCGGGTCGCTGGCGGTCTCTGTTACATCCAGGCGAGCCTTAATGATGATGGCGCTGTTCAACGGCACGGACCTCATCAACGCATTGTCGTCGGGGCAAGGCGCCCGTCTCAGGAAGGCCGCCTGAAAGCTTTTGTCGATTACATCGCGCCGGCGGGGTTCGATGCGGTCTGTTCTGCAAATGTTGAACAGGCGATGTGGGACAAGGTGGTTTTCCTCGCCGCGTTGGCCGGCATGACGTCGATCGCCCGCGGCGCCGTCGGCGACATCATCGCAACGCCTTATGGCGAAGAAGCAACGCGCGCCATGCTTGGCGAGTGTCTCTCTATCGCCGAAGCGGAAGGGTTCGCGCTTTCACCCGCAGCGATTGAAAACGCGCAAAACCTGCTGCTCGATCCCGGATCACGGCTTTCATCGTCAATGCTTGGCGATATCCGGGCGGGCAAACCAACCGAAGGCGATCATATTCTCGGCGACCTCATTAAGCACGGCGAAAAGCACACGATCGCAACACCTTTTCTGAAAGCCGCGCATGTGGCGGTTCTGGTTCACGAGGGTTCGTTGACGTCTTAAAACTTTCGCAGGCGTTCGAGCGTAGTGAATGGGCCGATAAACTGCGGCGCCCATGCCCTTGCGTCCCTTCTCGCGCTGGTGTGTGATGCCGCGAACCTAATCAGGAGAGAGCTTTGACCATGCGCCGACCTTTCGCCCAAGCTGTTTTCGCCCTATCCGCCATCGTCATGACGGCGCCTGTGACGGCGCAGGAAGATGAAGCCGGCGACGCGGCGATCTTTCAGGAAACCGATGTCTTCCAGTTGGAATATGCAGCGGATCCGCAAATTTCACCGGACGGCTCGCATATCGCCTATGTGCGGCGCTCGAACGACATCATGACCGACAAGACGCGCGGCAATATCTGGCTTGTTGCGACCGATGACGGAGACCATCGCCCGATCCTGTCTGGCCGTGCAAATTATTCGAGCCCGCGCTGGTCGCCCTCGGGCGATCGCCTCGCATTTGTGACAGGCGCCGAAGGCGGCAAACCACAGCTTTATGTGCGCTGGATGGATACCGGTCAGACGGCGCTCCTCACCAATCTTACCGAGGCGCCGAGATCAATCGCCTGGTCCCCGGACGGAAAACAGATCGCTTTCGCCATGTTTGTCGAAGACGAAAAGCCGACGCTCGCCAAACCACCGAAGAAACCGGAGGGCGCGAAATGGGCGCCGAAGGTCACTATCATCGAAGACATCACCTATCGCGTTGACGGCGGCGGTTACACACGGCCCGGCAAAACACATATCTTTGTTCTTCCTGCTGACGGCGGCACGCCGCGCCAA
This sequence comes from Hyphococcus sp., assembly GCA_965230025.1. Classification (GTDB taxonomy): domain Bacteria; phylum Pseudomonadota; class Alphaproteobacteria; order Caulobacterales; family Parvularculaceae; genus Hyphococcus. The sequence continues at coordinate 40,478 of CBDDKD010000001.1, forward strand.
CTCACTGACGGCGCATTCAATCATGGCGGACCGCTAAGCTGGTCAACGGATGGTTCTGCAATCTACTTCTCCGCCAACCGCAATGAAAACTGGGAACGCGATCCGGTTGAGGGCGACATCTGGCGCATATCAGTCGCCGATGGCTCGCTCGCACAACTGACGGACCGTGACGGACCGGATTACAGCCCCCTCGTTTCACCGAATGGCGGGCGCATTGCCTATCTCGGTTTTGACGATCAACTGATGGGATATCAGACACCGCGCCTGCATGTGATGAATGCGGACGGGTCGAACAGCGTCGTTCTGACCGGCGACTTCGACCGCCAGATTGACGCCATCGAATGGGCGAGCGACGACGCGATCATTGCGCAATATGATGACCGCGGACGAACCTATCTCGGACGTGTTTCAATGGAAGGCGAAGTCACGCCGCTCGTCCGCGATCTTGGCGGCACGGTGCTTGGCCGGCCTTATACAAGCGGTTCGTTTTCAGTGAACGTCAATGGCGACATCGCCTATACCAGCGGGCGCGCCACTCGCCCCGCTGATGTCGCGATGAAGCTTGCCGGCGGTTCGGCGACGCGCATCACGCGCCTCAATGACGACCTCTTCGCCGCAAAAGAACTCGGCGCCGTTGAACGCATGACGTGGCGGTCTTCCGCCGACAACCGTGAGATCGAAGGCTGGCTGGTCAAGCCGCCGAATTTCGACGAGACGAAGAAATATCCGCTCATTCTGGAAATTCATGGCGGACCGTTTGCCGCTTATGGTCCGCAGTTCTCAAGCGAGGTTCAGCTTTATGCGGCGGCGGGATATGTCGTACTCTACACAAATCCGCGCGGTTCAACGAGCTATGGCGATGAGTTCGCAAACCTCATCCATCATGCTTATCCGGGTCAGGACTATGATGATCTCATGTCCGGCGTCGATGCTGCGATCGCGCGCGGCTTTATCGACGAGAACAATCTGTTTGTGACCGGCGGCTCCGGCGGCGGCGTTTTAACAGCGTGGATTATAGGTAAGACTGATCGCTTCGCAGCTTCGGTTGTCGCCAAGCCAGTGATCAACTGGACAAGCTTCTCGCTGACGGCCGACGGCTATCCGTTCTTTTACAAATACTGGTTCGAAAATCCGCCCTGGGAAGATCCGGATGCTTATTGGGCGCGCTCGCCCCTGTCGCTTGTCGGCAATGTAACGACGCCGACCATGGTGATGACTGGCGAAGCCGACTATCGAACGCCCGCATCAGAAGCGGAACAATATTTCCAGGCGCTGCAACTGCGTGAAATTGAAACGGCCATGGTGCGCGTTCCAGAGGCCCCGCACCTGATCGCCGGGCGTCCATCCAATCTTATCGCCAAAGCTGGCAATATCATCGCCTGGTTTGAGCGGTATCGTTCGGATGAGCGCGAAGAAAACTAGGCTAGCGCGTTACTTACCCGGACGGTAATCCGCCGTCGCTTCCTTCAAAACGTCGCCCAGCATCATGGGCGGCGTTTTCCATTCCTTACGGGCAAAGATCGGCGCCTGATCATCATAATGAGACGACGTTTCATCAAGCGTCGCCGCGCCATATTGATGAATAGTTTTGATCTGCACCGCCTCGCGCGACGCCCAGTCCGCATACAGAATATAAGTGTCACCGCCGACCGACCTCAGCGAGCCTTCACCAGGATCGCCATCGGGATAAACTGCGCGCAATGTATCCGGCCCTCCGTCAAGACCAAGATCATGCTCGCCGCGTTTCAGGCGCACCACGTCGCCCCAGGCCGGATCGACGCGGCCAAAGCCGGCGCGCAACGACGAAGCTGTTTCACGCAAGGCGCTCAAATAGTCAGGCTGCTCCGCATCTTCGTCATTCATTAACGCGCCGCGGGCTTTTTGAGCGGTCAACACCGCCAGCGCCGCAGGACGATTGTCGACGCTGACCGATCCGTCCCACACCCGCAGGGTTTCCATCGCATCAGCAAGATCAGGGTCTGCTAAAGCGTCTTCATTCGCCAGAAGCGTTTTGACCAATTCCATAACCCGTGAATCCTCAGCATACATATGGTCCATCTTATAAGCGACAAATTCGTCGCTGCTGATGGAAAGGTCGCCGCCGTAAAGCGCCTGAATGCGCAAACCACGATTGGTCTCACGACGGTCGATGCCGAAATGAGCAGGAAAGTCAGCAGGGTCAGGATTGTCACCTTCTCCTGACGCTTCAAACGGCGTGTGATTGGCGTTGACGACGTAGCCTGAAACCGGATTGACGACGCTTGGTATGACGTCGAACGAGCGCACGCCCCGCCACACGGTTGCTGACGTATCACCGGGAACCACTCGTGACCAGTCAAAGTTCGGGTCGCGCACCGGAATCGCAACATTATAAAAGAACCCAATATTACCGTCGCGATCCGCATAGACCGTATTGAAGCTGGGTATCGCGCTCATCGCCATCGCCGCGCGCCAATCAGCAAAATTTTCAGCCTTGTTCATCCGATACCACTGCTCGGCGGCGCGGACATCGCCGGCGGCGCCATAGGCGACAGCGTAAACACCGTGATCGGTCACAAACACAGGACCATGAACGGAGCGATATGTCTTTCGCGTCACCGGCAGACTGAACGGGCCGAACAGCTTCACTCTGAATTTGATTTTCTTGACCTCGAGGTCGCGCCATTTGCCGTCAAACATATATTTCGCAGGGTTTTTCTCATCATCGACGGTCAAGGCATAAACATCGACAAGGTCCGGCTTGTTGACGGTATGCGCCCAGCCTAGATCCGGTCCGGCGCCATGCAGGATCACCGGCGCGCCGGGAAAGACCCCGCCAATCATGTCCCAGCCTTCTTCTGATTTCAGGCGCGCTTCATACCAGGCGACAGGCCCTTCATAGGGCTGGTGTGAATTCACCATCAACCGCGTGTGGCCGTCCGTGGAACGGGGCGGCGCCACGGCCATGGCGTTCGAACCAATTTCATGGGCTGGGCTTATCTTCAACAAAGCTTCGCGGGCGCGCTCCGCTTCGCTTGCGGTCTCAATATCGCCTTCGAATAGTTTCGTCAGCTCTGCGTCCAATCCGTAAAAGAAGGGCGTGCGCGCAACAAAGCCGGCAATCACATCATACGCTGTTATTGGCGCAACTCCGGGGGAGCATCGCGTCTTCTTTTCCGCACACCAAAGATTAGCGCCGGCTGCATAGCCTTCCACCACAGCGCGCAACTCAGGCGAGAGGTCGCTGGCGTATTTCTCTCGCACATCGCCTTCGACGCGCAGCGATTTGATCAAATAATCCGGGATGGCGGCGTTTTTGCCTTTTCGCTCGGCCAGCGCCCCTCTCGAGAAGAAGACAACATCTTCAATCGTCGCCCAGTCGTCTTCCGCATGCGCATAAGCGAGTCCGAACGCTACATCCGCGTCGCGGGCGCCGTATATATGCGGCACGCCAAAGGCGTCGCGAATAATGCGCGCATCATATTGCACCGCAGCAGCAATCGCCGCACCCCGATCAAATGGGCCCGCTGACGGCGTTTTGAGATAAATGGCGGCGGCGACCAAAACCACGACCACCAAGGCGGCGCCAATCTTGACGATATTTTTCATGATAGCCCCTCTCGCCGCCATTTTGCTATTGCCGTCCGTCGCCACAATGTCATGCTTTGCCGATAGGAAACCAGCGGCTACAACAGTGCCCGAATCTTAAGGAGACGATCGGTGAAACTATCTTTGCACCTCTTTCTTTGCGCCGCCGCGATTACGGCATCCGCTTGCGCCGTCACCAGTACTGACCAGACGCCGCGCCCTTCGGGCGCCGCCAGTGCAGCCGTCACTGGCAATGCCTGGTTCGATGACGCGCAACAGGCGCTCGCCGCCCGCAAAGCCATACAACCGATCAATACGCGCGCAAAAAATGTTATCCTGTTTGTCGGCGACGGCATGGACCCGACCACCGTTACCGCCGCCCGTATTTTTGACGGCCAGACGCGCGGTGAAGATGGCGAGGAAAATTTGCTTTCCTTCGAAAGCTTTCCTTATGTCGCCTATTCGAAAACCTACACGACAGATTATCAGATATCGGACTCAGCCGGCACGATGTCCGCGATGGTAACGGGGGTAAAAACCAAATCCGGCGTGCTTTCGATCAGCGACGCCGCTCCGCACGGCGACTGCGCTGCATCACTCACTGCAAAGGTCGACACAATTGGCGAGCTTGCGGAACAGGCTGGCCTTGCGGTCGGCGTTGTCTCAACGGCGGAAATAACACATGCAACACCGGGCGCCGTCTATGCGCACACGCCCAACCGCGGCTGGACGACGGATGCTGCGCTTCCCGACGAAGCAAAAACGGCGGGTTGTGTGGATATCGCGCGCCAGCTTGTCGAATTTCCATATGGGGATGGTATCGACGTTGCGCTTGGCGGCGGGCGCCGTCATTTCACGCCGAACACTGTCGCCGATCCGGAAAACAGCGATGCAATGGGTTCGCGTGGAGATGGGCGCGATCTGACCGCGGAATGGGCCGCAAAATCAGGCGACCACCGGTATGTCTGGGACAAAGCCGGGTTCGACGCGGCGCCCAGCTCATCGAAACTGCTCGGCCTGTTTGAACCGTCTCATGTCAAATACGCCGCTGACCGTGGAACCGACCCTGCGGGTGAACCGTCGCTACCGGAAATGACGGCGAAGGCGATCGAAATTCTCTCACGCGACCCGGATGGTTTTTTCCTGATGGTCGAAGCCGGCAAAATCGACCACGCCCATCACGGCGGCAACGCCTATCGCGCCCTCACCGAAACCCAGGAATATGCGCAAGCGGTTGAAACAGCCCTTTCAATGACGAGCACGCAGGACACACTGATTATCGTGACCGCCGACCATGGGCACACGCTTTCCATTCAGGGCTACTCACCCAAAGGCAGCAACATTCTCGGGCTGTCTTCAACCACGAATGATGCAGGCGAGGTCACGCCGCGCAACGCCCGTGATGAAAAACCCTACACGACGCTTTCCTACGCCAACGGGCCGGGGTCGTTATTCAATCCGGATGTTGACCTTTCCAATGGGCGGCCCGCCCTCACCGAAGAAGATGTGCTCGCGCCAGACTTTCGCCAGCAGGCGATGACGCCAACCTGGAGCGAGACCCATGGCGGGCAAGACGTGCCCGTCTATGCTTCCGGCCCGAAGGCGCATCTGATCGGCGGGGTCTTTGAACAAAATTATATCTTCCATGTGATGGCGGATGCGCTGGGCTTATGAAAAAGGATTATGTCTGAGCGTCCATGAACAGAGACCGCACTTTTTTCGCCCTTGGCGGTATTGCGGCTGTGACAACGGCCGCAACG
>CBDDKD010000002.1:0-99214 GCA_965230025.1 Hyphococcus sp.
CTAAACGCCATGCCCATATGCTGAAGGTAGCTTTCGCCAACACTCGCAGGATGTTCAGTAAAGGCTTTTTTCAGCATGGTGCGGTCGGCTCCCGGTAAGATCAACTTTCTGTGATCATAATCCAACCAAGAAGAAAATTTTTACTATACCTATTCTAAGAAAAACTATAATGTGCAATTTTTTTTCTAATATCAGGTATTAAGTTGGAATGGATTTGATAGATAAGGCAATTATTGCGATACTCCAACGCGATAGTTCGACGCCTGTTAGTGAAATCGCCGAATCGGTTGGATTGTCTCAGACGCCATGCTGGCGGCGGATTAAAAAGCTTGAGGATGAGGGGGTGGTCGCCCGCCGTGTCGCCCTTTTGGACATGGCCGCGCTTAATCTCAGCCTCACGGCGTTCATTTCGGTCAAGACGGCGCATCACACAGACGCATGGCTGAAAAATTTCGCCGACGCGATTGCGCGTATTCCTCAGATCGTTGAAGTGCACCGGATGAGCGGCGAGGTTGATTATCTGATGAAGGTCGTTGCGACAGACATGACCGAGTTTGACCGGATTTATAAGCGCTTGATTGCGGCGACCGATTTTGCCGATGTGACTTCCACCTTTTCAATGGAAGTCCTGAAGCAGACAACTGAATTGCCGCTGGACTATGTGTAAGCGTCAGTACGCGCGCGTCGCTTTAAGGGAGCTCTGGCTGCAAGCCTTATTGCCGACAATTGGATATTACGGCGCTTTGTAGACGACGCCGTCCTTCATCACGAAATCAACATCTTCAAGCTCGGTGATATCGCTCAAAGGATCGCCATCCACGGCGATAATGTCCCCAACTTTGCCGGGTTCAAGTGTGCCGAGCATATTGGATTTACCAAGATTTCAGCGCCCAAGACAGTCGCGGCGCGGATTGCTTCCATCGGCGTCATGCCAGCTTCTACAAGTAGTGCAAATTCGCGTGCGTTATCACCATGTCTGGAAACGCCGCTATCCGTGCCAAAGGCGATTTTAACGCCGCCTTCATGGGCGCGCCTTGCCATATCTAGCATCTTTGGGCCGACCTCGGCGGCTTTTGCGCGTTGCGGCGGCAAAAGGTGTGAGTTCGGGTCCTCCGCCCATTCAGCTACAGTGACGCCCGCCAGTATAGTTGGCACCAGAAAGGCGTCATTACGCTTGAACAGTCTGATCGATTCGGCATCGAGATAGGTGCCGTGTTCGATTGCGTCGACGCCGGCGCGCAAAGCCGCGTTAATGCCGTTGACGCCATGTGCGTGGGCGGTGACTTTGCGCCCCATGGCGTGTGCGGAGTCCATGATAGCCGCTAATTCGTCCTCGAAAAATTGTTGTTCCAGGCCTGCAGCCGTATTGGAGAGAACGCCTGCCGTCGCGGTCAGTTTGATGTGATCAGCGCCGCGGCGAACCTGTTCGCGTACAGACTTTCTGCATTCGCCAACACCATCGCAGGCGCCGGTGTGGTGCAGCAGTTCTGCAATATCCTCACGATAGCCTTGCGTGCCGTCGCCATGGCCGCCGGTTACAGAAATGGTGGAGCCGGACGCAAAAATCCGTGAGCCAATGACGTCGCCACGCTCTATACCATCGCGCAAGGCAAATATGGCGTCTCGTTCGCGCGCGCCAACATCGCGCACGGTTGTGAAGCCGGCCATTAATGTTGCGCGCGCAAAGCCCGCGCCGTCAATGGCGTAATCCGCTGCGGACTTCTCCACCCGTTGCAAGCGCCCGCGAGGATTATTTTCATGCGTGATATGCACATGACCATCAATGAGGCCCGGCAGAACAAACATGTCGCGGAGGTCATGGATTGTAAGCGTATCACCTTCATTGGCGCCGAATGCATCCCCTGGCAAATAGCCATTTGCGACGCGTTCGATCACTCCGTCCTTGATGACAACGGTTTGCTCTTGCGTAACGCTACCGCCGGGCGCAGCTAACAGGCGACCCGCATGAACGATTGCATAGTCTGCAGCAAGGGCTGGTGCAGTAGCGAAGAATGCAGCGCAGTAAAGTAGCGCTTTGCGAAATGCCATGTGTATCCTCCCGTTATCCCCCTCTGGAGACAGCTTTTCAGAAGCATGACGATAAGGCAATCCAATGCAATTTTGATGATGTACGTCAAAATTGCGAAATGGTGCGGACTGGGCGCTGCTGTTAACTGAAGGTGGCGAGCTATTTGCTGATCGCCAGGCGGATTAACGGGCGGTGCTTATGACGCGTCGACCACAGCGCGGCGGGTGACATAAAATCGTTCATTGGCGAAGTCGAAAATGAAGCTGCGATCCCTGAGAAGGTCGGCGCCGAGAAGCCCATAGCTTCGCCGCAAGAGGCCTAGCTCTGCGAAGATTCCAGCGTTGTAAACGATCAAGGTGCGCCGTGGCCATCTGGCGCCGTTTATTCGGATAGGGCCGGCCTCTATTGTGCGCGCCGATTCTTCATCGCCAAAAACATCGCGGATTTTCGAGCCTGTGGTTGAGCCTGTCTCCCGGCGTGGATCGACATATATGCCACCCATCAATCTTCGCATTGTGCGATAATTTATAAGCGTGCCGTCGGCGCCAAGGTCAACAATGAAAGGTATACTCCGGTTCGCGATGGAAACGTTTATTGTATAAAGGCCGCCATAATCACGATTGAACGTGCTATAGCGAAGCCCGGTGCGCGTCATCTCTGACATATCTTCCGTAGGAGGATTGCCGGGGTCGTAAAATTCGATCTGCCGGGTTTGAGCATTGAACAGGACGGTGTACCTGGAGAGAAAATCAAGTCCGAGAACGCCGTCAGGCTTTTCGCCGGGCTTGTCCCAGTCAGGGATGATGACGCCAATATGATCAACAAGTCCGATGCCCCCAACATCCAGGTCTCCAATCCGGATAGCGGGAAGGTCCTGTGCGCCGATGATGCCGAGAACACGTTTTTCAGGAACGTCCGCAGGTTCGAAATTCTGACTTGCTGTGAGGTGGTTGAACACCGCCGTTAGCGTCGCGCCGGTATCAACAATAAACGGATAAGGTCCGGCGCCGTTGACGGTAACATCGACAGTGAACCAGCCATTATAGTCGATACGATACGGGATCGATGCAATCGGCTCAGCCGCAGCGGCGCGCGCAAATAGCACCGTCATTACGAAAACAATGGATACCGTGATCTTGCGCACCGTTTCCTCCCGAACGCCTCAGGCTATTCTAAGCGATTAATGGAGCTTGCGTCAGTCTGTTCGACCCCAATTGACAGTCAATTCATCGCGAGTCCAAAAAATAGCACAATCTGCAAAATACAGGTTTAGATGCTGAGCAAGCATCCGTAGATGGCGGCTTTCCGGGCTTGGACAGCCAATCTGGGTGATATTTTGCCGGAATGGCTGGTTTATCTGCAAAACCCTTGCGAAATGCGCCCTGAGCGCTATAAACCGCGCTTCTTGAGCGGTCGCCGGGCCAGAAGGCATGCCTGGGCGGCTTTGTTACGCGCCCGAAAGGGCCCTTTTAGGATATGCGAAATGCCCAAAATGAAGACGAAATCAGGCGCAAAAAAGCGCTTTAAGATGACGGCGTCCGGCAAGGTAAAAGCCGGCGTCTCCGGCAAACGCCACGGCATGATCAAACGCACCCCGAAGCAGATCCGCCAGAACCGCGGCATGGATGTGCTCTCGGACCCGGATGCGAAGATTGTCAAAAAATACATGCCGTATAATCGATAAGGAGACGCTGACATGTCACGAGTTAAAAGAGGCGTCACCGCCCACGCCCGTCACCGCAAGGTTATTACGAACGCCAAAGGCTATCGCGGTCGCCGGAAGAATACTTTCCGCATCGCCAATCAGGCGGTGGAAAAAGCCGGTCAGTACGCCTATCGCGACCGCCGCGCCCGCAAGCGCAATTTCCGCTCACTCTGGATTCAGCGGATCAACGCCGCCGCCCGCGAGGCCGGCCTGACTTACGCCCGATTTATCAACGGGCTCAATCGCGCCGGTATCGAGGTTGACCGCAAGGTTCTCGCCGATATCGCCGTGCATGAGCCCGAGGCGTTTAAGGCCCTGGCGGAAAAGGCGAAGGCGGCGCTCGCTTAATCAGCGCTTCCCGGAAAGGGGAGGCCGGTTTTCCGAAAGGAAGCGCGCCCTTAAAGCCTTCTTCCGTTCCCGGCGACGCCAGAAACGAACCGGGTGACGTTGCAATGAAAATTCGATTAAGCGTCACCTGACGAAGGTGACGCTTTTTTGTTTGGATGTTTTTGAATGAAGTACTGGCTTGGTATAATCGCCGCTGTGATGCTCCTCACCCCCGGCGCAGTGTTGTCGGATGAGCGAGTGCGAGCACGTGATCTTGGCGTCGCGCCTGGTATTCTGAAGCCCGGTCCAATGAATGCGATTACGGATGTTCATGGCGTGCTTGTCGGTCATGAAACACTGGTGAAAGGTGATGACATCAGGACTGGTGCGACCGCCATTCTGCCCCACGGTGATAATCTGTATCAGGATAAAATTCCGGCGGCGATTGTTGTCGGAAATGGTTATGGCAAGCTGATGGGCTTAAGCCAGGTGCGCGAGCTTGGCGAAATCGAAACGCCGATCATTCTCACAAACACGCTAAGTGTTGCGGACGCAGCCATCGCAATGATTGAGTGGACGCTTGCGCAGAATGGCAATGAGCGTGTTGGGTCGGTTAATGCGGTTGTCGGTGAAACCAATGACGGCGGACTTAACAATATCCGCAAGCGCGCCCTGACCCCGAAACTCATTCGACGCGCTATTGAAACGGCGAAAGCGGGCCCCGTAGAGGAGGGCGCCGTCGGCGCCGGAACCGGAACGACGGCGTTTGGCTGGAAGGGCGGCATCGGCACAAGTTCACGCGAACTCCCCTCCGCGCTTGGCGGCTATACTGTCGGTGTGCTTGTTCAGTCGAATTATGGTGGTGTACTGACGGTGGACGGCGTTCGCGTCGGTGAGGCGCTGGAGCAGTATTTCCTTAAAGACTATGTCGACAATGGTGATGCGGATGGGTCGATCATGATCGTTGTGGCGACGGACGCGCCACTATCGGATCGGAATTTGGAGCGACTGGGCCGCCGCGCCTTGGCTGGACTTGCCCGCACCGGCGCCTCAATGACGAACGGGTCCGGCGATTATGTGATCGCGTTTTCAACGGCGGAAGGCATTCGCCGCACGCCTGAGCGCCGCAACGCCGTATCTATGATTGAGGATTTGCCGAACAATCTTTTCTCACCACTGTCGCAAGCCGTTATAGAGGCGACGGAAGAGGCGATCTTGAACTCACTCTTTATGGCGGAAACGATCGAAGGATATAATACGTTTACGGGGGAAGCATCGCGTGTTGAAGCGCTGCCGCTCGATAAAGTTCGGGAAATTCTATCAGAAGACCAACGCGCAGTTAAATAGGCGAAAACGATGTCAGACCTTGAAAATTTGGAACGCGACCTGAAGGGCAAAATTGACGCCGCTTCGACTGAAGCTGCGCTCGAAGACGTGCGCGTTGCCGCCCTTGGTAAGAAAGGCGCTGTCTCCGAACGGATGAAAACACTCGGGAAGATGTCGCCGGAAGAACGCAAGGAAATGGGCCCGGCGCTCAATGGCCTGAAAACACGCATCGCCGAGGCCATCGAGGCAAAAAAAGCCGCGCTGGAAGAGGCGGCGCTGGAAGCGCGCCTTGCCTCTGAAAAAGTTGACGTGACTTTGCCGGCGCGCCCTGAACCCAATGGCAAGATTCACCCTGTAAGTCAGGTTTTTGAGGAAATGATCGCCATCTTTTCTGCCATGGGGTTCGACGTCGCCGAAGGGCCTGATATCGAAGACGATTTCCATAACTTCACCGCCTTGAATTTCCCCGCGGATCATCCGGCCCGGGAAATGCACGACACGTTCTTCTTCGAGCCGAAAAAAGACGGCTCGCGCATGCTGCTCCGAACGCACACAAGCCCGGTGCAGATCCGTACCATGATGACGCAAAAGCCGCCGATCCGGATTATCATCCCGGGACGGACATTCCGTTGTGATAGTGACCAGACGCACACGCCGATGTTCCATCAGGTTGAGGGCCTTGTTATCGACAAGGAAACCCATATGGGTCACCTGAAAGGCACGCTTGAAGCTTTCGCCAAGACCTTTTTTGAGGTCGATAGCGTCAAGACACGCTTCCGTCCGCACTTCTTCCCGTTCACGGAACCGTCGGCGGAGATGGATATCGGCTATGAGCGCGTCGGCGCCAAAGGCCACGAAGAAATTCGTATCGGTCAGGGCGAGAAATGGATGGAGATTCTCGGCTGCGGCATGGTGCACCCGAATGTGCTGCGCCATTGCGGTCTCGATCCGGATGAATATCAGGGTTTCGCCTTCGGCATGGGTGTCGATCGTCTCGCCATGCTAAAATACGGCATTCCCGATCTGCGCGATTTCTTCGCTGCAGATGCGCGCTGGCTTGAGCATTATGGCTTCGACGCGCTGGATCAGCCGAGCCTTTGGGCAGGATTGAGTAGGTAAAGAAAAATGAAATTCACCCTGAGTTGGCTCAAAGAGCATTTGGAAACCAACGCGTCACTCGATGAAATCGTCGAGACGATGGTGGCGGTTGGCCTTGAGGTTGAGGACGTCGAAAATCCAGAAGAACGCCTTGCGGCGTTCACCATTGGCGAAGTACTTAAAGCGGAAAAACATCCTGATGCGGACAAGCTGAAAGTCTGTAAAGTCGCCACGAAAGACGGTGAGAAGCAAATCGTATGCGGCGCCCCCAACGCTCGCGCAGGGATCAAGATCGCCTATGCACCGGTGGGTGCTTATGTCCCCGGGATTGATGTAACATTGTCCAAAGCGAAAATTCGCGGCGTCGAAAGCCATGGCATGATGTGTTCGGCGCGCGAGATGGAAATGGGCGATGATCATGACGGTATTCTGGAGGCGCCGGCGGAAGCAAAAGTCGGCGACCCAATCGCCGGATGGTTCGGCGCCAATGACCCGGTCATAGATTTCGAAGTGACGCCCAACCGGCCGGACACCAATGGCGTCAATGGGGTTGCGCGCGATCTTGCGGCGGCGGGTCTTGGCAAACTGGTGACGCCAACTTCGGAAGCAATCAAGGGCGAGTTCGATTGTCCACAAAAGATCGGGCTTCATTTTCCGAAAGATGCTGAGAATGCTTGCCCCGCGTTTGCGGGCCGTCTGATCAAGGGGGTCAAGAATGGCCCGAGCCCCCAGTGGCTGCAGGACAAATTACGCGCCATTGGTCTTCGGCCAATCAATACGCTGGTCGATATCACAAATTATATGTCTTATGACCGCGCCCGGCCGCTCCATGTTTACGACGCTGATAAGCTGAAAGGCGAGATTCATGCACGGCTTGGGCAAGGCGGTGAAAGCTTTCTCGCGCTCGACGGCAAAGAATATGACATCGACGAAACAATGTGCGTCATTGCGGATGGTAACGGCGTTCTTGGCCTTGGCGGCGTCATGGGCGGTGAAACAACAGGTTGTACCGAAGAAACGCAGAGACGTCTTTATCGAGTGCGCCTATTTCGACCCGTTGCGCACTGCGAAGACAGGCCGCAAAACAGGCATTACTTCCGATGCGCGCTATCGTTTTGAGCGCGGCGTCGACCCGAATTTTATTTTGCCGGGTATAGAACTGGCGACGAAGCTTGTCCTTGATATGTGTGGTGGTAGCCCCAGTGAAATTGAGCTGGCCGGCGAAATCCCGGCCTTTGAGGAAACAGTGCTGTTTCCGCCGTCCGAAGTGTCGCGCCTTACTGGCATGACGGTCGCGCCTGAGCGATGCGAAGAAATTCTGACTGCGCTCGGTTTTACAGTGCGCAAGTCAGATCCGTGGCAGGTTGATGCACCGTCCTGGCGTCCGGACGTAGGCGGCAAGGCGGACCTCGTTGAGGAGATCGCCCGTATTGTCGGCTTTGACCAGTTGCCGACGGCCACATTGCCGATGCGCAAAGCCGTGGAGCCTCCCAAGCTTACGACTGCGCAAAGGCGCCGACAGCGCGCGCGCCGCGCTCTCGCGGCGAGGGGCTTGCACGAAGCAGTGACATGGTCGTTCACGGATGAACGCCATGCGGCGCTCTTTTGCGACGGTCCCAATTGGCTGAAGGCGAAAGGGTTGATGCTCGCCAATCCGATTGCTTCTGATCTTTCGGCCATGCGCCCATCAATCCTGCCTAATCTGATCGCGGCGCTTCAGCGCAATGCAGACCGTGGACGCGATGACCTCGCCTTGTTTGAAGTCGCGCCGGTTTATCACGGCGATCAGCCCGACGAGCAGGCGACCGTCGCCACGGGCGTGCGCCTCTCAACACCGCCGCGACATTGGCGTGGCGCCGAAGAGGCCGCGGACGCGTTTACCACCAAAGCGGATGCCATGACCGCGCTTGATGCGGCAGGCGCGCCATTGCAAAGTCTTCAGACCACGGCGGATGCGCCGCATTGGCTTCATCCCGGTCGGTCCGGCGCCCTTCGTCTTGGTCCAAACGTTCTCGCTTATTTTGGCGAAGTGCATCCGCGTGTTTTGAAAGCCATGGATGTGGATGGGCCGGTGATGGCCTTCGAGGCGTTTCTGGACAATATCCCTGCGGGCAAAAAGAAGGCGACAAAGACGCGACCGGCGCTCGATGCTTCGGAGCTTTTGCCGCTCTCTCGAGACTTCGCTTTTGTCGTTACGGACGATGTTGCGGCGGAAGCGCTCTTGAAGGCGGTGCGTGGCGCTGACAAAAAACTTATCGCGGACGTTTCGCTGTTTGACGTCTACCGGGGCAAGGGCGTGCCTGAGGGACAAAAGTCGCTGGCCGTTGAAGTTATGCTCCAGCCGCGCGACAAGACCTTGACGGATGACGACATTGAGGCGGTATCAAAGCGCATCATCGCACAGGTTGAAAAGGCGACCGGCGGTGTGTTGCGCGCTTAATCTGCAGGCTGTGAAGCGACAATACGCACAACGCATCTGCGCGGCCCTAAACGGGCCAATTCCGGCTTGCGATCAGCCCGCCGTCAAGCTATGACGCCTCCTTGGCGCCGCATTAGCTCAGCTGGTAGAGCACATCATTCGTAATGATGGGGTCGGGTGTTCAAGTCACCCATGCGGCACCACTCTCACCAAAACAAAAATCTGCGTGATGCTGCGGTCAAAAATGTGTGGCGCGTTAATTGATTTTTTATGCGCCAAGAAAAAGCGCCGCAGACTTTCGTCTGCGGCGCTTCGTTTCTTGTCTCTTCAGGGGTGTGCTTACAGCTGCAAGTTCACGCCGAAGAAGATAAAGCGACCGGCCGGGTCATAGGTGCCCGGGAACGTATCGCCGTTACCCGGCGCCGTACCAGCAAGTGTGCTGAGTTCCGGATCACGTCCGAAGACGTTCTGGACACCGGCGCGCAGCGTCAGGTTCTCGCGAACATAGAACTGAGCGGCGAGATCAAGATATTCCGCTGAGTCCAGATTGTCGTCGAGGATGTTGCCTGGTGACACGAAAACGCCGCCGGTTTGCTGTCCGGCAGCCAGTTGAACGCCGGAGAAATGACGCCACGTCGCCGTGATGTCGATGTTCCATGGTGTCTGCCATGTGGTCAGCAGGCGGTGACGGTATTCAGGGTTCGGACCGCCGCAACCGCCGCGATACAAGCCTTTACACTCAACCGTTGTCGTCACGCCCGGTACCGGGATCGACGAGTTTTCCATGAGGAAGGTTGAAACATAGTTCCAGTTCAACGAACCCCAGCCGCCAAGACCGACATCGGCCATGTCGAGGCCATAGGAAGCCGCAACGTCAATACCGCGCGTATCAACCTGCGCGATGTTGACCACCGTCGCCTGAACGCCGGCGAACTGGAACGGCGAGCCTGCCGGCGGAACCGGGCTGGCGAACAGTGAACCGTCACGGTCACGCTGGATCAGGCCACAGAAGTTTGGATCGCCCGTCTGAATGCACTGAGTCAGTGTGGTTAGTGGTGGGATCGCTGTGATGGCGTCCTTGATCGAGATGTCGAAGTAATCGACCGAGACCGTCAACCCGTCAATCCAACGCGGCTGCATCACAACACCAAACGTATAGGTGTTGGATTTTTCCGGGTTGAGAAGCGGGTTACCGCCTGTAACCTGGTTTTCCTGCACCGCCGGGTTGGTCGGCAACAGACCGTATTGCGAGGCGGGAAGGCCAGTGAACGCACACTGCGCTACTGTTGCAGTTGGCACTGCACCTGAACATGGGTCAGTCGCGTTGAACAGGCCAGTGTTTTGCGCACTGAACAGGTTGAACACGTTCGGCGCACGCACCGCACGCTGGAACTGACCACGGAAGCGGAGGTCAGAAACAGGCGTCCAGCTGATCCCGGCTGCAAAAGTATGCGTGTCGAAGTCAGTCTGCGCGGTCTGGTCTGAATCCGTTGTGTAGTTCGAATAACGGTAAGCGCCGTTGATGCCGAACTCTTCGAAGAGCGGCTTGCCTTCGATGAGCGGGATCTGGGTTTCCGCAAAGAGTTCCCAAACGCTGACTTCGCCCTGGAGCGGCATGGTGCCGCCGCCGACGCCGGTCAGGCCAAGGCCGCCCGGGATCTGCGAAACATCGTCAGGCTGACGGTCCAACCGGTCTTCACGATATTCCACACCGACCAGGCCAAGAATGCCGCTTTCCGCCAATGGGAACTGGAAGCCATAGTCGGAAAGATCGCCGCTGATGGTGCCGCCAAGCACAATCTGCTCGACTGTACCCGTAACGAAGGCGTTGCCTGAGTACGACTGAGCAACTTCTGCCGTGATCGGATCAACGCCGCCAGGACGTGAGAAAATATTGAGCGGCAGACAGCCTGCGTTGCCGGAACGGCAAACCGGGCCATCGCCATTGTCGACCACGAAGAACGCATCTTGAACGGCTTGGAAGTTGAGGTCGCCGACCGACTGTGAGTTGTGACGCGTGCGAGAGAACTGACCGAACACATCCCAATCCCAATTGTCGCCTAACGTGCCGCGGAAGCCGCCGACGGCGCGGAAGGTAGAAAGCGCCGTGCCCGTGCTGCGCGGACTGCCATTGACGTTCCGGTAGCCTGGGCCTGCCACGCCGCCGAAATTCACGTCAGCCTGCGTACCGTCCGGGTTTAGGCCGGTAGCAATCTGCGCCGGCGTACAACCGAGCGCAGAGTCAGCAACATTACCGCCGCCAGGCACTGCAGCCTGCAGGAACGGGTTGTCGCAGTTGATCAGGAAGTTACGGAAGAACGTGCCCGAGAACGCAATCTGCGAGTCGGTGGTGTTCTCTGTGAAGCTGAGATCCATATACGCTTCAAGATTGTCCGTAATTTCATAACGGGAGAACGCTGAGATGTTGAAGCGTTCATTGTTACGCTGAATGAAGTTGTCCGGCGCAAAGTTGAAGAGCTGATCTGGCGCATTCGTGAACGGCACCAGCGTGCCGTCTTCATTCAGGAAGAGGCCCATGGGGAAGTTCGGGTTTGCGTTCGCCAGGCCGATCCGGCGGAAAGTTCCTGAACCGCCACAGGTGATGCGGCCAATACCGCGTGGGTCCGCTACAACTGCTGTATCGTTGTTATACGAACAAGCACTATAGTCGCGCGCGCCCTGACGGATTTCGTTCTGATCCTGATACTGGAAGAACGCCGTCACGTTACCGCGACCGTCGGCCGTGTTTGCGCCCCACGTAGCGGAGACGTTAACGCCGCGACCGTCAAGCTGGCTGCCCGGGCGATCAACACCGAAATTGTCCAGCAGCGCATTTGCGAAGTCATTGTTGTTGCCGTCCTGGAAGAAGCCGACCTGGCCATCCAGTTCGAGACCTTCAAAGTCACGGCGCAGGATGAAGTTCACGACACCTGCGACAGCGTCAGAACCGTACAGAGCCGAGGCGCCGCCTGACACAACGTCAACACGCTCAACGAGCTGCGCAGGGACAGTATCCAGGTTCGCCGTGGAAGCCTGAGAGCTACTGCCGCCGATGACCGTGGAATAAGGCAGACGCTTGCCGTCCATGAGGACCAGCGTACGCGCCGCGCCGAGACCGCGAAGGTCAACGGTGGAAGTACCGTTGGCGCCGTTGGCGAGTTCGGACGTTTGCGCCGCAAAAGCCTGCGGCAGGATGTTGATCAGGTCTTCAACGCGCGTAACACCGCGAGTGTTAATTTCTTCCGCGTCAACCTGGAAGACCGGGCTCGACGAGGCGAGATTGGCCTGGTTCAGGCGAGAGCCAGTAACGATGATCGTGTCATCGTCCTGTGCAAATGCCGGTGCGGAGACCGCTACAACCCCGGTAAGCGCCGTGGCTGTAAGCAAGCTCCGTCGAACCGACGGAATCGCTTTCTTTGTCATTTTGATTTCCCTCTTATTTTTCAACGTTAACGTTGGCGAACCCGCGAAACCGAACGCATGAAAAACACGCCCCTCCCGGCGCAGTCCGCCAGTGTGTTGAGACAATGGACCCGCAGGGGCTCCTCAGCGGGAAATCGAAACTAGTGAATGGGTGTGGCGGATAAACAACAGGGTTTTCGCCGACTTTGGCCGCCGCCGGTAAGTCGCGCATGCCCGCGGAACGCAGGCAAACCCTTGCCTCCCGGAATACCTTGCGGGTATCTTGGGCAAGAGAATGCCAGGAAGCACTGCCATGCTCCCTGGCTCTCGGGTACAAACACGTTGGCCCTCGGAGGAGTAGCCTGCGTGCCTAAACAGTAGACAATCGCGAAAGCGAGTCCCTCAATGGATTGAGGGGATTTTTGCGATAAGGGGCGCTTTTAGGGCGTCGGGCTGTTTAAGCATGCTCGCGGGCAGGGGCGTATTGCACGATCTTTGCTGCGATTAAGTCGCAAATAGGGGGCTTTGCGCCTTCTGTTTTAAAGTGAGGCAGAACGTGGCAAGCGGTTTGGTTAATCAATATGACAGGGGATACGGGGGAATTCCATCAAATGTGGAGCGCTCCAACGATGCTGGTGAGCGTCCATGACGCCAGAACAGAAAGCTGAGATCGAGCGCGCCATGAGGCGCGAGGAGAAGCTCCTTGTCCGGTGGCTTACGCAAAAACTCGGCGATCCGGATTCTGCCCGGGATGTTCTACAGAGCGTTTTCTTGCGGGTATGGGCCTTTGCGGAAAATGGCGTTATTGAGAACCCTCGGGCCCTGTTGTTCAAGACGGCCGGAAATTTGGCGTTGAACGAACTGAAGCGCCGCAATCGTTTTACCCGCCGGCACGTGGAGCCTGGCAATACTTCCGAAAATGACCCACTCCATAATGTAGCCTCGTTATCTCCTTCACCGGAAAAGCAGACAAGCCTCCGCGAGGATGTGTCGATCACAATGGCGGCCATAGAGGCATTGCCCGACCGTCCGCGCCGGGCATTCGTCATGAACAGGTTTGACGGTCTCAGCTATAAGGAGATCGCCGAGTTGATGAATGTCTCCGAAAGCAGCATTGAAAAATATATGATAGAGGCGCTAAAAAAATTACGTCTCTCAATTGAAGAAGCTGCTGCGGGAAAAACGAAAATTGTGAAATTTGCGCGCCTGCAACGCCGGCGGATATCGTAATTATGCGTACGGTGATGGAAAGTTTGTGTAATGATTAAGTCTTTGCGGGAAACTATAGACGATCAGGCCGCGGCATGGGTGGCTCGAAGTCTTTCCGGCGCTTTTTCATCTGAAGATGAAGCGGCGATGACGGCGTGGCTGGCGACCGACAATCGTCACCGCGAGGCATTTGATTCATATATGCATATCGCAAATTGTGCATCTGTGGCTGCGGATTCTGCTGCTGAACTATCGCTCGAAAATGATCTCATACAATTTGCTGAAAAGCGTGCGGCGCGACGACCCTGGTTTATAGGCGTTCCGGCTATCGCCGCTTCCATTGCGGCGGCGGCAGTCTTTGTTGTCGCCGTAATGGATACAGGTGAAAGCTATTCGACTTACGCCACTCTTCGTGGAGAAACGGAAGAAATAAACCTTGCTGACGGTACCGTAATCGCCCTTAACACCGATACGGAAATCCAGGTCGAGATTGATTCAAAACACCGGTCAGTGCGTCTTATCAAAGGAGAGGCGTTGTTTGATGTGGCTCGAGACCCACAAAGGCCTTTCGTTGTCACGTCATCAATCGCAGAAACAAGTGTTCTGGGTACAAGTTTCAATATTTACGAAAAGGACGATGAGACAATCGTTTCGGTCTTTTCCGGGGTTGTAGATGTTGCGTCGAAACTGGCGGACGACTCTGCTGTCACATTAATTGCCGGCCAGGAAGTCGCCATTGATGAAGATTATGGTCAGCAGGAGATTCGCATTTTCCAACCGGCTGCGGTTACGTCATGGCGCCGGGGACTTGCCTATCATGAAAATACGCCGCTTTCAGAAGTCATCGCCGATCTAAACAGGTATTTTGCCATCGAGTTGGCGCTTGGTGACAGTTCGCTCAACGACATTCCTGTTACTGGCGGCTTTGACACAAAAGACCAGTCGGTCGCTGTCGAAGCTCTCAGCATTGCACTTTCCTTGCGTGCAGAATCGGAAAGTGGCAGCCGAATAGTACTTTATCCAGATGACTAGCAGACAACGTCTTTTGCAGTTTAGTTGCGCCCAATCAATCGCTGTTGGGATCGGATTGCATATTGGCGACGCTATGGCGGCTAACGGCGACTACGCTCCAGACGCGGCCTGTCGAGAGCTTGCTCTTGAACCTGGCGCCGTTAGTGATGTCCTGGAAGAGTTTTCTGTTAGAGCAGGTGTGTCGATTGTTGTAGATCATCGATTGATAGATGGGCTTGTGTCGCCGGCGATAATAGGCGCGCCGGATTGTGTCGGAGCGCTTACCACAATCCTTTCGAATGCGAGCTTGGATATTCACAAAGTAAACGGTTCGACTCTGGTGATTTCCGAACCTGCGCCTATGGTTGCGACAGTCTCGGTCGCCGTCGATACACCTAAAATTTCAAATACGACGCCGGCGCCAGCTTCAAATGATGAAATTATTGTCACCGGCAGTCGACTGTTGCTTCCCGATTTTAAGTCGACACTTCCGTCAATCACTATTAATGCGGCGGAAGTGCACGCGCGCGGCGCCACGCGCATCGAAGACCTCATAAATATCTTGCCTCAAGCTTTTGCCGCTCAGACAAGTCAGCTTGCTAATGGCTCCACTGGTACGTCGAGTTTGGATCTTCGTGGTTTGGGTGAGGTGCGCACGCTCATCCTTATTGATGGCAAGCGCCTTCCCTATGGTTCGCCGAGCACATCGCCGGCTAATCTCGACTTGGTGCCGGCGCAGCTTGTTGAGCGGGTTGACGTCGTGACCGGCGGCGCCTCGGCTATATACGGTTCAGATGCTGTTGCGGGCGTTGCAAATTTCATATTGCGGCGCGATTTTGAAGGCGTTGAGTTTGACGGTCTGGTCGGCTTTTTTCAGGATGGAAATAGTAATGAGTTCGCCAATCAGCTTCTGGAAAACTTTGACATTCCGCGTCCTGGCGGGCAGCTCGATGGTCGCGGTGTGAATGTCAGCGCTTTGTTTGGCGCCAATACGCCTGACGGTCGCGGTAACGTTACGGCATTTGTTCAGTATCAGGATCAGAATGAAATTCGCCAGTCTGCGCGTGATTACAGTGCTTGCGCTTTCAGTACGTCCTCTATGGATCCACGTGCAGTGGGCGACGTTACATGTGGCGGGTCATCGACTTTTCGCCGGCTTGGCCTTACCTCGGTTAACCCGAATTTTAACCCAGCTTTCGCTATAGATCCGGATACGAATCCAAGCTCAAACCCGCTATTTCCGGCCGGGCTATTCTTGCAAGATGACGGAACCCTCGTGCCATTTAACGGTTCACCGGATCAGCTATTCAATTTTGCGCCCGATAACTTTATTCAGCGTAACAACGAACGTTTCAATATTTCCGCATTTGCGCGCTATGAAGTAGCGGACGATGTTGAAGTCTATCTGGACCTTGGCTTTACGGAGAACGCCACCGACTCACAAGTTGCATTCTCTGGCACCTTTTTCCGGAACTATTCCATCAACTGTGATAATCCGTTCTTGCAGGCGGCAGTGCCAGGCGCTGCTGGACAAGACACCGTCGCTACAGGCCTTCTGGGCTGCTCGGCTGAAGACGTGGCGAATGGTGCGGATGTTAGTTTCGGCGGAACACTCGGGCCGGGCTATCGTAACGTCAATGGCAACCCACGCAGCACTTTCACTGGTTTATCCACCTTCCGTTCGATTGGCGGCGTGCGCGGCGAGTTAGGAGACAACTGGAACTGGGATATATTTGGTCAGTTTGCGCGGACGCGCATGACCAGCCGGTCGAACGGTGATTTGTCCTTCGCGAGCGTTCAGGATGCATTCTTTGTTGTTGACGATGGTATGGGGAATCCCGTTTGTCGTTCAGGAAATTCTGGGTGCCTGCCGCTCAATATCTTTCAGCGTCCGGGTGGTGTTGACCAGGTCACGCCAGAAGTCGCGCAGTCTCTTCAAACCAACGGCTTTATTACAGGCACAGTCGAGCAAACCGTGCTTGGCGCTACGATAGGCGGTGACCTTGGCGTGATGGGCGTTCAAATGCCATGGGTGGAAAGCAGTGTTTTGGGGCTGGTTGGTGTTGAGTATCGTCGTGACGAACTTGAGCGCCTGCCGGATGAGCTTTCGCAAACCGCTGGCGGGCTAGGCCTTACCGGAATTGTTGGTGGTGCGATACCAATTGCAGGCAAAGTTGAAGTTTGGGAAATTTTCGCTGAAACTCAGATTCCACTTATCGAAGATAAACCGTTCTTCGAGGAGTTTGGAATAAATGGCGCTTATCGCTATTCGAACTATACGACGCGCGGCAACGATGTGCAAAATGACTTTGAGACGCACACCTTTACAGCAGGTGCTTCCTGGCAAATATTTCCAGACATCCGTTTGCGCAGTCAGTTTCAGCGTGCGGTGCGTTCGCCCAATGTGATCGAGCTGTTTACCGGGGAAAGTTTTGGCCTGTTCAACGGGACAGACCCATGCGCTGGAGATTTTTCTTCGTCGACATCATTCCCAGAGCCGACAGCGACTCTGGCGCAGTGCGCCAACACGGGCGTCACTGCGACTCAATATGGCGCAATTCCATTTAATACGACAAGCCAGTTGAACGCAGTTATAGGCGGCAATCCATTTCTCAACCCCGAAAAATCGAATACTTATTCTGTTGGTGTGGCGGTCACGCCGGGATTCGCGCCTGAGTTCAATCTGACAGTCGATTATTTCGATATTGTGATTAACGACGCCATATCGGTAATTCCCCCGCCGACGACGCTAAATGAATGCCTTGTTACAGGCGATCAGTCGTTCTGTAGTTTGATTAGAAGAGATAGTTTTGGGACGCTCTTCATCAATAATATTTTGAATACAGATGATTTTGCCGGCGTTTCCGCTATCAATACCAATGTCGCTAAGTTATCGACAAGAGGCGTCGATATTGTGGCTAATTATGACTTTAATGCAGGTAAGGTTGGCTCCATTAATCTCGACCTTATTGCAACGTATCTGCTTGAGAATTCGATCACTGCGATTCCGGGCATTACAGATAAAGTTGAGTGTTCTGGTTTCTTCGCCGGTTCATGCGTGTCGCCAAGACCGAAATACCGGCACAGACTTCTGGCGACATGGCAGACGCCTTGGGATGTCGATCTTACAGCAACGTGGCGTTATTTTGGCGGCGCCGATAATGTGACGCTATTAGGCAGCGCCTCGGCTAATAATATTCTTGATAGTTCTCTGAACGCAGCGAACTATCTTGATCTTGGTATGCAATGGTATGTGAGTGATAACCTGACCATTCGCGCCGGGGTGCAAAACATGCTCGGGCGCGACCCCGAGCTTTTCACACAAGCCGGCACCGCGCCCGGTAACGGGAATACATATCCCGGTTTTTATGATTCCGCGGGTCGCCGTATCTTTTTCGGGATCAACTTTCGCAGCTAGTGTTTTGGCTGCTTTGCGTTCCTTGTCATTTTGTAGCGCACCCTTTGCGCCACGAACCGGACCAGCCTATGCTGTTGATCTGCTTGGCGTCTGACGAGCGGTTCGGGGAGCGATTATGCGGGCGTTTCATCTCTTTATTCGACTGACCGTCTATTATGTTGCAGTCAGCGCGACTGTCTATACGGCGGTGACCTTACAGCCCAGTCTGGCTGAGTTTATGCCGATCGGCGGCGCTGAATCGCTTTTGCGGGGACCGGGCGGCGACCCATTTGAGTCTATCGAAATTGGCGCCGATCAGGTTTCCGGTCTTTCAGAAAGTCTTGTCTGGTTACTGATCGCAGTGATCGGCGCTCTGCTCACAATCTTGCCGGTGAGCTGGACCTATATGGCGATCCGTAACCGCGACGAATATGACCAGTCGCTGGTTGAAACGATCATCATTCTCCCGATCGCCGTTACCAGCATCGTCATCATTGTTCATAATTCGCTGGCGCTCGCCTTTAGTCTTGCGGGCATTGTCGGTGGCGTACGATTTCGCAATACGCTGAAGAGTTCGGGTGACGCGCTCTACATTCTTTTGGCGATTGGGATTGGATTATCCGCAGGGATCGGCGCCATGGAAATCGCCGTCGTCATGTCGATGACATTTAATTATTGTTTTCTGGCGCTGTGGATTACTGACTATGGCGCCAAAAAAGGCACTCATCGCTACATGCGCCGTACACAGAAAAAGCATCACAATGTGGAGTCCACTGATGCCGGGTCGGCGAAATGAAAAACCATGTCGTTAGTGTTTTTGTGGGAGTATGCGCTCTTTTTTTTATATCGAGCGAAGTTTTCGCACAGCCAGAGCAAGGCGCGGCGCTCATTGAGTTTGAGTTAACCGATCCTCCACGCCAATTATCATTGGTCAATGGTTTGCGTGAAGCATCAGGCCTGGCGATGGCGTCCGCTAATTCCGTATACGCGCATAATGATGAATTTGGCATCGTTTATGAGGTGATGCTTGCTGATGGTGCGGTAAAGTCCGCATTCGCGTTTGGCGACCCTACAGTAAGCGCGGATTTTGAGGGTGTGGCGACTGAGGGTGGGCGCGTGTACCTCGTCACCAGTGCAGGACTTATCTATGAGGCGCTGATTGGCGCTCATCGGAGCCGGGTTTTGTATAATGTTTTCAACACGGGCGCCGGCGCTTTTTGCGAAGTCGAAGGGCTTGCGAATGCAACTGAAGAGGGCGCTTTCCTGATCCTTTGCAAGACAGCGCAGATACAGGACTTACAAGGAAAGCTGACAATTTATCGTTGGAGCTTGCGTGATCGAAAGCCTGTCGTTGATCCTTGGTTGCAGGTTTCGTATCAGGATTTTCTGAGCGAGGAGGAGGCGAAGGTGTTTCGCCCTTCGGCTGTTGAGTGGGATCCTGGCCGTAAAGCGCTTGTGGTCTTGTCGGCGCGTTCTCGCCATCTAATGGTAATGAGCGAGGATGGTTCCGTTGCAGCAAAAAAGACCCTGCCGGCGGACCTGCATCTTCAAGCCAGAAGGAGTCGCGCTGACCCCATCGGGCGATCTTATTATCGCCGATGAGGGCGCCGGGCGGGGGCCGGGCCGATTATCCATCTATACGATGCGAAACTAGTCCCTGCAGGCGGACAACAGCCGTTTTTCAAGCCGCTCGTCACTCTCGATATCGTCAAAAAACTTATCGAGATATTTTTCGGTGCTGCGTCGATTTCTATCGCTCAGCACCGGAATCGCATTGACGGCATCGTAAAGACGCCTGACGGTTTTCACGGATAAGGGCGGCTTGCGCGCGCGCCTCATCATTATGAGTGCAAAATCCGCGATAGCGGCGTGTGCGAACGCTACTGATCCGTAACTCCTTCGGGTGCGACAGCGTAGGGCGCGTCAACCATTCCTGAATAATCAAAATCGTAAAGCGAGAGGAATAAGATCGCTTTGGGCTTCCGCTGTGGCGCCGATCAACTTGGTGTTGTGGCAGCAGTCATTGCCATCCGGACCGTTATGCATCGACCAGTCAAGATTGCCGATCATGTATTGAAACAGAGCGTAACGCGCCGCCGCTACAGGCGCGAGCTGCGCTACGTCAATGTCTGGCGTGTCAATTTCCTTCATGTCGTTGCGTTTTGCTGCATCATCGGTGTCTTCAATGAAGAATCCAAATTTGCTGGCGACGGACCTTTCCGGTATCGCTTTCGACATAATCGATTTCAGCCATGCGCACCTTCAGGCTGTATGGCGTAAGAGCGTTGGAAAGTTTGTAGGCGGCATATTCCAGCAGGTGAATATTGCTGATATGAGCTTGAGCTGCGGCAATGGGTGACAAGTTTCAGCCGCTTTTGACCGCCAAAGATCGAGGGGGCGTCGGGCTTTTCATCAAATGAAACGCGCAGTGGCGGAAAGGTGCAAAGGTTGCGGTTGCGGCGTGATTTTCCTCGCGCAGATAAGGTAAAGGCAAGCTGTTCCGGTGCGTCGCCTTCCAGAATAAGCGTTGCGGGATAAGGGTCCGTCGACCGCGCAGCCTTTCGGGTCAGGTCTTGAAACGGCGCTTCAATGCGAATCTTTAAAACGCTATCATCACGGAAAAGCGGCTTTGGCTCTTTTGCAGATGCGATGGCGCCGATCATCATGGCAAACTATCAAAACCGCCAGGAAACAGAGTGTTTGGGAGCGCGCAATTGAATATTGAGTCATGGCGTTTCTGTCTCCATGTCTTCAGCGGCAATGGGTGTCGCGACGCCATTGTCATGGGCGATAAGGCTGCCGTCTGTAATTTCTAGAAATGACTCTGCGCCGCCGTAATAGTCCGAAATGCCGGTATCGATCTGAATGACTTTGGCGTTATAGGTGGCCCTGATCCCGCCGAGCGACGGGGTATGCCCGATTATCGATCCGTGCAACGTTGAAGGTTTCCAATGCAAGATCCATCTCGTCTTCTTGAGAAAGGCTGGTATCAGTTGCTTCTGCAGCGCTGTTCTCCATTGCGGCTGCCTCTTCGGAGGCTACGCGGACATTGCCGCGATACCATAAAGGGCCTTTCTCATCATAGAGAATGCTGCCCGGTCCTGCGGCGCGGGCGACAAGCGCATCGCGGGTCATGGCATTCATCTCGGTAACAGAGAGTGACGTATATTCCTGGCTGATCCCCCCATGAACAAACAGGGTGTCGCCGATAATCGCGACCGCCGGGTTGCCGGCGATCCATTCGCCTACATCGCCATCCGGGCGCCATTCTCGTTGATGTTCAAGTTTCCCGAGCGGCGTCGCCTCAAACCACTTTGCTTTTATGTCATTGCTGGAAAGCGTGGAGTCCTGTTCCAGGTAAAATTCTTCGATAGCGTCGCGATTGGCTTCATATGTCGCCTCACGCCGCTGTCGTGAGTTTCGGTTGACGAAGGCTTTATATTCCTCCGGGTGAACGTATCGTAAATCGCCGGTGACATTCATGGCTTCGTGGTTGCCGACAAGCGTGACGACTTGACCGCCCTTACGCGGCGCTTTTTTTTGTAATTCCTGTAACCGTTGAATGATCTTCAGCGAGTCTGGGCCGCGATCCGGAACGTCGCCTGTCTGCACAAGGATTGTCTCGCCGCCTGTCCATCGACCGCGTTTGTCGGTAAGACCGGCTTCGTTAAGGAGCGCCTCAAAGGCGCCGTAGTCCCCATGGAGATCGCCAATCGCAATAATGCGCGCGGGGGCGTTCGTTTCGCCAGCGCTGACGCACCCTGAAAATACGAACATCAGCACAAACAATCCCGCCAGCCAGGCTGGGAAAAGGCGGCTTTTCATGATGAAAACTCCCCGTTGGTCTTCATATGAACTCTATGCGAACCCTATCCCGGGCTCGTGTCAAGCGCATGCGTGCCGGATTTTGGATTGTTGACGGGATAGGCTATGCCGCTCGCCAACAGATATGGGAGACGGCGCATCTTTTTGCATGTTTTGAAATGGACGCGGCCATGGGTTTTCTGGCCGCCTGTTGCGTTATTGCTGCTCGCCCTTGGGTTCAGTCTCGTTGATTTCGATGGATTTCACGCGCGCGTCAGTGCGGCGAATGACTGGATTTTAAGCCGGTTTGACTGGCTCTTCAGCTTTGCGTCTTTTGCAGCAGTCCTGTTGTTAGTTTGGGTTGTCCTCTCGCCTCTGGGTAAAGTGCGCATTGGCGGGCCTGATGCAAAACCGATCCTTAAACGATGGAACTGGTTTGCGATTACGCTGTGTACGACGATTGCAATCGGGATTTTGTTCTGGGGCACAGCAGAACCGATGTTTCATGTCAACGGTCCGCCTGATTTCGCCGGTGTCGATGCGCGTTCTGACGGCGCCGCCAAATTCGCCCTGTCATCATTGTTCATGCATTGGACGATTACGCCTTATGCGATTTACACCGTTCCGGCGCTAGCCTTTGCGTTAGCGCATTATAATCTCGGACGCCCTTATTCTTTAAGCGGACCATTGTCACTCATATTCGGTCGAGCGGCGACAGGGCGTGGCGGCGACATTATCGATGCGATCGGTCTTTATGCACTGGTCGCTGGCGTCGCTGCATCTCTCGGGGCGGGCGTTATGACGATCGCGGGCGGGCTTGATGCTGTCGCCGGGTTTGGCGACGGCGCTTTTTTGAGGTTTTTGATTACGCTGGCGATTGTAACTTTGTTTGTCGCCTCTTCGGTCAGCGGTATTCAGCGCGGTATCAAATATCTGTCGGATATCAATATTCGCTTCTTTTTCGCCTTATGCGCGTTCATTTTTATCGCAGGACCGACCTTGACGATTATTTCGCTCGGAGGACAGGGAATACTTGAATATATCGTTGACTTTATTCCCCGTTCCCTGGCGTTGGGCGAGCGGGCGGGCGATCCATGGACCCGTGACTGGACCGTCTTTTATTTCGCTAACTGGCTCGCCTGGGCGCCAATTACGGCGCTGTTTCTGGGTAGAATTTCCGTTGGTTATACGGTGCGGGAGTTCCTCTTGTTTAACCTTGCGGCGCCTGCCGCCTTCGGCGCGTTGTGGATGACCGTCTTTGGCGGTGCGGCGATTGAAATCGACGTCGCCACGAATGGATCGCTGACCGAGGCGTTGAACAGTGACGGTCCGGAAGCAGTGGTCTATGCGCTTTTCAGCGCGCTCCCTTTTGCCGGCCTTGTTGCGGTCGTCTTTGTAACGCTGACCTTTATTTCTTTTGTGACAGCAATGGATTCAAACACCCATTCCATTACCGGGGTTTGCCTGAAATCCGAGGCGCCGGGCGGACAACACGGGAAATCTGCGTTGTTTGTGAAAGTCTTCTGGGGGGCGCTGGTTGGCGCCGTGGCGTGGGTGATGACCGCAACCACCGGCATTGACGGCGTGCGTATGTTGTCCAATCTCGGCGGTCTGCCCGGCTTGTTCATTTTGATCGCCATGGGTGCGGTCGTTGTGGCGCTGCAAACCACATGGTTTGAGGAGATCCGCGCCGCACGTCAGCCCGCTGATGAAACAACGCCGTCTTGAAATCCAATAGCTAGGTAAAGCGAAATCCTTTTACGATGTCGCTATAATAAGAAGCGCGCTGCACGGTGATCGAACGCGCCGCCTCGGGTGTAGTCTCACGAAACCAGATGCGGTCGCCGGGGCGGATCTGGCCGGCGAGCGGCAGGTCTGCGTCGATGATCTGGGCGATGCGGGGATAACCGCCAAGAGTTTGTGCATCGGACAATAAAACAAACGGAGCGCCATCCGGCGGACATTGCACCGTACCCGGAAAAACCGCACTGCTTTTCATTGGTGATGTATCCTGCGTCGTCATCGGATCGCCATTGAGACGTACGCCCATTCGATCGCCGCGTCTGTCAGCAATAAATGATGAAGAGAAAAACCGTCCCTGAGCGGCCGCATTGAACAAATTAAACTCCGGACCGGGGATTGCTCTCAAAAACCAGTCATGACTTAGCGAGGGGCGCAGATGAGCTGAAATTTCAGTCGGTGTTCCAGATGAGTCCTTGTTCGCAACGACATCACCCGATTGCAGCGCTCGCCCTTCAATGCCGCCAAGCCGAGCCGGCAGATGGGTGGCGACGCCGCCAAGAAAATCTGCGCCTGCGACGCCGCCTTCAATTGCAACATATCCATTGAGGCCAATCCGGGCTTGGTTCAGAGCAAGTCTATCGCCAGGCTGTACAGGGCACTGTTGATATTGGGGAATTGGCGCGCCGTTCAGCGTCGCCATCATGTCGGCGCCGCCGAGGGCAAAGGCGCTTTTCCTCGTAAATTCCAACGCCAGCCCGCCAAGCGCGCATTCAAGCGCTGGCGCATCCCAGTGATTGCCGACCGATGCGTTGGCGAGAGCGAAAGAGACTCGGTCTGCGGCGCCGGATTGCGGTACGCCGAGATGGCGCAGACCCGTGCGCCCTGCGTCCTGCACAGTTGTCTGAGGGCCCGACGAAATCACCTTTGCAACGGCGTTCATTTGCTTTGCTTACTGAGTTTCTTGAATCCGGTTTCGTCAATTGAGCGAAACCGAACGCTGACGCCGGGTTTGAACAAAAATGGTGAAGGGCTTTGAGCGTCGAAGAGCGTGAGCGGCGTGCGTCCGATAATATTCCACCCCCCCGGCGACGGCAGGGAATAGACGCCGGTAAACCCGCCTGCGACTCCGACGGAGCCTGCGGCGAGGCGTGGACGCGGCGTTGCGAGGCGCGGCGCTTGTAATTTTTCGTCTAGAGGTCCGAGATAAGCAAAGCCCGGTGCAAAGCCGAGCGTGATAACGCGATAAGGCGCGCGTGAGTGACGTTCGACATATTCAGCAGGGGATAGTTGATTATGCTCACACACCGGTTCGAGATCCGGCCCCGCATCGCCGCCATACAACACTGGAATTTCAATGACTTTGCTTGTTATGGACGTTGCTGACTTTATGCCGGTCTTTTCAATAGCATCCGAGAGTGCGTGCATCGCCATTTCGGCATCGATGTGGGTGGGATCAAATCGCAGTGTAATACTGTCGATGCCAGCAACAGCGTCCGTCACGCCGTCATTTAGCCGGATCGCATCGGCGGCGGCGTTGGCGAAGAGTCCGCTTTCAACGTCATCGGCGAATCCGGAGAGTCGCGCGAGCCAGCCGCGTTCCCCAAACGGTTGAACGTCAAATTGAATACTGTCGGTCATTCAAACGCCCGAATAGCAAAACCGTCCTTCTCCAATGCAAGGCGCACGGCTTTCGCGGTGTCCACGGCGCCGGGGGAATCGCTGTGAATACACAAAGTTTTCACCGCCAATCGCAAATCGCCGTCGGCGGCTGCGAAGCTATCGCCTCGTGCGATTGCCAATGCCTGTTTCGCACGCACGCTAATGTCCGCGATGACGGCGCCAGGTTCCGAACGAGGCGTGAGCGCGCCGGATGCGAGATAAAGCCTGTCCACAAAGCCTTCCGCGGCGAAGGCGCGCCCATGAGCACGCGCGGCCGTCTCAAGTGCTGACCGCTGCGGACCAACAACGATAGCCTTGCCCGTAGCATCTGCAATCAGATTGGCGAGATCAATGTTCCTGACGGCGTCGTTATAGAGTGCGCCATGAGGCTTAATGTGATGCAATATCATGCCTTCGCTTTTTGCGATGGCGTGTAATTCGGAGATTTGTGCATGCAGGGATGATGCAAGCGCGGCAGGTTCAAATGTCAGATGACGGCGGCCGAAGCCTTCGCGATCAGGATAGGCAGGATGCGCGCCGACGCTAACGTTATGGGCTCTGGCGAGACGCAGTGTTTTGCGCATGGTCGTTTCATCGCCCGCATGACCGCCGCATGCAATTGAACAGGACGAGACCAGCGGCATCAAGGCGGCCTCATTCGCTTGCTGATCCCCGTTGGCGTACTCGCCCATATCCGCATTCAGATCGATGAAGCGCTTGCTCATAGGACACCCAGTGCGCGCAGGATGGCCCGCAGGCCGAGTCCCGCTGTAATCAAAACAACAACGCCGCCGGCTATGTTGGCGAGCGCGCCGTTTACGTGATCGCCGAGTAGTGACTTCTTGTTAGCGGCGAACAGCAAAAAGGCCGCGATAATCGGCAGCAAAAGCCCGTTAGCGAATTGCGCCAGTAAAATGATTTCTACCGGTCTGACGCCAGTAATCGCAACGACTGCGCCAACCGCAAGAACAGCGCCTGCGATCAGGCGAAAAGGCGCCGCCTTAGGGTCGCTTTCAAAACCGAACAGCTCCGCCCCGGCGAAACCTGTTGCAAGTGGCGCGGTGATGGCCGAAGAAAGCCCAGCGGCGAAGAGTCCTGTCGCCAGCAGATATTTAGCGCCAGGGCCAAAGGCGGGCTCCAGTTGTCTGGCCATATCGCCCGCGTTCGAAACGGTTAGTCCCAGTGTAAAGAGACTTGCCGCAGCGGTCGCCATGACGAGGATTGAAACAAGCCCGCCAACACCGATCGAAAGACGCGCATCAAAACGCGCATCGGGTAAGTGTGATGAATCCGGCCAGCGCTTCCTTGCCGCGGCGGCGTGCAGAAAGAGGTTATACGGGACAATCGTTGTACCGATAAGACCGATGACAAGCGGCAGCGCGTTCGCCGGAATGGATGGGAACAACAGCGCCTTTCGCCAGCGCGCTCCAGTCCGGACCGGTTGCGAAGAGAGCCGCAGCGAAGGCGACAGTCATGATCAGAACCGCTCCGATCAAGACGCGCTCGATCGTCCGGTAGCCGCCGAACAGCAAAACCGCCGCCGCAATGACGACAATGACGCTCGCGTAAACGGCGCGTGGCGCCCGTTCGGAAAACGCCGCTTCAAGACCCAGAACAGCGCCGGCGATATTGCCACCCTCATAGGCGGCGTTACCCACGAACAGCGCGGCGACAATGAGTGCAATTGCACTCCATTTCAGAAACGGCGCGTCGGAAACGGCGCGTTTGATCGCCTCGCCAAGGCCAAGTCGTCCCGCAACGCCAAGGCGCGCTGACGTCTCCTGTAAAATGATGGCGGCGAGGGTTGCAAAGACCAGGGCCCAGACAAGGGCGTAGCCATGGGCGGCGCCGGCGACAGTCGCAGTTGTGACTGTACCAGGGCCGATAAAGGCGGCGGCCGTTAGCGCGCCGGGTCCTATGGAGCGTAATCGTCTCAACATGCGCGCAATTTAGCGTGCGCCGTTATGAAAAGCGACCGCAGCAAAAAGCCGCCCCGGCTGACCAGCACGGGGCGGCTTTGGTGCGCAACAACCTTTTAAAGATTGTTATTCGTTGTCGTCTTTCAGTTCGATCCCGGTCGACGCATTGGTTACCGGGGCCACTTCCATCAGCGCAATCGGCTGATCGTCAGCCTGTTCTTCTTTCGGCCTTGGCTCTTCCTTTAGCTGCGGCTTTTGAGACGGCATCGGCGTCAGCGGCGCCATAGGCGCATCGTCGAATTCTGGAACATCTACATTGCTGGCCGCATACTCACCCCAATAGGCAGGCTGGTTCATCAGCTGGCGGAAGAAGTCGATGTTGTTGTCAGCAACTTGCGGCGGTAAGTCGGAACGCGCGAGGCGCTCAGCTTCACGCATATCGCCAGAAAGCGCCAACACAAGCGCCAGGTTTTGCCGGACGCGTGCATCGCCGCCTGCGCGGCCTGAAGCCTGACGCAAGGTCGTCCGCGCCATGGCGAGATCGCCCTGCATCGCGAAAGAAAGCCCTTTGTTGTTGATGACTGAAACTGCACCAGGCGCAATCATCAGGGCTTCGTTATATTTCCTGCGAGCGCTTTCATGCTCGCCGATCTGGTCAAGCGCAACGCCATAAGCGGAAAGCGCGCGCCAGTCGCCCGGCTTTTGCGCCGTCGCGCTTTCGAGATGGCGTACCGCTTCAAAAGCGCGTCCGGCGTCAACCAGCACTTTGCCATATTCAAGGGATACGTCTGCGTTATCGGGAAATAGATTTGACGCCTTTTGCATGACGCCAACAGCCTCGTCGGTCGACCCGATTTTGCGCAAGGCGTTGGAAAAGTTGACAGCGGCGTTCGGATCAGCCTGATTTGTGTTATAGCGTGTGCCCCAGAAGGCGGCGCTGGCGATGGGATCCATTCCTTCGTCGCTGGCGGGGCTTGAAAAGACGTCGATGGCTTCGCGATATTCTTTGTTGCTGACATCGGCGGTTGCTGATTTTTGTGTGGTCCCGCAAGCTGGCAGCAACACTGCAAAGGCAGCGGCGCTGGCGAATTTAAGGGCGTGCGGGAGAGAGCGGAGAGTCATGATTGCGCCTCGGTCAATGCGTGAAATTCCTGGCGATCATCGCTAAAGGAGTTCAATAAAGACTTAACCGTATGCTTAATGTGCAATCGAATTGGGAAGTTAACGAGTAATTGATGCGAAATGATCAGTTAAAGGACTATGAAGAAAACGCCGTCAAAGCGGCGCAAAAAATCTTCTTCATCAGGGAAAAGGGCGTTGACGACACGAATGCGCCGGACGCGCTGAAAGCATTGGCGCATGCCAATGGCTTTACGGGCGAGGTGGGCGCCGTGCTGGCGGGCGAAGCAGGCGTTCTTCTTGGGGTTGGCGATGGGGCGGACGCTTTTGTAGTCGCGGCGGCGGCGGATAAATTACCGGACGGCGATTATGTTATCGCCATGCCGCTTGGGGATGACGAAGCGACGCTTGCCTGCCTTGGCTGGCTGATCGGCGGTTATCGTTTTGATCATTACAAATCGCAAAGGCCGGCGCTCGCGCGGTTGATTGCGCCGCAGAACGCTGATCTTGCTGCAGCGCGGCGTGACGGCGATGCAGTCGAGCTGGTGCGCGATCTCGTCAATACGCCTGCGGCGGATATGACGCCGGAGGGGCTTGAAAAGACAGCCCGCGATATCGCCCGCAAGCACGATGCGGATATTTCAGTGATCGTTGGCGATGACCTGCTTGAGCGGAATTTTCCGATGGTTCATGCGGTGGGGCGCGCTGCTGATGCGGCGCCGAGGCTGATCGACATGCAATGGGGTCCGAAAGATGCACCAAAAGTGACACTGGTCGGCAAGGGCGTCACCTTTGATTCAGGCGGGCTCAACATGAAGGGCCCTGCGGGCATGGCGCTGATGAAAAAGGACATGGGCGGCGGCGCTCATACCCTGGCGCTGGCGCAGATGATTATGGCTGCAGGCTTGCCGGTGCGCTTGCGGGCGATCGTGCCGGCGGTTGAGAATGCGGTGTCGGGCAATGCATTTCGGCCCGGCGACATTTTGAAAAGCCGCAAGGGGCTTTCTGTGGAGATCGGCAACACAGACGCAGAGGGAAGGCTCATTTTAGGTGACGCGCTGGCGCTCGGCGGCGAGGAGGAGCCGGACCTGATGATCTCCCTGGCGACGTTGACCGGGGCTGCTCGGGTCGCGCTTGGCCCTGATCTCGCGCCCTATTATTGCGATGATGGCGACTTGGTGAGTTCGCTGGAGACCGCCGCTGAGCGCCAGAGCGATCCCGTTTGGCGCATGCCGCTGTGGCGCGGTTATGATTCGATGCTGTCGTCGACCATCGCTGATGTGAATCATATCTCTGGCGGCTCATTTGCGGGGTCGGTGACGGCGGCGCTATTTTTGAAACGCTTCACGCCCGCCAATGGCCGCTGGATGCATTTCGATCTTTACGCCTGGAGGCCAAAGGCTGCGCCCGGCCGGCCAGTCGGCGGCGAGGCGCAGGCGATTCGCGCACTCTTCGACATGTTGAAAGAGCGCTATCAGCCGTGATTCGGCGTTCGTTTCGGACTGGTTTTGGGCGGGGGCCCTTGCCCTTGGCGGGCGAACAGTTGCAAGCATGACGTTCGAGAAAAAACGCCGGATCAGGCAGGTTTGAAGAATGGCGTCAACGGATATCTTAACCAATTGGCGGGAAGTGATGTGCGACGCCGTGCGCGCCGACGGCCCCGATCTTTCCATGCGCCAATGGTCGATTTTGCTGACTGTTTATCTCAACCCCGGTCCGCACACTGTGCGTGCGCTGGCGCGTGATCTGAATGTGCCAAAGCCAGCGATTTCACGCGCGCTTGATGCGCTTTCCATTCTCGGTTTCGTCAAGCGGGTTCGCGATCCGAAAGACAAGCGTATCGTCCTGGTGCAGAAAACCGCCGATGGCGCAATTTATCTTGATGAGTTTGCGCACCTTGTTGAATCCCGCATGGACCATCAACCGCTTGGCGCGCTTTACGCCTGATAAGCTTAGCATTTCTGATGCTGATTATTTCACCTTCGGCAAATCAGCAATTTTGATCCCTGCGATTTGCGCTTCGCCATCGGTTAGCTCTATAGGGGCTGCAATTTTTCCGCCGCCAGCAAAGGCCATCAGGGTCAGGCCCGCCGCAGCGGCCTCCGCCTCATTGTTGGTTAAGGCGCCAGTCTTGCCGAGCATTCGTGTTAAGCCCGCCGGATTTTCAATTTCAGCTGTGACAGTTCCTGCGGGATGATTGTCAGGGTCGAGG
This sequence comes from Hyphococcus sp., assembly GCA_965230025.1. GTDB lineage: Bacteria > Pseudomonadota > Alphaproteobacteria > Caulobacterales > Parvularculaceae > Hyphococcus. Next base: position 30,380 of record CBDDKD010000002.1, read on the forward strand.
CTGATTTCTCCCGATGCGGATAGTTGCGTTTCTTCAATATTAACAAAAAGCCCCGTGATAATCAGCTCACCGCCGCCCGCGCGCCACTGCGCGCCATTATCATTAGATGACAACAGATGCGTCTTAGAAAGCGACGTTACGGTCTGTAGTCGGTTGAGAGTATATGCTTCTGCGTCAATTGCTGCTTCGACTTGCGCGGCGGCCAGTGTGAGGGTGAGAGTTGTTATGTCGCCCGCATCAGGGGCGAGATCAAAAACGAGGCTGCCAAGAGTAAGGGTCGCCCCATCATCACGCGTGGCTGTTGCGTCGCCAACATTCATCGCGAAGATCCAACCGCTGGCCTCGTCACTGGCGATGCTGGCGCGCAAGTCGCCTGCATTGATTCGCCAGTCGCCATACCCTTCGACGCTAATCAACTGTTCTCCTGTTGGCGAAAAAATCAGTTTGTTAAGATCGTAAGGCAGCGCATCAAGGGTGAGACTGTCTGCATGCCAGCGCCACCGGCCCGTGGAGGCGATGCCTGCATCGTCGATATGAACTCTTAGAAAAAATGGAAAGCCATCAGCCTTGACGGCGCCGTGATCGACGACAAAGCCCGCCGCGCGCTGATCAGCGATCCAGTCGGTGACGGCGATTTGCATCTGGCCGGCGCCGGCGCGCCATAAAAGATAATAAGCAAAGACAATCACCGCCGCGACGACAAAAGGAATGTAAAGCCAGCGGCGTTTTAGTCTTGTTGACTGTTCAGTCATCGGAAGATTCCTGGCTATCTGTTTTGCTGCTGAGATCAGGCCGTGCTTGCTCAATCTGCGCCTGCAAAGCAGGTAGGAATTTTTTCCGGTCCTGACCAGGCGCGATCGCGGGTAAAAACCGTAATGTAATTTCTCCTGGCGTTTTTAAGACGCCTGGATGGCGCCAGTGCTCGCCGCTATTATGGGCGACGGGCACGCAAGGGCCGTTCACCTCTTTGTAGATCCCGGCGACGCCGGATTGAAATGAGAGTCGTTCGCCAACGGCCGAGCGCGTGCCTTCCGGAAACACCACAATTTGCTCTCCTGCGGCGATACGTGTTGCGGCCTCCCGGCGCATCGCCCGCAACGCTTTAGCGCCGCCTGTACGATCCACAGCAATGTTACCGGTCTGTTGCAGCCACCACCCGTAGATCGGAATATGCAACAGCTCCTTTTTCAATATTATCACCGGGTGAGGCAACAGCGCATAAAGCGCCATGGTTTCCCACTGTGACTGATGATTGGCGGCGACCAGTGCGCCGTGGTCAGGGATATTTTCGGCGCCCTCAACTTTATAGCCGACACCAGCGAGAAGTTTGAGCATGAAGAGGTTCGACTGCGCCCAGGCTTTGGCGATCGGGCGCGCTGTTTTTGGCGCCAGCAAGGCGACGGGTGTTGTAAAAATTCCTGTCACCAGAATGCTGATCGCGAAATACGCCATATAGGCGATTGACCGCGCAAGCTGCATTAATGCCTCAATTTCCAACGAATGGAATAATCGCTTTGACGCGCGCGAGAATGTATTTGGTGTATTCACCCGCGAGTTTCTTCCACGCTTTGCGGGAAGCCGGCCGCCCAGAATCGTCCAGATAGCCGGACGCAACCACATACGGATAAACCGTCACGTCCGGCATGCGCGCGCGTGTCGAGGCGATGGCGCGCGGCATGTGGTAGTCCGAAGTGACGAGCACGATTGCATCGTAATTGTTAGTTTCTGCCCATTGAGAGGCTTCCTCCGCATTGCCATTCGTCGTCATGGCGTCACGGCCAAGATCAACGCAGCAGGTGAAGAGGTCAGCTGAGCCTTCCCATAATTCCGAGAGCCGGTTGCGGGTCGTGTCAGGGTGTACGCCTGAAATGAGTAGTCGCTGACCCGTCCCTTCTGCAAACAAGTTCATGCCCGCCGCGATGCGCGCGCCGCCGCCGCCGGTATAAACCGCAACACCATCGGTTCGAGGCGGCGCGTCACGGGACGGCGCCGGCAATTTGCCGATAAAAACAGCAAGCCCGATCCCCCATAAGAGGACGAGCAAGATAAACCCCAAAAACAGACGTTGCACGTGAAGCCGCCTATCGATTGAACACTCTTTGAAGAGAATAGCCGAATGCGCCTGCGGCGGTCCAGCGGGCCGATTGTCCTGTAGATCAATTTTATGACGCGCTAAATCGCCGTTTTTACCCGATGGACGCTCTTTTCGTGTGGCGCTGTCGAGCTTAGAGTTTGTCTCGGGCGCTTGAGAATCGCGGGGCGGGGCAGGCTCGATAGTGTCGCCCCCGAGGGTGTGTGGATGACAGTTAATCTTTTTTTGTTGGCGGCGGCGCTTGGCCAGTGTGCTCTTATTGTAACGTTAGTGATTGCGAAAGGCGGCAACCGTCGCTTGATGGGCGGCTATGTCGGTGTTTTGGCGAGTTTTGCCGGCTTGTTCATGGTTGTCATTGCGAAAGATACGAATGGTCCATATTTTTTGATGCGCCTTGATCTGTTTTTCGGGTTTTTACTGGCGGCGTTTCTTATTTTTTACACAAGCAGTTTGTTCCAGAACAGCAAATGGAGTCTCGGTGTTGTCGCTGTTGTGTGTGCGCTTGCCTTGTTATCGCTGACCTACAGCTGGGGCGCGCCTTTACCGCGGGGCGCCCTATCAAGCCTGATGCAGGTTGCACTATTCGCCGCGCTGATGTGGTCTGCAACGTATTCAGGTATAGACATCTGGAAGAGGTTTCGAGCGCCTCAACACAATACTGATTCAAGCGACGCCCGACACAAGATCACCCATGGGCTGATTATGCTGGTTGTCATTTTGGGCCTGTCACAGAGCGCCGCTGAAACAGTCACGCCAGCAGCGATCAGTGATGTTTTAACAAAAGCCACATTCACCGCTTTTCTGGGTTTGTTGGCGGTCACCATGTGGTCAGTGGCGGTTTCGCCGGAATTGGCTTTCGCAGGCAACACGGAGCACACGCCGGTTCAGCGAAAGCGGCAGTCAAAGAATGAATTGACCAGTGCAGAAGTGTGCAGCCTTCAACACCGGTTACGCAACGCGATGGAGCTTCATGAGTTGTACAAACATCCTCAACTTCAGCGCGAAGAATTGGCGACTTTCCTTGGCGCTGCTGAAAATTCAGTGACAGAGGCTATCCGGCGTGGGCTGGCGGCGAACTTTTTTGATTTCGTGAACGCCTATCGCATCGATGCCGCTAAAGAGCTGCTACGACAAGCAGGCGACCCCATTGATGCAATCATGCATGAGGTAGGCTTTAATTCAAAATCGTCATTCTATTCGGAGTTTAAAAAACGTATTGGTTGTTCGCCTGGAGAATTCCGGCGTCAGCATCGCGAAAAATAGAGTCCGACTTTTTAAAACTCAGACGATTTCAAATGATGAGACGTCTAGCTTCCTGATCACGCACAAGCACGAGCGTGATGAAAGGGAGGCGATTATGCGAAAACACTGGGTGGAAGCTGTTGGTGCTTTTGTTCTGGCGAGCGTTGCGGTTGGGTGCGCCAGCGCGCCGTCTCACGACCACTCAGACGCTTTAATTTTGGAAAACGTCAATATCGTCGATGCAGAGAAAGGGGCCATTCAGGAAAGCCAGTCAATCCTGATCGTTGACGGCGCCATTGCAGAGATATCAAACAGCATTCAGTCAGATTGGCCAGATTATGCACACCGGCCTGTTGTTTCGGGGCTTTATGTCACTCCCGCTCTAATTGATGCGCATGTCCATCTTTTTGATGAGCGTGACCTGCAGATGTATTCGACATTTGGCGTTATGGCCGTTCGTAATATGGACGGTTGGGATTGGCATTTACGGCTGCGGTATTGGACTGATGGCGTTAAAACTCGCGCGGACCTTGTTACAGCCGGGAAGCAGTTTCAAGGCGTGAATTTTAAGTCGCCTGACGACTTAAGAGAGAAAATCCAAAGTGAACAGACGCGCGGCTATGATTGGGCCAAGCTTTATGATGATGTTGATGTATCTGCATTGCAGGCTGTCAGCGATTTGACGCTTCAGTCAGGCGTAAAAGTTACGGGCCATCTCCCCGATGAAATTGAAGCATTGCGGGTTATCTCTACCGGCGCTTATGGCGACATCGCCCATGCTGAAGAGTTGTTAGGCGCAATGCGTGTCGGGTCAAAAGATTGGCGAAGCCGCCTTGATCAAGTGGCTGAAGCAATGCTGCACATGAACACGGCGCTAACGACGACAATCGTCAATAACAAGATGATTGATGACCAAAGAGCGGATTTTGCAGCAAACCTTGCGCGCACGGAGGTGCAATACGCGCCGCCGCTTCTGCAAGTTTTCTGGACATCTGAATACAACCCCTACCGCGAGTTAGATCAATCATCTCATAATGGTTCATTGCGCTCTGGCGCTACATTGACAACATTATTATTGGAGCTTGTAGGCGAACTCAATGAGCGCGGCGTTACTGTTCTTGCAGGCACTGACGCACCTAATCCGACGACAATTCCAGGTTTTGCGATGCATGAAGAGCTCGACCTACTGGCGCAGGCCGGCATGTCTTCGCCGGCAATATTGAAGAGCGCAACAATTGATTCAAGTGATCGTTTCTTTGATGATAGGCGGCATGGACGTGTCACTGTGGGCGCGACTGCGAATGTTATTATCACTGATGAAAATCCGTTGTCGGATATTACGGCGCTGGCGCGTTTTAGCGCTTTGATGCGCAACGGCGTCTATCAGCCGCGCAGTGCGATCCTCGATGAGCGTAAAGCGCTGGCGTCAATATACGCACATGACCGGTTGGCGTTAGCGGCGTTTTCACCTGCGAGCGCTGACGCCGTCATCAGCTATATCAACAGCAATGGAGGAGCTGACGCGATTTCGAGAGAGGGTCTGACCTCACTGATCTGGGCGTATATGAAATTTGGTGACATGCCTGAGGCTCGGCGATTAGCCGCATTTCAGTTGAAACTGTTTCCATCAAGTCAGGATGCAAAATGGGTTGTGGGCTATCTGGCGTCTCAATGACGCGCCACAGCGCCATCAATCGTCAATATTGCTCTTGAAGCGCGCGCAGAACCGTCAATCGCGCCGTCAAAGCGGTGACGAAACAGGTGATGGCCGGCACGGCGAGGAGCCATAAAATCAGCCATCCCCCGAGCGTGAACTGAGGCAGAAAGGAATCTGCCCCGACGCCCGCACGCATCGCAAGCGCGGCGAGGCCGAGCGCCAGGAGCGCAGCCAACAGTCCGACGACTGCGCCACGCAGTCCAAGAATGAAAAATCGCCGCTGCACTTCGGCTGCAATGAAATCATCGGTGGCGCCGACGAGATGTAGCACCGAAACAATCTCGCGATTGGCGGCGAGGCCTGCGCGCGCCGCGAAAACCGATATGGCGCAGGCTGCGCCCATAACGATCAGGAAAACAGCAAAGGCAAGCGCCTGCCCCGACCGTGCGGCGGTCGCCAGCCGGTCATGCCAGCTTGCATGGTCGTCAAGCGCCGCGCCCGGCGCCGCTGCGGCAAGCCGGTTGCGTAGCAAATCGAGATCGTTGCGCAGTGTTGGTGCGACCTTCACCTCGATGATCGCAGGCACATTCAGAAAGGCGGCGGCGTTGCCCTGGCCCAACCAGGGCTCAAGCAAGGCCGCCGCTTCAGATTGGCTGATCAGGGAACGCCTCGACAACGCCTTCCGTTGATTCCAGCACCCGCATCGCAGCGTCAGTGCGCATGGCGATTTCATCCGCGTCAACGCCTTTAATCTGCACCGTAATTTCCGAACGCAATGTCGACGTCCATTCGCTGGCGGCAGTATTAATAATCAACACAGCCGCCATCGCCAGGACCGCCAGAAATGAAATAACCGCGATCACTGCTGTCAAAGGCGCGCCGCCGGCGCCGGCTTCCGGCAGTAACGGTTCGGCGCGCATACGCGTCATAAAGGTGCGCTTCGGCGGCGGCCCATCATGCATGTCGTCTTCAATTGGCGGCGCTTCTGTCGGGTCGGGTCCGGTCATGCCTCGCCCCCGAGCGATGACGACCGCGTAAGCCGGCCGTCGGAAATCCTTAACACAGGCTTACCAAGCGACTGCACCAAATGCAGATCATGGGTTGCGACAATCACGGCGGCGCCGAGCTTATTCAGTTCAACGAATAATTTCATAATTCGTTCACTCATCGCCGGATCAACGTTACCCGTGGGCTCATCGGCCAGAATAAGGTCCGGTTTTGAAACAAGCGCACGGGCCAGCGCCACGCGCTGCTTCTCACCGCCGGACAGAGTTGGCGGCTTTGCTTCCATGCGGTGACCCAATCCGACCCAGTTTAAGAGTTCGCTTACGTCTTCACGGTATTGATTTTGGTTAATACCGGCGACCTTCATGGGGAGGGCGACGTTATCGAAGGCCGTAAGATGATCGAGCAGGCGAAATTCCTGGAAGACAACGCCGATGCGTCTGCGCAGGGCGGGCAACGCCTCGCGTTGCGCGTTCATAGCGTCTTCGCCGAACAGCGAAAACTTCCCTCGCGTTGGTCGGTGCGCCAGGTAAATCATTTTCAGAAGCGATGTCTTGCCCGCACCCGAAGGTCCCGTCAGGAAACGGAATTCGCCTTCGCGAAGCTGCATGGAAATGTCGCTCAGCGTTTCCGGTTCGCCGCCATAAGCGAGCCCTGCTTTTTCAAATTCGACGATCAACCGTTTCGTTCCTCTGGGTTGGTTGCCGGCTCTTATAAACCTGAAATACGTGATTCTGGCCGCTTATGATAATCACCTGTCCGGATTGCGCCACGCGATATGACGTAGACGACGAGCGGTTCACCCCGAGCGGCCGGTCCGTACGATGTACTTCGTGCGGCGAAAGCTGGTTTGTGCCCGCGCCCGAAGAACTCGACGTTGCACCCATCGAGGATTTGTCTCCCGCCGCCCGTGTCGATGAGGAAGAAGACGAGAACAAGCCTAAACGAGGCCGCGGACGGTTGAAAGTCCGGATTGAGGACGAAGAGCCCGCTAAATTTAAAACAAAGCGTCCGACGAAATCGAAAAAGGCCGCTGCGAAGGCGCCTGCCGAGGAAGATGATTTCGCGGACGATGACGCGGATTTCGATGATGATGAGGATGATGCGCTGTTTGACACGCCGCAGACAGTAGCCAAATCAACGGCGAAATCAGCAAAATCAATCGAAAATGAAGGCAAGAAATCCAAACGCGGCCAAGGCCGACAAGGACGATGAGCCTGTTGAGAAAGGCTGGCGCAAAGGCCGTCAGTTCATCGTCGAAGACGATGATGAAGATGACCGCCGCCCGTTTTTCTCACGCAAGCGCAAGGATAGTGCTGACAAATCAGATGGAAAAAAATCGAGGCGGGAAGAAGCTGCGCGTGAGGCGCTGCGGTTTGCCGATTATGACGATGAAGACCATCAGGATTTTGAAGACGAGGACGCGCCTTCCGATTGGGATGCGCTTCATGAAGACGATGGGGAATATGTTGCCGGTGAAGCGACAATCGTTGACGCCGACTGGGAGGATGTCGGTGACTATGACGGCCCGTCGCGTGGCTTTGGCCGCCGTGTACGCGCCGAGCGTCGCCGGGCGACAGCGGTCGCGCGCATGGAAGACGTGCGCCAGTTCGATCCATCTTATTTTGACGAAGAATTTTTCGCCTCCTTGCGTGTAACGCCGAGAGAGCTCGAGCGTGCAGTCACAAAAGCGCGCCGGCGCGCTGAAGCGCGCGAGAAAAACCGAATGACGCCGCTGCGCGCTTTTGGCTGGTCGGCCTGGGTCGCGGCGGTGGCCGGTACGATTTACGCGGTCGTTGCTTATCGCGATGAGATTGTGCGCATCGCGCCAAAGGCGGCGGACGCCTATGCTGTTGTCGGTATTGAGGCCAATCCTTATGGCCTTGCGATCCAGAATGTGCGCCATCGTCTGGCGATGTCTACTGGCGGGCCAACTATTGAAATCACTGGCGATCTCGCCAATCAAAGCTTCGGCGCCGTCGATGCGCCACTCCTGCAGGCTGAAGCGCTCGGCCCCCGGGGCGAGTTATTGTCACGCTGGACATTTGCCCCCTCGGAAACACAGGTCGAAGCTGGCGGCGCTGTCGCCTTTGTCACCCGTGCGCCGGCGCCTGAAGGCGTCGCGGAAGTCGCGCTGTCTTTCGCGCCGACAAAGACTGCGGTCAGCGATCTGCTGCCGGGCCGCGGCGAGTAGGCCTCAAGCTGCATCACTAATGTGTGCGTAACTGGCGCTTGGCCGGGAAAGCCCTTATGACGACGCTCTAAGCGAAGTTGGGGCCAACCTTATGCGCACTCTTTACGATGAAGCCGCGATCGCCAAACGCGTTGACGAAATGGCGCGTGACATGGCCGCTGACTTGCCCAGGGAATTTTTACTGGCGCCGGTGCTGACAGGCGCTTTTATTTTTGCGGCCGATTTGATCAGGGCGCTTCATAAGCATGGTGCGGACCCGCTGGTCGACTTCGTACAGCTTTCTTCCTATGGGGGCGCGCGCAGTTCCTCCGGTGTGGTCACGCTGTTGAAAGACTTTTCGGTGGATGTAAAAGACCGGCATGTGCTGCTGGTCGATGATGTTCTCGACACTGGCAGGTCGCTGCATTTTGGCAAAGGCATGATCGCCGATCGTGGCGCTGCGGATGTCAAAACCTGCGTGTTGGTGAAAAAGCTTACCGGCCACGCAGAAGATTTGAATCCTGACTATATTGGTTTTGAAGCTGGCGCCGATGATTTTCTAATCGGCTATGGCATGGATGATGACGGCCTTGGACGCGGCCTGCCGGTGATCGGCGCTGTTTAGTTTCTGGCGGCCAGTTTTTGTGCAGCATCGCTGAGCGCACTCAGAATTTTTTCTAAACAGACGCGTATGTCAGCGGCTTTGTCTGGATCATACGTCCATGGCGGTTCCTCAAGCATGTAAGTGGATTGCGCCAGCTCCATCTGAACGGCATGGACGCCGTGTTCCGGGCGTCCATAATGACGTGTTGTCCAGCCGCCCTTGAAGCGTCCATTCAGAACGCTCGTATAAACCTCTGCGCTTTTGCATATATCAAAAACAGTTTGCTCAATCTCCGGCGCGCAGGTCTCGCCGCCATTGGTGCCGATATTGAAATCAGGTAATGTCCCTTCAAACAGGAAAGGAATTTCGGAGCGGATGGAGTGGCAGTCATAAAGAACAGCGATGCCGAAGTGATCGCGTACGCGTTCGATTTCCGCTTCCAGCGCGGCGTGATAAGGCGCATGAAATGCTAGCCTGCGACGCTCGATTTCCGCCTCATTGGGGGCGTGTCCGTTGTTATAGATTGGTTCGCCAAAAAAGTCGGTGAGGGGACAAAGCCCGGTCGTATTTTGTCCCGGATATAGGCTTTTCCCGGAAGGATCGCGATTGGCGTCGACGACATAACGGTGAAACGTCGCGCGAACGATTGTCGCCTCAGCGATGAGGCCTTCATATAGCCGGTCCACATGCCAGTCCGTATCGGCCAGCATGCGTCCGGTCTCGTTAAAATGCGCTTCTATATCGCTCGGAACATGCAGTCCTGCATGGGGAACGGCGAGAATGGCGGGCGATGCGCCACGGATGACTTCAACAGGGTTCATGATGTATGTCTCGTATAGCATATGTCGTCCCATGAGAATGAGTAGATGAAAACGATTTGGGCTGAAAAGGCGCTAACCACCAAAGGGTGGGCGGCTGATATTCGTATCGACCTCGGCGCGGACGGTCTGATTGAAAGCGTTACCGGTGACGCTGTCGCCGAAGGCTACAAAACCGGCATCCTGCTGCCGGCGCCGGCGAACCTCCATAGTCACTCATTTCAGCGCGCCATGGCGGGCATGACCGAGGTCCGCGGCCCTGATGCACATGACAGTTTCTGGACGTGGCGCACGCTCATGTATTGTTTTTTGGACCATCTGCAGCCGGACGATCTTGAAGCAATCGCGGCTTTTGCGCAGATGGAAATGCTGGAAGCGGGCTATGCGGCGGTCGCCGAGTTTCATTATGTTCATCATCAGCCGGGCGGTGCGCCTTATGATGATGTCGCCGAGCTTTCAAAACGGATCGCTGCCGCCGCCAGCGAGACCGGCATTGGACTGACGCTATTGCCTGTGCTTTATGAGCAGGGTGGCTGCGACGGGCGTCCATTAGAAGGCGGGCAGTTGCGTTTCGCCAATAACGCCGAGAGCTTCTCCAGGCTTTATGAAAGTGCAGCGGCAATCATCGCTGGTTTGCCGGGTGATGCACGGCTGGGATTTGCGGCGCATTCTCTGCGCGCCGTCAGCAGGGAAGGGTTGATGGAGTCGCTGTCATTAGCGCCGAAAGGGCCGATCCATATTCATATTGCCGAGCAGCAGGGGGAAGTCGATGAAGTCAAAACGGCATGGGGACGCCGCCCGGTGGAATGGCTGTTTGATAATCATCAGGTGGATCAACGCTGGTGCCTTGTTCATGCAACGCAAATGGAACCGCATGAAACGAAAGCGCTTGCCGGCTCCGGCGCCGTTGCAGGACTTTGCCCGATTACAGAGAGCAACCTTGGCGACGGTATTTTCGACGGTGGGCGGTATTTTGAAAACAATGGGCGCTTTGGCATTGGCACAGATTCCAATGTTCGTATTTCTTTAGCCGAGGAGTTGCGGCTGCTTGAATATACGCAACGTCTGAAGGGGCAAGCGCGCGCTGTCCTGGCGACGCCTGAGACTTCAACAGGTCGTTTCTTACTGGAAGGCGCCGCGCGGGGCGGCGCTCAAGCCGCGGGCCGCAATAGCGGCGTTATTGAGATTGGACGCTATGCCGATCTTATTGCGCTTGATGGAAATGCAACCAATCTCTTCGATAAAGAAGACGACGTGATCCTTGATAGCTATATTTTCGCTGGCGATGATCGGCTGATCACAGATGTCTGGTCGGCGGGCCGTCACGTCGTATCGGGTAGCCGGCATATCAAACGCGATGCGATTACGACGCGCTATCGCAGTGTTCTTGAAGCTTTAAAGGCGCGGATTTAATCCAAAATTTAAACGCCAAACTCCACGTCCATCACTAAAATGCGCTCTAGATCTGCAACCAGCGCCTTAGCGACGGGTACATGAACAGGGTGGTTTAAGTACGCTTCGATATCTGACCGGCGGTCAAGCGTTACGATGATGCAATGCGTTAATCCATCCGCGCGGCCCGCGAAATCGGCGCCGAACTCGATATTTCGCAAAACTGGAATTTGACCTTTTAAATCGACCACAGCGTCTTTGTGTTCTGCAATACGCGTTTCAGTAATGCCTGCCTTGAATTTCATAAAAATGACATGCTTTACGTTGGGTGTCATCACGAACCCCTCTCTATCATTATGTTGTTGTTTTGATGCGCCGTATTTTACGCCTGTCGTTGAAGCGCAGGCTGCAGCCGCCGCCATGCCAGTCAGGGCGATAAAGCTGCGTCGACTGGGCGCGCTGTTATGCGATGGATTGCTGTTACTTTTGGCGTACATTGCTCACGCCCCTTCTCTGGTTCTTTCGCGGAGTCTTGCCGAGCCGGCGCGAAAAAACCTGAGAAAGAAAGAATGTTTTTCTAAAAAAGAGGGCCTGTGAGGTTTTGGCGCCGCCTATTCGCTGGCGAATTCGCGAGACAGATAGGCGATGATTTCAGCACGCATCTCAGGGTCCGGCGGGGCCATACCCTGCTTCTCAATCATCCAGTCAAAAAGATAATTCCAGCCATCATCGGTTTGGCGCTGCTGCATGACAATAGCGAGGGAGTGACACGCGCCACATAGTGCGGCGACCGTTTCGACGCCTTCGCTGCGGGGTAGGCCCCAATAGTCGTCAGCGGGATTGAAGCGCGCGCCATCAGCGGCGTTTTGCGTCGCCGCAAGCGGCGCCAGCGCTGCATATGCATCGCCAAAAACAATTGGCGCAGACCAGGCGTCCGCCATGGTGGCAATGCGGTCAGCCCTAGTTTTGGGTGTTTCAGTAGTGTGTGTAACGTCCATAGCGTTCGTATCTTTTTGCGCCGGCAACGGTATTTCACCGCCAGTGAGACGCATCAGTATGAGCACTCCCCCGATCATCGCGGTGATAATCAGTGCACGCGTCAGAAAGTCCTGTGCAGGCGTCACAGCGCGAAAACTGCAACGCGGTGCTGCATATTATTGAGGTAGCCGCGCGGGTTCCAGCCTGGCGGTGTCGCCGGCTGCGCCCGGCTCTGGTCATCTGTCGCGCGCGCCCAGATTTCATAATAACCGGATTGCGGGAAGGTAAGGTCTGCATCCCACTGCTGCCATGCATACCGGTTTGAAGGACGTTGTAAATTCGCGTTTCGCCAGGTTGCGCCGAAGTCGATGGAGACATCAACGCTGGCAACCGCGTTATCCCCGGCCCATGCATGTCCTTGCGTGCGTATGCCGCTGTCAGGTACAACGCGCGCGCCGGTTTCCGGAAAGGTAATAAGCGATTTCACAGGCATTGACTGAATGATGGTCATATCTTCATCCGGCACCGGCGTTCCGGGCGCAACCGGATAGGCGGGAACGCGATAGGACTGCCCAGTCATTTTTGCGCCATCATGGATGTGGTCGCGGATTTCAATGCGTGTCAGCCATTTCTGTGAGCACGATCCCGGCCAGCCGGGCGCCACCAGCCGCAAGGGGTGACCATTGAGGTAAGGTATGTCCCCGCCATTCATCGCGAAGGCGACGATTGTATGCGGCTCCATTGCTTTTTCGATCGGAAGGCCTCGCGAAAGCGGAAACTTTTCCGGATCGCCCGAAAGGTGTGTGTCGGCGCCGTAATGCGCCGTATAGACGGCGCTTTCCTTGAGGCCGGCGCGCGCCAAAACATCACGCAGGCGCACGCCGGTCCATTCGGCGCAACTGATCGCGCCAAACGACCATTGATTGCCGCGTGCACCAGGTTTGACAAAGCGCCGCCCATTGCCGGCGCATTCGATCTGTAAGCGGAGCGTAACTGTTTCAAACTCACGACGCAGGGCCTCAATCGAGAAATCAAGAGGCGTCCCGACTTCGCCGTCGATCGTAAGGCGCCAGTTGCGAATATCGTCTTCGGTCAGAACCGGCGGTAGACCGTTGTTGCGCACGAACATCCGGGCCCCAGGCGTTACCTCATCAATGAGAAGATGCGGCGGTGTTTCCATATTAAGGGGCCGATCACTGAGAAGCGTGAGCTCTGGCTTCTGGGAAAGAAGGTCATTTTGCGCCAGCGCCACGGGCGTAATCCCGGCGGGCAGCCGGTCCAAAAACGGGATTGGCATGCCGAGTGCGGCGGCGAAACCGCCAGATTGTAAGATACGGCGCCGGGTTATTCCCGATTTTTGTTTTTTACCAGTGTTCACGCCTGCCTCCTCGCGCCGGGAAAGGCCTTATAAGCGTTTTTGCAGGGCGGTTAAAACCGTTCCAGCAACCGTTCAAGATAATCGATTTCTTCCTCGGAGCGCCCAGGCTCGCCAAGGCGCCTACGCAGCTCTTCGATGACCGCGCGGGTGCGCCCGGCGTCTGTTTCTTCGGGCACTTCAACGCCTTCGCCTGCAGCACGCCCCATGGGGCGGCCGAGAGGGTCGAGCGGGCCGCCATTCTCGCCTTCCTGGCCCTCGCCGGCCTGACGCATTTGTTCGCGCGCGAGCTCTTCTGCTCCGTCGCGCAGGTTTTCGATGGCGCGCTCCATGGCGCCGGCCGCGGCGTCAAAGTCACCATTGGAAAGCGCTTGCTCCGCCTCCCGCATATTATTGCGCGCCTGGGCGAAAGACCGTGCGCCTTCACCGTTGGGATCGGCGTTTTCGTCGGCTTGCAATTCTCCCATCAGTTCTTCGAGATCGCCGCCCAGCCCGTTTTGCTGTTCTGCTAGGTCATCGCTGGGCTCGCCGCTGGATTGTCCGCGTTCGAATGATTCATCTGCGAGCGAGCGTTGCCGGCCAATGAGCTCGCCAGCCCGCCCGGCGGCGCTATCGTCGCCTTCGCCAGTTTGGCCGGACTGGCCTGGCATACCCTGACCAGTTCCCTGACCGCCCTGGGCCAGACGCAGATTGTTGAGCATATTTTCAAGATCGGACAGCATTTGCCGCGCCGCGTTCTCTGCGCCTGATTGCGCAAGATCGCGAATGGAATCGAGCATTTCGTCGAGATCGGATTTATCGAGTTGCTGACTGTTTTGCGCGCGTGACGGGTCGGCGCGTTGCCCGGACTGCGCCAGCGCTGTCAGATAATCGTTCATAGCCTGGCGTAACTCTTCAACAAGGCGGTTGATTTCCTCATCACTGGCGCCGTTTTCAAGCGCCTGGCGCAACGCTTCTTCCGCCGCTTCGAGACGCTGGCGCGCGAGTTCAAGCGCTTCGTCCTCCAATTGCAACGCCAAAGGCCAGAATCTCTCGATGGCGTCGTCATAGCTTTCGCCGTCTTGTCGCATTACCCGCCAGAACGCCGCGCGCAACAATAAAAAGTCTGTTGGGTCGTCGACATAAAAGGCTTCCGGGGCGAGCGTAACCGCATCGAAAGAGCGGCCGACGCGCCGCCAGTCCGTGGCGGCGACGGAAAGCGTCTGTCGCTGTTCAATAACGGCTTTCGCCAGCGGGTTAAAAAAGCTTCGTTCAGGGAGCGTTACGGCGACCTCTTCCGTTTCACCCGTCTGGCCGGCGCCGTCGGTGACAACAACTTTGGCGAGGACGGTCAGGCCCGCCCAAGGGTCTTCCTGAAGTTCAAGCGTGACCGCCTGCTCATTGGCGCCGTCATCAACGCCGTCAATATTAACGGCGCGGATTTCACTCAGGGCTAATTCATCAAAAGCCGACGCATCAAGAGGACGCTCCTGTTCCGGATCAAGACGAAACTGAATACGCGCCTCTGCGACGCCATAATCATCCTCAGCTGTAATGGTAAAACCAAGCAATCCTTCTTCAGTCGAGGCTGGCAAAGCCGCAAAGCTGACCCGTGGGGCTTCATCGCTGATGACTGCAACGGGCCAGCGCAGTTGAGCACCGCCAAGTTGTAACTTCAGCAAGCCGCTTTGGGTGAGCGCCAACTGCGCCCGCGATGCGCCGCCCTTACGGTCAAACGTCGCCTCGGTCTTTTCGATTTCATTTTCAAACGCCAAGCGCGGACGCCCACGCCCGTTGATCTGCACCACCAGAATTGATCCCTGTGGCGCATTCACCTGTGCGGCGAGCTCAACAAGCTTGTCACCGGGGCGCATCAGGTAGATCGGCGCCTTGCCCGTATAGTCCGGCGGTTCAATCCACACATCCGCGACCAGCCGCCCGGCCATCTCCGCTTGTCCGGGAGCAAGCGCGGTCTGAAGCCGGTCACGCCAGTCCTCACCAGCGGCGACCATTGCAACCGCCAATAAGCCAAGGGCGGTAAATCGCAGGGCGTAAGGATCGCGATCGTCGGCTGTGGGCCGGACGCCGCCAAGGCGGGCGTCGCGTGCGCGCTCAACGCTGTCGCGCATATGCGCGCGCCACAAAGCGCCGGTCGCTATAGATGACTGAAACGGCGCATCGTCCAGCGCCTGCAATGGGGCGTGCTCGACCTTGCCGTCTTCTTCCAGCCGCGCCTGCGCCATGCGCCGCGACGGAAAACGAAGACGCCGCCCGTCACGCCAGAGCAAATTGATGAAGACAGCTGCGGCGAGGGTTAATGTCGTCCAGTGCAGCCATGCCGGCGCAAAGCGCCAGAGATCGAACAGGCTGATGATGAGGAGGATATAGGGGATGGCCAGCGCCGGAATAATCGCCGGCCAAAACTCTTCCCAGAACAGCACAATACGGGTGGTGAATATGGCGATCGCGCCCGGCGCACGCTTTTTGCGCCGCCGTTTTGTCGAAACAGGCGGTGTTGCCAACTCACTCGTCATACTTCTTGCACCATAGCGTGTGGAAAGGGCCGCGTCGACTTGCACAACGCCCTCTTTGTCTTAAGCAGGGCTCATATTGTCGCTACGGGCGGCGAAGAAGGTTAACGCCAGGAGACGGATTTTGGTTTGGTCGCTCGCCAGCGCGAAACGCCGCAAGAGGCTTGCCGAAGACGCCGAGCGCTCGCGGGCGTCGGTTTTGCGCCGCCGCGTCGCTCTTGCCGCCGTTATTATCTATAATCTCATCGGCGTGGCCGATATTATATCCACAAATTACGCGATCAGTTCCGGCGCCGGATATGAATCCAACCCGCTAGTGCGCGCGGCCATGGACCATGCAGGCGCCGGCTGGGTGTTCGCCAAGCTGGCGTTGCAAGGCGTGATCAGTTTCATGGTGTTGTGGTTTCCGCACTGGATTGTCATTGGTTTTTTTACACTTGCGACCACCGGCAATGCGATGGTCGTCTATAACAATCTTTTGATTGCAGGCGTGCTTTAGCGGAGCCAGTCCGGGATCGCTTCCGCTTCGATCATCTCTTCAAAAGACGGCCGCTTGCGGATCACGGAATATTGCGCATCGCGTACAAGGATTTCCGGGATCAAGGCTCGCGAATTATATTGCGAGGTCTGCGCCGCGCCATAGGCGCCGGTTGACATCAGCGCGACGAGCTCGCCTGCGCGCATTTCCGGTAGCAGGCGTTCCTTCGCGAAGCGATCACTTGACTCACAGACGGGGCCGACAACGTCATAGGATGTCATTTCACGTGCTGTTTTCTCCACCGGCCAGATGTCATGCCAGGCGTCATAAAGGGCGGGGCGCATCAGGTCGTTCATGCCGGCGTCAACGATAAGGAAGCGCTTTGACAGGCTGTCCTTCACATAGATGATGCGCGTCACCAGAATGCCGGCGTTTCCGGCGATCATGCGACCTGGTTCAAAGATAAGCTGGACATCAAGCGGCGCGGTGACCCGCTTGATCATATCGGCGTAATCGCTTGGATGTGGCGGTGTGACGCCCTCGCCATAAGGAATGCCGAGACCGCCGCCGAGATCCAGTCGTTCGATCGCGCATCCGTCGGCGCGAAGATCATTAATCAGCGCCGCAACTTTTCTGAAGGCGCTTTCGAAAGGGGCGAGCTCAGCAATCTGCGATCCGATATGAACATCGACGCCTTTGATCTCGACGCCGTTCATGTCGCGCGCTTTGGCGTAGAGCGAGCGTGCGAGCGACCAGGGCACGCCAAACTTGTCTTCCGAGCGGCCGGTTGAAATTTTTTCGTGACCGCCTGCGGAGACATCCGGATTGATGCGCAATGCAATCGGCGCCGTTTTGTTTTTTGAACCGGCTATTGCGGAAATTGCATCCAGTTCCGGTTCCGATTCGACATTGAACTGATAGATGCCTGCATCGAGAGCGGCGCTGATTTCATTTGCTGTTTTCCCAACGCCGGAAAAGACGACTTTTTGTGGCGCAATTCCAGATGCGAGGGCCCGGCGAAGTTCGCCGCCGGAAACGACATCCGCCCCGGCGCCTTCGCTTGCGAGAACTTTCAAAACCGCTAGATTGGCGTTGGCTTTTACCGCATAAGCAACGAGTGCGTCCGTACCTGCAAAGGCGTCGCGGAACACGCGCATATGACGGCGCAGCGTCGCTTCCGAATAAACGTAAAAAGGCGTGCCGATTTTTTCAGCAAGCGCGGCTACATCCACTTGCTCCGCAAACAGGCGGTTTTCCAGATATTGAAAATGGTGCAAGGCGTTACCGCGCGATCAGTGTTTCGGGATCTTCCGGCGGGCGCAGCGGCGCCTTTTTCCCGCAAGCCGTTACCGCAAACACGAGGGTGATCATGATGATAAAAGTGCGCATATCATTGCTCCTGATTTAGGGCGGAAAGCCAGCGCTCCGCTTCGCGTTTGACATTGCTTGGCGCCGTCCCGCCATAGGATGCGCGGGAAGCGGCGGACGCTTCCACAGATAAAACGGAATAAACGTCCTGCGTGATGCGGGGGTCAACGCTTTGCATATCGCTCAACGTTAGCTGGTCAAGCGTGACGTTTTTCTTGTCAGCGAGGGCGACGATTGAGCCGGTGACATGATGCGCGTCACGGAAAGGCATATTCAGCACCCGAACCAGCCAGTCAGCGATGTCGGTTGCCGTTGAAAATCCGCGCGCTGCCGCCTCTTTCATGGCTGTGCGATTAGGCGTCATGTCTCCTATCATGCCGGTCGTTGCGGCCAGCGCCAGCGCCAGGGCGTCAAATGCCTCGAATGTAGCGGCCTTGTCTTCCTGCATGTCTTTGGCATAGGCGAGGGGAAGGCCCTTTATGACGATCATGAGATTGTTCAGAGAGGCGATGATGCGGCCCGCTTTTGCGCGCACCAGTTCCGCCGCATCGGGATTGCGTTTTTGCGGCATGATTGACGAGCCGGTGGAAAAACTGTCCGACAACGTTACAAATCCGAAATGCGGCGACGTCCACAACACCAGCTCTTCGGCGAGCCGGGACAGATGCGTCGCACTGATTGAGGCGGCGGAGAGCGCCTCAAGCGCGAAGTCGCGCGAGGAAACCGCATCGAGCGAGTTGGCGGCGGGTCCGTCAAAATTGAGCGCTCTTGCTGTTGCTTCACGATCAATTGGAAAAGCTGTGCCTGCAAGCGCCGCAGCGCCGAGCGGACTTTCATTCATGCGCTTGCGCGCATCCGCGAACCGGCCGGCGTCGCGTGCGAACATTTCAACATAGGCGAGAAGGTGATGGCCGAGTGTGATCGGCTGCGCCGTCTGGAGATGAGTAAAGCCGGGCATCACGGCATCGGCGTTCGCCGCCGCTGTCGTCGCCAGAGCGCGCATCAGGGCGTTGAGTGCCGCTTGCGTCTCATCGCAGGCGCGCCGCACCCATAGCCGGAAATCCGTCGCGACCTGATCGTTACGTGACCGCCCCGTATGCAGCCGTCCTGCCGGTTCGCCGATAATTTCTTTCAGTCTCGCCTCGATATTCATGTGAATGTCTTCGAGCGATTTTGAGAACTGAAACGCGCCGCTCTCGATTTCACCGGCGATCTGATCGAGCCCTTTCTCGATAGCGTCCCTGTCGGCCTCTGTTATGATGCCTTTTGCGGCGAGCATTGACGCGTGGGCCTTCGATCCTTTTATATCCTCGCGCCATAAACGCTGATCAATATCGATCGAGGCGTTGATTTCCTCCATGATGGCGGCGGGACCGCGGGAAAAGCGTCCGCCCCACATTTGGTTTTCATCGGTTTCAGTCTTATTTTTCATTGCAACATGGATATTGAAGGAATGGAGCGTCTTTCGTGGAGCTTTTAAAACAAACGCGTTTTTGGCTCGTAGCTTGGAGCATCGTCGGTGCGGCGGCGCTCTTGTACTTTATCATTGCCGCCAGCGTCCAGCCGCGCAATGGCGAAGCGCTGTCTGCGCTTGATCACGATCGCGCGCTGCTTATCGGCGAGATGGCCGATTTTGAATACGCCTATCCGCCACGCGGGGGCCCGGACATCGCGTTTGAGCATGAAGGCGCGAGCGTTCGACTTTCGGATTTTCGCGGCAAAGTCGTTCTGGTCAATTTCTGGGCGACGTGGTGTGCGCCTTGCCTGAAGGAGTTGCCGTCGCTGGATACGCTGGAAGCGCGCCTTGGCGGTTCAGACTTCGAAGTGGTGGCGATTGCCGCCGACCCCCGCGGGCCTGGCGCTGCACGCGAGTTTCTGGATCGCCTCAATATAGAAAATCTCAAGCTTTATGCGGACCCAAGGCTGATTTTTGCGTCCTCGATCGGCGGCGCCAACATTTTACCGGTGAGTATTCTTTATGATGCAAGCGGTAATGAGATTGGCCGCCTCGTTGGTGAAGCGGATTGGGCGAGCCCTGAGGCGCTTGAATTGGTCCGGTCCGCCATGCGTTAGCGCTTGCGCCTTCTCAAGGCCCCGCGTAGGACGGTCGCGTAAAACGATTATTGCTTTGGCGCACGGGGGCCGCAGCAGAGGATCAGGGAGTTCTTCCAGATGACAGTTTCTAAATTCGTGCTGGCGTGTGTCGCCGCATTGGCGCTTACAGCCTGCGGCAAAAAAGAATCCGATTCCGCAGCGCCAGCGACGCAAAGCAGCCAGCAGGCGGCAAGAGCCGACGCCGCCTCGCCGCTCGACGCAGAATTCCGTCTGAAGGATGCCGAGCCAATCGATGTGGATTCCCTGTTTGCGTTGATGCCGGCCGATTCCCGACCAACTTACGAAAGCGCAGCGTTCGATAGCGATCTCGGCGCGACGGTGATTTCAGGCTTGCGCTTTGCCGATAACGATGACGGCGAGAGTGTCATGGTGGAGCGCGCGGAGTTTTACGGTGTTGATCTCGAAGCGATCGAACGCGTCAAAAATGCGGCCGATCCGGCGCCTGATGCGCCTTTCGAGACAGTGTTGCAGAAAGTACGGTTCCTGAATGTGAAAACCGAAGGTTTTGATCAGGAAGAGGCGAGCATTGCGATTGGCGGCATAGAGATTGACGGCCTGTCAATCCGCCAGGGCGGCGTTGAAGGCAATGGCGAAGGCGACGAGGGCGCCAGATTTTTCAACGCGGTCAATCTTGCAGGCCTATATTTCAAGGACGTGTCGATGAATGCCGAGAGCGTCGACGCGCCGCTTTTTGCTCTGTCGGCGCCGGATATTCGCATTGTCGGCGTTGGCGGCGGCAAACTTGATGCGGTCATCGCTAATGATCTTGAATACACTGTGACTCAATCGCCGGAAACGATGGAGGCCATGAACGACGTGATGGGTCCTCAAGCAGCTTTGCTGATGAGCGGACCGTTGAAGAATATTCTGGCGCCTGACAATCAGCGCACCGTACTCAAATCATTCGAATGGCGCGGCGTCGATATGTCGGGTTTGCTCGACTGGGGCCTGAAAGGCGAGACGCCGCCCATGGAGGCCGACAATCTGATCGACCTCGGCGAGATCACGGCGCGCGATGTTGAATCTTTTATAGCCGACCGCCGGGTTGCAACCGTTGAGGAAGTCACAATGACCGAGGGCGCCTTTACCTGGCTGGCGCCGTCATCGATCCGTATCGATACGAAAGGTGCGGTTTACGATCTGACGGCCTATGTGCCGGCGACCGAAGAGGCTGCGCTTAAAGCGCTCAGAGACAATGGCCTCGATCAGGTCAATGGCGACGGCTATATGGAATGGCGCTGGAACGACAATTCCGGCGCGGCGAATCTTGATTATGTCGCAACCACCGACGGTCTTGCCGATTTCTCCATGGCGCTTGATCTTAGCGGGCTGAAGCTGAAAGAGATCGCGAAAGCGACGGAAGAAGGCGAAGAGAAACCAGTCGCCGCTTTGGGAAAACTCAATAATTTCACCCTGTCGCTGACGGATGAAAAAGCGCTCGATGCGATTTTCGCGCTCGCAGCGTTGCAGATGGGTGGCTCTCCGGAAGACTTGCGCGTGTCCGCACCCGCGATGATCCGCCTGTCAGGCGCGCAATTTGCGCAGATGAATGCGCGCCTGCCGGACTATATTGATGCTGTCGCAGACTTTGTCGCCGAGGGGGGGACGCTGGAAATTAGCGCTAATCCTGAAGAGCCGCTTGCCTTCTCTGCTCTGCAGGGCGCCGGCGCCGCGCCGCAAGACTTGCCGGACACGATCAACCTGACGGTGACCCACAAGGAATAATGCGCTAGTCTTTCCAACCGTGGCGCTGGGGTTGGCGTCCGAGGGGATTTGGTTCAGGGGAAGGGGGCGTTCAAATGTCTATTCGCAAGCTTTTTTTGGCGAGCGCTGGCGCGCTGATATTGCAATCTTGCGTGACGCAGCCGCCTGTGCTGACGGCGTCCGATCTTTTGTCGGAACCTTATGTCCTCTCGTCCGGTCGGGCATTTGATGTTGATGCTTTTTTTGCGGCGCTCCCGGATTGGTTTTCTGTTTCTTACGCAGGCGCATCCTTTGACAGCGGGATTGGCGCCATGGTGGTGGATGACCTGGTGTTCTCGTTGCGTGCGGCGCCGGACTATCGTATCCGCGCTGGCCGTGCGACGATCTGGGACGCGGATGTGGAGGCGATGGCGCAGGTGTTGCGCGGCGCCGGAGATTTGTCGGTGATGACGCCCCTGTTCGATCGCGTCGCCTTTGAGAATATCTCATCAGAAGGCATGCAATGGGATAGCGGCGCCCAAAGTCTTGCGCTATCCATCGACAAGTTGGTGCTGGACGGCCTTTCAGCGCGGTCATTTGCGCTCACGGATAGAGCAGGCGCCCCGGAGGGTGCGGCGATCTTTCGTATGTTTGCGGCTTTGGCGACATCATACGCTTACGATGGCGGCGCTTATTCCAACTTCTCATTTCAGATGAATGACAATCAGGGCAACGTCGCGTCTTTGACTGTTAATGAAGCCTTTGCTCGCGGTTATGACGCCGGGCGGGTCGAATACAACAGCGCCTATGGTGTTCGTACGAAAACCTTCACTGGTAGCGGCGATCTGTTGACCGAAGTTTCAGAAATGATCGGCATGGATGGTGAGGCCAATCCTGAAAACAAGATCCTGCAACCTGGTGTTCGTGCACAGATGCGCACCGCCCTGAAAAATCCAGTTGCCGCCATCGCCGCCGCTTCCGGCGCCGGTTCGAATGAGCGCGAGATTGCATTTCTGGAAATGCATGACATTGACCTGCAGGGCGCCATGTCCTGGCTTGCGCGATGGGAGTTGCCCCCCATTACCGAGACGGACCTTATCGATCTCGGGTCATCGACGATTGTCGGTGAAAAGCAATTCATGAACGGCGCCGTGATTTATGAGCGGGCCCGCGCCGATGTCACAGCCGCGGATTTCTACTGGCTGGTTCCTTCCAGGATCGATTATGTGGAAACCGGCGCTGTGTTAAACGTCAAGAGCTTGCTGGACATGATGACGAAAGGCATGCCCGAAACGGATCAATTCACCGCTCAGTCTTATGAGGTTGTAAGCGCGCTCGGACTTGAGCAAATCTCGTTTGACGGATCGTTTAACTGGCTGTGGAATGGCGAGACCGGCGATGCGTCATTGCAAAGCGCTGCGGATATCGTTGACTTTGCTCGCTTTGAATATGGAGCGGCCGTCGGCGGACCAACGCTTGCGCGATGGGATGAAGCTTTTAGGAGCGACGACTTTCACTCGGGCCGCTACGAGATGTTGCTTGGCGAGCTCAACTTCTCCGTAACGGATTATCAGATGATTGACCGTGTTCTCACTTATGTCGCCGCACAATCGGGTGAGACACCGGAAGATTTGCGCCTGGCGGCGCCGGCGTTGATCCGACTTTCGGGTGCGGAGGCTGCGGCGATGAATCCACGCATCCCCGCCTATCTCGATGCTATTGCAGGTTTCATCGAAACCGGCGGTACGTTGTCCATCAATATGAACCCGGGGGAGCCTGTCAGCTTCCAGGAGCTTCAGATGCTCAACAATTCACCGCAAACGCTGCCGGATGTTTTGAACATGACGGTTACGCACACGCCATAAACTGATTCTGGCCGTTAATCCTTCAAGATGAACGTTACTTTCATCATAACGCGATATTCCTTGATCTTGCCCTTGTCGAGGATCACTGACTGATCTTTCACCCAGGCGCCTTCAATGTTGCTGAGCGTTTTGTTGGCGCGCTCAATACCTTTTTCAATAGCGTCCTGAAAACTCTTCGGCGAACTGCTGATGATTTCCGTGACTCTGGCGACAGACATAAAATACTCCCTTGCAATACGCGCGGCGGCGCGTCTCAATGCGCATTAGAGCATTATTTTGAAGTGAATCAACGTCTATCGCGTCGGCGCAGGCGTTGGGCCGGAATAATCGTAAAACCCACGCCCTGTTTTCTTGCCGAGCCATCCGGCTTCGACATATTTTACAAGCAACGGACACGGACGATATTTTGTATCTGCAAGCCCCTCATAAAGCACCTGCATGATCGCGAGACAGGTGTCGAGTCCAATGAAATCCGCAAGCTGTAACGGCCCCATCGGGTGATTCGCGCCCAGTTTCATGCCCGTATCGATGGCTTCGACCGACCCGACGCCTTCATACAGCGTATAGATCGCTTCATTAATCATCGGCATCAGGATGCGATTCACAATAAACGCCGGAAAATCTTCTGAAACCGACATTGTCTTGTCGAGGTTTTGAACGACAGCCTTGATGGTCTCGAACGTCTCCTTTGACGTCGCAATGCCGCGAATAACCTCGACAAGTTTCATCAGCGGCGCCGGGTTCATAAAATGCAGCCCGATGAACTGATCAGGGCGGTCTGTGGCGGCGGCGAGCCCTGTGATGGAGATCGATGACGTATTGGTCGCCATGATCGCGTCTTTTTTCAAAACCTTCGAGAGGCTTGTAAAAATCTCCTTTTTGACAGCCTGATTTTCCGTAGCGGATTCAATCACGAGGTCACATGTGGCTAAGCCGGAAAGATCGCCGGTTGCCGTAATCCGCGATTGTGCTGTTGTCGCATCTTCGGGAGAGATCGCGCCTTTTCCGACCTGACGGTCGAGGTTTTTCCCGATCAGGGACTGTGCATTGGCGATCTGCGCCTCATCAATGTCGTTGAGCAGGACGTCATAACCGGCGATGGCGAAGACATGTGCGATCCCGGCTCCCATCTGGCCTGCGCCAATAATGCCGATGGATTTGATTTGACTACTCATGAGCGGCTCCGGATATCTGCCTGTCAGGGCAATTTTCCAGAAATCATACCACGCCAATGCTGCGTTGCAACAAAATCCTGCCTGACGGATTAGTGATCGAGACGCCGCCGTCGCTTGGGTGTTGGCGAAGTAAGCTGTGTATCTAACGAGGAATGACCGATGATTAAAAAAATTTTCACCGCCAAAAAAAATCCAGAAAGTAACGATGCTTCACAGTCGAAATATGATGATCTGCGGGCTATTTTCATTAATTGCACATTGAAGAAGTCCCCGGACGCATCGCATACGGACTGTCTCATGGATGTTGCACGATCCATCATGAAAGCGAACGGCGTTAAGGTCGAAAGCTTCCGTTTTGTCGATCATGACATCGCGGCGGGCGTTTATCCGGATATGACAGAGCATGGTTGGGAGAAAGATGACTGGCCGGCGATTTGGAAGCGGCTGAAAGACGCTGATATTCTGGTTGTCGGAACGCCAATCTGGTTAGGACAGCATTCATCGGAGTGTACGAAACTGATTGAGCGGCTTTATGCCCATTCCTCGCAAACCAATGACAAGGGTCAATATATATTTTACGGCAAAGCGGGGGGCTGCCTCGTTACCGGCAATGAAGACGGGATCAAGCATGTAGCGATGAGCGTGCTCTATTCACTCCAGCATGTAGGCTTCACCGTGCCGCCGCAGGCGGACGCCGGCTGGATTGGCGAAGCCGGTCCCGGCCCCAGCTATGGCGATGAAAAGGATGACGGGACGCGTGTTGGGTTTGATAATGAATTCACCCAGCGCAACACGACCTTCATGACCTGGAACCTGATGCATTATGCGCGGATGCTGAAAGACGCCGGGGGCGTGCCCGCACACGGCAATATCAAGAATGATTGGAAGGGAGCGTTTGCGCCTAACGATCCCAATCCTGAATATCGCTGAGCGTTACGCCTCAGCGCGTCTGATCTCCGCCGCGAAGCACCCATGCATGGCGTTGTGAGCATGGAGATAGTCGGCGTTCGGCTTTTCAAATGCACGCTCAATAGCTTTCTCAAGCTTGCTATTAAGATTGAGATCGGCGCCAATCAGCATGCCGTCCTTGTCAAAGATACGCAGGGCGATGGGGCGCCCTTTAAAGACTGGCGGTAGCTCATTTTGATAAACAGCTGGGGTTGTCGCGCTCTCGCGCACATAAATCGCGTAAGATGAGCGATAGGGGGTATCGGTCTTGTGACTTTCATGGTTGAGCAACAGCACGCGCTCGCCCGGCCCGGCGTCTTCCAGCGTGATACGGCAGGGATAGCCGGGTTTGGCGTCAGCAGTTTTGCGGATAACGCCGCGCGTTTTGAGCTCTTTGTCGGAAAGAGCAAATAAGCTGTTGAATTCTTCGATGGGAAGTCCTGTGACGGTGAAAGGCATGAGCTTGCTCCATTGCTGTTGGAGCCATCATAAGTGGTGAACTTTCATCGAACGACCCGTTTCTTGCGTAAAAAACCCCGCACAAGGCGGGGTTTCAGATCAGGTTAAAGCTGTTGTTTAGCCCAGAGCTTCGTTCAACTCCGGCAGCGCCTTGAACAAATCTGCGACAAGGCCGTAGTCCGCTACCTGGAAGATCGGCGCTTCTTCGTCCTTGTTGATGGCGACAATGACTTTTGAGTCTTTCATGCCCGCAAGGTGCTGGATCGCGCCTGAGATGCCGACGGCGATGTAAAGCTCAGGCGCGACGACCTTGCCGGTCTGGCCGACCTGATAATCGTTCGGGACGTAACCCGCATCGACCGCGGCGCGGGACGCGCCAACGGCGGCGCCAAGTTTGTCCGCAACCGGAAAGATATACTCTTCGAAATTCTCGTAAGAGCCGAGAGCGCGGCCGCCGGAGATGACGATCTTCGCGCCGGTGAGTTCCGGCCGGTCGGATTTCGTCAGTTCCTCGCCAACGAAAGACGAGAGCGATGGGTCGTCCGCCGCATCGACTTTTTCAACGCTCGCGGAGCCTCCTTCCTCGGCGGCTTTGAACGCGGTGGCGCGGACGGTAATGACTTTTTTCGCGTCGTTCGATTTTACCGTCTGCATGGCGTTGCCGGCATAGATCGGACGCACAAACGTATCCGGCGCCTCGACCGCGACAATCTCGGAAATCTGCATGACGTCGAGGAGGGCCGCGACACGGGGCATCACGTTCTTGCCCGTCGTCGCCGCGGTTTTCAGGATCGCGTCATAGCCGTCGGCGAGACCGACGATCAGCGCCGCCATTGGTTCGGCGAGGCGATGTTCATATTGCGGCGCATCGGCGTGGAGCACCTTGCGCACGCCGGCGATTTTCGCCGCCGATGCGGCGGCGTCATCGGCCCCTGTTCCGGCCACAAGCACATCAACATCGCTGTTGATGGCGAGCGCCGCGGTCACGGTCTTATGGGTCGACTCGTCGATTGAATTTCCGTGTACGTCTGCAACGACCAGAACAGCCATCTTAAAGAACTCCCGCTTCGTTTTTCAGCTTGTCGACAAGATCGGCGACGGTTTCGACTTTGACGCCAGCCTCACGCTTCGGCGGCTCTGTGACCTTCAAGGTCTCAAGACGCGGTGCGATGTCGACGCCATAGTCGCCGATTTCTTTCACATCGAGCGGCTTTTTCTTCGCCTTCATGATGTTCGGCAGCGAGGCGTAGCGCGGCTCATTCAAGCGCAGGTCCGTCGTGACAATCGCCGGCAGGTTCAGCGCGACGGTTTGCAGGCCGCCGTCAATTTCACGCGTCACATTCAGCCCGCTGTCGGTCTTTTCAACCTTGGAGGCGAAAGTGCCTTGCGCCCACCCAAGAAGCGCAGCGAGCATCTGGCCGGTCTGGTTGGAATCGTCGTCAATCGCCTGCTTGCCGAGAATGACAAGCTCGGGGCTTTCCTCTTCGACAACTTTTTTCAAAAGCTTGGCGACGGCGAGCGGCTCAATGTCCTGATCGGTCTTGATCAGAATGCCGCGATCGGCGCCCATGGCCAGCGCCTGGCGGATCTGGTCCTGGGCTTTCTCCGGCCCGATGGAAACGGCGATGATTTCTGTGGCCGTTCCGGCTTCTTTCAGGCGGATCGCCTCTTCAACGGCGATTTCGTCGAACGGGTTCATCGACATTTTGACATTGGCGAGGTCGACGCCCGACTGGTCTGATTTGACGCGGACTTTTACGTTGTAGTCGATCACGCGTTTAACAGGCACGAGGACTTTCATCTATTGCTCCTGACGGACCCAAAGGGATTGGGAATGATCAAATATGCGAGGCGGTGTGTCGCCTGGCGATTTCGCGGTGCACCATAGCGGGCCGCAAACAGCGTTTCAATGCGCCTTGGCGCCTGAAATCAACGCTAAAACAAACGAGACTTTACGAACCGCCGCTACCGACGAGGAACAGAAACAGCATCATCAGCCCAATCGTTACGGCCTGAGCAGCGACGCGCAGGCGCATCAGTTTGTTGGAGTTTTCTTTGGCGAAGGTTCCGCCTTTAGCTAGGGAGTAAATCCCGACGCCAAGAATAAGAGCTGTCGCGGCGAGGCCGACGGGGATCAGGAAGAATATGAAGCTGCTCATAAGATGCGCCTTTCTCCAAGCGTTATAGGCTTGTGTGTCTGGTAATTCTACGGTTTTGCCAGCTCGTTGGACCGGAGGGCTCAGCGCGGCGTAGCGTGACCGCCTCGCCCATGCCAGGCCGGGAAAAACACAGCATTATCCGCCAAACCTGGGGGATCAGTCATAAAGGCGACCGGCGTCGCCGGGCCGGAATTGGCGGCGACAACGGCGCCGTTCAACCGCGACAGATAAGCGCGGACATCTGCGTCCGCCGGTTCTTCAACCCCAAGACCGCCCTCGCTTGGGGTGGCCATCATCGGGGGCTTTAATTCATCGACTGTAAAATCCATGCGGATGTCGTAGGTGCGCTGGGCCTGATATCGCAGGAACCGTTGCGCATTATACCAACGATCCTTGGTTGCGTCGTCCGTGCAGCTTTCAAGTTCTGCACCGCTGGCGCCCCAACGTCGCTCCGGACAGTGATAGGGATCGAACGACAGATCAAACAGTCTGTCCATAACATGAGCAAGGTTTAGCCGCATGCGCATATCATCGGCGCGGCGGTACGTGAAAGTGCAGGCGTCTTTTTCTTCGTTAAAGGCGGTCATCAGATCGCCTGCGAGATCGTCGCCGTTGTAATCAACGCGATCTCCGCCCGCTTCCGTGGCCTCAACAAGCCGTTGCATTTCGCGGCGCAGCTCGATGAAGCTGACTTTCAAGCGGGCATCCCGCGACGGTGTCGAATATTCCTCCCACTCGCCATAGGTGCCGAAGATATTGGGCGGAAGTTTTCTCGGATGCGGTTTCAAGTGGACGCGGGCCCGGACGGCTGCGTCTACCGCTGTCTTGCGCGCCTTGATGGAGCCGCAAATCGTTTGCAGGCCAAACCGCAATTCGTCTACCGGATCATAGCGGAAGTCCGGTGACGCCAGTCGACGGCGCACATAGTCGTAATATTTCAGTGTGCGGCCTTCATGCTGAAACTCGCCGAAATGCCAGATCTCCAACGGGTGCGGAACATTGCCGATATATTGTTCAAGAGAGTAATGTTTGAGGTCGTTGTTGGAAGCGACTTCGAGTTTCCCGCCGCGGAGTGCGCCATCCGGCAGTCTTTCCGCGTTGACGACGCTGATTGGCCGCCAGGCCTTCAAACCGGCGCCGAGTTCCGGCTTGGAGCGCATGAAGTTCGGGCCATAGGCCGAGCGTGTAACTGAATTGTCCGGATGCGAAGCCACCACAAGAATGCGGCCGTTTTCGAGAATGTCATAGACGATACCCACATGACCATAAATGTCATAGGCGATGACGCCGGGTCGCACCGCGTCGCGCGAAATTTCGACCGGATAAAAATCATCATGGCTGCGTCCGCCGCCGGTGTCAGGGTGCGTCCGGAACATGGCGGTCGACACTTCGCCGCCAATGCGACGAAGGAAACTTGGCGCGTCACTGACGATATTAAGGATGCGCCGCCGCCCGGCGACGATATTGCCTTCGGTTGAATAGCGAATGTCCTGACGCGAGCCGTCGGCCGTTCGCATTGCGTTTTGATATGAAAACGGAAGGCCGTTTTTCCACGCATAATAGGCGCGCAACACATACGCCATATCGGCGCAGTCGCCCGGCAGGCGCGGATCAACAGAGGACCGATAAGGGTTCGCATCGCTTTTCAGACAGCTTTCGAGAGAGCGGCAGTCAGAGCGGCCAATCGCCTGGACGAAAGCCGCGTACCCGGCTTCATCCGCTGCCGCCCAGCTCTCTTTATAAACTTTCCAGGCCTTGCCGGTGTTTATGGGCGCCGGGATTTGCGCATGGGCGCTCGCCAAAAGGCTCAAAACCACCGCCCCGGCGGCGGCTATCGACCGACCGACTCTCCACAACACACCCATAGGTGCTTTTTAACGCAGGGTTCGTTCATTCGGTAGAGGGTTAAGGGCTCGCCACGCGGTTTTGATCGACTGGCGTTGCCCGATGGCATCTTGAGAAGGTGGAAAACCGAAAAGCCTGTGTCTTTACAACGCGCTGAGCGAATTCATCCGTGAGTTGCAATGCAAGCGCAGCCGCCTGCCGGCGGGTTAATAAGCCCGCCGCCGCAGATCGCTGGCGACAATGGTCCGCCCGATTGGCCAGAGTGCGAAGCCCGCGAGCTTCAGATGCGCCCAGGCGAAGGGCAGGCCAATGATCGTGATTGCAAGGCCGATCGCCGCGGCCACATGGCCGAGGGCGAGCCACCAGCCTGCGAGTACAAACCAGATGAGGTTACCCAGAAAGCCGAGGGGGCCTGTGCCGATATCTTCGCCATAAAGCCGATCCCGGGCGAGCGGCTTCGCGCCGAAGGGCCAGAGCGTGTAAACGCCATTATCGAACGCCGCCCGCGCCCAGGGAATCCCGACGATGGTGATTACCATGAAGAGCGCGGCGATAAACCAGCCAAGCGCCGCGAGCGCGCCGCCAAGGATGAGCCAGATAATATTCAGCGCCAGCGCGAAAGGCGTAATGCCGCGTTCATCGGCAAGGGGATGATCTGGATACATGGTCGGGTCTCCTTCTGAGGCCTTAATATAAGTGCTGCAGCGGCGATTTCAGCGGCGCCCTGTCGCAAATCTTCCTCAACTCGCCGTGACGCGCCGCGCTCAGGCCATGCAATCGCCCTAATGATCAGGCGTAATCGGCGCATGCCACACCATAAATGGATCGCAGCTCTGCTTGGCGTTTTTTTATTCAACGGCGCCGCGCAAGCACAAAACAGCAACTTTGGCGCACGCCTTTCCGAGGCTGCGATTGAGCGGACGCAGCATCGCGTCACTTACGATCCCGCCTATGTGAGGCTTGACTATCCAGGCGGCGATGTGGCGGCGGATACGGGCGTCTGTGCGGATGTTGTTGTACGTGCGCTGCGCGTCCTTAATATTGATCTGCAAAAGCTGGTTCATGAGGATATGCGCGAGGCGTTTTCCGCCTATCCGAACCATTGGGGGCTTTCTCGCCCCGATACGAATATTGACCACAGGCGTGTGCCCAATCTGGAAACCTTCTTTACCCGGAAGGGTGCAAGCCTCGTCGTCAGCGATGCCCCGTCGGTTTACCAGCCGGGCGATATTGTTGCGTGGAACTTACGCGGCGCTGATGGCGGCTGGCTGCCGCATATTGGAATTATAACAGCCGACATCGCGCCTTCAGGGCGGCCAATGATCGTTCATAATATTGGCGCCGGGCCAAGGCTGGAAGATGTTCTGTTTAACTGGGAAATTACCGGTCACTATCGGTTGGGCGGTATTTTTTGAGATCGTGTATATAGTAACGCGACCTTAGAATTTCAAGAATTGATCAAAGGCGCCTCGGCGGCGCATAGTGAACTGCCGATGCTATTACGCACTGGCTTCATTACATTTTCAGGAGGCGCATATGCGCAAGGTTTCATTAGGCCGTTCAGGCCTTGAAGTGTCACGATTGGGTTTTGGTTGTATGGGGCTAGCCGAGTTTTACGGCGATGCGCTTTCCGATGCGGAAGCGGAAAAAGTTCTCGCCGGCGCGCTGGAGCGTGGAGTTAATTTTTTTGACACGGCGGACATGTATGGCAGCGGACGCAATGAAGAACAGTTGTGCGGTTTTCTGAAAAAGAACCGCGATGATGTCGTGGTGGCGACGAAGTTTGCAATCCGGCGCGGCGACGACGGCGAATGGCTGGGTCTCTCGAACGATCCGAAATACATTAAGGAAGCCTGCGACGCCTCGCTGAAACGCCTCGGCGTCGACGTCATCGACCTTTACTACATGCATCGGCGGGACCGCGACGTGCCGGTGGAAGATTCCGTCGGCGCCATGGCCGACCTTGTAAAAGCTGGCAAAGTGCGCGCCATCGGTTTGTCGGAAGTCAGCGCGGACACATTGAAGAAGGCTCATGCGGTTCACCCGATCGCCGCCTTGCAATCCGAATACTCGATTGTGACGCGAGAGATGGAAGCGGAAATGATTCCCGCCTGCCGTGCGCTTGGTGTTGCGCTGGTCGCCTATTCCCCGCTGGGGCGCGGATTGCTCACAGGCGCCTATCGCAGTGAAAAAGACTTTGACGCGAGCGATTACCGTATGGCGGCGAATCCTCGGTTCAGTGACGGCGCACTGGAAAAGAATCTAACGCTGGTCGACCAGCTTGCCGAGATCGCGAAAGCCAAAGACACAACGTTGGCGCAGATTGCGCTGGCCTGGGTATTGGCCAAGGGTGACGACATCATCCCTATTCCCGGAACGAAAAAGATTTCCCGGCTTGAGGAAAATATCGCTGCGGTATCGGTGCAGCTTTCCGATGAAGACATCGCCGCGATTGAAAGGGCTGTCCCGCCAGAGGCGGTGGCGGGGTCGCGATATCCTGAAACGACGGCGTCTACATTGAACGCCTAACGCTCAGGAAAGTCCCAGACGCGCGAGGACCTCCTCGCGCGTCACGCCGCTCTCGCGCATGAAAGATAGCGTGACGGCGTCATCGCGTTTCGCGAAGCGCCTGCCATTTTCATCCGTGACGAGACGATGATGACGATAGATCGGCTCCGGCAGATCCAGCAACGCTTGCAACATGCGATGCAGATGCGCCGCAGGAAATAAATCTTCCCCCCGTATGATGTGCGTTACGCCTTGCAGCGCATCGTCACAAACAGACGCAAGATGGTAGCTGGTCCCTAGGTCTTTTCGCGCGATCACGGCGTCGCCAAAAATCTCCGGTGTCGCCTTGATGCATCCTGTCTCACCTTTTGGGCCGGCGCCTTCTTCCATAAAAGTCAACGCGTCGAAAGCGGCGCCCAACTGTTTTCGCGCCGTCTGCATGGATAGACGCCAGGCAAAAGACTCGCCTTTCGCAAGCAATGACCGTTCTTCCATTGCGGTCAGCATGTCACCGACATATTGCGGACCTTCCGGTCCGTCAGGCGTCAGATGCGGCGCACGCGCGATTTCGTCGGCGATCTCTTTACGAGTTTTGAAACATCGATAGACAACGCCTTTTTCACGCAAGGTATTCAGAGCAGCTTCATATTCCTTGAAATGATCTGACTGCCGGCGAACCGGTCGCTCCCAATCCAGGCCCAGCCAGCAGAGATCATCATAGATCGCCTGCTCGTATGCGGAACGGCAGCGCGCCTGGTCGATATCCTCAATGCGCAGCAAAAACCGTCCGCCTGCGTCTTTGGCGGCGCCATAGGCTGTAAGGGCCGAAAATGCGTGGCCGAGATGCAGACGCCCGGTTGGCGAGGGGGCGAAGCGGGTAACGAAAATCGTCATGGGGCTGTTCTAATGCGGCTCGCGCATTGAGAACAGTGATTTACGATGCGTGCGCCGTCAGTCGTAAAAAGCGCCGTTACGTGACGAGGCCAGTGCGCGATCAACAGAAAAGATGCTGATCAATGCTACGCTGATCAATTCGCCGCCATCCTCAATCATTGCTGAAGGTTTGTTGCCAATGGAGGCGTGCGCAAACGTCTCCGACGATTCCGAACACCCCCGCGAGAATCAAAAGTGCGGCGAAAGCCGCAATATCGATGCGCGTTTTACCATTAGCTTTTGCGAATAGAATAATCAGAAAGATGAGGAAAATGCTGGCGACTGCGCCAAGATACAGTGCTTCGCCCGTATGCGCTGGTTCGATATCGAACGGTGTCATCAGGGGGTAGTTTAGCGCCAGAAATTCGCCGATCTGTTCGTGAATACTGAAAATATCATCCGCAAACAGATACGCCATCATTGCAGACAGTAATATATAAGCCATTTGCCGGCGCGCATGTGCGACTGTGACGAGTGCGATGGCGGCAACAACGACAAGAATGTACTGGACGATCTCCGCATAGCCGTGATCGCGATTTAACGAGAATTTTTCAGAAGACAGATGATTGTACTCGTAAAGCACATGCGCTGCGAGTGCAGCCATCACGAAGATTATGGTTGAAAAAGCGAATATAGCCACGCGGCGGCGGTCCGCCGGGTGCGCGGAAGCGAGCAGAACGCCGTAAGTTTGTACGCTACTCAATACTAAACCCTTTTCGCGCCCCAAGCGTGCTTGAAGTGACCACAAGAGTTATATCAGGCCGCAAATAGTGCGCCAGTCAGCACGACATCAGGCGTTTCGGCCAGTATTAGGCGGCCGCGCCACCCACGGTGAGTCGATCGATCTTGATTGTCGGCTGGCCAACGCCGACAGGCACCCCCTGACCGGCCTTGCCGCAGACACCGACACCTGGGTCAAGGGAGAAATCGTTTCCGATCATCGAAACCTTGGTTAAAACGCTTGGTCCATCACCAATGAGGGCCGCATTTTTCAAGGGTGCGCCAACTTTGCCGTTTTTAACGCGATAGGCTTCGGTGCAGTTGAAGACGAACTTGCCGGACGTGATGTCCACCTGACCGCCGGAAAAATTGACAGCGTAAACGCCATCCTTGACGGATTTCAGAATTTCTTCCGGGTCATGATCGCCCGCCAGCATGAATGTATTGGTCATGCGCGGCATCGGCTGGTTGGCGAAGCTTTCGCGACGGCCATTGCCGGTTGGGGCCATGCCCATGAGGCGCGCATTGAGCCGATCCTGAAGGTAGCCTTTCAAAATGCCGTCCTCGATCAGCACGGTTTCCGATGTTGGCGTGCCTTCGTCGTCAACGGTCAGAGAGCCGCGTCGCCCGGCGATTGTGCCGTCATCGACGACGGTGACGCCCGGCGATGCGACACGCTCGCCCAAACGCCCTGCGAATGCTGACTCCGATTTGCGGTTGAAATCGCCTTCAAGACCATGGCCGACCGCTTCGTGCAGGAGAACGCCGGTCCATCCCGGTCCGAGCACTACTTCCATTTCACCTGCCGGAGCGGGTTCCGCTTCCAGATTGACGAGGGCCTGGCGCAGGGCTTCGTCGACCTGGCGTTGCCATGCGTCGGCGCTGACATAGCGCGCATACCCCTCACGGCCGCCGGCGCCATAGCTGCCGGATTCCTGTCGGTCGCCGTCACCGGCCGTGACAGACACGTTCAGCCGCACAAGCGGGCGGAAATCGCGGATGATTTCGCCGCCGGGCCGCAGGATTTCCACTGCCGACCATTCGCCGGACAGAGACGCAGAGACCTGGCGCACCCGGTTGTCTTTTGAGCGAGCATAGTCGTTGATTTCTTCCAGCAGCTTGGTTTTCGCCTCGAACGGCATGTCCCCAAGCGGATTTTCATCCGGGTAGAGCTTCGTGTTGGTGCGCGCAGGGCCGTCGGCAATTGCCCCGCCCTTGCCGGATTTCACCGCCTGGACCGCCGCGCCGGCGCGTTTCAGCGCGTCCTCGGAAAGCTCTGAAGCGTGTGCGTAGCCGGTGGACTCGCCGCAGACGGCGCGCAGGCCAAATCCCTGATCGACATTGAAACTTGCGGTCTTCAGCCGGTTATCGTCGAAAACAAACGCCTCCGACTGGGCGTATTCCAGATACAGCTCGCCATCGTCAGCGCCGCTCAGCGCATCGTCGAGCACGTTCTGGGCGCGGTTACGGTCAAGGTCGGTGCGGGAGAAAAAATATGATTCTGTCATACGACAGATGTAGGACGAGCAGGTGACAACAGCAACGGTGCCGTTGTTTTCATATCCCGGTCATTGAAGGCTCTGGCGCCTCTACAGTTATTTTGCGCGGTAATGTTGAGCGCTCGTAAATCGGTTTTCGCAGCTCTTTGAGGCGTTCTGTCGCTACGGCGTAGTTTGGGTTATGGACAAGAGCAGCGGCGTAATCCGCGCGGGCGAGGCTCTCATGACCCAGCGCCTCAAAGGCGAGACCACGGTTTGTTCTGACTTTGGCGACAACATTGATGTCCAGGTCTAGCGATGCGGTAAAGTCGTCGATTGATCGCTGATATTCGCCGATATTGTAGTAAATGACGCCGCGATTAGCGCGCACGCCAGCGCGTCTGCGTTGACTGAGGGGTTCGCTCTCAAGTGAGACGTTACACGGCTCCACCGCCTCATAATCTTCCCGGCCGTCTCGGGCGTTTTCGTAGCAAGCGCCGGCAAAAGGCGTCTTGTCTCCGAGCACAATTTTCATCTCCCACCCTTCCGCTTCGGATGCGAAGGCAGTGGGGATGAAAGCAATCCAGAAAAGGAACGCGGTGAGGGCTTTTGCGGCGGGCTTCATCATGACGGCCTCCTGAAGACGTGGCTTGCGCTATCCCATGTTACTGTTTTCTGGCGCTATATTCTATACCGGCAGAGTTGGCCGCTGCGACCATTTTTCCTTCATTTGTGCAATGGCGCTGGCGGCGGCGGCGTCCTATAAGCGGGCGAAATTGACGCGCGGGGCTGGATCGGCGTATCGACCGCATTCAGTGCTGTCAAAGACGGTTATATCCTTCGAAATGCGAAGATGCAGGAATCAATGATGAAAAAACTGACCGCGATGTTGAGCGGACTGGGCGTATGGGCCGCCGCAACCGCCAGCGCCCAACTAACGCCGGGCGGCATAGCCATGCAGCCGGCGAACTCTGCGCTCGCAGAAGAAGTGCACTTTTTCCATAACGGCATTCTCTTGCCGATCATCACGGTGATCAGCCTGTTCGTGCTGGCGCTGCTGATCTGGGTTATCGTGCGGTATAATTCCAAGAGCAATCCGACCGCGCGCAAGTTCAGCCACAACACGCTTGTGGAAATCATCTGGACAGGCGTTCCGATCATCATTCTGCTCGTCATTGCGCTGCCCTCTTTCGAGCTTCTTTACAAAGAGGACGTCACGCCTGACGGAAAACAGATCGTCGCCACCGGTGACGGACAGACTGCTGATTTTGTTTTTGCGAATGACTTCGCTGAAAGTCGGATGGTCTCGCGCCGCGATCATTTGCAGGTCATTCTGGACAACGGTTCCGAACAGCGTGTCCTGAAACATCGCGCGGATTACCGCCTTGAAGGTCTTGGCGAGGCGGAGGTTGTCGTCTCACTCGATGCGCCGCCGGCGCGTGGCGAACGTGTAATTTTGCGAGGCGGGCGTTCAACGCAGAATGTTTCTGGTTGTCCCAATGCGAAACGGTATTTTGACGCCTGCGAAAAAGAGATCGTGATGGCGCCGACCATGACGCTTAAAGTTAATGGCTATCAGTGGGGCTGGACCTATTCCTATCCTGACTTTGGCGATTTTGAGTTCTCGTCGAATATGTTGCCGGAAGATCAGACAACGCCGGAGCTTTACCGTCTGGAAGTCGATAATCGCGTTGTAGTGCCTGTGGGCGAAACGATCCGCGTCACTACTACGGCGCGCGATGTTATTCACGCTTTCGCGCTGCCGGCCTTTGCGCTGAAGATTGACGCGGTTCCGGGCCGCATTAACGAGACATGGTTCAATGCTGAACGCGAAGGCGTTTACTACGGTCAGTGCTCTGAGATTTGCGGCGTGCGTCATTCCTTTATGCCGATCGCGGTCGAGGTTGTCTCGCGTCCGGCTTTCGAAGCCTGGGTTGACGGTCAGCGGGCGCTCGCCGGGCTCGATACCATGTTTACTGATGAAAACGTTAAATTCGCGCAGGCTGAAAACGCCGACGCATCTGCGGAATAAGGAAGGTCTGTTATAATGGCTGAGGCACATGCAGCACACGGCGCCGGGGATCACGCCGATCACAAACCCTCCTTTTTCGTCCGGTGGTTCTTTTCAACCAACCATAAGGATATCGGCACGCTTTACCTGATCTTCGCGATTATCGCGGGCATCGTCGGCGGCGCCATGTCAGGTCTTATGCGGATGGAGCTCGCCGAACCGGGCGTGACTATTCTGACTCAGTTCACCGGCGGCGATCTCACTGCCGCGTCGAACTTTTATAATGTTCTGATCACCTATCACGGCCTCATGATGATCTTCTTCATGGTGATGCCGGCGTTAATCGGCGGCTTCGGCAACTGGTTCGTGCCGATCATGATTGGTGCGCCGGATATGGCGTTCCCGCGCATGAATAATATTTCGTTTTGGCTTTACGGCGCATCGGGCATTCTGATCACACTGTCGCTCTTTGCGCCGGGTTATGGTTCGCAGATCGGCTTTGGCGGCGGCTGGGTGCTCTATCCGCCCTTGTCCTCCAACACGGGCAGTCCCGGGCCCGCGATGGATCTCTTGATCCTGTCGCTGCACCTTGCTGGCGCGTCATCCATTCTTGGCGCCATCAACTTCATTACGACAATCTTCAATATGCGTGCGCCCGGCATGACGCTGCACAAGATGCCGCTCTTCGCATGGTCCGTTCTGGTCACGGCATTCTTGCTTGTTCTGTCGCTTCCAGTGCTGGCCGGCGCCATTACCATGCTGCTCACTGACCGCAACTTTGGCACGTCATTCTTTGACTCGGCCGGCGGCGGCGACCCGATCCTGTACCAGCACCTGTTCTGGTTTTTTGGGCATCCGGAAGTTTACATCCTGATCCTGCCGGGCTTTGGCATCATCTCACATATTGTTTCGACCTTCTCGAAAAAGCCGATCTTTGGTTATCTCGGCATGGCCTATGCGATGGTCGCGATTGGCTTTGTCGGCTTCATCGTCTGGGCGCACCATATGTATACGGTGGGCCTGAGTGTGAATATGAAAGCCTATTTCGTTGCAGCGACGATGGTGATCGCCGTGCCGACCGGCATCAAGATCTTCTCATGGATCGCAACGATGTGGGGCGGCTCCATCGAGTTCAAAACACCGATGGTCTGGGCGATCGGGTTTATCTTCCTGTTCACTGTCGGTGGTGTTACGGGCGTCGTACTCGCCAATGCCGGCATCGACCATTACATGCACGATACCTACTATGTCGTTGCGCACTTCCATTACGTGTTGTCGCTCGGCGCGGTCTTCGCGATCTTCGCAGGCTGGTATTACTGGTTCCCGAAAATGACCGGCAAAATGTATCGCGAGTGGCTCGGCACGTTGCATTTCTGGGTCATGTTTATCGGTGTGAACCTCATTTTCTTTCCGCAGCACTTCCCTGGGCCTGCAGGGGATGCCGCGCCGCTATATCGATTACCCGGAAGCCTTTGCGCTCTGGAATCAGGTCTCGACCTGGGGGTACTACATCACGGTCGCTGGAATAGTGGTTTTCGCCTACACCATGCTCGACGCCTTCTTCTTTTATCGTAAGAAAGCGGCGGCCAATCCCTGGGGTGTTGGCGCAACGACTCTGGAATGGACGCTGCCTTCGCCGCCGCCTTTCCACCAGTTCAATGAACTGCCGCGTTTCGACAAGGGCGACGCCAAGGCGTTCTAAAAGGCTAAAAAGCCACGCGATCAAAAAAACCCGCTGTTCCAGACAGCGGGTTTTTTTTGTATGTGAAAAAAATTGCTGCGCCGCAGCGTGACGCGGTAAAAAAAATGTCGTTAACCTAAGTTAAAGAAAACTTAACGAAGCGAATAGGGGCGTTTCTCATGGAACTCATTTTTTTCTGATATTCGGGCGGTGGCGGAATCGATTTTCCTGGGCGGTGACTGGACATATCTCGCCATGGTTTTGGGTGCGCTGCTTGTCGGCGTTTTCGCCATGCGCAATCTCGGCCAGATCCTTTGCGTCAGCGTATTGGCGCTGGTCGTGTTGGCAATTGTCTGGCTTGTCTATGGCGGCGCGACAAGTGCGACGCCTTCTGATCCCGCAACGTGGATCGCACAACTGGAAGCCGGCTGGGCGTCCATGACCCAGACATCTGGTTCAATCCTGGTTGGCTATCTGGTCACCTTTGCAGTTGTGATCGGTGTTTTGTTTCTTGGGAAGTCATTGCTTTTTAGAGGGTAGATCGATCTTGCGTCGCTGGGGATGGAGAACACGCGGGCTCACTTGATCGCGTGTTCTCAAAGCCTTCTGGGGAAGGACTTGGCGACGGAAAAGTTGGTGGAGGGGGCATATGCTCGAAATGATTTTGAATGACGTTCTGTCGATTATCCGCGGGACTTTTTTGAACGGCGACTGGATCAGCATCCTGATTGCGGTCGGATCAGTGTTGATTGCCGCTCTGGTGATGCGCCGCGGAACACAGATCGGGTCGATGACGCTGCTCGCGCTGACATTGTTTGTTATCGGGGGCTATTTGCGCGGGGTCTTTGCCGGTCCGACGCCTGAAAGCGGAACGGTCACCGGCGGACGGCTGGTCAATCAGCTGGAAGCGAGCTGGGGCGTTTTCATGAATCTGACCGCGGCGACCCTGCTGGCGTATTTTATCGCCTTTATGCTGATGATCCTGATCCTCTTCGGGACCAAGTCGGTTTTTGGCCGCGGCTAAAAAGCGCCGCCACTCAACCGCCTTGAAAAATCTGGCGCTGCGCGACAACGCGGCGCTTTGATTTCGCCAAATGAGTATTTCCCCAAGGGCGTCTTTGGGGCATAAGCCGCAGCATGACCAATATGCTTGTAAAACCTGCCCAGTATGACCTAGCGGGTCCCCGCGATTATTTTGCGCTTCTGAAGCCCCGCGTCATGTCGCTGGTGATCTTCACGGCGCTGGTCGGCATGGTGCTGGCCCCCGGGACGCTCCATCCCGTTCTGGCGGCGGTGGCGCTTTTCTCGATTGCTGTCGGCGCAGGCGCATCCGGCGCGCTGAACATGTGGTGGGACGCGGATATCGACGCGATCATGTCGCGCACATCCAAACGGCCAATCCCGGCAGGGCGCGTGCCGAGCGCGGAAGCGGCGGCGTTTGGCGGGTTTCTCTCGGCGCTGTCCGTGGCGCTGTTGGCGCTGGCGTCAAACTATTTTGCCGCCGGTCTGCTGGCCTTCACCATCTTCTTTTACGTCGTCATTTATTCCATGTGGCTGAAACGCTCGACGCCGCAGAACATTGTTATTGGCGGCGCGGCCGGCGCGTTGCCGCCGGTTGTCGGCTGGGCCGCGGTTGCCGGCGGGGCGCCGCTGGAGCCATGGGTGCTCTTTGCAGTGATCTTTCTTTGGACGCCGCCGCATTTCTGGGCGCTCGCGCTCTATAAGCAGGGCGATTATGAGCGCGCCGGCGTTCCGATGCTCCCGGTTGTCGAGGGTGATCGCGCCACCCGCCGTCAAATTTTTGGATATTCGATCGCCCTCGCGCTTTCCGGCGTCGCCCCATACGCAATCGACATGGCGGGCCTTATTTATCTTTTCGTTTCGGGGCTTCTTGGCGCCATGTTTGTCTGGCTTGCCTGGAAAGTGCTTCACACTGACGAAACCG
Source organism: Hyphococcus sp. (assembly GCA_965230025.1). Taxonomy (GTDB): domain Bacteria; phylum Pseudomonadota; class Alphaproteobacteria; order Caulobacterales; family Parvularculaceae; genus Hyphococcus. The sequence continues at coordinate 71,597 of CBDDKD010000002.1, forward strand.
ACCAGATACCGGCGCGCCGGCTGTTTCGGTTTTCGATCATTTACCTGTTTGCAATTTTCGCGACCATTTTGCTTGAACGGATGACAGGTCTCCATGGATAGAGACACCGAAAACAATGCGCCTCCAATGCAAGGCGCGGTGCTGACGCCGGAAGAGCTGAAACAGCGTAAGCAACGTAATGTTGCAATCGCACTTGGCCTTTTGGCGTTTATCGTGATCGTGTTTGTTGTCACGATCGTACGTATTGGCGGCTCGGTGGCCGAGCGCCCTTTTTAACTGGCTTTGACAATGGAAAACGCTGCGAAAAATCGAAAGACCGCAATTATTGTCTCCAGCGTTGCCGCTGGCATGGTTGCGCTTTCCTTTGCGGCGGTGCCGGCCTATCGCGCATTCTGCCAGGTCACCGGTTGGGGCGGAACAACCCAGCGCGCGGATGCTGAGGCTGACCGCGTTGTCGCCCGCGATATAACCGTGCGTTTCGATGCAACGGTCAGTCAGGGCCTTGCCTGGCGGTTCAAGCCCGAGCAACCCTCACAGACTCTCAAGATTGGCGAAACCGGGCTTGCCTTCTATGAGGCGGAAAACCTAACCGGCAAGCCTGTGACGGGTCGAGCAACGTTCAATGTGTCGCCCGCCAAAGCCGGGATCTATTTCAAAAAGATCGAGTGTTTCTGTTTTACTGAGCAGACCCTGCAACCGGGCGAGAAGGTTTCCATGCCGGTGACTTACTTTATCGATCCCGCCCTCGCAGATGACAAGAACCTTGATGAAGTCCAGACCATTACGCTCGCCTATACTTTCTTCGTCTGGGACGACGCGCCGCAAACGGCGAGCCTTGGCGGCGCGAAGTAAGGTTCATCGTGTCCGGTTCTGAAGTGCCTGTCAGGCCTTGCGCTGGCTGCGGCTGAATAGCGCGGGCTGGACCGGCGGCGATGCTTGGATTTTACCGCCGCGCCAGTATAGAAAACCTTCAATATTTCGGATTTTGCTGCAAACAGGGGCGATCTATGGCCGGCGCTGAAGTCAAACACGAATATCATCTGGTCAATCCAAGCCCGTGGCCGCTGATTGGGTCGGTCGCTGCCGCGACGATGATGATCGGCGCCGTGACCTGGATGAAGTCAGGCGCGAACGAATCGGGTCTCTTCGGAATGCAGGGACCATGGCTCTTTCTGATCGGCTTCGCGGTCATACTGATTACCTTTGTCGGCTGGTGGCGGGATGTCATCAAGGAAAGTCTGACCGGCGAAAATACCTCGACCGTTGTACGCTTGGGTCTGCGCTATGGAATGATCCTGTTCATCGCTTCGGAGGTGATGTTCTTTGCAGCCTGGTTCTGGGCGTTTTTCGGCGCAGCCCTGTTTCCGGGCGCGGGCGACCCGGTGTTGCTTGCCGATGGGACGCAGATGCTCAACCCGAATGGCGATCCGGCTTTTATCGGTAATGACGGGCGCGTTCACGCGACTGGCGCTGTGTGGCCGCCGGTCGGCGTTGAACCATTGAGCGCATGGGGTTTGCCGCTGATCAATACGCTGGTCCTATTGCTTTCCGGGACGACCGTTACATGGGCGCACCACGCCGTTCAGCACAATGATCAAAAAGGCCTGGTTCAGGGCCTGATTATGACGATTGTCCTTGGTCTATTCTTCACCAGCCTGCAGGCGGTTGAATATTATGAAGCGTTGTCGCTGGACATGTTTAAGTTTTCCGGCGGCGGCATCTATGGCGCATCGTTCTTCATGGCGACCGGGTTCCACGGTCTGCACGTGATTATCGGGACGATCTTCCTGATTGTGTGTCTCTTCCGGGCATTGGCCGGACACTTTACGCCAGAGCGTCATTTCGGTTTCGAGGCCGCAGCCTGGTACTGGCACTTTGTCGATGTCGTCTGGCTGTTCCTGTTCGCCTTTATCTATGTCCTCGGCAATCAGGGCCTTTTGTCGTAAGGTTGCGGAACGCAATCTGAAAGGAGGGCGGTTCATGCGCTCTCTTCAAAACTGGGCTTTTTCAATTCTTGCCGTCTGCGTGTTGTTGACGGGTTGCCTTGTGTCCGAGGAGCCGGTTCTTGATGCATCGAACGGGCGCGCGCGACCTCTCGGCGACGGTCCGCATCTCATGTGTCCCGTTAATGACGAGACGGATGAATGTCAGTCTATGACTGTGGAGCGTGATTCAACTGGTCTTTACAGCTTGATTGTGGAAGGCGAGGCGCCGATCAAAATACGCTTCCGGCGTATCGGTCGTCACGGCTATGCGGCGCAGTCGCAAGAGGATGACGGATACGCATATTATTATGGTGCAGGCGACAGACGCCTTTTTCGCCTGACAATGATGATGTGTCCGGACCTGCCGGCGACTCTTCGCACGCGATTAATTGAGCGCGGCGACCTCGAAACACAAGACGCTAATTTTGAGACCTGTATCGTCAAAAGCCGTAACGGCCTGACGGCGGCGGCGAAGTTCTACCATCGCGGTGACGTGGAAAGCGAAGAAGAAATCGCATTTGTTCTCACGCCGGAGCCTGATAACGAATGACATATTACCCGCCGATTTCGCCTTACGCAGCCGGGCTTGGCGGCAAATGCCCCCGCTGTGGGCAAGGCGCTCTGTTTGACGGATTTCTGGGTCTGCGCCAGCAATGCGCGATTTGCGGGCTTGATTACGCGAAGGCAGACTCAGGCGACGGCCCGGCGGTGTTTGTGATTTTTATCGTTGGTTTCGCGGCCGTCGCCGTCGCCTTTATCGCGCGCTTCTCCTGGGGCGCGCCGATCTGGCTGGCGTTCCTGATCAGCGCCGGCGGCGCAACGGTTTTGACCCTCGCCCTGTTGCGGCCGCTCAAAGCGACGCTGATCGCGTTGCAATATGCGAATAAAGCGGCCGAAGGCCGGCTTGAAGACGAATAATGTTTTCAGGCCGATATTTTCACTTCCGTCCTGTACTGACGGTCTTCGCTACGCTGGGCCTGGCCATTTTGGTTTCGCTTGGCGTGTGGCAACTCAAGCGCCTGCAATGGAAGCTTGGTCTGATTGAAAAGGTGGAACAGCGCCTCGATGCTGCGCCTGTTTCCTTTGAGGAAGCCGTTCGTCGCGCCGAGGCCGGCGAGGACATGGAATATGTCCCGGTGCGCTTTACCGGGCGCATCAATCAGACTGATAGCGCACGTGTTTTCGGATCGTATGAAGCGGCGCCGGGTTATTATTATTTTGCGCCGCTTGAAGGTCAGGGTGAGCGTTCCGTGTATGTGAATTTTGGCTTTGCGCCGCAATCGGTATCCAGGATTCGATTGTCTGAAGAGTCGAGTGCAAAAATGGCGGTGATGCAGGTCACGGGCCTTTTTCGGGCTGCGGAACAGCCTTCGCCGCCGGCGTCCTGGTTTCGGTCCGTTGAACAATCTGTGGACGGATTATGGTTCGTGCGCGATCCGTCACGGTTTGCGCAAAGCGTAGGCATAAAAACGGTCCCTTATTATATCGACAGTTTCGCTATGGAGGGCCGTGAATGGCCCAGGGGCGGTACGACGCGCCTCGATTTTAATAATCGTCACCTTGAATATGCGCTGACCTGGTTCGGCCTCGCGGCGACCTTAATCGGCGTGTGGTTCGCTTTTTCCTTGCCAAGGCGATAAATTTCAAATAACTTTAAAAAATAAAGTATAATAGCTGACTGGCCTGTTTCTGGTCCGTGTGCGCCTGCTGCGCAGGCTGCGCTTGATGCCGTGCGGCCGTCGTTAAGGAGAGCAGCGATGTCTCTACAGCCACTGCTGGATGCGCCATGGGTAATACAAGTGCACGCCTTCAGCGCGGCGGCGGCGTTTTTACTTGGCCTTGTTCAGTTTACTGCGCCGAAAGGAACGTTGCCACATCGTGCGCTCGGTGGCCTATGGGTTGCGATCATGAGCGTGATTGCGATCTCCAGCATCTTCATTCGCCCCTCGCTATATCCCGGACTGCCATTTATAGAGTGGTTTGGGTTTATCCATATCTTCACCATACTGACGTCATATGGGATCATTCATGGCATTATCCTGCTGCGTCGTGGCGGTAAGGCGCTGAAATATCATTCCCGGCCATTTACCAGCATCTATATTGGCGGCCTGGTCGTTGCCGGCGCTTTTGCATTCCTTCCCGGACGTATCATGCACGCCGTCGTTTTTGGCGCGTGATGCGGTGAAAACCTTGTTTATATCCTGCGGACATGACGATGAGTAAGCCGAAAGCCCTCAGTCTGGTGCGGCGATGCCTGTTTTTGATTTCAGCGCCGGTCGTTTTTATCAATTTTGCACTTCCGCTTCGAGCCGAAGATCTGGGCGCGTCTGCATTCCAGATCGGAATTTTATACGCACTTTTTACGGCGTCTGTATTTGTCATCCGCCCGATTGTAGGGTTTGGACTGGATCACATCGGGCGCAGACCGTTTTTTATTGCGGCGACGCTTTTCTATCTCGGCGCAAACCTTCTTTATACCTTGAGCGAGACTGTCACAGCGCTTTACATCGCGCGGCTTTGTCAGGGGCTGAGCTTTGCGTTTCTGGCGATAACAACAGAAACGATCACATCGGATTTGACAGAACCGGATGGCCGCGGCGCGGCGATGGGTGGCAACATCGCCAGTCAGACGCGAGGCGGCATGGTTGGCGGGTTTATCGGCTTTGGCCTCGTCGGCGCGTTGCCGCTTCAGGCCTGGGTTTTTTCTTTCGCAACATTTTCTGTGACCGCATCGCTGGCGGTTGTGTTCGCGTTTGCCTTCATCCCGGAAACCAAAACGGGTGCGCGGAGTAAGGCGGGGGAAGCAATCGTTTGAACCGCCGAAAGGGTTCGCGCGCGTTCTGGCGATTGTCTTTCTCGCCGCTTTCGCAGGCGCGACAATCCAGCCCTTTTACCTGATTTACCTGCGTGAACGGTTCGGGCTTGAACTCTACCAACTCGCTGTCGCCTTTTTACCAATTGGGATAGCGGCCGCCATCCTGCCGGTTTGGTTGGGGCGCATCACCAACAGGCTCAGTCGAATGACGGCAATGGCGATCGGCCTGGGGGCGCTGGCGCTGGTCTACGCCGCGATCCCGAACATCACGAGTTTATACTGGGTTATTGGAGCGTTCGTCGCGTCATCCATTGGCGGGGTTTTGGCGGAACTGACGAAAAGCGCCTGGATAGGCGACCTTTCCGGCAAAGGCGCAGAAGGCCGGACATTTGGCGTCGCTGCGCTCGCAAGCGGCGCCGGGGCCGCGCTTGGTCCCCTTGCCGGCGGCGCTATCTATGATGGTTTCGGCAGAGAGTATTTATTTTACTTCGCTGTCATGTCGCTGGCGCCAGCGCTGGTGTTGGCCGTCTCGTTTGGTGCGGAGCAGCGACGGGAAAGTGCAACACTTTAAGGCGTAAGCTTCATTCCCCATTTCTCAGTTTTGCCTCATACGCATTCACAAGCGTCATATACGGATTTACCTGATCGAAGATCGGATCGGTGTCCTCGTCCGGCGCATAGTTCTGATACATCTCAAAATGAAGGTGATAAGTCGTAGGGACTGGGTCGCCTGATGAATTGAAAAAATTGTTTGAGACTTTCCCGATCCGCTGGCCTCTTGTGACAAAGGCGCCATCCGCGACGGCGAGCTCATCCATCTTCAAATGCAGATAGCGGTAAAGCGTGCCGTCATCTGTTTGCAGCTTGACGGTGTATCTCGAACTTTCCGGCGCGATGATGCGCCCATCTTCCACGGCGACGGCCCAGTGCGTATTGCCCGTCTCAGGAATGCAGCTGGCGGCGCGGATATCGACGCCTTCATGGCCGCCATCGGGGCACATGATCTGGCTGCGCGACCGCGACTCGCAAAACGTATCCTGCCAGGGGTAATCGTAATTCGAGGCCTCGCACTGGCCGCCGTTCATGCCGTTAAGCGAGCCCTGGCTGCCGCCATAACGATAGACCTGGCTGTTCAAAAACGCCGGGTCTTCCAGCGGGAAAGCAATATCGGGCCGGTATATCGTTGTGTCCGCATGGCCTGGTCCCGATTGCGGCAGGAGATCGCCGGCGGGCACATAGCTGAAGACGCGGCCATTTTCATCGGCGAGAAAATCGTCATCCGGGGTTGGGTCGTCCGGGTCTGAATTATCCGGCGGCTCATCAACAGGGGGCGCATCCGGTTCCGGGCTCGTTTCATTGCCGCAAGCGGTCAGGATCATGCAAGACGCAGCGGCAGTTAGAATAGTTGCGAGATTGCGCATCATTCGCCTCCCGCAAGTTCAGGGTTTGCAAGAATCAGCGATTGAGCGAGCCCCGTAATATAGTCGTCAGCAGCGCAGCGTTGATCCCCTGCGGGATTGCCGCATTCAATGGTCATTACATAGCCGCAGCCAAATTTTGAGAAACTTAAATCAACGCCAAAGTCATTGCGGCTGATATGATAGGGCGCGCGCGTGCCCGGCAGTCGTGGCGGTTCTTCGGCGAGGCGTTTGCGAAAAGCGACGACATCGGGATCGCCGCCAACGACGCGATTGCAGGTGCCTGTCATGGAAAAACTGGCGTCAGCGTCAATAGCGGCTGTTGCGGTATAAACATTCCGCATACCGTATATTTTGATCTTGTCCCGGATATCCGGGTGCGCCGGGATGAGCACAGGAAGAAGAACGCGATCAACCTCGTCTTCGTCGGCATTTTCAAGACGGCTTGCAGCAACTGCGCGCAGTCCTGGCGGCGGTGGAGGCAAACGGTCTTCTGCGACGAGGCCACGCACTGCGCTCTGCTGCGCACTGTCATCCTGGCGGGATGCATCGTCATCGTTTTGTGTGCGGCGCAAATCTTCACGAAGTGCGGCAAGGTCCGGGGCGCGGGGCACAAGACGCGCGCGATCAGATGGTGCGTCGCCGGCCCGCGCGTATTTCTGCTGTCGGCGGGGCGGCAGGGATGCGCACGGCCTTGCGTTCCAACTCACGCTGCAAAGCTTCAGCATCATCGGCGTTGCGCGTCTGTGCAATCGCAAATGGCGCCGCCGCAACGATTAATGCTGTCGCCGCCAGCAAAAGGCTTTTGTTTTTCATGGCAACCCTCCCCAGGTCGGCCAGTGTTTTTACCGCTCCGTGAGTTTGAACTCAATGCGCCGGTTTTGTGCGAGCGCGGTGGCGCTGAACCCTGATACGATTGGCGATGTCGAGCCGGAACCGGTCGCAAGCAAGCGCTGGCCCGGAACGCCGCGACTGTCGAGATATTGAACCACAGCGATGGCGCGTTGCGCGGAAAGGTCGAGATTGGAATCAAAAAGAGCGCGGCAGGAGGGGCCGAGCGGCGACGCGTCAGCATGCCCATCTACACGCAGCACCCAGTTAACTTCCGTCGGGATATCGCCTTGAATGTCGAGAAGGGCGCTCGCCAGCTTATCGAGTTCCAGCATACCGGCATTGCCCAGCGTTGCTGAACAGGAGCCAAAAAGAATGTCGCTTTCAAAAATAAACCGGTCGCCAACGACTTTGATGTCCGTGCGGTCGCCGAGCGCCTGGCGAAGCGCCTCAAAGAAACGCGAGCGCACTTCCTGTAGCTCCTGCACCTTGCGGGCAAGCGCGGCGTTGAGGCGTTGGGAAAGGTTTTCGATCTGCGCCTGCTGTTCGCGGTCCTTGGCTTCGGCAGCTTCGAGCGCTTCCTGAATGCTTGCTAGCTGTCGGCGCAGGGCTGCGATCTGGGCGTTGAGCGTCGCGATTTCGCTTTTTTGTTCTTCGGAAAGGGCCTTTTTCCGCTTCGAGTTCTTCGGCGGAGGCGGCGACCGCCGCCTGGCTTGTCGCGAGCGCCGCGCCAAGGCCCGCCAGTTCCGCATCTTTTTGTGCAATCGTGTCTTCCAGTGAGAGGACTTGCGCCTGCAGGCGCTCGCGTTCGCTCTGGGCAAGGCCAAGCTGGTCGTTGAGGCTGTTGATCTGTGCGATCAGGCGCGCCAGTTCGTCGTCTTTGGAGGCAAGCTCATCCTTGACCGTTTGCAGGCGGTCGCCAAGATAAAACTGCGCGACTACAAAAATCGACAACACAAACATCAGCACCAGGAGCAACGTTGACAGCCCGTCAACGAAGCCTGGCCAGATATTGGCCTCGCTTCTCGTGCGCCTGCGCGCCATGCGCTACTCTCCGCCGCCGAAGCGGATCAGCGTTCGATTAAGGGCGCGGATTTCATCTTTCAGCTCCGCCATCTGACCGGCCTGCGCCTTGATATGCGTTTCGGTATTGGCGGCGAGCGCCGCTTCAATGGCCGCTGCAAGAACCTCGTTGTCTTCAAGGGCGTATTGTGCGCCGCCTTTTCCAGCTGCGGCGCGCACGGTCTCGGTCATGCCGGCGAGCCAGTCTTCGAGGTCGGTGTAAAACCGGTTTTGCGCCTGGCCGGCCTGTAAATCGAGAAAGCCGACAATCAGGCTGCCGCCAAGGCCGAAGAGCGATGACGAAAACGCCGTGCCCATGCCTGACAACGGCTCTTTCAGATTACTGATCAACTGGGCGACCGCATCTTCTGCAGCGCCGGATGTCGTCGCCAGGCCATTGATGGTGGCCGCTACGGCGTTCACGGTTTCCAAAAGTCCCCAGAATGTGCCGAGAAGGCCGAGAAACACCAGAAGGTTCATGATGTAGCGGCCCATCTCGCGGCCTTCGTCCATCCGTGTGCCGATAGAATCGAGGATTGCGCGGCTCGACTCCGGCGACATCCGGCTGGAGCGCGTATCAGCATCAAGCAGCAGCTTTGCCATGGCGTTGATGAGGCTCGGCGCGCGGGGCAGGCGCGACCGGCCCGGATCGACGGACTCGCGAAACGCCTCGACCCAGCGAACCGCCGGGGCGATGACGCCTGCCTGCCTCAGATTGTAGATGACGCCGATGGCGAGCACGCCGAGGATCAGGCCGTTCAGCGCCGGATTGGCGTTGAATGCGTCGAGCAGAAGCGGCGTTGGCTGCGGACTCCAGGGCGACAGATAATAAATGACTGCTCCAACACCCAGCAGGAACAGGATCATGTTCATAATATAGCGACCAGGCCGGACAAACTTTACCGACCGTTCAAGCGAGCGCGCCATGAATACCCCTTTGGAAACCACCCCGTCAGTCGACTAGTCTAATTCAAAAATTACGCCGCGTGAACGCGGCAAGGTTAATGGCCGTATTTTTTAGCCGACTGATGCTGTCCGGGCGCAGTTGGGGCGGTTTTGTGGGGCGGCGTTAGGGTTGCGCACTAGTTGCGCTTTTTTATTGACATGACAGTAAAATTACACTTGTATGACACTAATGTGACATATCGATATCAAGAATAAGGAGAAAAAATCATGTCGATAAAAGGCGCAATCATTGGATTTGCAACGGCTCTGGCATTTGCGGGAGCCGCCATCGCAGCAGATTTCGGCCCGGTGCCGGCGAATTATGAATCAGCCGTAGAGGGCTATTTTGCCGAACGTCTGGAGGACCCGCGCTCGGCCCGGTACCAATATCGCAGCGAGCCGTATCAGGTTTTTGCCGATCTCAAGGGATATGAGGGCATGCCTTGCTGGGCGGTCGATGTTCGCGTGAAAGCGCGTCTTCCCGGCGGCGGCTATGGCGGTTATGTCGCCTATACGGTGATCTTCCTCGACGGCGAGGCGATCGCTCTGGAAGAAGATTTGGCCCGGATGGTTCGCGCATAAACGAAACAATCCCAACAAAAGTTTGAAGCGTTTCCACCATCAGGCGGAAACGCTTTTTTATATTTAGAGATCGTCGATGTTTCTGATCTCGACCGGGCCAATTTCCAGCGCGCGGATATCCTCCTCGATTTTTTCCTTGTCGCCGACGATCAGCCAGACAAGGCTTTCGGGATGAATGACTTCATTGGCGGCCGAAGAAATCTGCGCCGCGTCCAGCGCCTGATATTTGCCGGTCAGCGTTGACGGATAATTCCATGCGCGCCCGTATCGCGCACTCGACACAAGACTGCCAAGTACGTCGTCAGCGGTTTCGAAGGCGCCCGGCAGTGAGCGGGTATTGCTGAGGATCACGCGTTCGATTTCATCCGCCGTTGCGGGCCGTGTGGTTTTGTAGTCGTTCAGTTCCTTGACGAGTTCAGCGAGGGATTCTTTTGTTTTGTCGGTCTGAACTGGCGCATAGACCATCCATGGCCGCTGGCCGCGCGCGCCCTGGAAGAATGTGTACGCGCCGTACGCCCAGCCTTTTTCTTCGCGCAGGTTCATATTGACCCGTGCGGAGAACTGGCCGCCGATTACATCGTTCATGGCGCTGATCGCGACACTGTTCGGCGCGTTGGAGGGCGGCGCTACATGACCTGCAAGGATCAGTGACTGCGGCGACCCGGGCTTGTCGACGATGATGACTTTCGCCTGCATCGGCAGCGCTACATTTGCGATATTCTTTTGCGGCAGCGGCGTGGATGGCGCGCGCCATCCGCCGAAGACCTGTTCCAGAATGGGTTGAATTTCATCAAGCGACGTATCGCCGACAACAAAGATCGTCGCATTGTCGGGGCGCAGCCAGGTTTCATGAAAGCCGACCAGATCGTCGCGTGTCAGCGACGTGATCGATGCTTTCGTGCCCGATCCGGTGAAGGGAACGCCATAGGCGTGATCCGCGCCATAAATCTCAAGTGGCAGTTCACGCAGCGCCAGTTGCACCGGGCTCGCCTTTTCCTGATCGATCGCAGCAAGCCAGCGTGTGCGGAGCTTGTCGATCTCGGTTTGCTCAAATGCAGGATTGCGCAGGACATCCGCCAGAATATTGAGTGACGCTGCGAGATTTTCTTTCAAGGCCGACATCGAAACGCCGGTTGTGTCGAGCGTTGACCCTGCGCCGAGCGTGGCGCCCAGGCCTTCCAGGGTTTCCGCGATCTCAAGCGCGCTGCGTCTCGCCGTACCTTCATCGAGCATTGCGCCGGTGAAAGATGCGGCGCCGAGTTTGCCGCCCTCGACGGAGTCAGCCGCGTAACCGGCGTCAAACTGGATTGATGTTTCAATAACCGGAATTGCGTTGCGTTCAGCAAGCACCACTTTCATGCCGTTCGACAATTCAGCTTCCTGAACGGCTGGAAAAAACAAGTTCCGGCGAATTGTCGATTCCGGGCAGCCCCGCAGTGCGGTCGACTGACGAGGGCGTCGTTGCATAATCCTCATAGGGAAGAATATCGAGCTGATAATACCCGGCGTTCATAACGTCGCGCGCCGCACGCAACACGTCCTGCGCAGACGCCTCTTCAACCCAGTCTAGCTGTTTTAGAATATGTCCGGGATCACCTGCATAAAGTTCGCCTTCGGCGAGCGCTCCCGCCTTGCCGCCAAATCCGCCGACTTTTTCAAGACCGCGAATGACGCTTGCCTTAAGGCTCGTCTTCGCGCGCGTCAGTTCTTCGCGCGTCGGCCCTTTTGCAAGAAACGCTTCAACGACGCCTTCCATTTCGCGTTCTACAACTTCAAGGTCTGCGTCGCTGGCGGCGTCGATGGTTACTGAATAAAAGCTCAACAATTCCTGCCCTTGCATATTTGCCGAGGCGGATGTTGCGATCTGTAATTCGTCGACAAGCTTGCGATAAAGACGGGAGGTTTTGCCGCCGCCCAGAATATCCGCGGCAAGGCTGAGTGATACAGCGTCTTTCGTGGTGCGCCCCGGCGCCACCCAGTTGCGATCAAGGCGGGGTTGCGGCACGCGGTCGAGCATCACTTCGCGCTTGTTTACATCGAGTTTGGGCGCATCGGATTTCGTTTGCGTCAGTGGCGGGCCGGCCTCGATATCGCCGAAATATTTTTCAACCAGCGGACGCGCGGTTTCTGCGTCAATGTCGCCAGCAAGGACCAGCACTGTGTTCGCCGCGCCGTAATATTCGTTGAACCAGCCTTTGACATCTTCCAGTGACGCCGCATCGAGATCTTCCAGCGAGCCGATTGTCGAATGGCTGTAGGGATGTCCTTCCGGCAATAATCCAGCGAGTACGGAATATTCCGCGCGGCCATAGGGCTGGTTGTCGCCCTGGCGTTTTTCGTTTTGGACGACGCCGCGCTGGTTATCGAGTTTTTCCTGCGTCACCGCGCCAAGAAGGTGCCCCATGCGGTCGGACTCCATGAACAGGACGCGATCGAGCGCCGGGGTTGGCACTGTCTGGAAGTAATTTGTGCGATCGAACCAGGTTGTGCCGTTGGCGTCGGTCTGACCGGCTTCTTCCAATGGCGTATCCCAGTCGGGCACATTTTCTGATCCGCCAAACATCAGATGTTCGAAAAGGTGCGCAAAGCCGGTCTTGCCTTCCGGCTCGTCTTTGGAACCCACATGATACCAGATCGACACCGCGACCACCGGCGCCTTGCGGTCTTCGTGGACAATAACGGTCAGTCCATTATCCAGCTGAAATTTTTCATAGTTGAGGTCGATATCAGCGGATAACGCAGGCGCTGCCGATAAAATGCAGGCGGCGCACAGGGGCGGTCAAAAGGCGCATGAAAAACTCCAAATGGCTGGACAGTAAAATAGTCGGAAAAAGCTACCCACTTTTGAGACCCGGGGCGATGCGGTCAAGTCTTCGCGCTTTTATTGGTCGCAATAGGGTAACGCTTCGCCGCGCCAGGCGACACGGCTTTGCCTTGAATTTATCGAGGGGCGCGTTTGGCGAGAATGCGTTGCAAGGTCCGTCGGTGCATGCCAAGACGGCGCGCAGTTTCCGACACATTATGATCGCAGAGTTCGTAAACCCGTTGAATGTGCTCCCAGCGTACGCGATCGGCGGACATCGGATTTTCCGGCGGGGCCGGGCGCTCACCGGGCCTTGCAAGCAACGCCTTTTCGACATCATCCGCATCCGCCGGTTTTGAAAGGTAATCGATGGCGCCGGCTTTGACGGCCGCCACCGCCGTCGCGATGTTGCCGTAACCTGTCAGCATGACAACACGGCAGTCTTCGCGCTTATCATGGATTTGATTGACGATATGAAGACCGTCGCCGTCTTCAAGGCGAAGGTCCACCACGGCGAAGGCCGGTGTTGTGTCCTGAAGTACTTTTGCAGCGTCGGCGACGCCCGCTGCGAGTATCGGCTGAAACCCGCGTTTTTCCATCGCGCGGCCCAGGCGATTACGGAATGGCTCGTCATCGTCAACGATTAAAAGCGTTGCATCCGCCGGCAGCGATCTCGCTTCATCGCCGGATTCCTCGAAGCTGGTCATGGTGTGGTCATCCATAGGGCTTATATCTCGTTACTAGCCGTTAGATGCGCTTTTTAACGATATTTTTCAAGCAATTGGATCGGCGGAAAGGGCGTTTATCGGCCAATTTGCCGTGACCGCCGCGCCTGCCTGGGCGGGGGTGTCTCCCCAGCGTCTGTTTTCGAAAGCGACGTCAGCACCAGTCCCCTCCAGAAGCGTTTTTGCAATGAAAAACCCAAGGCCCATGCCGGCCTTTTTTGCGGATTTGGGGCGATGACCTGCGCGCGCGCTTACATAGGGCTCGCCCAGGCGCATCAACACGTCCTGCGCAAAGCCGGGGCCGTCGTCGAGGATCGAGATCGACAAGGTCTCGCCGCTCCATTCAGCTGACATCACGACAACGCCGCCTGCATAGCTAACAGCGTTTTCAACGAAATTGCGCAATCCGAATATGATCTCCGGATGACGGCGTAAGACTGGTTCTTGTCGGCCGTCGCGGCTAATCGTTTCGATGCGGATTTGCGGCCCGTCCGGTTGGTTGAGAAACGGAGCCGCCGCCTCCTTCATCAGCGCGTCCACGCTAAGGCGATCATGAAGCACATCGCCTGAATCGCCATGCTGAGATAAACGGCCAAGAATATCGCGGCAGCGCTCCGCCTGACTGACCAGCAGCGCTGCATCATCGGCAAGGTCTTCGTCTTTGCCGACGAGGTCGCGCTTCATCTCTTTCGCGGTCACCTGGATTGTCGCTAGCGGCGTGCCTAGTTCATGCGCCGCAGCGGCGGCGAGTCCGCCAAGCGCCGCCATGCGTTCTTCACGAGCGAGGACAAGTTGCGTCGCCGCCAGTGCGCTACGCATCTGTGCTGACTCTGCAGCGATGCGATGTGCATAGGCGGCGAAAAACAAAACTGAAAAAGACAACGCCGCCCAAACACCTGCATTGTAAATCGGCGCGATCGATAACTCTTCGCCAGGCGTCCAGGGCAGTGGCATGTGAAACAGACCCAATACGCCAATGCCTGCGACGGCGAGTGCGCCAATCAGAACCGTCAGCCGTAAAGGGAGCACGCTGGCGGCGATGGTGACTGGTGCGATGATCAGCGCAGAAAACGGATTTTGCAGGCCCCCTGTAAAGAACAACAGTGTACAGAGTTGCATGATATCGAAGGCGATATAGGCCGCCGCTTCGCGGTCGCTTAAGAAGCGTTGCGGCGAAAAGCGTAAGACTGTGAAGAGATTAAGCCATGCGCTCGCTGCTATCGCTCCCAGACAAAGGCCCAGCGGCGCCGGGAACCCGAGTCCGAAATGCACCAGCAGGATCGCCACTGTCTGTCCGGCGACAGCCAGCCAGCGCAATGTGGTCAAGGTGCGCAAGCGTACAGGCCCGCGCAGCGCATTCATGGCGGCCTGACTGTCGGCGAGTGCGTGCGGCATTCGGCGCTTTTAGCGCGACTGTTCACAGGAATGGAAGGCGTCTACACAAAGCATGGAGTTTCATGCCTCAAAAGGAGTCTGCGATGCGCGCGCGTCATTTGTTCTGGATCGCCTTGGCCGGAGTAGCAGCGGCATGTGGGGGGCAGTCCAGCGCGCCCCTGCCAACCGAAGGCGTCATCGCCCTTTCCGACCAGTTCACGGGCGATTTCGCGCTGGTGAACAAGGACGGCGCGCCGCAAACTGACGAGGATTTCGAAGGCAAGGTGATGCTTGTCTATTTCGGATTTACGCACTGCCCGGATGTTTGTCCGGGCGATGTGAATGTGATGAGCGCAGCGCTTAACGAGTTGGGCTCGAACGCTGACGAGGTTGCGCCGATTTTCATCTCCGTCGATCCTGAGCGTGACACCCCCCAGGCGCTGACCGATTATTTTGCCTTTGACGAGCGGATTATTCCGCTAACCGGATCGCTCGAAGCGTCTGCAGAGGCGCGGCAAGCCTTCAAGCTGGTGGCCGAGAAAGAGCCGCTGCCCGATAGCGCGCTTAAATACACGGTCAATCATGGGCGATTTTTCTACATTACCGACCGCTTCGGACAGCCGGAATACGCCATTGTCGGTGGCGTCAGCCCGCAGGAACTGGCTGCGCTGCTGCGCCGCAATATTGACGCCTGACGGGCGTTTTTTGAAAAGTTCAATATTTTCATGATTTTAGGCGATCTGGCGCCGTTGCTAAATTTATTGCAAATTCGTCATGAATGATTGATTTCGCCCCGCAATTCGGCTCATAGTCCAGCGTCTTTAAGGATTTCTGCACATTTTGTGCTATGCAGCATCTTGTTGAGTAGCGTTTAGGGCGGCCTTTCCATGTTGTACACCGCTTATGAGCTTGCCTACGCCGCCGTTTCGCCGGCGCGTATCGCCGCTGGCGTCAGCGCCCGGTTTTGGCGGTCTCCGTTAAATCCGGCCGCCAATAGCTGGATGGCCCGTTCGGCCGCTGCGGCTTTGGATGTTTTCGAACACGCTATGCGCCGATATCCGAAACCCGAATGGGGTATCGATGCGGCGGTGGTCGGAGATGAGAGCGTCCCCCTGACAATCGAGCCTGCGCTCAAAAAAGATTTCTGCACGCTTTTGCACTTCAAACGCGATGAGGATGCGCTGGCGGCGGCGCGCGGTTCCCGTGCTCCTGATCCCAAGGTTTTGATCATCGCGCCGATGTCCGGTCACTTTGCAACGCTATTGCGCGGCACGGTTGAGGCGATGATCCCCGATCATGACGTCTACATCACGGACTGGGCCGATGCGCGCAATGTGCCCGTGGGGCGTGGCCGCTTCGATCTCAATGACTATGTCGACTATCTGATTGAGTTCATGGGCCATATCGGCCCTGGAACGCACGCCATGGCGGTATGCCAGCCCGGCCCGGCGCTATTGGCGGCGGCGTCCGTCATGGCTGAAGACGGCGATGATTGCCGGCCTGCGTCGATGACCATCATGGGCAGCCCGATCGACACAAGACGTTCGCCGACGGTGCCCAATGTAATCTCGCAGGAGCGGCCTTATTCCTGGTTCGAGCAGAACATGATTTACACCGTGCCGGCCCCTTATGCCGGCGCAATGCGGCGCGTTTATCCTGGCTTTGTGCAGCTTTATTCGTTTCTGGCGATGAACTCGGATCGCCACCTTAACGCCCATCATGACTATTTTCAGCACCTGGTTCAGGGCGACGGCGACAGCGCCGACAAGCACCGTAATTTTTATGATGAATATCTGTCTGTCCTCGACATGACGGAAGAGTTCTACCTGCAGACCATCCGCGATGTGTTTCAGGAGCACTCTTTGGCGGAGGGAAAATTCATGCACCGGGGACGGCGCGTGAAACCGGAAGCGATTACCGACATCGCGCTGATGACCGTCGAAGGCGAGAATGACGACATCTCCGGCATCGGGCAGACACAGGC
The DNA here is from genome assembly GCA_965230025.1 of Hyphococcus sp. Taxonomy (GTDB): domain Bacteria; phylum Pseudomonadota; class Alphaproteobacteria; order Caulobacterales; family Parvularculaceae; genus Hyphococcus. The sequence goes on from CBDDKD010000002.1 coordinate 88,121, forward strand.
TGCACACGATCTGTGCACGAATATTCCGGACGCCATGCAGCTGGATTATGTCCAGCCGAAAGTTGGTCATTATGGCGTGTTCAACGGCTCGCGTTGGCGCACTGAAATTCAGCCGAAAGTGGCGAAGTTCATGCGCATGGCCGCGAAAGAAGCGAAAAAACGCCCGCCTCGCCAAATGGCGGCGGAGTAGCGACAGCTTTTTGCGCTGTCAGCAACGCACCGGCTTCATTCAGTGTTGCCGAGCACGCAAATCTCATCTGTCACGACCGAATACTCTTCGTCTCGTTTAACTTCCCAAATCACGTCGAGGCGCCCGGCTTCCGTCATGGTGACCTTATGGCGAAGCTGTCTTTGTGACCCATCACGCTCATATGCGTAACCTTCAGAGATCAGCGTGGACCCTGCCCGTTGAACGACCTGCATATGCACAAACCGGCCGTCGCGACCGAACTGACGCCGATCCGCCAGGTTGCCGCTTTTATCATACGCCCATCCTTCAAAGGCGGCCCTTTCATCATCGAAAAATACTTCTCCGGTAAGCCACCCTTGCGGGTCGTCATTTTTGACAACCCATTCAAAACGCATGTCATTATTCTTCGCAGAACACTGCCATCGCCCAACCATGTTTGAAGCAACAAGGTCGCTGGCGTTGACGACCGATGAGGAGGCGATGCAAAAAATAATGACAGCTAATGGCAAAGTGAGCTTCATTCTGGCGCCTTGATTCTGCGGTATTTCCTGAGTTGAGCTGGTCAAAAAAACTTTTATGGACACTGGCTATTTCGCTTTCGACAAAAATGCGACCGGCGTCCCACCGGGACCTTCCAGATAATAAATTCGCTCGCCATGAGCGTCGTCCGGACCTTTAACATCTGCGCCGTTTTCTTTGGCGCGGACCGCCCAGGCGTCAGCATCATCGACAACAATCTGCAGCATCGTCATCTCGGGCATATTTTCAACCCGCCGGCCAGATTTCTATCCAGCTTCCCTGACCCTGAGGCGCATCGCCAACCGGAAAGACCGCCCCATTGAAGCCCTCTGACGGGCCCATGTCGGTTGCCGTCAGGCCCAGCCCGTTTTCCCCAAGCAGGGCGGCGAGGCCTTTTGCGTCTTCACTTTTGGCGACTTTGCAAAACCTGATCCCCTAGAACTTTCACGGCGTCTCTCCTATGCAAGGGGCAAAACTATCAAGGGAACGCTACGACACATGGCTGCAAAATCCAAAGAGCCCGTGCGGCTCTATCTCGTTGACGGCTCTGCTTATATTTTTCGCGCCTATCACGCGTTGCCGCCATTGACGCGAAAATCCGACGGCCTGCCGGTCGGGGCCGTCTCCGGTTTTTGCAACATGCTCTACAAATTGCTTACTGACATGGCGGATGAGCATGATCCGACGCATTTTGCGGTGATTTTCGACTATTCATCAAAAACGTTCCGTAACGAGATTTACCCGGAGTACAAGGCGAATAGGCCAGAACCGCCGGAGGATTTGCGTCCGCAATTCTCGCTGGTGCGCGATGCGACCAGGGCGTTCAATGTTCCATGCATCGAAATGGATGGCTATGAGGCGGATGACCTGATCGCCACCTATGCCCGCGATGTTGAGGCTGCGGGCGGCGAGGTCGTTATTATCTCATCGGACAAGGATCTGATGCAGCTTGTCACAGATCATGTGACAATGCTCGATACGATGAAAAACAAAAAGGTCGGCCGTGAGGACGTGATTGAGAAATTCGGTCTTGGTCCGGAGCATGTCATCGACATTCAGGCGCTGGCCGGCGATTCCACCGATAATGTTCCGGGCGTTCCCGGCATTGGCGTCAAAACCGCGGCGCAGTTAATTGAAGAGTATGGCGATCTTGAAACGCTGCTTGATCGCGCCGAAGAGATTAAACAGAAAAAGCGTCGTGAGAACCTTATCGAGTTTGCCGATCAGGCGCGGATTTCGAAAGAGCTGGTGACGCTCAAGACCGACGCTCCAATTACTGACAAGGTTGAAGACTTTTCAATCCGCGCCATCGACCGGGAAAAACTGCTCGCCTTTTTGAACGAAATGGAATTCACAACATTGACGCGCCGTGTTTCCGCCGATCTTGGGGGTGACGAAAATACGAGTGTAGTATCGCCGGGCGCGCCCCCAAAGACGGCCAATTATGAAACGGTGTTCGACGAAGCGCGTTTAAAGGCGTGGATTGCGAAGGCTTATGAGCGCGGCGTTATCGCTGTTGATACGGAGACAGACAGTCTGAACGCCATGCGCGCGAATCTTGTCGGGGTCTGTCTATCGGCAACGCCTGGCGAGGCCTGTTATATTCCATTGGGACATGGTGGTGACGGTCTTGCGCTCGACGATGAAGATGTCGGTAAGCAGATCAAGCTTGAAAAAGCGATCAAGTTTTTAAAGCCAATGCTCGAAGACGCATCGGTGATGAAGGTCGGACAAAATCTAAAATATGATGCGGTGGTGTTGTCGCGATATGGCGTTTCGATTGCGCCTTATGACGACACGATGCTGATTTCCTATGCGCTGGATTGTGGCAAGGGCGGCAATGGCATGGACGAGTTGGCCAAACGCCATCTCGACTATGACACGATCAAATTCTCAGATGTTGCGGGAACCGGCAAGAAAGCGAAAACTTTCGATCAAATTCCGATCAAGGAAGCGGCGAAATACGCTGCAGAAGATGCGGACATTACGCTGCGGCTTTATGAGATGCTGAAGCCGCGCCTCGCTGCGGAAGGAAAAGCGACCGTTTACGAAACGCTTGAACGTCCGCTCGCCCCCGTGATTGCCGGGATGGAGCGCGAAGGGGTAAAAATCGATCCGAGTGTTCTGTCTCGACTGTCCGGTGATTTTGCGCAACGCATGGCGTCGTCGGAGGCGCAAGCCTATAAACTCGCCGGCGAAGAATTTAATCTCGGTTCGCCGAAACAGATTTCGGAAATTCTCTTCGGCAAGCTGGGATTGCCGGGGGGCAGAAAAACCGCCAAGGGCGCCTGGTCGACCAAGGCGGACATTCTCGAAGAGCTCGCTGTTGAAGGGCATGACCTGCCGAGAGTGATCCTCGATTGGCGGAGCCTTTCAAAGCTGAAAAGCACCTATACTGACTCCTTACCCAGCGAGATTAACAAAGAAACGGGCCGTGTTCATACGTCTTATGCGTTGGCGTCAACGACAACCGGGCGATTGTCGTCAAACGATCCTAATTTACAGAATATTCCGATCCGCACCGAGGATGGGCGCAAAATCCGCACCGCCTTTGTTCCAGAAAAGGGCAATGTTTTGATCTCGGCGGATTATAGTCAGATTGAATTGAGGTTGGTTGCTCATATCGCGGATCTGAAGTCGATGAAACAGGCTTTTGCCGACGGGGTTGATATTCACGCGATGACGGCGTCCGAAATGTTTAATGAGCCGGTCGAAGGTATGGACCCGATGATCCGCCGCCGCGCCAAGGCGATCAATTTCGGCATTATCTATGGCATTTCGGCTTTTGGTCTCGCCAACCAGCTCGGCATTTCACGCAGTGAAGCGAAGGAATATATCGACAGTTACTTCAAGAAATTTCCCGGCATCCGTCAGTATATGGATGACACGATTGCATCAGCGAAAGCCAATGGTTTCGTAGAAACGATTTTTGGGCGGCGCACTTATGTGGGCGGCATCAACGATAAAAATCCTGCGATGCGCGGCTATTCCGAACGTCAGGCTATTAATGCGCCAATCCAAGGCGCTGCAGCTGACGTTATCCGCCGCGCCATGATCCGCATGCCGGAAACGCTCAAAAAAGCGAAGCTGAAAGCGCGCATGCTGCTGCAGGTGCATGACGAATTGATTTTTGAATGTCCAAAGCCGGAAGCCGATAAAACCTGTTCAACTGTTTCCAAAGTCATGGTTGGTGCGCCGTCACCGGCGGTTCAATTATCCGTCCCGCTGGTGGTTGACGCTCGCGCCGGCCAAAATTGGGACGAGGCGCATTAAAAACTGCAACGCTCGGTTTGCGACGTTAGCGTAAAGAATGCAAAGCGCGGATCGTCCGGAAACGCTTCTCGGCCCGCCCATGAAGGGATCGGGTTGATGGCGCCCGCCGCCATGTGCGGCGCTAAAAGGTCGCTGACCATGCTGTTATGGAGATAAACGCAGCGTCCGGCTTTTGCGAAGGCAGTCGCCGCCTGAATAGCTTCAGCGATGTTGTTTTCGCGCGGGACCATAACGAACGCACCATTGTTCTCGGTGTGAATGAGCAATACAGGAAGTTGTGTGAGGACAAGCGCTCCATTGGGAATCGATTTTGAAATCTCTCTGGAGTGCGCCAGCAATTCCCCTCTCGCCTTTTCGTGGCTAGCCTCATTCTCGATGCTCAGAAATGCGCCATAGGCAAGCGCAAATACACTGATCAAAAGCGTTGCCCGTGCTGTTGCTTGTGTCGGCCGCAGAAGAAACAGGCCGGCGAGGCCGACAACGGCCAAGGCAATGACCCATTGCGGGTACAGCGCTGCAGGTGCGTATAGCGCCGGTGTCGTCCGCCCGACTTCCTGCGCGCCGACAAAAGCAATCGCAGCGCCGACGCAAGCGATCAGGATGTCCCGGCGGTTGACGCCGCCCACAGCGGCGATGAGTTTACGCAAGCTGGCGGCGCATAAAATCGCAACAAATGGCAGTGCAGGAATGAAATAGCGCATATTATAACTACCGCCACCATGCCATTGCTTCAGTGCGTAGAAAGTGACAGGCGCCGCGATCGCTAGCAGGCAGAGCGATGTCGCCTGAACATTTCTCCCGCGCATAAATGATATTAGCGGGATTAGGATGAGCGGCAGATAAGGAAGACTCTGAATGAGGGCTTTTTTCGGGTAACCCCAGAACATCAATTGCCCGAACTCATTGCGTTCAACGCCCGCCTGAACATAAGCGTCATGGGCCTGAAGATTGATGACAAGCACATAAACTCCATAAAGCGTTTCCCGGATAAAACCATGAGCGACGATCATGGCCGCCAGCGCGGCGACGGCGCCCATGATAATAAGCAAACGGTTGCTCAGGCGTTGTCTGGCCAATCTGATCGTCGCAGGAATATTGATCAGCCAGAGCGCGATCAATATGGCTGCGCCGCCCAGAACCACCATGCGATATTCCTGGATGTTTGTCGCGCCGGCGGATGACCCATAAGAGAGTGGCGATAGCGTTCCGAACTTAAGATGGTTGAGCCAGGCGGCCAGCGCAAACAGTGGCGCTGCGCCAATGAGTAGCATCAATGGCGCCAACCGGTCTGCGGGGCGCGCGAAAATTCTGAGCCACAAGAAAACCACAGCAAAAATAAGAATGCTGTCTACACGGATATTAACGCCAAGCGCGAAAACAAGGCCGGATGCGCATAGCCACAAGGCACGGCTTCGCGCGCTTGTCGCCTCAACTCCATAAACAGCGCAGGCGACAGCGCCCAGCCATAGCATGAGCGACAGCATGTGCGGCCATATCGCCAGGGCATAGTTTGAAACAAATGTCGCCAGCAGGAAAATTGCGATTGCTGAAAGGCTGATGGTGTCATGTTTAAACAGCCGCGCCGCAATCTTGAAAAGCAGAAAGGCGCTTGCGGCCAGTGACAACGCATTGATCAGCATAAGCCCGCGTACCCCAAGCAACTTGTAAAACGGCGCCGCGAGCAGCGCGTATCCGCTTGGATATTGAGGGTAGACGAGTTCGCCGTCGGTCCGGGTGAGATATTTCGTTAACGGCGGCGCACCGTCTACGCCGCCATTGCCGGCAATGGCGAGAGTGGCCTCGCCAGCCATGGCGCTCGCCATGTCGAGGTAAATTCCGCCGTCAATTATAAACGGCATTGTCGGCGCAAGGAATGCACCTGCTGTCAGGATCAGCAGCAGTCCGACGAAAACAATCCGGATATCAATAGGCCGTGTCATGCGGAATCCGCCACTTTCGATCCTATTGGATTAAAGGCGGGTTCCTGAATTTGTGGTTAACGTGGTGTAAAGGCGAAGCGCGGAAAACAGGCGTTGGGCTGATCTGCGGAACCTCATCATTAACTACTTCCACGGCCCCGACTGATAAAGTTTCCATTGGCAAGCCAAGCCTGCCCCAGAGGTTTTATGACCGACGCCGCCGACCATCTCGATCATGCCAGTGCGGGCGCGCCATGCGCCCGCAAGCGAAACGTGGTGGGTCTTAACGGCTGGAAAACAACAATTTCAACTTATGGCGGTCAGGTATTTCGCTGGGTCACGGCTCATAAAGGCCAGTTAAAGCCAATCGCGATGCTGGCCGCGCTTACGCTGTTTTGTGTCGGCTTGTTTCTGTCGTTACGGGCAAGCCCCGATATTTTACAGCGCATACAGATCGGTCCTTTACTGATTATTATCCTTGGCACGCTTCCGGCGGGACTGGCGCTCAGCGCCATGGATTTTCAGGCAATGGCGCGCCTTTCAGATGTGAAAGTGCGCTTCTGGTCAGCGGCTGAAGTCGTTCTTTATTCCCGTGCGGCGAGTCTGCTTCCGGTGCCGGGGAGTTTCGCGGTTCGGATGACGGTGCTTAAAGCGCAGGGCGCCACATTCAAGCGCAGTGGCGGGCTCATGTTCTTGTTTACAGCGCTTTGGGGCGGCATTGGGTTTTGCTTTTCAGCGGCATGGCTTTCGTTTCAGGCGCCGCTATTGCTGACCGCTGTATTTTTAGCGGTGGGTCTGGGCATCTTGGTGGTTTGCTGCTGGTTTGTTCGAAAATCGAAATTCGACTGGCGTATCGCCTCTCGCGCGGCGATGCTGCGTTTTGGGTTAATTGCGCTGGAAGCGCTGACGCTGATGTTTGCGGTTCAATCCGTTGGGGTTAATGTTGAGTATTATCAAACCGCGATTCTCGTTGTTGCACCGTTTCTGGCCGGCGTTGTGCCAGCGGGTATTGGCGTTCGCGAGACCATAATCGCCGCATTGTCGCCAATCGCCGGTATCGACCCTGTCGCCGGATTTCTTGCGGCCACGGCGGCGCGCCTTTCGGGGATGGCTTTCCTCGTGGTCTGCGCCCTGTCAGCATTTATCATCCGCCGTGTAATTGGAGAGTCATCATGACTTCGCTTGAGACTGACATGCAGCGAGTCGAATTAAGTTCGGGCGACAGTGATCGCATGGCTTCAAAAACGAAAAGCCTTTTGCGGACGCTGAAACATAGAGCCGCACATTTGGCTGTCACTATTCTTTATCCCTGGCCTCGGGCAAAGCGTTTGAAGAATGGCCTTACCCTGAAGATTGATCCAAACAGGCGTTGGATTGATCTCAATCTGGCGCTGCGATCGCACTACGAAGAAGGCACATTGTTATTGATCGAAAAGCTCCTTCCGGAAGGCGGCGTTTTTGTTGATGTGGGCGCGAATATTGGCGTGATGAGCACTTTCGCTGCGCGCCATGTCGGCGACAAGGGGTTGGTGTTTGCTTTTGAACCGGATGCTGTGAATTTCACACGACTGACCTGGGCGAGAGAGAGAAACCGCCTTCCGCAAATGCTGCCCTTTCCCGTCGCGTTAGGTGCTAATCGCGGTGTCGCTTCGTTGATGGGCGCTCCCGGCGGCGATGGCGGATTGAGTTCGCTCGTAAAAATTGAAGGCTTTCAGGAGCAGTCCACTGTTCCTGTCGTGCGAATGGATGAGTATTTATTGACGTTTGCCCCGGCGCGCATTGATCTCATCAAGATCGACGTCGAAGGTTTCGAAAGGGACGTTGTCGAAGGCGCGACAAAGATTCTTGAACGCTACAAACCGGCCGTGATCATGGAAATGGTCAATGACGACGCTGTCTTGGCGGGTGAGGCGTTGTATCGGCTGGGTTATCGGTCATTTGTCGCCGGTGAGAAAGGCGGTAGGTCTTTGGGTGACGTATTCGAAACGGTTCCCAAAAAACTGGTCCATAACAACATGCTTTTTGTGCATGCATCGAAGCCCGAAAGCCTGTCAGGGCTTGTCACAAAGGATGCCTAATCGGCAATTTTCTCGCCTCGGAGTATTTCTTTTGATGTTAAGTCAGCGACGGCGGCAAGCGTGCCTTCCATCTTGTCGACGCACCGGGCCCACTCATATTCTTTGCAAATGAATGCACGCCCGGCGGCGCCCATGCGCCGGCGTAAGTCCGGGTCGCCTGCAAGTTTTATCATCGCGCTCGCGAGCGCTTCAGTATCGTTGCGCGGAACAAGTATGCCGGTCTTTCCGCCTTCCATTGCTTCGCGAACGCCGCCGACATCGGTTGCGATGACAGGCAAGCCGCTTGCGGACGCTTCACAGATGACGACGCCGAATGATTCTGAGTCATAGCGTGAGCAGTTCACAAGAATGTCCAGATCGCGCATGAAGTCGGCGACCCCTTCGTGATCGATGAAGCCGGCAAAGGATATACGGTTACCCAGGCCCCGTTCGGCCGCTAGCGCTTTCATCTCTTCCAGCAGGCGGCCGCGTCCGGCCATAACAAAGTCAATATCGGGTTGTCGCTGCGCCGCGATGGAGGCGGCTTCGATGAAAATATCCGGCGCGTATTTTTTTGCGAAGGTTTTTACAAACCCGATGCGAACGCGCGTATCGGATTTTGGGATCTCTCGCGGACAAAAGACTGCGGTGTCGACGCCGAACGGAACCAGCGTCACGGGCGGTGGGGATTGGATTAATTCGGTTACAGCGTCGGCCATGAACCGGCTGGTTGAAACGATTGTATCGGCGCGGCTGAGAGATAAACGGACCAGCGTTTTGCGCCACCACGGCATTGCGTTGGCGCCGTCCCAGATAATATCGCTGCCCCAGATATTGACGATGCGTGGTCGCGCGCTGACGAGCGCAGCGATCGCGCCATGGGTGATGCAATAGTGCGGGTTAACAACATCCGGACGTGTTCGTGACAAGTCAAACGGCAATGTGAGTAATAGCCGGACATAACTCAAAAGCGCCCAAAGTTTGTGGCCGTCTGCGTTCCCGATTGAGCGACCTAGAACGTCTACGCCCGGAATATCCGCATTACGGATGCTTATTATCGTAACGGCGTGACCGCGTTCGCTGAGCGCTTGCGCCCAGCGTTGCGTATGAACGGCGCGCGCATTAGCGACAATCATGACCTTCATGCCGGCGCCATGACGGTTTGAGGTTTGCCTGTTTCTGTAAGATCAATCAGAAATTGGGTAACATCGACAGTGTCGCGTAAAAGGGATTTTCTGCGCTGCTGCGATTCTCTTTTAATGTTTTCTCCACCTGCCGCGACCAACTCTTCAAGATAAGCGAGCGCGTCGCGTTCGCGGCCGCCGTTGAAATTTTTGACGAGACCATAGCGCAACTCTTGTTCATCATTAACGCCGCGCCCCGATTTTGAAACGAAAAGCGCATGCGTTCCCAGACACGCAGCTTCCGAGGCCATGGTCGAGCTCTCGCCGGCAACAACCGTTGCAAAACTAAGGGCGTGGTGAATGTCTTCAACAGGAAGATTCAGGCGATATTGTTCAAATGCTGGCGGAAGAGGCTTTTCCGAAGAGATATAGACCGGCCCCATGCGTAACAGAATTTCGATCGCTTTATGTTTGCTTTCAAGGTTGAAGCCGCTCTCGCCGCCATCATGAATCGACTCCCAAGCGACAAAGCGCAAGAGCGAATAAGGCTTTTCAGGGTCGATGCCATGGGCGCGAACGCGTCCGGCGTCCGGCGTGAAACGATTAGGGTGCAGGTAGGCGAGTTCGTGATAGCCGTCATAGCGAAGATGCTTGTCGCCATAGTCATGCTTGAATCCGCGCGGCGAAATCCACGCATCGGCACGCCGCGCAACGATCTGATTAAGACGGTGGGTCGTTTCATTGTCGTAAAAAACGATCGTGCGCGCCCGGTGCGTTATGCCTGCGATGGTGATCGAAGGACCCATCAGGCCCATGATGACATCAGGTTGAAAATCGTGAATGGCGCGCCTTGTCTCGATAATTCGTTTGGCGAGTTCCAGGGCCAGTCGCCCACGGCCCGGGCGTTGTACGGAGATCACCTTATGCGCAAAGCCGTAAGCGTCGAGAAGTTCTGTGGCGACGTCTTTTTTGCGTGAGAGAATGCAGGTCTGATGGCCGCGCGCATGCATTTCAATGATTAAGTTTTTAAAAAAATGAACATGCGCCGGATGCAGAATATCAATGAGCACCCGCATTTTATCGTTCCCGGAGCATTTACCAATTTCAGGACCTTACCGTAATTTGCCGTCATTTCTGAAATGTTAACGCGGCGTTTGCCATATAGTGCCTAGAAATATGCAACCGTACCCGTTACCGGCAGGCAGAGGCGCGCCGTATGACCAAGTTGATCATTCAAATCCCCTGTCTCAATGAAGAACAGACGCTGGCGTCGGCGATTGCCGATATTCCGCGGGAGATTGAAGGCATTGATAAAGTCGAGATTCTTATCATTGATGATGGCTCAACGGACGGCACGGCAAAGGTCGCGGCGGACTGGGGCGCAGATCATATTATTCGAAACGGGACCAATCTGGGCCTCGCGCAAAGTTTCCAGCGCGGCCTCGATGCTGCATTGCGGCTCGGCGCGGACATTATCGTCAACACCGATGGCGACAATCAGTATCATGGGGCGGATATCGCCAAGCTCGTGGCGCCAATCCTCGCGGGTCAGGCCGACATTGTCATCGGTGACCGGCAGACGGAAAACATCAAGCACTTCTCGCCGATGAAGCGCGCTTTGCAAAAAGCCGGCAGCCGTACGGTCGGACGTCTTGCCGGGGCGGATGTATCTGACGCGGTTAGCGGGTTTCGCGCATTCTCACGCAGCGCCGCCATGGGCATGACAGTTCGTTCAACTTTCTCTTACACGACGGAGACACTGATTCAGGCAGGCCGCAAGCGTCTTCGTATTACGTCTGTGCCCATACAAACAAACAAAGTTGAGCGACCGTCGCGTCTCTTCAAGTCAATTCCTCAGTTTTTGTCGCGGACCGGGCGCACCATGCTGCGCGCCTATGCGATGTATGAGCCTTTGAAAATTTTCCTTATTCTGGGCGTGGTGCTGATGGCGGCGGGCGCGCTGCCGATCTTGCGGTTCGTTGCGCACTATGCCCTTGGCGACGGTGAAGGGA
>CBDDKD010000003.1:0-68259 GCA_965230025.1 Hyphococcus sp.
CGTCCAGTGGACTGTCCATGCCAAACGCCCAACTTGAAAACGCGAACAGCAGCGCAAACCAGACGGCGAGACGCAACCAGCTTGCGGAATCAATCTGTTTTTTTAAGACACCCATGGATCAGAACAAAAACCCTTCCTTGAAGCGCAGGCCTCAGCATCCGAAAAAGTCGCTGCGTTATCTTTCTTTTCGATATCGAATGCGACTTTCGTAAAGCCGTTATAGTTACGGCTTTCAATTGTATCGACGGCGACAAACTCTGCGCGCGCGCCGTCATGCGTGACATTGAGATCGATAAATCCGTGGTTCTCGCCGGAGAGATATCGCACGTCATCATTGTCGCGATTGGTGAGCAGTGCATATTCCGCGCCTTGCCGCCAAGGAAGTCGCTGCGGTAAGGGAGGGCGAGGTTACTGAATTGACGCCTAACTCGACACCCATCTGTCGCCCGTCCCGCGCCATAAGATCGTTGGCCCACCAGGTGTGCGTGTCTCCGGTGACGACGATCATGCCGTTCTCGCCGGCTTGGTTCACCATATTGTAAAAGCGCTCGCGGGCCGCAGGATACCCGTCCAGGCGTCGAGATTGGCTGGCAATCCGAGGGCGGATGATTTAACAAACGCACGGGCTGATCCCACTGCTTTTCAAGTGAGATGATATCTTCCTCGGTAACATATTCGGTCAGATCCGGCGCGGTCACGCGCCCCATGATGATCTGGTTGGCGAGAAGCCGCCAGGGCTGACCGGCGCCGACTGAGGTGCGGAAGCGCGGTCGAGATAATCAAGCTGCGCTGCGCCCAGCATTTCGCGCGTCTGGTCCCACAGAATTTCCGTCTTGAAACGCTCCAGGTCTTCCGGGGTTTGCAGGGTCGGAATGATCTCGGAATACTCAAACTGCCGGGTGCGCGCCATCAGCCGGGTTTCGATCGCTGCGACTGTCAGGAGATCGCCAAGGAGAAAGATCGGAAAAACGCTTCCGGCGCCATCGAGGGTTCGCGCACCGGCATCCATTCGTAATAGGCCTGAAGCGCGGCGCGGCGCGCGCGGCTCCCAGTCGCCTTCGGTTTCCGGTTGATGATTTTGCGCTCCGTCTTTCCAGGAGTTGTTGGACGTTTCATGATCGTCCCAGATCGCAATCATGGGATGTTTTGCGTGCATCGCTGGCTGGCGCGGTCGGCTTGTATTGTGCGTGACGCGTGCGGTAATCAGTAAGACTGACGACTTCATGCGCCGGCTGATGTTCCCGGCCAAGTGCGGCGCCCGCTGCGCCGCCATAACCGTCGCGGCCATATTCGTAAATGTAATCGCCAAGATGGATCACCGCGTCGAGTTCGTCGCGCCTCGCGATCATGTCATAGACATTGAAAAACCCGAACGGATAGTTGGAACAGGAGACGACCGCGAAGCGGGCGCGCTCAACAGCGCCAACAGGGCAGGGTTTTCGTCCGGCCGACAGGGGAATACGCATCGCCGACCCGGAAGCGGTAATAATAAGTCGTACCGGGCGCCATATCGGACAGGAGAACTTTGACTGTCCAGTCGCGAGACGCGCCGGTGAGAACTTCGCCCTTGCCGCGCATCTCGGTGAAGGCTTCATCCAGTGCGGTTTCCCAAATCACCGGCGCCGTCATTGGTCGGCGGGCGCCAACCGGCAAAGACACCCGTGTCCATATGACAACGCTTGTCGCATCGGGATCGCCACTCGCGACGCCATGGGCGAAGACGCCGCCGACAGCTTCGCTGACGGAAACATATGGCGTCATTTTCGGCGCGCTTGCGCAAGACGCCGCGCCAGTTGCGAGCGCAGTGGTCAACGCGGTGCGGCGTGTAATTCTGGCGGTCATGATGGTCCCCTTCCTATCGGCAAATTGTTGCGGCGCAGGGTGGCCGCGCCGGTAATTTGCGCTAGTCTTATGACACATTGATGGGCGCTGTCGAAAGGCGTCCGCAGTCTATTGAGGGTGCTATGCAAAAATTCGGATGGACGGCTGCGGCCGTTTTGCTTCTCAGCGCTTGCGCGCAGGAGGCGGCGACCCCTGCCGCAGATACCGATGACGCTGAGGCTGACAACAGCCAGGCGCCAGAGAGTGATGCTGCAGCCAGTGACGGGCCTGTGCGCCCGCCGCTTGACCCCTATCCCTCGACTTATGCGGCGTATCCGTCCGGGCCGGTGCTGCTCGCCAATGCGACGGTGCTGACCGGCGCAGGCGATCGGATCGATGGCGGTTCGGTGCTGATGCAGGACGGCAAAATTGTTGCGGTTGGCGCAGATCTGGAGGCGCCGGAGGGCGCCAGCGTAATTGACGCCCAGGGCAAGTGGGTGACGCCCGGCGTCATCGATATTCACTCTCATCTCGGCAACTACCCCTCACCGTCTACGGACTCTACTTCCGACGGCAACGAGGCGACAGCGCCGTCGACAGCGGAAGTCTGGACCGAACACTCCGTCTGGCCGCAGGATGCAGGCTTTACCCGCGCGCTTGCCGGCGGCGTAACGTCGCTGCAAATCCTGCCGGGTTCCGCGAACCTGTTCGGCGGCCGCTCGGTTGTTTTGAAGAACGTGCCGTCGCGAACCACCCAGGGGATGAAGTTTCCCGGCGCGCCTTATGGGATGAAAATGGCCTGCGGTGAAAACCCGAAACGGGTTTATGGCGATCGCGGCGGACCAGGCACGCGCATGGGTAATTTCTCCGGCTATCGCTCCAGCTGGATTGAGGCGCGCGATTACAAGAAAAGCTGGGACGACTATTGGGCCGATTATGACGAGTGGGCGGATGGCGATGGCGAGGATGATGCGCCGGAAGCGCCAGCCCGCGATTTGCAACTTGAAACGCTGGCGGGCGTTTTGAATGGCGATATACTCGTCAACATGCATTGTTACCGTGCGGATGAAATGGCGTTCGTGCTCGATTTGGCCGAAGAGTTTGATTACGAGGTCACAACCTTTCATCATGCGATTGAAGCCTACAAAGTCGCGGACATGCTTGCGGAAAAGGGCGTCTGCGCCGCCGTCTGGGCGGACTGGTGGGGGTTCAAGCTGGAAGCCTATGACACGGTTCCCCAGAACGCGGCGTTGGTGCATGCGCAGCCCGGCGGTTGCACGGTCATTCATTCCGACGATGCACTAGGCATTCAGCGATTGAACCAGGAAACGGCCAAGGCGGTCGATGCGGGCCGGCGCGCCGGTATCGATATCGCGCCGGAAACCGCGATCCAGTGGATTACCGCCAATGCCGCGCGGGCGATGGGCATTCTCGATCAAACTGGCACGCTCGAAGCCGGCAAGATGGCGGATGTGGTTGTCTGGAACGGCAATCCGTTTTCCGTCTACGCCAGGCGGAACAGGTCTATATCGACGGCGCGCTGATGTATGACCGCGCCGATCCGGCGCGCTCGCCGCGCATGGATTTCGAGCTTGGCCAGCTCGGTAAAGATGAATTCACCGGAGGAGCCGGACAATGAGCGCGACAATGTTGAAAACTCTCTTCTCCTCCGCCGTCATCGCCGTTATCGGCGCCGTGAGCGCGTCCGCGCAAACCACCGCCATCATGAACGGTGAGGTGCACACTGCAGCGGGCGGCGTCATCGAAAATGGCGATGTGATCATTACCAATGGCCGCATTACGCAGGTCGGCGCGGATTTGTCCGCGCCAGCGGGCGCGACCGTCATAGACGCCGAGGGCAAGGTCGTGACGCCCGGCATATTCGCGCCGCTCTCAACGATTGGGCTCTCGGAAATCAACCTTGATGCGGAGGCGAATGACGCTGGGCCTCAGCGTGAGGTCGGGTTTCCCCTCGGCGCCGCGCTTGATGCGGTTGACGCCTATAACCCGTCTTCGATCGTGATCCCGGTCAACCGCGCGGGCGGCGTCACCCGTGCGCTGTCAGCGCCGCAGGCGGGCGATTCGCTATTTGGCGGGCGTGCTGCGGTAATCGATATGTCGGGCCGGACGAATTCGATCACCAAAAGGCAAGCCGCGCAAATTCTCGAGATGGGCTATTCCGGCGCCACGCGCGGCGGCGACACGCGCATGGGCGCCTGGGCGTTGTTGCGGGAATATCTCGACGAAGCGCGCTCTTATGCGGCCAATCCCAACGACTATGTGCGCCGGCCGCGTGACGGGCGTTTTGCGGTCAGCGATTTGCGCGCGCTCGGGCCGGTCATCGCCGGCGATCAACCGTTAATCGTATCGGTGAATGGCGCTAAAGATATTCGCACTTTAATCCGCCTAAAGAGTACATATAATCTTGATGTGATTATCGCCGGCGGATCGGAAGCCTGGCGCGAGGCGGAAGCGCTCGCCACGGCGGGCATTCCTGTCATTCTTGATCCGCTGTTCAACTTGCCCGCACAGTTTGAAGATCTTGGCGCAACGTTGGAAAATGCAGCGCGTCTTAACGAGGCGGGGGTCAAGATTTCTTTCTATAACCCGCCCGGCTTTGGCGCGCATAATTTGCGGCTTCTAACCCAACAGGCGGGCAACGCCGTTGCGAATGGACTTCCTCACGATGCGGCGATTGCAGCGCTCACAATCAACCCGGCCGAGATGTTCGATCTCGACAGCCAGATTGGTTCGCTGGAGGCGGGCAAGATTGCTGATGTGGTGATCTGGGAAGGCGACCCGCTGGAGCTCAACACCCAGCCGGAGGTTGTCTTTATCAATGGTCAGCGTCAGGATTTAGGTAATCGTCAGCAAATGCTGAGCGACCGCTATCGCGACCTTTCCCGCAGCAACCTTCCTCATGCGTATCGCGGCGGAGAGTAAGGACGCCAGTTTTAGCTTGTTACGAGACCGGCGTTGAGCGTACGCGCGGACTGGCGGCGCTCTGCGCTGCTGCTGATCCGGCTAAGCGCCAGCGTTGGTATCAGGCCAACGGCAATCAGTAACAGCGCAGCGGGCGCTGCATCCGCAAGACGTTCGTCCGATGCGAGGCGATAGATTCGCGTTGATAAAGTTTCAAAATTAAAAGGGCGCAACAACAGTGTCGCCGGCAGTTCCTTGGCGATATCAATCGCGACGATCGCCGCGCCGGCGAGAATGGGTCCGCGCGTTTGTGGCCAGTGAATCGCCGAGAGGATGCGCGATGGCGTTGCGCCAAGATTACGGGCGGCAGCGTCCATTTGTGGACTGATTTGTTGTAGCCCGCCCGCCGCTGCGTTGTAGCCGGCGGTCAGAAAGCGTGCGACATACGCGTATAAGAGGATTGCAACGCCGCCTGCGACAGCCGCCCCTGTCGCGCGGGCAATCCCGGCTGTCAGCGCGAGAATGCCGATGGCGATCACCGCGCCTGGAATGGCGTAACCCATCGTGGCAACCCGCAACAGCATCTTGCCAAGCCCGGACCTTGTTCGTCGCGCCGCATAGGCGAGCGTGACGGCGATGAGGGTCGCGGCGCCCGCGCCGACGCCCGCGACCAATGCGGTGTTCGTCAGTGACCGGCTGAGGCCGCGCAAGGCGCTCGCCGAAAAATCAGGATCAAGCTTGGCGGCGAGTGCGGCGGCGGGAATGACGAACCCAAGGATAACAGGCGCCGCGCAGGCGAATATCGCGAGCCCGGCATCACGTTTTGAGAGCTTCAGCCGCGCCCGGCCACGATGGGCGCGGGGGCTTTCGGCGCCCTGACCGCGGCGTGTTTTCTCTTCCAGCATCACCAGCACCAGCGCCACGAGAAACAGCCCTGCCGCAAGTTGCGTTGCGGCGCCAAGATCGCCAAGCCCATACCATGTTCGAAAAATCCCGACACTGAGGGTTTGGGCCCCGAAGAAATCGGCGACACCGTAATCCGCCGCCGTTTCCATCAAGGCGAGGGCAAGGCCGCCTGCGAGCGCCGGACGTCCGGCGCCAAGCAGAATTCTGCGTGCGGCAGAAGCCGGTTTTGCGCCAAGCGTGCGTGCGGTTTCCATCAGGGCGCCGGAGCGACCGCCAAGCGAGGCTGTAACCGCGAGGTAAACATATGGGTATGTCATCAGTACAAGCACGAAGGCGGCGCCCGGCAGGGATCTGATTTCCGGCATGTGGCCCGGCCCCACAAGGGATGCGATGGGGCCAAAGGGACCCAGCATGTCCGCATAAGCGTAAGCCGCCACATAGGCCGGGATTGCAAAGGGGAGCGCCAGCGCAATCGTAAAAAACCGTCGGCCCGGAAAATCCGCCAGCGTGACGATCATCGCTGCGCCGGCGCCGATCACGAGCGCGCCAACGCCGACCAGTCCGCACAGGACTATTGTCCCGGTGAGGTAGTCCAGGCCGACGCTTCGCCACATCTCCAGATCAGGGCCGCCGGCGCTGAGGCTCGACAGCAACGTCGCGCCGATAGGCGCGGCGACAAGCAGCGCTGCGGCGGCGAGAACGCCGGTTTTCCAGAAGGGGCTTGCCTGTTTCATGATCGTCGTGGTTGCGCCTGATTGCTGTGGACCCCGTGACATCTAAGCGAAAGTGCGGCATTTCCAAAGCCGCGTCAGCGGAAAGGCGAACGAGCGCCCAATGAGTTTAGTGTTTCGGGGCATATCCCATCGGTTTGGCCGGGTGGTCGCGGTCGACAATGTTGACCTCGAAGCGGCGCGTGGAGAAATCACCTGTCTTTTCGGTCCGTCTGGCTGCGGCAAGACCACGCTGTTGCGTCTCGCGGCGGGACTGGAGCCGTTACAGGCCGGTGCGGTGGAGCTTGACGGTGATGCGCTCGCCGCGCCCGGCCGGGAAACGCCGGCGGAAGGGCGCCCGATCGGAATGGTGTTTCAGGATTACGTCCTGTTCCCTCACATGACGATTGAGAAAAACATCGCTTTCGGCCTTACCGGCGTGAAGAACGCCAAGGCGGTTATCGCCGCGCAACTGGAGGCGTTGCAGATCGGAGATCTGGCGGCCCGATTCCCTCATGAACTTTCCGGCGGCCAGCAACAGCGCGTGGCGCTTGCCCGCGCGTTGGCGCGTGAGCCAAAGGCGTTGTTGCTGGACGAACCTTTCGCCAGCATCGATGCAGTATTACGTCGCCGGCTGCGTGAGGGTTTACGGCGCATACTGAAAGAAAAAAATGTCACGGTCGTGCTGGTCACTCACGATCCGGAAGAAGCACTGGCGCTTGGTGATCGCATCGCCCTGATGCGCGCAGGCCGCGTTGTGGAAGCGGCGACGCCTGAAGAATTGTTTCATGCGCCGCAGACACCGGATGGCGCGCAGATATTTCCCGGTAGCCAGACCATTGAAGGCGCTATTCAAAATGGTCGGCTGGTGACGCCGATTGGCGTCCTTGATGCGCATGGGCTTGGCGACGGACCCGGTGTTGCGGTGATGCGAGAGGGCGCGCTCGGCGCGGCGCCGGACGGCGCGGGTGACTGGCTGGTCGCCGATTGCCGGTTCGCAGGACCTGGCTGGATGGCGTATCTGGAGGCGTCTGGCGGGGCGGGTCTCCTGCGGGTCGAGATCACCGACCCCTTGCCGCAAGGCGCGCGCGTGGCGCTGTCATGTGAACCATCTCTCGTGTTCTGTTATGAGAAACAATGAGTTACGCAGTATTGCGTTGCTCTCAATTTATGATAATAAGAACTATTCGCAATTAAGAAAGCGCCATTCATGAACATTTTCGCCAAAGCCGCCAGTAAGTTGAATGTGGTGAGCCTGCTGGCTGTTTTTGTCTTGGGGGCCTGTGCGCCGGATGGGGGCGGGCAGGGCGACGGCGCAGACGCGCGCGTCATTACCGGCGAAGTGAATGTTTATTCCGGTCGGCACTATGACTCCGACATTGCGATTTATGATGCGTTTACGGAAGAAACCGGCATTCGCGTCAATGTGATTGAGGCTGGCGGCGATGCGCTTATCGAGCGGATCGCCCGTGAGGCGGCGGCGAGTCCTGCTGACCTTTTCATCACGGCGGATGCGGGCATTTTATGGCGCGCCGACCAGCGCGGCGTTTTTCGCACAACCAAAAACGATACGCTTGAGGCGCGTGTCCCGGCGCAGTTCCGTCATCCTGACGGTAAATGGTTCGGGCTTTCCAAACGAGCGCGAATTGTCATTTACAATAAAGACCAGGGATTGCCTGAAGACCTTGAGACCTACGCCGATCTTGCTGACCCGGCTTATGAGGGCATGATCTGTGTACGGTCTTCATCGAACATTTATAACCAGTCTTTGCTGGCGTCTCGCATTGCGCATTTCGGTGAAGAGACGGCGGAAGACTGGGCGCGCGGCGTTGTCGACAATTTCGCACGCAGACCCCAGGGCAATGACACTTCGCAGATTGAGGCTGTAGCGGCGGGGCTGTGCCGGCTCGGCATCGTCAACAGTTACTACGTTGCGCGCTATGTCGGTTCCGATAACGCCGACAATGCAGCCATTGGCGAAAAAGTCGGGGTGTTCTTCCCCGATCAGGCGGGCAATGGCGCTCATGTAAATGTTTCCGGCGCGGGCGTCACCGCACACGCGCCTAATGTTGAAAACGCCGAAGCGCTGCTGGAATTTCTATTGCGCGACGAAACGCAGTCGGCTTTCGCGCAAGGGAATAACGAGTATCCGGTTGTGTCGTCTGTCGCCCCGTCTGGTCCCGTCGCGGAGCTAGGCGATTTTGTCGCTGACGACCTCTCCGTCGCAGCGCTCGGAGAAAACCAGCGCGCCGCCGTGCAGATCTTCGACCGTGTCGGCTGGCCTTAAAGCCCCTGCGAGTGATAGCGTGGCGCGATGACGACAGCGCCACGAAACATCGACATGGGCAAGCTTCGCAATGCGGCGGAGGCTGGCGACGCCGATGCGCAATATGCGCTGGCCGCCGCGCTCAGCAATGCCGGCGATCGCCGCGAGGCGGATCGGTGGCTGAACGCCTCAGCGGATCAGGGACATGGCGACGCGCTCTACACATTGGCGACCCGCGCCTTTTACAGCAGTCAAACCATCGACGACGGCGCTGCATTGTTACAGCGCGCTTGTGAGGCTGGCTCACTTGCGGCGAGGCGTCTTGCCGGTGTCGCACATGCGGAGGGGCATGGGTTCGAGGTCGACTGGGCCAAAGCTGTCGCCTGCATTATTGATGCTGCGCGGGGTGGAGATCCGGGCGCAATGACGGAAGTCGCCATGCTGTTATTCGCAAGCGACCCCGATGATGCAAATGGCGCAGCGTTGATTGCGCGTGCGGCGATGCAGGACGCCGGCGGCGCTGCCGTCGCGGTTCGTCGGGCTGCGGCGGGCCGTTTGCATACGGATACGAGTGTTGCGGCCAAAGCGCTGCAGCAATTGGCGGCGGTGAGGTATCCCAATGTTGCGGCGCTTGAAAAGGCGCTCGGCGCACTTTCCACGCCTGTATCCTATGCTCCTGCCGATCCGGACTGGAGTCGCATTGCTGAGCAATTATCCGCCGCGCCGCCAGCGCCAGCCATTGCGTCGGAAACTGTTTGTGAGCGACCGTCAGCGCGGGTCTATCGCGGCGCCTTTTCAGTTGAGGAATGCGAATATGTCATTGCGGCCTCTGCGCGATTGCTGGCGCCGTCGCTGATTGTCGATCCTCAGACGGGTAAGGCGCGCCGGGACGGCTACCGCAACTCGCTGACGGCGATTCTCAGTTTGATGGACCTTGATCTGGCGATGGTGATGATCAACCGGCGTGTTGCGGCGCTTGCCGGGTGTCTGCCGGAGCAGGGGGAGTTTCTGAGCATTCTTTGTTACAGACCCGGGCAAGAATATCGTCCGCATTTTGACTGGCTGCCGCCGGGGGCGGAATTTGACCGCAGCGGCCAACGCATCGCCACCGCCCTGATTTCTTTCAATGACGGCTATGATGGCGGCGAGACCCATTTTCTAACCCCGGATATCCGGTTCAAGGGCCAGGCCGGAGATCTTCTGGTTTTTGACAATGTTCTGGCCGATGGAGAGGTCGATCGGTCCTCCCGCCATGCAGGGCTGCCGGTCACAAACGGTGCGAAATGGCTCGGGTCAAAGTGGTTTCGGGAAAAAAAATACAACTTCTAGGCTTTTCGATTTGATATAACAAAGATATAACATTGCCCTCAAGGGTGCGAGGAGGGTGCTTATGGCCCGTGGTGACGACGGTGATGTTGATGATGCGGGGCGCAAACGCCCGTCTGGTCTGGCGAAAAATGAGAAGCTGGTCTGGGACATATTGGTGAATGCCGCCGAACCGCTGAAAGCCTATGAAATTCTCGACAAATTGAAGGAACAGGGCGTGCGTGCGCCCATGACCGTTTATCGCGCTCTCGACGGGCTCGAGGAAAAAGGTCACATCCATAAGCTCGACGGGCTGAACGCCTTTGTGCTTTGCAATCACGAAGGCCCGCATGTGGTGCAGACCTTTCTGGTCTGTGAGAGCTGTTCCACGGTTCAGGAGTTGGAAGTGGTTGCGGTGGAGGCTGATATCGCCCCGGCGGTGCACGCCGCCGCCTTCGACATGCACACCGCCCGGCTTGAGATTAAAGGCAACTGCAACAGCTGCGCTGCAGCCTGATAAGAGCTGCCGTCGCACGCCTTTTGGGCGATTGACTTCGTTTATTGCGAGACTATGGTCGCAGCGTTGTGTTGCGCGAATACGCGCATTCAACCGCATGCGGGAGAGGTCGGGCTTTCCGCGAAAGACGAAAGTTCGGCGCCGAAGGAGCAACCGCCCCGGAAACTCTCAGGCAAAAGGACCGCATGTGGTAAGGAAGGCTGGAAAGCGAGCGGCGTAACGCCGGTCCACCGACGGAGTAAGCGGCGCGTTTAAGATAAAACGCTTTCGCGAAATCTCTCAGGTTCCCGTGACAGCCGGGGTTGTCGCTATTGGCGGCGTCGCAATCGGCGCGTTGCATGAGTGGCGGTTTGATCATGGGACGGATGAATGACCAGCACATTAAAGACAACACCGTTGAATGCGCTCCATCGCGAGCTTGGCGCCAGAATGGTGGAATTCGCAGGCTATGACATGCCGGTGCAATATCCGCTCGGCGTAATGAAAGAGCACCTGCACACGCGGGAAAAAGCCGGCCTCTTCGACGTATCGCATATGGGTCAGGCGGCGGTTGTCGGGCCCGATCATGAAGCTGCGGCGAAAGCGCTGGAAACGGTTGTCCCGGGCGAGATCCGGAAACTCGGGACCGGGCGTCAGCGCTTGACTGTTTTGCTTAATGATGCGGGCGGCATTCTGGATGATCTGATGGTCAGCCGTCCGGTTGCGGATGGACGGTTGAACATTGTCGTCAACGGCGCCTGTAAGGAAAAAGATTTTGCTCATTTGAATGAACGCCTTCCTGAAAGTGTGAAGCTGGAGCGGTTCGACACGCGGGGCCTTCTCGCATTGCAGGGACCGAAAGCGGCTGAAGTTTTAGCAAAACACGCCCCGGATGCGGCAGGCTTGAAATTCATGAGCTTTGCCGAAATGCAAATCGGCGACATCACCGCTGTTGTCACGCGTGGCGGCTACACCGGCGAAGACGGCTTTGAGATTTCAACTCGGGAAGAGGATACGGAGAAGCTGGCGAGACTACTGCTGGCCGATCCGGATGTTGAACCGATTGGCCTTGGCGCCAGGGACTCATTGCGGCTGGAAGCGGGCATGTGTCTTTACGGGCATGATCTGACTGAGGAAACGTCGCCGGTCGAAGGCAATATTGCTTTCACGATTGGCAAGCGTCGCCGCGAAGAGGGCGGTTTTCCCGGCGCCGCGCGCATCCAGAAAGAACTGGCTGAGGGACCGTCACGGTTGCGGGTCGGCATTTTGCCGGAAGGGCGCGCCCCGGCGCGCGAAGGCGCAGAAATTCAATCGGCGGATGGAAAGAAAATTGGCGTTGTCACATCGGGCGGGTTTGGCCCGACAGCAGGCCGGCCGGTCGCCATGGGATATGTGGACGCCGCTTTCGCCGAGACAGACACGCCGCTGCAATTGATCGTCCGGGGCAAGTCAATGCCGGCGCAAGTGGCCGACATGCCGTTCACGCCGCATCGCTATTATCGAGGCTAGGGAGAAGACAAATGACCATTAAATACACCAAGGACCATGAATGGGTGCGCGCCGACGGCGATGCTTATGTCATCGGCATCAGCGCCCACGCCGCTGAACAGCTCGGCGATGTTGTGTTCGTTGAGTTGCCGGAAAAAGGAAAAACCTTTTCGCAAGGCGACGACATGGCGGTAGTCGAATCGGTGAAGGCCGCGTCCGATGTCTACGCGCCGATCTCCGGCGAGATTGTTGACGCCAATCAGGCGATTGTCGATGAACCGGCGAAGGTCAACGAAGATCCGGGAGACGCCGCCTGGTTCGTCAAGATCAAGGCCAGCGATGCGAGCGAGATTGACGCGCTCATGGATGAAGCCGCGTATAAAGCCTTTGTGGAGAGCGAATCTTAAATGCGTTACCTGCCGCTGAACGACGCTGAACGGCGTCAAATGATAAAGACCGTCGGCGCCGATGCGATCGACGATCTCTTCGCAGACGTTCCGGACGATGCGCTCAACCCCTCCTTTGATTTGCCGAACCATCAGGGTGAGTTGGGCGTGGAGCGCGCCTTCGCCGCCATGGCGGACAAGAACCGCGCCGCCGGCGCGGGGCCGTTCTTTGTCGGTTGCGGGGCTTATAAGCACCACATTCCCGCGACGGCGGATCATATCATTCAGCGCTCGGAATTTCTGACTGCCTATACGCCTTACCAGCCGGAGATTGCGCAAGGCACGCTGCAATATCTGTTTGAATTCCAGACCCAGGTTGCAGCGCTGACCGGCATGGATGTCGCCAACGCCTCCATGTATGACGGCTCGACCGGCTGTGCGGAAGCGGCGCTGATGGCGTGCCGCGTGACGAAACGCAATCGCGTTGTCATATCGGGCGGACTGCACCCCCATTATGCAGCGGTCACCCGTACACAGCTGGAGCTGCTTCACAGCGATGCAGTGGTCCAGGCGCCAATCGATATTAAAGGATCGGAAGACCTTGAATCGATGATCGATGACGACACGGCATGCGTCATCGTTCAGACACCGGATGTTTTCGGCAATGTGCGTGACTTGACGCTGATCGCCGAGGCTGCGCACGCCAAGGGGGCGTTGCTCGTTGCGGTGGTGACGGAAGTTGTCTCTCTCGGCGCGCTCAAAAGCCCTGGGGAAATGGGTGCTGATATTGTTGTCGGCGAGGGCCAGTCCATTGGCAATGCGCTGAATTTCGGCGGGCCTTATGTGGGGCTCTTTGCAACACGGCAGAAATATGTGCGCCAGATGCCGGGACGGCTTTGCGGCGAGACAACGGATGCGGAAGGCAAGCGCGGGTTTGTGCTGACGCTCTCAACGCGTGAGCAACATATCCGCCGGGATAAAGCGACGTCGAATATCTGCACCAACTCCGGTTTGTGCACGCTAGCGTTCACCGTGCATATGACCTTGCTCGGAGAAGCGGGCCTGCGCCGTCTTGCGATGCTGAACCATGAAGCCGCGTGCAAGACCGCCGATGCGCTTGGCGCCATTGACGGTGTTGAAGTTTTGAACAGCGCTTATTTCAACGAATTCACAGTGCGCTTGCCGAAAAAGGCGGAAGACGTCGTTGAAGCGCTGGCGGCGAAAGGCGTTCTCGCCGGTGTGCCCGGCGGACGTCTGTGGCCGCACGATTCGGAAACGGACAATCTTCTTATTGTCGCCGCCACGGAATGTGTGACGGATGCTGATATTGAAAAGCTTGGCGCCGGCTTGCGGGAGGCGATCTGATGACCATGAACAACCAGGGCCGTCCCACCAGAGCCGACAACGCCGCTTCTAACGACGCGCCGACCTTTACCGGCAACAAGGCGTTGCAGATTGAAGAAGCGCTGTCTTTCGAGTTTGGCGACTTCGCCGGAACTGGCGTCGATCTGCCGGAACCCGAAGGAACGTTTGACCGTCTTGGCGGTCTCAACCGCAACAATGATATTGGCTTGCCGGGTTTGTCCGAGCCGGAAACCATGCGCCACTTTGTGCGTCTTTCCCAAAAGAACTACGCCATCGACATGGGCCCGTTCCCGCTTGGGAGCTGCACCATGAAACATAATCCGCGCCTGAACGAGAAGCTGGCGCGCCTGCCGGGCTTTGCCGATCTTCACCCCCTGGGGCCGCAATCGGCGGTGCAGGGCGCGCTGGAATTGATCGACGCGCTGGCGTTCTGGCTGAAAGAAATGACCGGCATGCCCGCCGTTGCGATGTCGCCGAAAGCCGGCGCCCATGGCGAGCTTTGCGGCATGATGGCGATCAAATCGGCGATTGACGCGCGCGGCGAAGGCGGCAAGCGGGTTCGCGTATTGGCGCCAGAATCTGCACACGGAACAAATCCGGCGACGGCGGTTCAGTGTGGTTTCAAGGTCGATTCGATCCCTGCCGATAAAACCGGCCGCGTTGACCTGGCGGCGCTGAAAGAAAAACTGGGCGACGATGTCGCCGGGATCATGGTGACGAACCCTAATACCTGCGGCCTGTTTGAGCGTGACATTCGCGCCATCGCCGACGCCGTGCATGATGCAGGCGGGTATTTTTATTGTGACGGCGCCAACTTCAACGCAATCGCCGGCAAGGCGCGCCCCGGCGATCTTGGCGTCGACGCCATGCATATCAATCTCCACAAGACGTTTTCGACGCCCCATGGCGGCGGCGGTCCGGGCTCCGGGCCGACGGTCTTTTCCGAAGCGCTCGCGCCGTTCGCGCCGATCCCTTACGTTGTCAGCGAAGACGGACAATATCATCTGATTGAAACGCGCCGTGCTGCGAAGTCCGAAGGCGGCGATGATACCGGCGGAGGGGCGAAAAGCTTTGGCCGCCTCACCGCGTTTCATGGTCAGATGGGCATGTTCGTGCGTGCGCTCGCCTATATGATGAGCCATGGCATTGATGGGGTTCGTCAGGCGGCGGAAGACGCGGTGTTGAACGCCAACTACGTTCAGACGCGCCTGAAGGCTGAAATGACCGCAGCGTTTGAAGGCTATTGCATGCATGAAGCGCTCTTCGATGACCGCTTCCTGAAAGACACTGGCGTTGAAACCATCGACTTCGCCAAGGCGATGATCGATGAAGGCTATCACCCGATGACCATGTATTTCCCATTGGTCGTCCATGGCGCCATGCTGATCGAGCCGACGGAATCGGAATCAAAACGCGAACTTGATCTCTTCTGCGATGCGCTCCTGTCTCTCGCCAAACGCGCAAAGGCTGGCGAGACGGAGGTGTTCAAGGCTGCGCCTGTGCACGCGCCACGCCGCCGCCTTGATGAGACGGCCGCCGCCCGCAAACCGGTTCTGCGCTGGACGCCGCCAAGTTCTGCGGAAGCGGCTGAGTAAAATATCGCCTGCGGGGCGTGCGGATCACAATTTTTGCGCCTGCCTCGCACCAGACCTTAAAACCGAATAGGCTGTCGCCGGCGGGCGCCCTCTTGCTTAAAATCCGGATGGGCGGCGCATGGTTTCGGACGGCGCCAGAGCGTAGTCTCTTTATAGTGTAGCGCAGCGGCAGACGGCAGGGGTGACATGGATTTTCTGACAGCGTTCACGATGCGGGGGCTCGACGCGCTCGCGACCCTTTTCATTTTCGTACTTGGCGCTGGCGTGCTCGCCGTCATTTTGATGTTCATTGTGGATTCAACGCAATCGAAAGATGCGGTGCGGCACAACTATCCGGTCATTGGCCGCTTTCGCGAATTGTTCACGCGGCTTGGAGAATTTTTCCGGCAATATTTCTTTGCCCTCGATCGCGAAGAGATGCCGTTCAATCGTGCTGAACGCGAGTGGATATATAAATCCGCAAAGGGCAAGAACAACAATCTGCCGTTTGGATCAACGCGCAATCTCAATCTTGTGGGAACGCCGATCTTTATCAATTGCGCGTTTCCGCGCCTTGATGACGAGGCTAGCGATCCGCCGCCTGTGGAGTTTGGTCCATATACGCAAAACCCTTATCTGATCTCGTCGATCATCAATATCTCCGCCATGAGTTACGGCTCGTTGTCAAAGCCTGCAATCCGCGCATTGTCCCGCGGCGCGAAGCTCGCCAATTGCTATCTGAATACGGGCGAGGGCGGTCTTTCGCCCTACCATCTTGAGGGCGGTTGCGACGTTGTCTTTCAGATGGGTACGGCGAAATATGGCGTGCGCGATAATAATGGCGGTCTGAGTGAAGAAAAACTCGCTAAACTCGCGCTGCGCCCCGAAGTTAAAATGATTGAGATCAAACTCAGCCAGGGCGCCAAACCCGGAAAAGGCGGCATCCTGCCCGCGGCGAAAGTCAATCGGGAGATTGCGAAGATCCGCGGCATTCCCGTTGGCAAACCATCGATTTCCCCGAACCGGCATCCTGAAATCGATAATGTTGAAGAGCTACTCGATTTCATTGGTCGCGTACGTAATGCCTCGAAACTCCCCACAGGGATTAAAACGGTGCTTGGCGCTTATGGCTGGCTTGACGATTTTTGTGACGCGATTGAACGTCGCGGCATCGAGTCGGCGCCTGATTTCATCACACTCGATGGCGGCGATGGCGGCACGGGCGCTGCGCCCATGTCGCTGATGGACAATGTCGGCCTGCCGTTGAAACAGTCCCTGCCGATGCTGGTCGATATTCTTGAGCGCCGGGGCCTGCGCGACCGAATCAAGGTTATCGCATCGGGCAAGCTTGTGACGCCGGCGGAGGTTGCCTGGGCTTATTGCGCTGGCGCCGACATTGTCAACACGGGGCGGGGCTTCATGTTTTCCATCGGCTGCATTCAGGCGCTGAGGTGCCATACCAACAATTGTCCGACGGGCGTGACAACACACAAAAAGAGCCTGCAGGCCGGGCTTGATCCGAAAAACAAGGCGCCGCGCGTCGCCAATTTTGTCGACAAGATGCGCAAGGACGTCGCCATGATCGCTCATTCCTGCGGCGCCGCGCACGCGCGCAATTTGAAACGTTTCCATGTGCGCATCCAACAGGAAGACGGTACGTCAATACCGTTGGATGAGTTGCTGGCCCGACGGCGGCCAATAGCGCCGGCGGAATGATCTCTTGTTAAATAACGGGTCTGCGCTCATCCTGTTCTGATGAAAGCGGTCTACGATACAATCGGTGTCGGTTACGTGAAGCGGCGCAAGCCGGATGCCCGGGTTGCGCAGGCGATATATAATGCGTTGGGCAATGCGAAGTCCGTTCTGAATGTGGGCGCCGGAGGTGGCTCTTATGAGCCTGCCGATAGATGGGTTACGGCGCTGGAGCCTTCCGCTGAGATGATTCGTCAGCGTCCTCGAGGATCGGCGCATGTTTGCCAGGGCGTAGCAGAAAACATCCCGTTCCCGGATCGTCAATTCGATGCGGTGATGGCTCTGCTTACAGTCCACCACTGGCAAGACGTCGAAACTGGTCTGCGTGAAATGCTAAGAGTGACGAGAGACCGGCTGGCGATTCTTACCTTCGACCCCGAGTCTGACTATTTTTGGCTGGCCGATTACATCCCCGAAATCATCGACCTTGATCAGCCGATCATGCCGAAAATGACAGTATTCGAAAGAGTTCTCGGTCAAACGAGTGTAAGCTGCGTTCCCGTGCCTCATGACTGCACGGATGGTTTTCTCGGGGCTTACTGGCGGCGACCACATGCCTATCTCGATCCGGACGTGCGCGCTGCTATCTCAACTTTTGCCAAGCTCGGCGATATTTCCTTCGCTTTGAAAAAGCTGAGGGATGACCTCAATACCGGTGCGTGGGAGGAGCGGTATGGACATCTCTCGCACAAAGAAAGCTTAGACGTTGGATACCGTTTGATTGTCGCCAGCGGCGCTTAATACAATTGGCAGGCGGATACAGTGGCGATACGATGACGCATGTCTCGCCTTCTCATCGTTTATCACTCCAAAACCGGCGGGACCCGCCAGATGGCGGAGGCCGCGTTCACTGCGGCGCAGGGCGAAATCGAAACCGTTCTGAAGCGCGCGGACGAGGCGGGTCCTGACGACCTTCTCAGCGCGGACGGGTATATTTTCGCCGCGCCTGAGAACCTCGCCGCCATCGCCGGCGTGATGAAAGATTTTTACGACCGGTGTTATTATCCGGTGCTTGGTCGCATCGAAGGCCGCCCTTATGCGCAGATGGTGTGCGCAGGATCGGATGGAGAGAATGCGGTGCGGCAGACGGCGCGAATCGCAACCGGCTGGCGTTTGAAGCAAGCGCAGGCGCCGATCATCATTTGCACCCATGCGCAGACGCCGGAGGAAATTCTCGCGCAAAAGACGATCCCCGGAGTTGACCTTGCCCGCTGTGGGGAGCTTGGGACGGCGATGGCGGCGGGGATAGCAATGGGTGTTTTTTGAATATCGCTCAATAGCACGCCAATCGCTTCATCCTGAGGACAATTTTTCCTTCGCCTTCGAGACGAGCCTTCGGCTCTCCTCAGGATGAAGGAAAAATTTTGTCACGAAGGACGAAGCGATCCACCTCTCAGGGATTAAACCCGCCGGCTTTCAGATAGGCGATTTCCGACGGTGTCGACGTTCGGCCTAATATTTTGTTCCGATGAGGGAAGCGCCCGAAGTGCTTGATAATATCGCGGTGGCTTTTGGCGAACGGCATATTGTCGGTCGCCGGAAGGCTTGCTTTAAACAGGCAAACGCATTGTTCCTGCTCCGCCAGGTCTTCCGCATGCATGAAGGGCATGTAAAAGAATGCACGCTCTTTTGGCGCATATAATCGGTCAAAGCGCCGGTGGATCGCTTCGCGCGCGACATCAAGCGCCTGGGCATCCTGCGCAAAGGCGCGCGGATCATCGCGATAGATATTTCGGGAAAACTGATCGAGCAGGATGATCAACGCCAGGGCGTGACGCGGATGCGCGCGCCAGACGTCAAGCTTGCCAAGGCGCGCAGCATCATGAAGCGCGCCAAAGCGGCGCCGAACTGTCCGATCAAACGCCGGGTCGCGGCGAAACCATTGATAGGGCTTCGTCTCGTCGAACCAGAAGGAAAGGATTGATTGCGCGGCTTGCGCCGTTGGCCGACCGTTAAGCGGCGCGGCCATCAATTCAGCTTGTCGCGCAGGCCCGCAATCGCCTTGTCGATGAAGGCTGTCTGGGCGCCGGAGTCCATACGCTCGCGAATAATCTCGCGGGCGGCGGCGACAGCGAGGTCGGCGGTCTGGCCGCGCACTTCGGAAATCGCCTGCGCCTCCGCGCGTTCGATTTTTTCTTCCGCCGCCTTGGTGCGGCGCGCCATCTGCTCGTTGATCTTTTCACGCGCTTCTTCGGTCAGACGCCTGGCGTCTTTTTTCGCCTGTTCAATGATCGCAGCGGCTTCGTCTTCCGCCTCGCGCTGGCGACGCTGATAAGTGGCGAGAAGCTCCTGCGCTTCTTCGCGCATTTTGCGCGCTTCATTGATTTCATCGGCGATCGTCTGCGCGCGCTTGTCTAGGCCGCCCGCAATCATCTTGTGGAGGCCGGCGCGGGCGAATACGCCGATAACGATCACAAACGCGACCAGCACCCAGAAGCTTGTGTCCTGCAGGAGACCGCCTGAGCTTTCGGCGGCGCCATGGGTTTCTTCGGCGGCGGCGAGGGCGATGCTGGCGAGTGAGATCATGGCGATAGTGCTTTCTTATGCGCGCGAAACGGATGCGATTGCTTTTGCAACGGCGTCGCCGGTCGGCGCCTCGTCGATCAGGGTTTCGACAATGGCGCGCGCGGTTTCGCTCGCCGCTTCCTCGACTTTCGCCGTGGCGGCGGACTTCATTTCCGAGATGCGTGCATCTGCTGCGGCGATCTGCTGTTCGACCGCCGCGTCGGTTTCGTGTTGCATCCTGGCGATTTCCTCGTCCATCTCCGCACGCGTGTCGGCGGCGATGCCCTGGGCCTTGGCTTTCGCATCGGCGAGGGACTGATTGTAAGCGTTTTCCGCTTCCTCCGCCTCGCGCTTGAATTCCCCCGCCTGATCGAGATCGTCGGCGATGCGGTCGCGACGCTCTTCAATCGCGCCGCCAAGCGCCGGCAGAAACCGGCCAGCCATCAGCCAGTAGAGCACGCCGAAAGTCAGGGCGAGCCAGAAGATCTGGCTCGGCCATGAGCTAGGGTCAAGCTGTGGCAGGCCTGCAGAGGTTTCCTCGCCATGGGCCGCTTCAGCGGCGCCGGCGGCGAGAGTGCTTACAAATGCGAAGACGGACAATGGTCCACTCCTGTCAAATTAACGACGATCCGTTTCTTAGAACGTGTAGAGAATGATCATCGCGATCGCGAAGCCGAGCAGTCCGGTAAATTCGGTCAGCGCAAAGGCGAGAAGCATGGTCGGCTGGTTCTGTGCAGCTGCTGACGGGTTGCGAAATGCGCCCGACAGGAAGTTGCCGAAGATAAGACCGAGACCGACACCCGCACCCGCGAGAGGGATAGCGGCAAGTCCGGCGCCGATAAGTTTTGCTGCTTCTGCTTCCATTTTAAACTCCTGAAGTTTTTTCGTTTGAGCCGTTAATCCCGTGTTCGCGGCTGGCCCTTACAAAGCCGCGCGGGAAACTTTCCTTAGTGGTCGCCGGCGTGCGCCGCGTCGCTGAGATAGATACAGGTCAACACTGCAAAGACATAAGCCTGCAATGCCGCTACCAGAAATTCGAGCATGGTGACGGCGATCGCGCCGAGGAAGGGCGCAAGACCGAACACCATCACCGCGCCGCCCGCGCTTAACAGCGACACGACGAAACCGGCGAACAGTTTAAGAATGATGTGGCCCGCGAACATATTGGCGAACAGTCGTACGGCGAGCGAGATCGGGCGGGACAGGAACGAGATCACCTCAATTGCAGGGATCAACGCATACATCGGCCATGGCAGGCCCGACGGCCAGAAGAGTTTCAAAAACCCGAGCCCGTTTTTCCAGAAGCCGTAAACGATGACGATCGTAATTGTCAGCATGGCGAGCGCCAGCGTGACGATCAGATGGCTGGTCGGCGTGAAGGTGTGAAGTTCGTGCGGCATGCCCGGAATGGTCGGAAGCAGGCCAAAGATATTGGCGATCAAAATCCAGATAAACAGCGTGAAGACGTAAGGGAAAAACCTGCGGCCCTCTGCGCCGATGGTGTCGCGAACGAGATCGGAGACGAATTCATAAAGAACTTCCGCCATCGACTGCACGCCGGCCCGGGATCAGCCCAGTGCGGCGCGTTGCGGCAAAGAAGAACAGGATAATCGCGCCGGTGCCGATCAACATCCATAAGGAAGAGTTGGTGAAGGAGATGTCGAAGCTGCCAAAGCTCAACGGAACGATCGGGACGATCTCGAACTGTTCCATGGGTCCGGCGGCGCGGATATCAATCATGTCGTCTCTCGTCTCAAGAGCATCATCCGTCTTCGGATGAATGCCCGCTTCCCTCATTGGCGGAGCGCATCAGATTGCGCAGACCCGCCGCAAAACCAAGTCCAATGCCGGCGAGCAGAAACAAGGGTTGCGTTCCCAGCCACCGATCCAACCCCAGGCCAAGCAAGGCGCCGACAAAAAGCCCGGCGAGAAGTTCTGAGGAAACGCGCATTGCGTGTCCCCAGGCCGCCCCGCTACCGCGCGGATTCTCCGGTTCCGGCGAACCGCGCATGCGGTCCAGACGGTCGGAAAATTCGTCCAGCGAGGGCGGTTCCTCTTTGCCGGCCCCATCTTTGTCGATGGTGTCGCCCATGAGCTTTGCCCGAAAACAGGTGCGAAAGGACGCTCGCACCTCCGTGAAATCGCGCGGACCCCATATAGGCGCCGCATCGCAGCGTCAAGCAAGCAATTCGCAGTGTAACCGTTTGAAATAAAAAGGTAATCATGAGCGCGGCGAGTCGCCGCGCCGGGGCGCGCGACAATCTGGATTTTACATTGACCGATCGCTCTCCTGACGGCGATGTTTTCCGCCGTCAGGATCAAAAAGCCGGGCTTGATCGAGGGCGATTCCTGACTGCAATAGCCTCTGGACCAGCAAGAAGCGCCGCATGGTTTTATGTAGGGCAAACACAGTAGAACATCGCTGCGACCTGCTTATTGAGAGGCGACTGCCAGATGCCGCCATCCGTTCTCGCCTTTGCCCGCCTTTTGCTTGGCAGCCTGCGTGACTTGGCGCCGATTATTCTGGTGGTTGGCTTTTTTCAGATTGCGGTTCTGCAGCAGCCATTCCCAGACCTGCCAAGGACGCTTTTTGGCCTGGTTGCGGTGTTGTTTGGGCTGGCGCTCTTTATTCGCGGCCTTGAAATCGGGCTCTTTCCGATAGGCGAAGCGATGGCCGGGGCTTTTGCGAAAAAAGGCAGCCTTTGGTGGCTGCTGGCGTTTGCCTTCGCGCTTGGATTCGGCACGACCGTCGCCGAACCCGCCTTGATTGCAGTGGCTGGAGAAGCGGCGGCCGTGAAAGCGGCGGAGGGCGGTCTCGCCGATACGGACGCCGCGCGCAGCGCCTATGCTTTTGGGCTACGATATACGGTGGCGGTTTCGGTGGGCGCCGCATTGGTGATTGGCGTGTTACGCATTCTCAAAGGTTGGCCGCTTCAGTTTTTGATCATCGGCGGCTATTTTCTGATCGTGATTTTGACCCAGTTTGCGCCGCGTGAAATTATCGGCATCGCTTATGATTCAGGCGGCGTCACGACATCAACGATTACGGTGCCGTTGGTGACCGCGCTCGGCATCGGGCTTTCCACAGTGATCAAGGGGCGCAACCCGCTAATTGACGGGTTCGGATTGATTGCGTTCGCCAGTCTGACGCCAATCTTGTTTGTCCTTCTTTACGGCATGGCGGTGTAGCGATGGGCGATGTGCTGACCGGGATATTGCAGGCGTTTCTCGGAACCATCCGTGACGTGGCGCCGATCGCCGTGATCATGGCGTTTTTTCAACTGGCTGTGTTGTGCCGTCCTATACCGCATCTGAAAAAAGTGCTGGCGGGTTTTGTTTATGTACTGGTGGGGCTTGCGCTCTTCCTTGTCGGCCTGCAGGAAGCGTTGTTCCCGCTTGGCGAGACAATGGCGCGCCAGCTTACCGATCCGGCTTTTGTCTATGGCGAAGGGGCCGACCTCGGGTCCGCCGGTATTGATTGGACGCGTTATTATTGGGTGTATCTCTTCGCGGCGGCGATCGGTTTTTCCACCACGATTGCAGAGCCCTCTTTAATCGCGGTTTCGCTTAAGGCTGATGAAGCATCCGGCGGCGCCGTCAAGCCTTGGGCGTTGCGGCTTGCCGTGGCTGTGGGGGTTGCCGCCAGCATTTCGCTCGGTGCTTTTCGCATCGTGACGGGCACGCCGCTTCATTATTACATGATGGCCGGTTATTTAATCGTCATTGTACAGACGGTATTTGCGCCGAAAGAGATCATCCCGTTGGCCTATGACTCTGGCGGGGTCACGACATCGACGGTGACCGTGCCGCTGGTCACCGCTTTGGGGCTGGGGCTTGCATCCACTGTGCCCGGGCGCAGTCCGTTGATGGACGGTTTCGGATTGATTGCGCTGGCGAGTCTGTTTCCGATGATCACGGTCATGGGGTATGCGCAAGGTTCCGCCGCCTGGGCGCGCTGGGGGAACCATCGGCGTAAGGGTGCGCAAACGACGTTGGATAACACCGGTGACAAAACCCTTTCATCAGAACATTCATCGACGAGGAGTTCCCAATGAAATTTAAATTGATCATCGCTCTGGTGACGGATGAAATCACCGAAAAGGTGCTTGAAGCCGGGCGCGCGAGCGGGGCGACGGGCTGTACGATTATCACAGCCGCGCGTGGCGAAGGGTTAAACCCGCCCAAAACATTTCTCGGACTGACGCTTGAAGGGCAGCGCGATGTTTTGTTGTTCCTGGTTGAAGAACATCTGAGCCGACAGATCCTCGAAGCCATCTCGCGCGAAGGCCGTTTTGACGAGGACAACGGCGCCGGCGTCGCGTTCCAGGTTGATATTGAGGATGCGGTCGGCCTTTCAGGACAGATCGAAAACATACGACGGGAAATAGGAGACAAAATATGACCGACGAAAGCTATACGCCCGTAAGCGATGTCATGACGCCGTCGCCAATCGTTATTGACGGACTATCGACGGTCAGCCAGGCCATTGCGATGATGCGCAAGCATAAAGTCAGTTCAATCATCGTCGATAAGCGCCATGATGGTGATGAATACGGACTGCTCGCCATCCATGATATCGCGGAACAGATTGTCAGCCGCGACCGTGCGCCGGACCGTGTCAATGTTTACGAGATCATGTCCAAGCCGGTTCTCACCATCGACGTCGCTATGAATGTTAAATATGCCGTACGGCTTTTGTCTCGTTTCCGTTTGACTCGCGCGCTGGTGCTGAAGAGCGGTACGGTCGCCGGTATTGTGACATTGCGCGACCTTGTGCTGCGATCAATTCCGGATGCGGATGAGGGCGTTGCGTAAGGGTTTGGCGATAACTTATCTGCTTACGGATTGAAAACACGGCTGGGTTTGAGCTTGAGGCCATCCAGCTCACAGATCGCGACCGCCTCGTCATGGAGGACCGCCAGCACAGTAGGGATGACGCCCGCCTGCTCGCCGCGAACGCCCTTGGCCACTGGCGGCGCAATGACGGCAGGCTGTCCCCGGCGCAGCTTATCGGCCTGAGGTCCGTCGATTGCGGCTTGCGGAATATCCGACATCGCGGCGGCGATAGGCGTCAGCAGGGCGTCGCGATCCTCGACCATGGTTACGGCTTCAAGCTGCTCGATAGTGACCGCGTCTTCGGCGCGAAACGCGCCGACCGCGAGGCGGCGCAGCTCGCTCACATGACCTTCCGTTCCAAGCGTATGCGCCATGTCGCGCACCAGCGCGCGCACATAGGCGCCCTTGCCGGTCACCGCTTCGAACACGGTTTCATCCGCACTTGGCATATCAGCGATAATCAGCTCATGAATGGAGATCGTGCGCGGCGCCAGTTTCACCTCTTCACCGTCGCGGGCGATATCGTAAGCGCGCTCGCCGCCGACTTTGACAGCGGAAAATTGCGGCGGGATCTGTTCAATATCGCCAGTGAATTTTTCGAGTATTGCGTTGATCGCCTCCCGGTCCGGGCGATGGGAGGATGTTGCCATAACGTCGCCTTCCGCATCGTCAGTGGTTGTTGACGCGCCCCATTTCGCGGTGAAGCGATAGCGTTTTTGCGCATCCGTAATATAAGGCGCGGTCTTGGTCGCCTCGCCAAAGGCGATAGGCAGCACGCCGGTGGCCAAAGGATCGAGCGTGCCCGCGTGGCCGGCTTTTTGCGCCTGGAAAAGCCACTTTGCTTTTGACACGGCTTCCGTAGAACCGAAGTCGTAAGGCTTGTCGAGGATCAGCCAGCCCGAAACAGGCCGTCCTTTTTTGCGTCGTTTGCCCATCGGGCCGCTCCGTCGTGATTGTTGTTTTCAGCGCCGCAACAGCCGGATTGGACGGCAATAGGGCGATGCTTTTCAATCAGGTCCGGAGCGGCCGGTCAAGGGAAGGCATGCGAAAGAGTTAGGTTCACGAGTGTTCAGGACGGTTTTCTGAAGAGATAAATAAAGCGGTCCGTTTTGCCGCGGATGGTCTCGTCAAAAACCGATATATCGCGCGGATCATCAGGATGGGCGAGCGCGTCGCTTTCGCTGACAAATTCGAAACCGGCTGCCTCCAGTTCGGGTTTGACTACTCCCGTAACCATTCGATGGTGTTCCCGGGTGACGCTTTCGGGGGCGCCCTCCGGCGCCAGATGATCGAAGACGAGGTAAACGCCGCCAGGCTTGAGCGCGTCAAAAATCGCCTTGTTCATCTGTATGCGGTTAACGCCAGTCCAGATTGTATCATGATAGTAAAGCCCCATCACGACGGCGTCGAGCGGTGCTGCAAAAGTCAGCGCGTCAAACTTTTGCACAGAATAGGAAATATTATTTCTTGGATCGTCTTGAGCGAATTTGGGGAAAGTGGCCCTCGCTTCGGGAAAGCTTTCGAAAATTCGTTCGGGGTCAATTGCATAAACCGCACCCTCTTCGCCAACGATGCGTGACAGGAGCGCGGTGTAATAGCCGGATCCGGCAGCAAGATCAGCGACCGCGTCGCCTGGCTTGACGCCAGCGAACTGCAAGACTGCGGCAGGGTTGCGGCCTTCATCGCGCGCGCGATGGTCTTCAAGACGCGTCGGGTCTGCGATTGCATTGGATATAGCGTCCTCGCTGGCCGTCGCGGCGCTGAACGCCATAAGCCCAAACGCAGCGGTCAAAACTCGTTTCATAACAATTCTCCCAATCCTGTTGACTGAGCGTTGACGCACAGGCGCCTCGACAATCGACAATAGGGTGTGAATTTTCTTGAGGTGTTAGTCTTTTGAGAGGTCGCGAGCGACGTCCGGGCGCGCCAGCAACGCGTCGATTTTCTCCGCCTCGGCAAAAGTCTCATCGCTCTGGAAGCGCAATGCCGGCGTATATTTCAGGTCGATTTTCTTGCCCAGAATACCGCGCAGATAAGGCGCAACCTTGTTGAGAGCGGTGACGACTTGTTTCTGATCGCCTCCGCCAAGCGGTGCAGCGAAGGCCGTCGCCTGTTTCAAATCCGGGGAGACCCGCACTTCGGCGATTGTAATCGATACGCCCTGCAGCGCCGGTTCGCGCAAATCCTCACGCTGCATGATTTCCGCGAGCGTGTGACGGATCAATTCCCCGGCGCGCAGCTGGCGCTGCGACGGGCCCTTATTATGAGAAAACCGCTTGGCCATAAGTGCAAGTTAAGAGGTTGTTGGGGCGAATTAAAGCCCCCGGAGAAAAAGGGTTATGCAAGCGTTGCAACAACCCTTTTGTTTTCATGTACATGTCCCTTTTGACGAGGCTTGCTCAAAGCGCCGCCTCCAGCTTATCCGCCACCTTTAACAAGTCAGGAATATCGACTTTAAAGGCGTCGCCATCGCGCTCGCCGACGACGAAACCATATTTGACGCCTAAAGCCGTCATCCAGTCTTTTGCGGGATTATTAAACATGCATGGGGGGACGATGGAAAGAAATCCGCCGCCATCGCCGATCGTATAAATAGAGTGAGCGGCTTGGCTTCCTTCGATGGTGATAAACAAACACGCATTCAGCAATGTTTGAATGATTTCCTCTATCGGGTCTTTTGTAATATCAACGATGATGACGCCGTTGTCTTTGAGAGCTTTTATCATTTCAGCTTCATTGCTGATAATGCGCTTTACAGCGCCGGTGTCTCCGCGCCGTAAATAGACTTTATGTCCACCCAGTTTCGGTTTAATTTTTGTACGAAGCTTTTTTCGGAACTGGTTAAATCGTTCAATCTTGTGACTGTTTTGCGAGTAGTCGAGGAAAAAGTATATTTCATCAAAGTCACCGCAGTCCACCTGTGGCCAGGCCTGGTCGAAGATATCGAGATAGGTCGTCTTGTCCGGCCAGTCAGGTGTGCGCACGCAAAAAGGGTCTGCAAAGTCTTTCGCCATCAGGTAAGTGGTCAGGTCATCGCGTAGCCAATGGCCGAAATACTGGATGCCGCTATAGCTTGACGACAGCGCATAAGAGCCGCCCTTTACGGAAACCGGGTCCCCGGGCGGCGCCGCAACATGGGGAAAATAAGACCGCCAGTTATTTTTATACAATCCGGCCTGGCGCAGTTTTACACCTTTTATGCGAAAGGCCTCGATCGGATGGTGGAAGCCTTTTTCGCCATGGATGCGGTCTTCTTCCGCCTGTTTAAACGTCTCAGGATGCAGCTCGACGATATTGTCGAGCTGATGTGGGAGATAGATCGAGGGCGGATAATCGTAAGGTTCCGGTTCTTTGATAATGATGTGTTCGTCGCAGACCTGATCAAAGGTTACACCACCCATGAGCTTGCGCTCAATCAGGTGTTTAATATGAACAGGTGAGAAATTCCGCATCGTGTTATCTTTACCAGCTATGCAGCGTCGTGCTTTATCACAGCTTTGCTTCCAGCATTTCCAGGGTTTTTAGCAGGTCCCGAACATTGACGCTAAACCCGTCGCCATCGGTTTCGCCAACGACAACGCCATATTTCATATTGAGAACACTGGTCCAGTCCTTCGGCGTATTGCAGAACATATTGGGTGATACAATTGACAAAAGCCCTGCGCCATCCGCCAGGGTATATAGCCCATGGTCGGTCTGACTTCCTTCAACTGTAATTAACACGCGAGCGTTAAGAAGGGTGCTGAGAACTGTTTCCAGGCTGTCCTCGACAATGTCGATGATGATGAAGTTTTCTTTTTCAAGTGCGGCGAGAACCTCTGCTTCATTGGTGACAATGCGCTTAACGGCGCCCGTGGCGCCGCGTTTCAGGTAAACACGGTGTCCCTCATATTTAGGCTTAACATATGTGCGCAGTCGCTCGCGCATCTTGCGATAGCGCGCCGCTTTATTGCTGTTCTGTGAATAGTCGAGAAAGAAAAACAGTTCATCAAGGTTGGCGAAGTCAATCATCGGCCACTGCATATCGAGCAGGTCGAGATATTGCTTTGGGTGCGGCCAGTCAGGAATTCTGGCGCAAAAGGGCTTAGCGAATTCTTCCGCAAGCAGAAATGTGGTCATGTCATCGCGCAGCCAGTGACCGAAATACTGGATACCGCTATAGGATGACGCCAGCGCATAAGAACCACCGGAGGCGCGCACCGGATCGCCAGACGGAGTGACTTGAGGAAAGTAAAAACGCCAGTTGCGTTTATAAAAGCCCGAATCCCGGAACTTTACGCCGCTGATCCGGAACGCTTCAAGCGGCGCGTGATGGCCAACGCCGCCATGCATGCGCTGATCCTCCGCTTCTTTGGACGTTTCCGGGTGCAGCCGTGCAATGTTATCAAGTTGGTGCGGCAGGAAAACGGTTGGCTCGAGTTC
Organism: Hyphococcus sp.; assembly: GCA_965230025.1. Lineage (GTDB taxonomy): Bacteria > Pseudomonadota > Alphaproteobacteria > Caulobacterales > Parvularculaceae > Hyphococcus. The sequence goes on from CBDDKD010000003.1 coordinate 28,755, forward strand.
GTAAGGCTCGACCTTGTTAACGACGATGTGCTCGTCGCAAACATCTTTAAAGTCAGCGCCGCCGAAAAGACGGTGCTCGAATAGATGCTTCATATGCACGGGCGAAAAGCTGCGCATTTAAGGTTCCCCCAAGAACGCTGCGAAGCCTTTACAGAGTCCGCTGCACCGTTTCGACGGAGAAGCACTCAATCGTGTCGCCCGCCTTCAGATCCTCGTAATTAGCAAAGCTCATGCCGCATTCCTGGCCCATGGGAACTTCATTCACATCGTCCTTGAAGCGCTTGAGCTGTGAAAGCTCGCCCTCATGGATCACCACGTCATCACGAATCAGGCGCACTTTCGCCCCGCGTCGAACCTGGCCCTCGGTGACCCGGCAGCCGGCCACTTTGCCCTGCTTGGAAATCGAGAACACTTCAAGAATTTCCGCATTGCCAAGGAAGGTCTCGCGTAACTCAGGCTCGAGCATGCCTGTGAGCACGCCTTTGATATCGTCCAGGAGGTCATAGATGACCGAATAATACCGGATTTCGACATTGCCGCGTTCGGCTTCCTCACGCGCCTGCTTATTGGCGCGCACGTTGAAACCAATGACCGCCGCGCCGGACGCGCCCGCCAGAATAACGTCGCTTTCGGAAATGCCGCCGACGCCCGTATGCAGCACTTTGACCCGTACTTCATCCGTCGACATTTTATCAAGGGAGCTGACGATTGCTTCAACGGACCCTTGCACGTCGCCCTTGATGACGATGGGCAGTTCCTTGATTTCCGCATCCTGAAGCTGCGCCATCATCTGTTCCAGCGAGCTGCCCGATGATTGCGCGGCGTCTTTATCGCGGCGCTGGCGGGCGCGGAAATCCGCAACTTCGCGCGCGCGCGCTTCGGACTCGACAACATAGAATTTGTCGCCGGGTTCCGGCACGCCGTTGAGGCCGAGGACCTCGACAGGATAGGCCGGGCCCGCTTCTTTCACTTGCGCGCCCTTGTCGTCCGACATCGCACGGACTTTGCCCCATTCGGCGCCGGCGACCATGATGTCGCCGCGCTTCAGTGAGCCGCGCTCGACCAGGAGCGTCGCAACGGCGCCGCGGCCTTTGTCGAGACGCGCCTCGACGACCGCGCCTTCAGCTTCGCGCTTTGGATTGGCTTTCAGTTCAAGAAGTTCAGCCTGCAGAAGAATAGCGTCCTGCAGAGCGTCAAGATTAGTCTTTTTGAGCGCGGAGACTTCGACATCCTGAATCTCGCCGCCCATGCTCTCCACCTGGATTTCATGCTGGAGGAGATCAGTGCGAACCTTGTTCGGATCGGCGTCCGGTTTGTCGACTTTGTTGATCGCGACAATGATCGGCACGCCTGCAGCCTTGGCGTGGCTGATCGCTTCTTCCGTTTGCGGCATGATGGAATCGTCCGCCGCAACGACAAGAATGATAATATCCGTCACCTCGGCGCCGCGGGCGCGCATTTGCGTAAACGCAGCGTGGCCGGGCGTATCCAGGAACGTAATCTTGCGGTCGTCGCCAAGATTAATCTGATAGGCGCCGATATGCTGGGTGATGCCGCCCGCTTCGCCGGCGACAATGTCTGTCTGGCGCATGGCGTCAAGCAGCGACGTCTTGCCATGATCCACATGGCCCATGATGGTGACGACAGGCGGGCGCGGCGCCATGTCCTTGGCGTCGTCCTCGCCGCCGCCCAGACCTTCTTCAACATCGGATTCGGCGACGCGCTTTACGGTGTGGCCCAGATCTTCTGCGACGAGTTGCGCGGTATCAGCGTCAAGCACGTCATTGGCCATAACCATCTGGCCTTCTTTCATCAGCTCCTTGACGAGATCGACGGCGCGCATGGACATGCGCGCTGCAAGTTCCTGAACGGTAATGGTCTCCGGAATCGTAACGTCGCGTAAAACGCGCTGGCCGTCGCCGCGTGACTGGCGCGCCTGTTTTTCACGTTCGCGCGCGCGGCGCACAGAAGCGAGTGAGCGCTGGCGCTCATCATCGTCAAGCGCGTTGGCGATGGTCAGTTTGCCCGTGCGTCGGCGCGGCGCTTCTTTAGATTTTGACTGACGGTCATCGCCGGTGTTTTTGCGTTTTGTCTTCAGGCGGCCGCCAAGTTGCGCCAGAGGATTGTTGGGATCGACTTCCGCCGTTTGAGCGGCCGCTGCATCCCGCCCCTTGGGGGTGGCGCGCGCATCTGATTTTGCCTCACTACGCTGCTTGCGCTCGCGCTCTTCCGCCTCCAGCGCTTCGCGCGCCTCTTCTTCAGCACGGCGACGCTCCTCGGCTTCGCGGGCGCGTTTGGCTTCCTCTTCCGCCTGACGCTTTCGTTCGACTTCCAGCTTTTCGCGCGCTTCGGCTTCGCGGGCTTCGCGTTCGGCGCGTTCGGCGGCCTCGCGTTTATCACGGACGGCTTTTTCCTTGCGCGCCTTGACCAGCGCTTCCGCGCGCGCCTGTTTTTCGTCGTCGGATAGGGTTCTTAGAACCGCGCCTTTTTTCTTGTCGTCTTCCTCGGTGGAAGCGGGCGGCGGCGCAGCCTTGGCCTTGGCGGTCTTCGCCGGGGCTTTCTTTTCAGCTGTATCCTTGGCTTCAGCGTCTTTCTTTGGCGACAGGACGCGGCGGCGCTTGGTCTCCACAACCACCGTTTTCGAGCGGCCATGGGAAAAGCTCTGCTTGACCGCGCCTTTTTCCGTGCGGCGCAGGGTCAAGGGCCGTCTGCCCGTTGTCTTGGTTTCCGTTTCGACGTCGTCGCTCATTCAAACTCCAGTTGCGCTTCTAAAAAGCGCGCTTTCAATTCGGCGTATCGCTTTCGCGGCGAAACGCCTATTTCAGAAAGCCGCCTTGGACATACAACCCAAAGCAGCCCGGGTCCACAGGGGAACCCTTTATTGATCCGGCGCGGTTTCCGGCTTGCGGAAGCCTTCCAGCCGCCGCACCGCTTTCAGGAACCGCGTTGCGGCGGCCCCGTCTTTCAGCGCGGCGTGGACAACCCCGTCGCGCCCGAGCGCCGATGACAATTCGCGCCCGTCAAAAATCTCCACCAGAACGGCCTGTTTCGCCTGCGCCTTCAATTTGCGACGGCCATCCTCGGCGCCGTCCGTTGCGGCGATCAGCACCGCCATCGTCTTGTCTTTCAGCGACGCCTTTACCTGATCGAATCCGATCACAGCATCGCCTGTCTTGCGGGCCATCCCGAGTGCGGAGAGGGCCAGTTTTGCAAGTCCCGCCTCTACCTTTTCGACGAGGTCCGCCGGGACGGTAATGGCCTGTTTGAACGACTGCGCGAAGGCGCCTTTTTTGATCGCCGTTTCCAGCGCTTCGCGTGTGGCGCTCACCCAGGCGCCGCGGCCGGGCAGCTTGCCTGAAAAATCCGGCATCACAACACCGTCCGGGCTTACGACAAAACGCAGGAACCCGTCAGGCGCATCGGTCGCGCCCGTCGCAATGCACTTGCGCGTGCGTGGATCATCCGTTTCAGGCGCTCGTTTCAGCAGTTGCCGTCTCCTCTGTTTCCTCGCCGTCTTCTTCGGGCGCATTCATCGCCGCGAGGTCTTCTTCCGTCACCCAGCCCGCCTTGAGGCGCGCCTGCATGATCAGCCCTTCAGCTTCGTCAGCCGTGACTTTGTAGGCTTCGAGCATGCCATCGTAATGTTTACGCTCGCCATCGACGCGTTCTGTCCAGCCGGTCAGATCATCGGTGGCGCACCCGGCGAGGTCCTCGACGGATTTAACGTCGTTCTCGCCAAGAGTGACAACCATTTTGAGGTCGAGGCCGCCAAAGTCGATGAGGTCGTCATCGACACCGAGTTCTTTTCGCTTGTCGTCGAGGCGTTTGTTTTCCGCTTCGATGAAGTCGCGCGCGCGCGCCTGCAGCTCTTGCGCCGTATCTTCATCAAGGCCGTCAATGTCGGTCAGTTCATCGACTTCGACGAGGGCGATTTCCTCGATCGATGCAAAGCCTTCCGAGACGAGCAAGCCCGCCATCATGTCGTCAACGTCGAGGCCAGCCATAAACGCTTCGGACCGTATACGGAACTCTTCCTGGCGTTTCGCGCTTTCCTCTTCTTCCGTCATGATGTCGATTTCATATCCGGAAAGCTGCGAGGCGAGACGAACATTTTGACCGCGACGGCCGATCGCCAGCGACAATTGCTCGTCCGGCACCACAACTTCGATGCGTTCGAGCTCCTCGTCGAGAACGACCTTGGCGACTTCCGCAGGCGCCAGCGCGTTTACAACGAAGGTCGCGTCATTTTCGTTCCACGGCACGATGTCAATTTTCTCGCCCGCAAGTTCGTTGACGACAGCCTGAACCCGGCTGCCGCGCATGCCGACGCAAGCGCCGACCGGGTCGATGCCCGGGTCGTTGGAATGAACGCCGATTTTGGCGCGGCTGCCCGGATCACGGGCCACGGCCTTGATTTCAATGACGCCGTCATAAACTTCAGGCACTTCCTGTTCGAACAGTTTCGCCATGAATTGCGGATGTGACCGAGACAGGAAAATCTGCGGCCCCCGCGCTTCCCGGCGCACATCCATGATAAAGGCGCGAACGCGATCGCCATTGCGGTAATTCTCGCGCGGCAATTGCTGGTCGCGGCGGATGATCGCTTCGGCCTTGCCGAGATCGACAATCACATGGCCATATTCAACGCGCTTGATGATGCCGTTGATGATCTCGCCAATACGATCCTTGAAGTCCTCATACTGACGGTCGCGTTCCGCCTCACGGACCTTTTGCGTGATGACCTGTTTGGCGGCCATCGCCGCGACACGGCCAAAATCGATCGGCGGCAGCGGTTCGGACATGAAGTCGCCAAGCTCCGCTTCCGGGTTGCGGTGGCGGGCCTCTTCAATAGTGATCTCAGCAGAATCGTTTTCAACCAGTTCAACCACTTCGAGAAGACGCCACAATTTGGTCTCGCCGGTTTTCGGATTAATCTCGGCTCTGACATTCGTCTCATGGCCGTAGCGCGATCGCGCCGCCCGGGCGAGCGCGTCTTCCATCGCCTCGATGACGAGGCCTTTTTCGATGGATTTCTCGCGCGCAACCGCGTCAGCGATCTGGATGAGCTCCAGTTTGTTGGCGCTAATCGCGTTCATTGATGGTCTCCATGAGGTGTCTCCTTCATTTGCGGGTCATGATTACCCGCCTTCAAGCTTTCTCGAATGAGTTCGTCGGTCAGAATTAATTTCGCGCTGGCGATCCAGTCAAAAGGGAAGAGAGCGGTTTCCTCTTCGCCTTCGATGTCGAAAGCGACCTTGCCGTCATCCATGCCGGCGACAACGCCCTGGAAGCGTTTGCGGCCTTCAACCATCCGGTTGAGTTCCAGCTTTGCCGGCCATCCCTGCCAATCCTCGAAATCCTTGCTGCGCACCAGCGGGCGATCAATACCGGGAGAGGAAACTTCGAGAACGTAATGCCCTTCGATCGGGTCGGCCTCTTCCAGCACCGGTGAAAGCGCGCGCGATAACATTGCGCAATCTTGCGCCGTCATTGTCTTGTCGGGGCGTTCGGCCATGACCTGCAGGGTCTTTGTTTTCGCGCCGGTGACGCGCACGCGGATAAGCTCGAACCCGGCGTCTTCCACGACGGGCGCCAATAATTCGAAAAGACGATCCTGCTGCGGCGTCAAATTTGTCTCTCTAGTAACGAAAAAGCGGGCCCCGGGGGGCCCGCTTTCGATTTTTCGATAAGCGTTTGATTGGTCATATAGGGCGCCGACAGTCTTTTGTCAGCCCCTTTGTCGCCAGTTTGGCGCGGCTTTTGATTGGTTACCGCCGAGTTAACACCGGAAAAGACCATGAAGCGCCGTGCGCTTGTCGCGATATCATTGTCCTTTTTGCTCGCAACCGCAGCATTTGCGCCGATTGCGTTCCGCCTAGGCAAAAGCCAGGGCGCGACATCGCTCGCCAGCCCGTTACAAAATGAAACGGTTTTCGCGGGCGCAGCTGGCCGGAGTGGCCGCAGCGCCGGATGCGGATTGCTCGGAAATCCGGCGTCGATCCGCCATCCGAACATCATTGTCGATTGCCGCCCGCAAGGGAAAGGCGCGGCGCAAATCATCGCCGCCGCCCCGCCGCGGCGCGCGGTCAAAACCATCTTCGACGCGCCAATGACAAGACGGGAAACGCCGCTCGACCGGGCAGTTCTCGCCGCTGTCACCGGGCGCGGCGCCGGTCCGGCTGGCGTCCCGGGCAATCCGCTGAGCCTCGCTTTGGCGCCGGATGCGCCCTCGCCAGCCGGGAGCGTCTTCGCGAGCGCTGGCGTTCCGGGCGGATCTGGCGGTCTCCCCGGCATCGGCATTCCGCAAAACCTGATCCCGCCGACTGGCAATGGAACGCCTGACAATAATCCGAACGAGCCTGCCCCCTCAGGCGGGGCGGATGGCGGTGGCGGAGAACCGGGCGATCCCGGACCAGGCAATCCGCCGCCGAAAACAAATAAACCTGAGCCTGATGACGATCCGACCCCACCTGTCTTCGAAATCCCGGAGGACCCTTACGAGACACCGGATCTCGTCACACCGGTCCCGGCGGCGCTGCCGTTGATGGTAACCGGTCTTTTGGGGCTGTTCGCCGCCCGCCGGCGCAAATCCCATAAAACATGCGGCCTCTAGGGCGATAAACGCCGCCCTATGGATTTTGTCCCGGCGATAGGCCAAAATCGTTAATACGGGTTAACCACGCTGAACGAGGGGTCGCGCTGTGGGACGTATGCTTGCCTTTTTGCTTGGGGTCGCGGGGGCGGTGCTCGCCTCGCAAGGGCCGGGATTCACGCTTCAATATATGCAGAACCTGCAAGGGCGTGTCGATGAGCTAACTGCCATTGTCGAGCAACGCGACGCGGATGTCGCCGCTTATGGCTACAGCCGCGCGTCGGCGGTGGCCGAATGCCGGACGGCGACGGATTTGCTCGAGGCTTTGTGCGACGGCTATGCCCGCGATGTAGATCGTCTCGAATATCTGACAGGGCATCTGGCGACGCTGGAAGCGGCTGGCGATTATGTCCGCCCATTGATCCTTGCACGAAGCTTTGATCAAGCCATTGCACAATCAGTGAAGACGCAGTTCGAACCGGCGATCCCGGCGACGGTCCATGGCGCGGTTTACGCCGCTGGCGGTTTCGCGGTCCTGTGGGGCGCGGCGTCGTTCCTGTTCGGGCTGTTGGGCGCGATGTTCTCGGGCGGGCGAAGATACGCCTAGGTGTGTAGCGGTTAGTTCGAGTATTCAAACCAGACATAAAATTTGATTTTGTTGTTGCGTCAGGAGTGCTTTGAGCTTTTGCGGGAGGGGGCAATATGTTTGGGAATCGGAATCGACTAGCGGCTCTCGAAACGAGGTTTCAAGCGTTATTTGAAAACTCCCCAAAACAAATATCAATCGCCCTGCCAGTTGGCGTCTTAGGTTATAAAGAAGCGCAATCGGCAGAAACCTTTTTAACAGTTGAGGATGATGAAACTGCTGTTGCATTAGCGCTAATTTCAGAGTTTGAATCTCTATACAAGCATTACGACAATCAGAAACATCATTTTGGTGCCGTGCTAATTCTTTTTGCGGGTGGTATTTCAAGCGCACCTTTTCTGTTCGACTTGAATGCTCAAGTTTTGGGCCTAGTCATTATCCTTTCGTCCGCGGCGATTTGTACTTTAAGTTTCTATAGCCTTGTCGTGCTGGACCACCTTCGTGATCGAATGAAACGCATGCAGTATCGTGTTAACGATTTGCGAGACTATATAGATAAAAAATACCCAGGTATTAGCCTTGGAAAAATAATCGAAGATTCTAAAGGGAAAGCCTCGGAAAAGCTTAGCAGTGAAGGTAAGAAAATAAACGACAAGATTACACGTGGCGCAGTGTGGGATGTGATCCCAAGGATAGCCATTATCTATTCGGTCGCGTTTGCGATACTTGGCGTATTACTGTTATTTGATCAGACATGGCTGCTGGATCGTGATGATTACGAGATTGGCGTTGTAGACAGCCGCTAAGTGCGGTGAGATTAAAATTTGTGCCCGAGCGCAACCTTTTAGATGAGTAAAGGAACATACTCCTAAGCGCTTACTCCGCCGCAGCGAGTTGCTCGGCTTTCGAGAGATCCACCGACACAAGTTGTGAGACGCCGCGTTCGATCATCGTCACGCCGAAGAGGCGGCTCATGCGCGACATGGTCAGCGCGTGGTGGGTGATAATGATGAAGCGGGTTTCGGTTTCCGCCGCCATTTCATGCAGCAGGCGACAAAAGCGCTCCACATTGGCGTCATCGAGCGGCGCGTCAACCTCGTCGAGGACGCAGACCGGCGCCGGGTTCGCCATGAAGACAGCGAAGATAAGCGCGGTGGCGGTGAGCGCCTGTTCGCCGCCGGACATCAGCGACATGGAAGCGAGTTTCTTGCCTGGCGGTGAGGCGAATATTTCAAGGCCGGCGTCCAGCGGATCGTCGGAGTCGATCAGGCGCAATTCCGCCTGGCCGCCGTTAAACAGCCGCGTGAACAGGCTGGAGAAATTCGTGTTGACGGTCTCGAACGCATCGAGAAGGCGCTGGCGCGCTTCGCGATTCAGCCCGCCGATCGCAGCGCGTAATTTGCGAATGGCGCCGTCGCAATCCTCGCGCTCAACGCCCAGCTCCTCAAGGCGTTCGCTGACTTCTTTCATTTCTTCGTCAGCACGCAGATTAACGCCGCCGAGATTTTCCCGCTCGCGCTTGTAACGCTCCAGTTTGCGCTCGACGCTGTCGCGGTCGGGCAGTTCCTTGCCGTCCTTGTGCTCGGCGATGCCAAGCAATTCTTCCGGCGCCGCGTCGCAAGCCTCATGGGCGATAGAGGCTGCTTCTTCAACGCGTTCAGCGGCGGCTTCGGCTTGCGCTTCCAGACGCGCGCGCGCTTCGCGCGCTTCGGCGGCCTCATGATCAGCGGCTTTCGCCGTCTTGTCGGCTTCGTTTGCGGCCTGTTGGCCTTCGGCCAGCGCGTCCGCCGCCTCATTGCGGCGTGTTTCCGCAACGGCAATCTGATTGAGCAGGGCTTTTCGCTTTTCGTCGATGGCCGCTGGCGCGCCGCTGGCGGTTTCATGGGCCGCCGTCGCTTCTTCAAGACGAGTCGTCAACTCGCCCATGCGCGTGCGGGCGGTTTCGCTGCGTTCGGCCCAGACCGATTGCTCGCGCGACAATTCCTGCAGGCGTTCGGCGCGCATCTGCGCTTCGCGCGCAAGATCATTGTGCGCTGCGCGGGCCTCGCCGGCCAGAGAGCGCGCCTCAGCCACTTCATTACGGGCGGCGTCGAGGTTTTCCGTAATCAGCGCCGGATCAGGTAAGGCGTTGCGTTCGCTGGTTAGTTCTTCAAACAGCCGCCGGGTTTCCTGATCGTCTTCGGCGAGGCGCGTCAGGTTTTCATCGATGGAGGCGATGCGGGTCGAGGCGCGTTCATGCTGGCGCTCCAGTTCGGAAAGCGCAGTGCGCGCCATATCCACAGCCCGGCGCGCATCGGAAAAGAGTGCGCGGGCTTCGCGCTCGAAAGACTGGCGCTTTTTCAAAAGATCGACCGCGCCATTATGCGCGAGCGATGCTGTGTCGGCGCGCTCTTTCGCGGTTTCGTAATCGCGGTCGAGTACCAGAAGCCGGTTGCGTTGTTCCAGACGAATGGCGGCGGCGGTTTGCGCGTCTGCATGGGACGTGAAACCGTCCCAGCGCCATAAGTCACCGTCGCGGGAGACCAGCCGCTGCCCGGCTTTTAAGCTATCGCGCAGGCGTTCGCCATCATCCGCATCGACAACGCCGATCGCCGCGAGGCGGCGCGTCAGTTGCGCCGGCGCGCGAACGAAATCGCTAAGCGCGCGCACGCCGTCGGGCAGGGCGCCCTCCGTCGGCGTATCGCCGAGATGCGACCAGTGAGCGGGCGCGGCTTCGTCAATGGCGGCGCCAAGGTCGTCGCCAAGCGCAGCGGCCAGCGCATTTTCGTAACCAGGCTCTACACTGATCATTTCAATCAGCGGGCGCCAGTCGTCGGATTCGTTTGCGGCGAGGACACGGCGCAGGGCTTCGCGTTCAGCGTCGATTTCGGTGAGGCTTTGTTCAGCGCTGCGCAAGGGGCCGCGTAAGTCGTTTTCCGATTCTTCGGCGCTGGCGCGTTCTTCCTCGGCGCGGTGGAACGCTGCTTCGGCGGCGCGCGCGGCTTCCTCAGCGGCGGTAAATCTGGCGCTGGCGTCTTCGAGGGTGCGCGCCTGTTCCGGGGTCGGTTCGATAAATTCGCGCTCTTCGCGGAATGTTGTGATCTGCCCGGCGATCTTCTCAAGACGGCGCTCGGCGCCGGCGATGTTGTCGGCATTGGCCTTACGCTTGGCGTCAAATTCCGCCGCTTCGGCGCTTTTCTGGTCGAAAGCCTGTTCGACATTTTCAAGCGCCTGCGTCGTCTCGGACATGTGCGCTTGCGCGGCTTCGAGCCGTTCGGCCTGTGACCCTTCACGCTCTTTCAATGATTGCTCTTCGCTTTGCAGCGCGGCGACAGCTTCGTCAGCATCGCCGAGCAGGCCTTTTTCCCGTTCGATATCCTGCTGAAGACGTTCAATCTCCGCAGACAGACGATTTAGTTCCGCTTCGGCGCGGCGCGCCTCATCGTCAAGATTTTCGCGCGCGACCGTCAGGCGGTGTAACGCGGCGGCGGCTTCAGCTTCCGCCATCCGCAACGGGTCGAGCTTGCCGTGGGCTTCTTCCTGTGCGGTGGAGGCGGCGGCGGCGACGCGCACCGTTTCTTCGATCAGTCCGCTGATTTCGGTCAGACCCTCAGCAGCTTTCCCCTGCGCATCCAGCGCTTCGCGCCAGCGCAGGTAACACAGCATCGCTTCGTTACGGCGAATGTCGCCGGAGACATTGCGATAGCGTGTCGCCTGGCGCGCCTGCCGGGCGAGCGCGCCTTTTTGCGTTTCAAGCTCGCTGATGACGTCGTCGAGGCGTTCAAGGTTTTGCTCCGCCGCGCGCAGGCGCAGCTCCGCTTCGTGACGGCGCGAATGAATGCCGGTAACGCCCGCAGCTTCTTCGAGCAACCGGCGGCGGTTCTGCGGTTTGGCGTTGATCAGTTCCGAGATCTGGCCCTGACGCACCAGCGCCGGGGAGTTCGCCCCGGTCGAGGCGTCAGCGAACAGAAGCTGCACGTCTTTGGCGCGCACTTCCTTGTTGTTGATCCGATAGATCGACTGGGTGCCTTCTTCCTTACGCAGGATGCGCCGGGAGACCTCAAGGGTTTCGCACTCGTTATATTCGGCGGGGGCCGAGCGGTCCGAGTTATCGAGGCTCAGGATCACTTCCGCCCAGTTGCGCGACGGGCGCATCGAGGTGCCGGAGAAAATCACCGCATCCATGCCGTCGCCGCGCAGCGCCTTGGCCGAGGTCGCGCCCATGACCCAGCGCAGCGCCTCCAGCAGGTTCGACTTGCCGCAACCATTCGGTCCGACAATGCCGGTCAGGCCTTCGCGGATTTCGAAGTCTGTCGGCTCAACAAAGGATTTGAATCCGACAAGGCGGACATTGGTAAATTTCACAAATCTTTTCCCGGCAATTGCGACGGCAGGCCCCACCGGCCCGGCGCATAGTCAGTAATCATCAATGATCGCCGATTCTGCGCAAAGGCCAAGCGTCCGCCAGATAAAGCTTTCCCCTTGTTATTCGGCGGCTTTTTCAAGCGCCTCGTCGAGCGCTGTGGAAAACGCCTCGACGGAGGAAATGCTGCGCAATTGCCCATCAATGATAAAGCTCGGGGTTGCCTGAATGTTGTAATTATCCCGCGCCGCATTTATATTTTTGTTAATTAAATCAAGCAATTCCTCGCGTTTTACGCAAGCATCGAAGTCCGCTTCGCTCATCCCTGCCTGGCTGGAGATCTTGATCAGCTCGTCGCGTGGACTGTCTGAGTAAATCCAGGTGCGCTGGGTTTTGAAAAGAGAATCGATGACGAGGAAATAGGCGTCAGAGCCGCCCTTGTCAGCCGCGCAGCGCGCCAGCATGGAGCCGACCACCGACAGTTCCGCCGGCGCGGTCGGGAATTCCCGGAATACATAACGGATCTTGCCTGTGTCGATGTAGTTTTCCTTGATCGACGGATAGACCGTTTCGTGGAACGTCGCACAGTGAGGGCAGGTTACCGAGGCGTATTCGATAACGGTGATGGGCGCGTCCTCAGCGCCCAGAACCATATCGCCAAGGGCGCCGCTCTCAGCCGAAACATCGGCGTCGCCGCCGCTGCTGGAGGCGGGTTCGTCGGACGACGCGCCGCCGCAGGCCGCAGCCATGAGCGCAAGAGCGGAAATAGCCGCGAAAGCGGGGCGAAAACGCATGCCGGAATTCATCATCAAAACGGAACCTTTCATATGGGCCGGGCTGGCGGGCCAGTTGTTGGGCGCAAAATCGCTTAACGCGGGCGCTGGCGCAAGCCCTCCCGCGATGAGGCGAAACTCTATTCTTCAGTCAGAGGGCCGGTTTTTGCTGGAAACCGCAGCCCGAAAGGAGGCGAGGGCCCGGCCAAGGGGGCTGGGGTCATCGTCAGCGGGTTGCGTGACGGCGTTTTGCGTGGCGCTTTGCTGAATTGTAATCCGCGCAATCGCGCCCGGACCGAGAAACCGGTTCACCCGGGTCTGAAGATCGTCGAGGCGCATGGCGAGCATTGTCGCCGCCGCGCTTGACGGCGCATGCACCTCCAGCGTGCGGGCCGCGCGCCCGCCGGTGATCCGGCCGGGCCGGCACAAGGCCGCGATCTCGGCGCCGGCGATGGAGGGCCAGTTTTCCGCCAGAGACGGCTCGGCGTATTTTGTTTTGCGGGTAAGGGCGGCGAACACGTCTGCGCTGGCGCGTGCGATTCTTGGCGGCGCCCGCCGCGCCGGTTTTGTCCGAAGGCGCTCATTCATTTGCGCTTTGCCCTTTTGATAAGCGCCATCATAGTGTGCCCTTATGCCTTTCGAAACCGTCGAGCCGAAAAACTTATCTGCAATCGCGCCGGCGCTCATGCGCTGGTATGAGCGCCATGCGCGGGAATTGCCCTGGCGCGTCGGGCCGGCGGCGCGAAAACAGGGCGTGCGCCCCGACCCCTATCATGTGTGGCTTTCCGAAATCATGCTGCAGCAGACGACGGTGGCGACCGTCGCGCCACGCTACGCCGCGTTTTTGAAGCGCTGGCCGAATGTGAATGCGATGGCGGCGGCCCCGCTTGATGACATTCTCGGGCAATGGGCGGGGCTTGGATACTATGCCCGCGCGCGCAACCTGCATAAATGCGCGGTTGTGGTGGCGCGCGACCATGGCGGAGAATTTCCGGATACGGAGGAAGCGTTGAGGGCGCTCCCCGGCATTGGCGACTATACGGCGGCGGCGATTGCGGCCATCGCTTTTGATCGCCGCGCGGTGGTGGTCGACGGCAATATTGAACGCGTGGTCTCTCGATTGTTTGCGATTGAAACGCCATTACCCGCAGCCAAGCCGGAAATTAAAGCCCGCGCCGATACGATCTGGCCAAAGAAGCGCTCCGGCGATCTCGCGCAAAGCCTGATGGATCTGGGCGCGGGCGTTTGCCGTCCCAAGGCGCCAACGTGTCTTCTTTGTCCGTTAACGGATCATTGCAGTGCGCATCAGGTCGGTCGCGCCGCCGAATTTCCCAAAAAGGCGCCGAAGAAAGCAAAGCCAACCAGAAAGGGGGCGGCCTTCGCCATGCTGAATGGAAAGGGGGAGATGTTGTTTGAGCGGCGCCCTGAAAAAGGCTTGCTTGGGGGCATGCTCGGCCTGCCGGGAACGCAATGGGCTGAAGCCTTGCCCGAAAATATTTTCGAGGCTGCGCCCGCGAAGTCAAAATGGGCGCGCATCGGCGACATCGCCCATACATTCACGCATTTTCATCTTGTGCTGGATGTTTATGCAGCGCGTGCGCCGAAGGGATTTCGACGCTGTGACGGCCAGCAATGGATTGCGCCGGAGGCGGCGCAGCTTCCCACGGTGATGAAAAAGGCTGTAGAGTTAGCGCTAAAACCAAAAGGGGATGGAGAATGACCTCGATCAAATATGCAAATGAACTTCATCCTGAAGAGCCCGTCGGTTCAATTGAACCGACCCTTCGTCCTTCGAGACGAGCTTGCAGCTCCCTCAGGATGAAAGAGACAAGGCGTCTCGAAGGATGGGCGATATTATTATCTATTTGCATCGTGATTTTTACCGCAATGTCCAAACCTGCCGCGGCGCAGGAACTGGAAGGCGACTATCTCTATCATATGATGACCTTGCGCGCCGAGCGCGGCGAGTTGGAAGGTCTTCTCGACTGGATCGCTGAAATGAAAGCGTCCGGCTTTTTTGAAGAAGCGGGCCAGGACGCGCCTTTTGTGATGCGCCACAGCCAGGGCGATCAGTGGGACTTAATGGCGGTGGTTCCCATGGGAAGCTGGACAGAGTTTCACGATGCGGAAAAAACTGCGCAACGTCAGGCGGCGCAGCAAAAATATGCTGAAGCATTGGCGCCCGGTTATGCGCTGATCGCTTTTGCGGAAGACCACTTCGCCTACGGGCCACCTCTGGCGGAGTTCGAGCGCGAGTTTGCCGGCAACGGGTTCTTTCATATCGAAATGTTTGAGGCTGCAGCGGGCAAAGCGGGGGAGTTGCTTGAGCAGCGCCGCATGGAAAATACCTATTTAAGCGCCACTGGCGGCAAGCCGAATATGATCTTCCGTCGCGCGGCGGGTTCGGATGTCGATGTCTTCACCATTGGGTTTCATGAAAATCTGCAAGCCTTTGCAACGCCATCGTCAGCAACGCCCGAAGAAGCGGAGACTGCCGCGACAGACTCAGGCTTCAAAGACCGCGCGGATATTTCTTTTCTGCTCCGTTCCCTGATCACTGGCCATCACGATACGTTGGCCGTGAAAGTGGAATAGTCAGAAGAATTATTGGCCGGAAAGGTTTAAAAGGTGCGCATTCTAAACGCTTTTATCGTTGTAACTGTTACTGTTACGATTCAATTGTTCGCGGCTCACGCTGCGAACGCGTGCAAGCCGCTTGGCATGTCGAAGGCTGAATTGCAGGCTCTGAAGGCCGCAGAGTTCGAAATTGCCAATGAAAAGGAGCGTGAGCGTTTTGCCTTCGCCCTTCTTGAATGTCTTGCCTCGCCCGATCCGGAGCTGCGCGACAAGATTGCTTATGAAGCCTATGTGGCGCTCATGCGCGGCGAACGCTTGGATGCGGAAGTGGTGCGCCGGCTCGGCGGCGACCTCATCGCGATCTTGAAAGAAGAGGAAAGCGATCCGAACGGGTTTGAAAAACCCTTCGCCGCCCTTGTGTTGGCGGAAGTGGCGCGCACCGACAGGGTTGGCGACACTCTCAACAGCAAAGGGCGGCAGGCGCTTGTCGATGCTGCGGCCGCCTATTTGACATCCGTCACTGATTATCGCGGCTTCGATGACACAGAGGGCTGGCGCCACGGCGTCGCCCACGCCGCTGATCTCGCCATGCAGTTAGCGTTCAACACGAAGACCTCTGCGGCGCAGCTGCAAAGTTTAAGAGAGGCGGTGATGTCCCAGATTATTCCTGATACGACGCATTTTTACATATATGGAGAGCCAGCGCGATTGGCGCGGCCGATCCTTGTTATGGCGATGAACGAAGCGTTCACTGAAGAAGAATGGACAGCTTGGTTTACAGCGCTCGCTGATCCCGCGCCGCTTGAAAACTGGGGTGAGGCGTATGAGAGCAAGCGCGGTCTCGCGCGGCTGCACAATCTCAAAGCATTCGGGCAGGCGGTTTATGTAAATGCAGCTGCTAGTGAGAATGAGAAGCTGAAAGTGCTTGTTCCGCCGGCGCTTGAACTCTTGCGCGCACTGCCTTGAAGCGAATGCTGTGCGAGTTCTGCAAACACGCATGACAGTGGCTTCGTATCGAGCGGGTCGATGACATCTTCGACGAGCAACTGCTCTGCTATGCGGAAGAGCGAGTAATATCGGAAAAGGAAAAAGGACATGACAAATTTTTCGATTGATCGGCGCATGCTGTTTATCGGCGCCGGTGCAGCGTCGCTAGCGGCGGCGGCCCCTGCACTGGCGAAGAAGAAGCGCCCCTTTGTCATCAATGCGCTGGGCGGTCTTTATAATCCGAACGGCGCGGGCCCTGATGAAGAACAAATTGCGGCGCATCATCTTGATGCACGCGCGATTGACGATGCGCGCGCCGCCGGTCTGGGTGCGATCAACCTGACTCTCGGCCATGTGTTCGGCGAAGGCGACCCGTTCGTGGAGACTGTCGACAGCATCGCCTGGTGGAGCGAGGCGATCCGCATTCGCCCCGAAAGCCTGGTCAAGGCCCTTTCAGCCGATGACATCCGCGCGGCGCATGAAGCGAACAAGGTTGGCCTCATATTCGGCTTTCAGAATTCTGAAATGTTTGGGGGCGATGCATCGCGCGCGCGCCTGTTCGCCGATCTTGGCGTGCGCGTTGTACAGCTGACCTACAATCTCAAAGGAACGGCCGGCGACGGTGCGCTTGTGCCGGAAAATGGCGGGCTGACGGAATTCGGTTATGAGCTTGTTTCGGCGCTTAACGAAAAGCGCATGCTCGTCGACATTTCGCACGCAGGCGAGCAGACAACGCTTGATGCGATCGCCGCGTCGGAAGCGCCCGTCGCCATCACGCATACAGGCTGCGCCGCACTGGCGCCTCATCCGCGCAATCGCGGCGATGCTGAACTGCGGGCGCTTGCGGACAAGGGCGGCGTCATGGGCGTTTATTTCATGCCGTACCTGACGCCGGGACGCCAGCACATGGCCGCCGATATTGTCGCCCATATCGAACATGCGGTGAATGTCTGCGGCGAAGATCATGTAGGTCTTGGTACGGACGGAACGACAACGCCTATTGACGACATGCCGGGATTTCTTGAACGCCATCGCGAGGATATTGAAAACCGCGCGCGCCTTGGCGTTGGCGCGCCCAACGAAGACCCTGACATCATCACCGTGCCGCGCGATCTGATGGGACCGGCACAGTATCAGCGCCTGGCGGATATGCTCGCCGCTAATGGTCACTCTTCCGCGCGCATTGAAAAGATTCTGGGCGGTAATTTCCTGCGCCTGTTTGAAGAGGCGTGGTGAGGGTGTGATGAACAGGGAACGCATAATTATGACGCTGATCGCGCTCGCAGGCGTTATCAACTTTCTCCCCGTTGTCGGCGTGGTTTCCAGCGCACGCATTGAAAGTCTTTACGGGATTGAACTCGCCGACCCGGCGCTTGAGGTTTTGCTGCGTCACCGCGCTGTTCTGTTTGGGCTGGTCGGCGGTTTCATGATCATCGCCGCGTTTAAAAAGCGCCTGCATGCAATGGCGATCGCCGGCGGCCTGATCGCCATGCTGTCTTTCATGGGGCTTTACTATTTTACAAGCGACCAGCCGCAATCGCTGATGTCGATTATTTATGCCGACATTGTGGGTGTGATTTCTTTGAGCATTGCATTGGCGTTAAAGATGATTGACCGCCACAGGAAGGGCTTGGGTTAGCCTTTCCCGCCTGGTTATGTCGGAAGACGTGTTTTGTTTTCGCGACAAAGCGAAGCGACGGACAGGTTGGGTTCTGTTACGCTTGTTTTCGTTGAGATTGAATAAAGCGGGGATA
Source organism: Hyphococcus sp. (assembly GCA_965230025.1). Taxonomy (GTDB): domain Bacteria; phylum Pseudomonadota; class Alphaproteobacteria; order Caulobacterales; family Parvularculaceae; genus Hyphococcus. The sequence goes on from CBDDKD010000003.1 coordinate 46,366, forward strand.
GAGTTCGGGGATGAAGCAGTTTTTCTTATTACTTGCCGGTATTTCGTCAGTGTGTCTGGCGGTTCCCGCAAGCGCCGAGGTTCAGGTTCGGCTCGATACAAACTTCGCCAGCTCGGTTTTAAACGACGTTTGTTCCAACCAGGCGATTGACGAGGCGGCAATTCGAAACTCAATCGTTGTTAAAGATATGCTGGCGCATTTCTCCAAGTTTCGCGACTATTTCACGATGGATGAATATATTGCCGCGCGAAAATCCGCAGCGGCGTGCGCGGCGCCCGAGCGGGATTATTTCCGGTTTTCTGAAGTGATCGAAAAGCGCGATGACCTCAGCCGGATTGTCGCCGGGCTGTCCGAACAAACCGAGGGCTTTTCCGATACGACAACGCAGATGGTCAGCGCCTACACGCCAACGGGCATGAGTTATGACGGCGTCGCGACGATCATTGTCGGCGGGCCGTCTTGCGGCGGCTGGGCAATCGATGGCGGGTTTTATGTGGACCTTCCCTGCATTGGCGATGACCAAGAAGGACTGCGCTATTTGATCGCCCATGAAATCTATCATGGCGTTCAAAGCCTGTTTGTGCCGGTTGTCGACGATGACGCGCCTGCGCCTTTGCAGATCTTCGATGCTGTCATTCGCGAGGGGAGCGCCATCACCGTGGCGGACTTTTCTGAAATTAAAGATCCCGGCGCCTATGCGAAATTGAGCCAGCGTATCAATCGGAATAATGTCGGCCGAACCGATGAAAATTTCGATTTGCTGGATCTCGCATTTGTCTATCTGAATGCGTCCGATGATCCGGCCGCTGCGGGCAAGGTTTACAATATTGGCCTGTCCGGCGTGTTTGACAGTCCGTTCTATTATGTTGGCGCCGAGATGGTTCAGACGATTGAAAACGCATTTGGCCGCGAGGCGTTGCTGTGCGTCATGGGACTGCAACAGGCGGAATTCGTTTTTGCTTACGCCGCCGCCATTGAGGATGATGAAGGCGGTGGGCGCCCGCTTCCGGCATCGGTAATGAATGCGGCAAAAGTCGTGCGATCAAACGGACCGTCCTTTAATAGCTGCCTTTAACGTCGGCTGTCGTTTATGAAAGTCATACGCGCCGCAAGTTTTTCTTACGCGGTCCGTTCAATTTTGACTGACTGCGTTTAACGCTTTGGCAACAATCATTTATTGAGTCTTTCCCCCTAGACTAGCCGGATTATGAATGTGTTCGGTTCGGTATCTACAGTTCCGTCGCGCCAATATATGACGGCGACGCGCATTGAGGCAAAGGGCCTTGATCGGTTGGTTAAAGATCCGGCGGCGGCGCTGCGCCGTCTTGGCGAGCAATCCTTAACGTCACGGACCGAAGCAGAGGCTGGGCGTGCGCAGAACAACCCCGCGCTTCAGCTGACAGTTGATCGTTCGCTCTCGGCCGCCTTGATGCAGCAGTCTTTCGAAGAAGCGCAGCCGGAGGCGGCAAAATTTTCAGGCGTAGAAGAAAGGGAGCCGTCAACCGCAACACAGAAGACTGATGAAGCGGCGGCGAACGAAAAAACGAAAACAGCACCCGGAGAATTGTCGCGTGAAGAGCAGAAAGTTGTCGATGAGCTAAGAGCGCGCGATCGCGAAGTGCGGGCTCATGAACAGGCCCACAAGAGTGTCGGCGGACCTTATGCGGGCGCCATTTCCTATTCTTACCAAAAGGGGCCTGACGACCGCCAATATGCGATCGGCGGGTCGGTGCCGATTGATATGTCGCCGGAGTCAACACCAGAGGCGACGATTGCGAAAATGCGTGTTGTTATTGCTGCGGCGCTGGCGCCTGCTGAACCCTCCGGGCCTGACCGGGCTATCGCACAGGCGGCTCAGGCGCAGATGATGCAGGCGACAGCCGATGCGCGATCGGAACGACTGGCCGAAATGGAAGCGGCGCGAGAAGCAAATGCGCCTGATCGTGAAAGCGATGCGGCTTCGATAATGGGCCAGTTTGCCGCCGGGCAGCCAGACAGTCCTTATGGGGTGCTTGGCGCGATTGAGACGACTGTATTCGGCGAACGCAGTGTTGAAAAAGCCGCCTAAAGCGAGCGTTGCGCCATCTCCGCGAACTCGCACAAAAGCGGTCTTGTCTCGCGCGGGTCGATAATGTCTTCAACGAGAAACGGCTCCGCCGTGCGGAAGGGCGAAGTGACTTTTGAAAGTCGCGCTTTTATTTCGGCGAGCGCCGCCGCCGGGTCGTCAGCTTTCTCCAGCTCGGATTTGTATGCGACTTCAACGCCGCCCTCCATAGGGAGCGAGCCCCAGTCGCCGGACGGCCAGGCGAAACGATATTGAAATCGCGTATGGTCGGACATGGCCGCGCCCGCGACGCCATAGGCCTTGCGGATGATAATTGTCGCCCAGGGAACGGTGGCGTCGTAAATTCCGTTCATCGCCTCGACCCCGCGGCGGATGGTGGCGGCGCGTTCCGCCTCAAGCCCGATCATGAAACCGGGATTGTCCACAAGATGCACAACCGGCAGGCGGAATTGTTCCACTAACTGAACAAACCGTCTGGCTTTCTCCGCTGTGTCCGCCGTCCATGAGCCGCCGAGAAAGGTCGGGTCGGAGGCGAGCACCGCAACGGGCCAGCCGTCAAACCGGACGAACGCGGTGATCGCCGCGCGGCCCCAGCGTTTACCCATTTCGAAAACGGAGCCCTTGTCGGCGACCGTTTCGATAATCTTGCGCATGGAGTAAGCTTCGCGGGCGTTTTCCGGCACGGCGGAAAGGAGCTTTTCGTCTTTGCGGTTCGGTTTGTCATGGGGCGCCGCGCGCGTTGCGCGTTCCTCCGCATGGGACGGCAGATACGAAAGGAACTGGCGCGCCATCGCGAACGCTTCATCCTCGCTCGCCGCTTCGTCGTCGATGACGCCGTTGCGGGTATGAATATCCGCGCCGCCCAACTGTTCCTTGTCGAGATTTTTCCCGCCCGTTCTTGAATTTGGCCCAAGGCCGGAAACGACCGCCGGGCCGGCGGTGAAAATCTGCGCAATCCCGCGCACCATCACCGAATAATGACTGGCGACCATGCGCGCCGCGCCGAGTCCCGCCGTGGGGCCAAGCGCCAATGCAACTACTGGCACGGTTTTCAGGTTTTTGACCACGTGCTCCCAGCCGGGCACGAAGGGCACATAGGTAAAACCCATGTCTTCAAGCATCTTGACCGAGCCGCCGCCGCCGGTGCCGTCGATCATCCGGATGAGGGGCAGCTTTAACTCGTGCGCCATCTGCTCCGCCATGGCGAATTTGCGATGGATCGCCGCGTCCGCCGCGCCGCCGCGCACGGTGAAGTCATCGGCTGACGCGACAATGGGTTCGCCATTGATTAGCCCGCGCCCGAAGATGAAGTTGGAAGGGGAGAAGCCGGCCAGGTCGCCATTTTCGTCGTAAGTCGCCTTGCCCGCGATCTTGCCGATCTCGCGAAATGAATTTTTGTCGAGGAGGCGCCTGATTCGCTCGCGCGCATCGAGCTTGCCCCGCGCCTTCTGGCGCGCAAGCTTTTCCTCGCCGCCCATTTTTTCGGCGAGGGCTCGGCGACGTTTGAGTTCTTCGAGGTTTTTGTCCCAGGGCATGAGAGGAGACTAGTGGCGCTATAGTGCGGGTAAAGCCTTATTCTCATCCGTTGTCATCCTGAACTTGGCTCTCAGAAGTTATGACGGCGCCAGACAGCAATCGTTTTTGTGTCGCGCCTGCGTAGTAACAGCATTTTCATCCCGCTTCGCTCCTGGGCGACTGCGGGCGTTGTTAGTGGTTTTCATATCGAGGCAAAGGCTTTTTCTAGCCAATAAGTTGCTCCATGCCTCGAAAATGCACGTTTTTAAAGATTTTCGACATGAGCGCCTGTTATCGCTATAGTTACCGCCATTCGGCGCGATAAGGCTTGTCCATGGCGGCGAAACAAAGTCGGGTGCGTTCGTTTACTCATTTGGTCTTACTGCCACATCGCGCTTTTGCGAGGGAGATCAACAGTGGTTAAAAACATTTCTGCCGCGTTGTTGATCGCGGCGGCCGTCGCGGCGCCTGTATCTGCGCCTGCGCAACAACAGCTCCGTGTTTTTATACTGGACAGAATTGGGCCAACTGAGCTTGATCGTGATGGATATGGGTGTTTCGATCCATTGGCGGCGCTGCGCTTCGATGAAGACGTCACCGGCGGCGAGGTTAGCGCCACAACGGAAAATGCTTTCGCGGTAGGTTCATGCGTTATTCTAGAAAGCGGCTCGGCGCTTGAGGGAGCGCAGCGTATTTCAATTAAGAACCAGACTTTCGTGCGTGGGGCGGTAGCCGGCGGCGCTATCACAGCGTATCTGCCCAACTGGAGCGCTTCGCTAACGGACGTTGACGGCGGTTATGATGAAACACGCATGAATGTCGCTTTGCCTGTAATGCAAGTTGCGACGGCTCTGCGGGCGCATGTCGCAGATTATGAGCGATGTTTGAGTGAGGGTGATGCGCTTGAAACACGCATCTTGGACTTTAATGACCGTGCGGCGCAAACCGATTCTGATCGCGATAAAGATAGTACGGGCAGCCGGATCGTTCGCGGTGGCGGTGTCGCGCCTGTTTTTAAAATCTATATGCCCCATGAAAGAAACAGAGCGTTGCGCGTAGAGGCGTTACAACTTCAGCAAGACGTAGACAGCTATTGGGAGAGATGTGAGTCTTTTAGTGAGCCCATGACGCTCGATAAAGATTATCTTGAGTTCTTTCGGGCGGCTGGATGAGCCGATCGGAATAGTTGCGCGAAGCGCCGATCATCACCCCGTCATCTCTTTCCTGATCTTGTCGCGCAAGAAATCGATCGGCTTGCGGCCGGTCTTTGCTTCATAGTGCCAATAGGTCCAGCCATTGCAGGCGGCGGCGTTCTGCACCGCCGCGCCGACCTTGTGGATGGAGCCCTGAATTTCTTCTTCGCCGTCTTTCACGTAAAGTGAGCCGTCGGCGCGCACTTTAGCCGCGTGGTTGCCGCGCGGGGAATAGAGCTTCGATCCCGGTTTGATAAGGCGGTTTTCGACGACCGCGCCAAAGGGGACGCGCTTGGCCGCTTTTGGCGACGGTTGCGTTCTGAGGTCTTCTTCCTCCAGCGGTTTGATGCGCGCGATGCGGCGTTTGGCGGCGGCGATATAGGTTTTGTCGCGCTCAATGCCGATAAAGCGGCGCCCGAGATATTTCGCTGCCGCGCCGGTGGTGCCGGAGCCGAAAAACGGATCGAGCACGACATCGCCGGGATTGGTCGCGCCGATCAGGACCCGGTGCAGGAGCGCTTCGGGTTTTTGTGTCGGGTGGGTTTTGACGCCGTCCGCGCCCTTGATGCGCTCATTGCCGGTGCAGATCGGGAATTCCCAGTCGGAGCGCATTTGCAAGTCGTCATTGGCGGTCTTCAGCGCGCGGTAGTTGAAGGTGTATTTCGATTTTTGATCTTTCGCCGCCCAGATCAGCGTTTCGTGGGCGTTGGTAAGGCGCGTGCCGCGAAAGTTTGGCATCGGATTCGATTTACGCCATATAACGTCGTTTAAAATCCAGAACCCACAGTCCTGAACAGCCGTTCCCACACGGAAGATATTGTGGTAGGAGCCGATCACCCAGATGGCGCCGTTCGGCTTTAAAACGCGGTGAGCCTCGGCCAGCCAGCGCCTCGTGAACTCGTCATACGCTTTGAAGCTGTCGAACTTGTCCCAGTCGTCATCAACGCCGTCGACGCGGGAATTGTCGGGTCGCGTCAGGTCCGCCTGCCCGAGTTGGAGGTTGTAGGGCGGATCAGCGAAGACGAGATCGACGCTGCTGTCGGGCAGCTTTTTCATCGCGGTGATGCAATCGCCCTCGATGATCTTGTCGAGATGTTTTGCGACTGTATTTTTGTTCGTTGCTTTTTTCTTCGCCGCCATCATCGCCCCGCTTGAATTTACTGTGCGCGTTTTCTTGACGCGAACCGGTTCCCACTTCGCTTGAAAACGCTGCGGAAAGGACCGGCACTGTGAGTCGAGAGCCGGACTCCGTCAAGAGTCAGGCTGAATTTTTTAATGGATTCAGCAAGTTAAGAAATTAGTAAGAAAGGTTAACCGGCGCGCCGCGATGATGAGTCCGCATACAACATATTGTGGATTGGTGCGAAGCTACGCCGGTGATGTGGGGTAACGCCATGTGCGTCCAACCCGGCGCGGTGCGCTGGCGCGCCGTATCCTTTATTTTTCTCCCAGGCGTAATGGGGGTGCTCTCGTGCAAGATCGCGCATCGTTTGATCGCGCGTTGTCTTGGCGATGATCGATGCGGCGGCGATGGAGAGAGACTTCGCGTCGCCTTTAACGATCATCTGCGTTGGCGTTCTAAGGTTTGGTTTTTGCGATCCGTCGACGATGCATGCATCCGGACGATGGGCAAGATTCTCCTCCGCGCGCGCCATGGCGAGAAAAGTCGCCTGCAAAATATTGATCTCGTCGATTTCTTCGACACTCGCAACGCCAACGCCGACGATGGCCATCTCATGTATCAGCCTGGCGATCTCCTCCCGGCGCTTTTCGGAAAGCTTTTTTGAATCATTCAATCCCTGGGGCACGTTCTCCGGATCAAGGATCACTGCGGCGGCGACGACCGGCCCGGCCCAGGGCCCGCGCCCGGCCTCGTCAATACCGGCAACGACCCCGCCAATGGATTGCTCGATGTCAAATGTGGGCGTGATTTTTATCATCAAATTTCTCTGCGCCGATTCCACCCTGACGGGAAATCGCCAGAATAGATTGGCCCCAAAAACGCCAATCGTGACAAGCGAGGCGAGAAGAATTGATCGCAGCCTTTCCAATGGCGCAAAAACTGTCTCAATTTTCTCACGACTGGCGGCGGTCAGATGAAAAAAAGCGCCAGATCTTTGGCGCTGATATTGCGTTTGCGAAGGCGTGCCCCTTACAAGCTGTCTCGTATTGGGGCGACAGTTTAATCGCCGCCTGCTTTGGCGGCTTGTGTGAGTAAGGTGGATCAAGTGATGAAAAAACTAACGATGGCGCTGGTCGCAGCGGTTGTTTCCATATCGAGCGCGTCAGCAGCGAGCCTGACCGAGATTGGCCTGGGTGAAGGCGACAAGCTTTTCACGACGGAAATCAAACGCGACGAAAATGTTAACAACAACAGCCAACGCGGCAGCGATGTGTTTCTGCGCAATGGTGAAGAATTCGCCGGCCCGAATTTCAATGTCGATTGGGGCCCAAGCGGAACCACTTATGAATGGACGGTCTCCTATGATGGCGATCAGGCGACGCTTTCCTTTGGTGGTTTCAATCCGATCAATATCGATGTGAATCCCGATGGCGTCTTCAATGCGTTTCAGCTTTTCGTTCGCGCAGATGATGCAAACCGTCTCGCCAATGAGGTGACGACTGTAACGGTGGATGCGATTAACGGCATGGCGCTCGACATGTCGCTCAGCGCTATTGGTAATGAGATGGGCGCATTCGACAAAGCATTCACGCTTTCCGATCTTGCGGCGATCTCGACAGTTTCCGGCACAGTGTCCTTCGCCTTTGATGTGTTGCAGGGAGCGACGGGTTCGCCGAACAGTCGGCTGGCGTTCAACTTCAAGGCGCTTAGCGTTTCCGAAGTGCCGGTTCCGGCGGCGTTGCCGCTGCTTCTGTCCGGTATTGCCGGTCTGGGTTTCGCATCAAGAAGCCGCAAGGCGGCGGGCGCAAAATAATACGCCAGTGTGATCAAGGATTAGCGCGCCGCTGTGATGAACAGCGGCGCGCTTTTTTATCGTGACCGATAGACCGCACACGCAATCGCCGTCACGGTGTACGCCGCCGGTGCGATAGCCGCCGCAACCCCGGCGTCACGCGCGAAGACTTTTTCAAATCCTTTCCTTTTGACGGTCAGGCGACTCGCGAACGTTTCTCCAAAGCGCTTGGCCAGCATGGGTTCTAGGTGCGGCGCCCGAAGTAATCTCTATCTCGCTATGACTTGGGTGTGGATTTTTCTTCGTGAAATGGAGAGCGCCAGTCTTCGCGCTTCAACTCCCAGTACATCGAAGGGCGGTCCGTTCCGTCTGCCGCGATACACGTCCGCTCGGTGAGGCGCTGAAACCCGAGGTGAAGCAAAAGTTTTTCGGTGCGAACATTGTCGAGTGCGTTCGTCATCGCGATAAGGCGAACGCCGATCTCGTGAAAAAGCCAGTCAAACAAAAGCGCGGCGCCGCGCGACCCTAAAGAAGCCGACTGAAGACCGGGCGCAATGCCGCCGCCGAATTCCGCGGATGCACGCTCCGGCCAAACCTGAAGGTCGACAAAACCGGTTGGTTCGTCGGCGTCATTACGGGCAAGCAGTAACAGGCCGACGCCCTGCGCCGCTTCGCTGATATGGGACGCGATCCATTGAATAACCCATTCACGCGTCACCGGTTTGGGTACGGTATATAACGGTCCGCTGACGCGAATATCGCTGAGTAAATGAAAAAACGCCGCGGCGTCCGCAGGAGCCGCAGGGCGGTAGGTCCCGTAAGGGCGTTGCGATTGTCGTTATGTCGCGCACCGCCTGGCGAATGCGTTCAGCCTCGCCGGGGCTGGTTTCAATGACAGTTTCGGGCGGTTGCGCCATAAAGAAAATGGTGCGCTCATGACCGCTTCTTTGCAAGTGATTGGATGATGTCAATAGCAGTCAATTGCTCCAGACAATCCGTGTATTTCCCTTTTCATGATGATTTTGAATTGGTAGTTGTTAAGCCCACATCAATATTACCGGGGAGTGCGTAATGAATAGACGCCAAAGTTTTCTTGCTGTCGTTTTATGCTGCTTAACCACGGCATTCACAGACACAAACGCTTCTTCTCAAACCGCGCCGCCTTCCGATAATGTGGTGCGTATCGCCGTTGCGAGTTTTGCGATGGAGACCTGCACATTCTGCCCGCGCAAAACCGATATCGAGCATTTTGAATATTATGGTGCGCCGTACACAGGCGAAGCCGCGCTGAGCGCGGGGGCTGGTACAAACGGTTTTGTCAGTGCGGCCCGCGAATACAAAGACGTCGACCTTGTCGGTGTCTCTGTCGTGCGCTCACCCGTCGGCGGCAGCATGGGCAGCTGGGTGACCGAGCGAGCCTTTGACAAATTTGTCGGCGATATTGTCGACGGCTTAGCCGAAATTCCTGATCTGGATGCTGTCTATCTTCCTCTCCATGGCGCCATGGCGGTAGAAGGCGTCGCCCGCCCCGAGGCGGAATTTGTGAGGCGCATTAAAGACAGGCTGGGCGATATTCCTGTCGCGGTCACATTGGACCTGCACGCGAATGAAGATGAGGCATTAGCGGAACAGGCGGATATTGTGCTGATCGTAAAGCGCTTTCCCCATTATGATTTTAATCTGATGGGCGAGCGCGCGGCGCGCCTTCTTATTCGCACCGTTCGCGGAACATATGATCCTGTCCTTGTCGCCCGCCGGCCCAATATCGCTTTTGCGACGGTTTATGGCGGAACGCATCAGGGTGTGCCGCGTGACATGATGGAGCGCGCCAGACGCTGGGAAAACCGCAAACCCGATGTCTATGTTTCCGTAGCGATGGGTTTCCCGTTTGCGGATGTGCCGGATATGGGGATGAGTGTTTTCGTTCAGGCCAATGGGGATGAAGAGCTCGCCAACGAAATCGCCGATGACATGACTGCCTATATTCAAAGCCGCCGCGAAGAATTTGAATATGATATCCTGAAATTGAAGGCGGGCCTTGATGAAGGCCTGGCGGCGTTGGAGTCCGGCAAGCGGCCAATCGTTCTTGCAAATTTATCGGATCGCTTAGGCGATGCGACCCATATTATGGGTGAGCTGATCAAGCGCGGTCAGTCCAATTTTGTTGTTGGAACCATTAGAGACAAAGCCGCAATTGAATTCATCAAGGCCAATCACAAGGTTGGCGATGACATCGAAATAAATATCGGCGGCCATACCTCCGACCTTGCGGGCGCGCCTGTGACTATTGACGGCAAGGTGCGCTATATCGGCGGTTTCAATATCGAAGGGGGTGAAGATTCCGATCTGATTGCGTTGAGTTTCGGCGATAATAACTGGGTTCTTTTGACGCCCACGCGGTATCAAATGACGACACGCAATATACTTGATCGCGCGGGCGTGCCTGTTGATGAGATGGATGTTTTTGTTACGAAGTCTCGCAACCATTTCCGGCGCGGGTTTATGGAAACCGGCCTGGCGCAACATGCTGTCGTGATTGATGCGCCGGGGCACGGCCCCGCGGATATCGGTCAGCTTCCCTATAAGAATTTACCGAAAGGGACGTATTCGCGGTTCTTTGATAACGTTCAAGCTGAGAATTAAGGGCGCCTAACCAGTCTGTACACGGGGTATTTTGAGACTGGAAAGCCTAGTGAGCGGGCGCTTTCGCCAGTTCCTCGGCGACGCGCTCGCCTTCCGATGCGCGCGGTTTTGAAAACCCGGCCAGCAACAGGAACGAAACCGGCGTCAGGAACAACGTAAACACCGTTGCAAAGCCAAGTCCGCCGACGATTACCCAGCCAAGGGCTGCGCGCGATTCTGCGCCGGCGCCGCTGCCAAGAATCAACGGCGTGCTCGCCAGCAGCGTCGAGAGCGCCGTCATCAGCACAGGACGCAGCCGCGTGATTGCCGCATGTTCGATGGCTTCGCGAACGCTTTCACCACGGTCACGCTGTTGATTGGCGAATTCGACGATCAAAATTCCGTTCTTCGCCATAATCCCGATGAGCAGCACAAGGCCGATCTGGCTGTAATAGTTTATCGATCCGCCGGTCAGGAAAATGGCGTAGACAGCGGCCGCAAGACCGAACGGCACAGTCACCATGATGATGAGAGCGCTGACGAAACTTTCAAACTGCGCCGCCAGCACCAGGAGAACAATGACCGCCGCAAATCCAAAGACGATCAGTGTCGAGCGCGTTGAGTCCTGCAGAACCCTGGCTTCCCCAAGCAGGGCGATTGATAGCGCGCCCTCAAGCTGCTCATCAGCCGCGGCGCGCAATTCCACGATGGCGTCGCCCAGCGCAACGCCCTCGGCCAGTCCCGCCGTCACCGGAACCGCGCGTCGGCGCTGCTCGCGCGCAAGACTGGATGCAACGGCGACCTCGCGAATGTTCGCGACAGAAGATAACGGTACGAAAGCGTCGTTGCGCGCGCGCAGAAAAATATTGGCGAGGTCCGTCGGGTCGTTTACCGGCTCTCCGGCGCCGGAAATCAGCACTTCGATGATGTCGTCGCCGACGAAAATATCCGCAGCTTGAAATTCGTCAGCCAACACCTGCAACGTTCGGGTGATCTCCGAAATCGAAATGCCGAGCGCGGTCGCGGCTTCGCGGTCAATGTCGATCGTGATCTGCGGCTGGGACATCTGGAAATCAGTGCGCACGCTTGTGAATGACGGGCTTTGCTCAAGCACAGCGTTGATGGCTTCCGCGCCATCCGCCGCCGCGGCGTAATCGTCGCCAATAACCGCGAACTGGAGCCCCTGTCCGGCGCCCCGGATGCCAAGGGAGTTGCCGCCGCGAACGATCGCCGCAACGCCTGGAATATCGCCGATGCGCGCGCGCATCGCCCGTTCAAGATCCTGCTGCGACTCCGCCCGTTCCGACCAGTCGGGCAACCGCAGGAAAACAAACGCCATCTGACCGCCGCGCACGCCGGTTATGGAGTTGGTCGCCTCGGCGCGACCTTCCTCCACCAGTGGCTGCAGGCGGTTTTCGATTTCCAAAACCTTGCGGTCGAGATATCTGAAATTCGACCCGTCCTGACCGAGCACCATCATGAACACCCGTCCGCGATCTTCCGTCGGGGTCAGTTCTTTCGGCGTTTGGTCAAAGACCAGAAATCCGCCCGCCGCGAACAACAGCGAGGCGATCATCACGGCGAAAGGACGCCGAAGCAGAAATCGCAATATGATAGCGTAAGCCGCCGAAACCGGACCGGCGGGTTTGCGCTTGTGCGACGGCGCCGAAAAGTCCTGGTCCATTTCAGCGCGATGTTCGCGCCCCAGGCGCACAGTCATCACCGGACACAAGGTAAGCGCCACGAAAGACGAAACCATAACGGCGAAAGCCAGCACAAAGCCGAATTCGGAAAACAGCCGCCCCGCCTGTCCGGGCAGGAACGAAATTGGAATGAAAACCGCGGCCAATGTCGCTGTCGTCGCCAGGACGGCGAAGACGATCTCTCTCGCGCCGATCACCGCCGCCGCGCGCTTGCCGGCGCCTTTGCCGCGCCATCGCTGAATATTTTCCGTCACCACAATGGCGTCATCGACCACCAGCCCGGTCGCCATCACCAGCGCCAGCAAGGTAATGAGGTTGATTGAGAATCCGGCGAGCCACAGCGCCGCCACCGTTCCCAAGAGGGAGACCGGGATCGTTACAGCAGGGATGAGTGTCGCGCGCCAGGATCGGAGAAACAGGAAAATGACGCCGACAACAATCGACGTCGCCAACAAAAGGCTTTTGATCACTTCGCGGATGGATTCATTGATGAAGATGGAGTCATCGACCACAACGTTGATCTCGACGCTCTCAGGCAGCGTGCGATTAAGCTCCGTCACGGCGGTGCGCACATCGCGTGAGACCGCAACCGTATTTGATTGCGCCTGTCGGACAATGCCGATCCCGATGCCCGGATTTCCATTAACCCGCGCCGTTGTTGTTTCATCTTCAAAGCCCCATTCAACAATCGCGACATCCGCAAGGCGCGTTTGGTCATCAAGACGAAGCGCTGCGATGTCTTCCGGCGTTTGCGCCGGCGCCTCGGCTCGAATGAGGAGTTGTTGCGCATCATTTTGCAGGCGTCCGCTCGGCGTGTTCTGAACAGCCGTTGATACGAGCTGCGAGACATCCTCGACGGAAAATCCGCGCGCTGCGAGAGAGACGGGGATAACCCGCACCCGAATGACCCGGTTGCGCACGCCATAATCGTCGGCTTGCGCGACGCCTTCCACCGCCTGCAGGCGCGGCAGGATCACATCGTCGACAAGCCGGGCCAGCGAACCGGGATCAAATCCTGCGGCGGATACGGACAATCGCATGATCGGCGACGCATCGGAATCGGCTTTCCTGACGATCGGTTCGAGAATGTCATCGGGCAGTTCGCGGCCAATGCCGGAGACGGCGTTTTTGATGTCGGTCGCCGCGATGTCTATATTTGCATTGGATGAGAATTCAGCCGTGACATTGCTGCGTTCGTAGCTTGAGGATGAGGAAATCGTCTGAACGCCATCAACCTGGGCGACGGCGCTCTCGATGATCGCCGTCACTTCGGCGTCAATCGCTTCCGGCGTCGCGCCGGGATAGCTCGTTGTGATCGACACTACCGGGCGGTCAACTTCCGGCAACTCACGCACTTCCACGCCGGAAAGCGCCGCCAGGCCGGCAATCACGATCAGAAGGCTGATGACGGCGGCGAGGATTGGACGCTGAATAAAAGCGCCGATGAAGCCGCCGCCAGAGTCTGTTCCTGATGCTTGTACTGGCGTCATTTGCGGTTATTCCGCGCCATTGGCGCCGCTGACGCCAAGGCCGCCGGCTGGGGATAACGCCGGAAGCGGTACGCCGTTGCGCACCCTGTCGGCGCCTTCCACTGCAACCGCGTCGCCTGGCTCCAGGTCGCCTTCGACCAGAACGGTTTCATCGGTACGCTGAAGAATGATGACAGATGCGCGTTGCGCGACGCCATCGCTCCCGCGCCGCCAGACATAGGCGCCGGATCGGTCCCATTGGATGGCGAGACCGGGGATCGCCACCGCCGGCTCGCCTGTGGCGGTCGTTGAAACCGTAAAGACCGAACCAGGGATCAGCCGGGCTTTTGTATTTGGAAACTCAGCCTCGATTCGCAACGCGCGCGATACGGAATCGACCCGGCTGTCGATAGCGGTGATCGTTCCTGCATAAGTTCTGCCCGCCGCCGACGTCAACGCGGCGGATACGTCCTGACCGATATTGACGAAGGCCGCTGCTTCCTGGGGCACCGAAAACTCAATAATGATAGATGACGTGTCATCAAGCGTCGTCACGATGTCGCCGGCGCGCAGATAATCGCCGACCTCTATGTTGGTCAGTCCGGCAATCCCATCAAAGGGCGCGCGAATTTTGCGCTGGGAAACGGCGACCTCCGCTGCGCGAAGTTGCGCGCGCACCGCGGTGAAATTATTCTGAGCCTGTTCCGCTTCGAGAGCGGATGCGGCGGCGTCGGATTCGAGATTTTTATATCGTTCGGCGTTTTCTTTCGCGATCGGGAATTCCGACTGCGCGCGGGCGAGGGCGACTTGCTGCTCATCATCGTCGATCTGCAAAAGCACATCGCCTAATGTAACTCTCGCCCCGGGCGCGATGTTGACCTCTTTCACCAGCCCGGTGACTTCCGCTGTGATGGCGACGCTCTTTAACGCACGCGCCTGACCGATCACTTCAATAGTGCGGCCAATGGCGGCCTGTTCCGCCGCGGCCATTGTAACGACCGGCGCATATCCGCCCCTGCCGCCGCGTCCGCCACCGCCTCTTCCGGGGCCGCCGGCGCGCCCCGCGTCGGCGGCGGTTTCACCACCGCCGGCGAAATTCGAGACAAGCAGGCCCGTTGCAACGCCGGTTGCGAGCAGCCCGAAAGCGGCTCCCGCTAATATTGCAGGCGAGAATTTCATGCCTTTACCGTCCGTTGTCCCGCAGCCCAATCAGGTTTTATGGTGTTCGCGCGCGCCGCAAGCCTCGATATACCTTAAACGCATGAACTCATACGATCCGTCGCGGATTTGCGATCAATATTATGTGACCATCACCTATCGGGATTTGTTGTAACATATTGTTTTGAAAGCAAAGTTAAATAGTTTTGGAAACTGGCGGCGCTTAACCGAACAAATCCATCTGGCCGGAGACTTCCGACGGCACAGCGAATTGCGAAAGATCCAGCGGCGTGCGCTCGCGGTCGAAGCCGAGGCGGGCGCGGGCGGCCCGGTTGCGCTGGGCGATCAGTTGCGCATAGGGCGTTTTAATCTCGCCGCCGCGCGACCATTGCGGATCGTAATCCCTGCCGCCATTCATGTCGCGGATATGATGCATGATGCGTTTGGCGCGGTTCGGGGCATAGGTCTCCAGCCATTCCTGAAACAGCGGCGAGACCTCCAGCGGCAGGCGCAATATGGTATAGGCGGAAAACGTCGCGCCTGCTTCCGCCGCCTTTTCCATGATCGTTTCCATCTCGTCATCATTAAGACCGGGAATCATCGGTCCGGTCATAATGCCGGTGGTCACGCCCGCATCGGTCAACCGTTTGATGGCTTCGAACCGCCATTTCGGCGCCGAGGCGCGCGGCTCCATGGAGCGGGCGAGGGCTTTGTCCTGTGTGGTGATGGAAACCATCGCGCGGGTCAGATTCCTCGCCGCCATAGGGCCAAGAATGTCGAGATCGCGGGTGATCAACTGCCCCTTGGTGAGGATCGTCACCGGATGATTGAACTTTGAAAAGACCGACAAAATCCCGCGCATGATCTGAAATTTGCGCTCAATCGGCTGATAAGGGTCGGTGTTCGTCCCCATTGCGACGGTGCGCGGTTTGTAATGCTTGTTCGCCAGCTCCTTCTCGAGCAGTTTGTGGGCGGAGGGTTTAGCGAACAGCTTCGATTCAAAGTCTAGCCCCGGCGACAGGCCCATATAGGCGTGGGTGGGGCGCGCGAAACAATAGATGCAGCCATGCTCGCAGCCGCGATAGGGATTGATGGAGCGATCGAACCCCACATAGGGCGACGTATTTGTGGTGATGATCTTTTTCGGCCGCTCAATGGTTACGTCGGTTCTTAGCGGCGGGAGGTCCTCATCGAGATCCCAGCCGTCGTCGACCGGCTCCCGTTTGTCCTTTTCATACCGGCCGGATTCATTGGAGCCCGCGCCGCGTCCTTTCCCTCGGGGGGAGGGCGGCCCCCCGTCTTTGGCGGTCGGAGGCCCTCCAGGGCGGGGAGGGCGCAGGGAAAGGTGTGCGGCGCGGGCCATGCCCAGACGCTATCACCAAAATAGAACAAATCAAGAACATTATTTCCACAGAATCGTTAACGACGCTGGCTTTGGCGAAAGCTGCGTCAGCCGCTAAGGAGAGCGCCATGATCGAACCCTTGGGCGCCCTTTCCATCGTTATCCCGACCCTGAACGCCGAAGCGCGGCTCGCTGCGTGTCTCGATGCGCTGGTCGCGGCGGCGGTGGACGGGCTGATCAGGGAGGTGGTTGTCGTTGATGGCGGGTCGACCGACGACACGCTCAGGATCGCTGACGGGTTTGGCGCGCGGATCATCAAAGCGCCGCCGGGGCGGGGCGGGCAGTTACGCGCGGGCGGCGCGGCGGCGCGCGGCGAGTGGCTCTTGTTCCTGCATGCGGACACGGTGCTTGAAGACGGATGGACGGATGAAGTCCGGCATTTCATTGAGAAGAATGTCTATGATGCGGGCGTCTTTACCCTTGCATTCGATGCGAAAGGGATGGCGCCGCGGGCGGTCGCCGCGGGCGCCATGATGCGGACAAGGTTCGTAAAAAGTCCGTATGGTGATCAGGGATTATTGATTTCGCGAAAAGCGTATGATGACATCGGCGGGTTTCGCGACATGCCGTTATTTGAAGATGTCGATATCGTGAAGCGTCTTCTAAGGCGCGAGGCGAATATGGCGTTTCACGTTTTCAGGACAAAAGCGGTGACATCGGCGGAACGGTATGAACGCGAAGGCTATGCTAAACGCGTTTTCAAAAATTTTGTATTATTCACAAGATATCAGTTTGGCGCCGCGCCGGAAAAACTGAAACGGGCTTATCGCTGATGCGCGCTACGGTGATTGTCTTCGTGAAGGCGCCGCAGGCCGGACGGGTGAAAACGCGCCTCGGCGCGGATATCGGCATGGGCCGCGCGGCGGCGCTTTTTCGCATCATGACGGAACGTACGGTCGGCGAGTGCGTAAAAGGACCGTGGCGCACGGTGCTTGCGATCGATCCGCCGAGCGCTGTCGCGGATTTTGAAACGCTTTGGCCGGCATGGCTTGCCCGAAAACCACAGGCAAGGGGCGATCTTGGCGCGCGGATGCGCCATGCGTTTAATGTCGCCGCGCCGGGGCCAGTGGTGATCATCGGCGCCGACGCGCCTGGAATGCGCGCGCGCCATCTGCGCGAAGCGTTCGCCGCGCTTAACGGCGCCGACGCGGTTTTCGGACCGGCGGAGGACGGCGGCTACTGGCTGATCGGGTTGTCGCGGCGGCGAGCGACGCCTGGCTTGTTCAATGGTGTTCGGTGGTCAACCAGACACGCTCTTGCCGACACGGTTAAGAGCATGCCGCCTTGCTTTCGCATCCAATATCTTGAGCGCCTGCGCGACATTGATACGGCGCATGATCTTGTTGTGATGGGCTCGCGCGCAACGGCGCGTTGACGCTTAAACATCTATAATCGTTTTGCGGCGGTCAGGTCTTTTGCAAAAGTGCGGCTGACTGGTGCTTCGACGCCGTTTTCAAGTCGAAGCATGGCGCGCCCGCGTTTCCATCGGACATTGATGATAGACGCTTCGCGGACCCACCATGACCGATGCGTTTGAAATCCAAGCGCCGGATCAAGCGCGGCGACAGCCTCGCGCATGGTGATGCGGATTAAAGATGCGCCGGCGCTCGTATGCACACGGATATAATGGTCTTCAGCTTGAAGCGCATGCAATGTTGCGTCGCGCACCGGCGCCGGCAAGAGGTCCCGAATGACGGACGGCATACCGGCTTTAGGAGAAGCGTGCGCGTCCTGCAGCCCTCGATGTTGCGTCACGCCGAGAAGCGCGACCAATGCGGCGTTGACCACCAGGACGCCCGGCGTCAATTCGACAAGTCGGCTTACGGAGAGCGCCGCCCCGAAAACGCCGGCGGACACCAGCCAGACAACGGGAGTGAGCGCGACCGTCATCAGCGCTGTCAACAGAACGCCTTTGCTCCACAAGCTTTTGGCAATGTCCGCGCTGGCGATCCGCGCTTCGAGAAATCTGTGCGTGACGCCCGCGGCGATCATCAGGCTCAGCCAATAGGCGAACCGCCGCGCGAGATGCGCGCCATCCGTATCAAAGGCGCCGATCGCCGCCATGAATGCGCCAATCGCAAGCAGCAGCAGAAAATCGCGCCCGCGGTCGGAGGAAAGCAGCGGCGTCATTCGCGATTTCACGGCGCCGTTCACGACAAAGCCTGTCCATTGGCGACAAATCGAGGATTGGCGTTGGCGTCCCGGTTCATTCGCCAAGTGTGTCATGGCGGAATGGCGCCGTGCAACCGCCCTTTCAGGAGCTTTACCGATGTTGAAATATGCCGCGCCGGCGCTCGGCGCCGTTTTGCTGGCTGTGTTCTGGTTCATGTTCAAATCCTACACCGATCCGATTGCCGCCCGTAACAGCGTCGCGCGGCTGGAAGCGGTGGACATTAATGGCGACCGGCAATGGCTGCTGACCCGCAGCTGCAATCGAGACAGTCCGGTGATCTTGTTCTTGCATGGCGGGCCGGGCATGCCGGCGATGTTCACCGCGCACGCCTTCCAGCGCTCGCTTGAGCGGGGCTTTGTGGTCGCGCATTGGGACCAGCGCGGCGCCGGCAAGAGCTTTCACGCCAGCCTTGATTCGGCGACCATTACCATGACGCAGATGCTCGCGGACGCCGAAGCGGTGGTCGACCATCTAAGGGCGGAATTCGATGTTGAGAAAGTCGTGCTGGTCGGTCATTCCCACGGAACATATTTCGGCGCGCTGCTCGCTGAAGCGCGGCCGGATCTTTTCCATGCTTATGTGGGGCTTGGGCAGGTTGCCGATCCGGCCCGCGAGCGTGATGTGCAGGAAGCGATCATCCGCGAACGTTTTCTGGAACGGGGCGAGACGCCGCCTGAGATTAGCGCAGCGAACCGCGAGACATTGCTGTTCGACATCGGCGGCGAATTGGCGAATGCGCGCAGCCTCTGGCCGTTATTACGCACCGGCTTGATGGCGCCGGAATACAGCATGCGCGATGTCATGAAGGTGGCGAAGGGGCCGCAATTCGCGCAGGCGCATCTCGTTTATGACAACCCCGGCGGCTATGGGCCACCGCCGACTGACTTTCAAATTCCCGTCTATGTGGTGATGGGCGCGCAGGATGCAGTGACGCCGGTGAACCTGGCGCAGGAATGGTTCGACGATGTCACGGCGCCGCAAAAAACATGGGCTCTGTTCAAGAACGCCGCCCACTTTCCGCATTTCGAGCAGCCGCAAGAGTTTGCCGATTTCATGGTGCGCGTTCTGAACGAGGCTGTCGTCATTGAGCCGCCAGTAAAAACCGGCGCCGCGCCAATCCCGCGATTTGGCCTGCACTGCCGATAAGAAAACGATAAAGCGCGCCTGTCATGCGACGTTGACCTTGCCGCCTTGTTAAGGTCAGTCTTTCCGAAATCGGGAGGGCGCGCGATGAAATGGATTGGCGGAATTGTTCTGGTGCTGGCGGCGGTCGGCGCATACGTCTTTTACGGTGTTCTGCCGCAGCGTTTCGATGCGCGCAACAATCTGGTGTTGCCGCACGAGTCTTACGAGGTGAGCGTGCGGGCGCGCGCGCTGCATGAGACCATTCCGGTCGCCGATCTCCATTCCGACATGCTGCTGTGGCGGCGCGATCCGGCGAAGCGCCACGCGCGCGGGCATACGGACTTGCCGCGCCTGCGCGAGGGCGGCGTTGCGCTGCAGATATTCACCGCCGTCACCAAGTCGCCGAGCGGGCAGAACTATGAAGAGAACAGCGCCGACACCGATCAGTTGACCCTGTTGCTGGCGGCGCAGGCCTGGCCGATACGCACCTGGGGCTCGATCTATGAACGCGCCGCGTTTCAGGCCTGGCGCCTCGATGACCTGGAGCGTCGTGAAGATGGGAATTTCATCTTTGTAAAGAGTAAAGGCGATCTACAGTCTGCGCTGGATCGGGATGTTCTTGCGGGCGTTTATGGCGTCGAAGGCGCCCATCCGCTGGAAGGGGAGCTTGAAAATCTGGACCGGCTTTATGACGCCGGTCTTCGCGTCATGGGCCTTCAGCATTTTTTCGATAACGCGCTTGGCGGTTCGCTGCACGGCCAGAGCGGCGCCGGGCTGACGGCGTTCGGGCGCGATGCGGTGACGAGAGCAGTCTCAAAAGGCATGATCATCGATGTGGCGCATTCGTCTGAACAGGTTGTGCGCGATGTTCTGGCCCTGACCGATAAACCGGTGATCGTCTCGCATACAGGACTCAACGGCCATTGTGACAGCCCGCGCAATATCTCCGACGATCTCATGAAAGCGATTGCCGACCATGGCGGGCTGGTCGGTGTCGGCTATTGGGACGCTGCGATCTGCGATCCGGCAATTGAGAATGTCGCCGACGCTATCCTTTACGCCATTGATCTCCTTGGCGTTGAACACGTCGCGCTCGGATCGGACTATGACGGCACGGTTACGACCATGTTTGACGCATCGGAGCTGCCTGCGCTGACGCAGGCCCTGATGGATGCGGGTCTTAATGACGATGCGATCCGAGCGGTCATGGGCGGGAACGCGGTGCGGTTTTTCCTGGAGCATCTGCCGGATTGAGGCGGCCCTTTGATTTTTTCCGGCACGGCAGGCCTTGTCGCCGGACAGGCGGTGTTTTCATTTCCGTACAAATCGGTCATGCTGTGGTGAAAATTGACCAGTTCGGTTTAGGGGGCGGGGCATATGGTCGAGCGGCAACAACATTGTCAAAACGACGGCACGAAACTGACCGGCGATTATTGCCACACTTGCGGCCAGCGCGGGGACGAGCCGCGCCGCGCGGTCATTGGCCTCGTACAGGACTTTTTTGTCGATACGCTCGCGATTGACGGGAAGCTTGCGCGAACGCTGGCGCTATTGCTGACGCGCCCCGGCATTCTCGCACGGCGCTATCTCGACGGTCAGCGCGTGCGCTATTCGCCGCCCTTCCGGCTTTATCTCTTTGCGAGTGTCTTCTTTTTTCTGACCGCGTTCTGGATGGCGGGGCTAGATCGCATCAAAGGCATTGATGAAACGCTCACGGAAGAAACTCTTCAGGAGCTTGAAGAAAGCGACCCTGAAGCGGCGGCGCAATTGCGCCGTTTAAAAGAAGGTGTTTCTGAAGACGGGGAAGAGAACGAAGAGAGTGGATCGCTTGGAAATGAATCCTGGGACAGCGTCAACTATGACGGGCCGGCCTGGCTGGAGCCGCATCTGAAGCGGATCTTTGAAGCCACACAGCGCGTTATTCGCGATCCGCGGCTGTTCATTTCGGAGAGTCGTCAAAATCTTCCGCGCACGTTGCTGCTGGCGCCGTTGCTCTACGCATTCTTGTTATTGCTGCTCTACGCCTATCGGCGAAAATTCTACGTGTATGATCATTTTGTCGTCAGTCTCTACATGCACGCGGCGCTCTATGCGTATCTTCTCTTATCTTTGATCTTGAGCCGCATTCCCGGCTTTGGCGTTTTACTGCTCTGGTTTCCGCTCATCTGGGGTTGGTGGCAGCCGGCGGCCGTCTTGCGTCAGGCCTATGGGTCGGGTTGGGTGTCAGTCGTGATCAAATGGGCGATTTCCGTCGCCATTTACTTCACCGGCGTCATTCTGATTGTCACGCTCGGCCTCACCTATAGCCTTTATCAAAGTTGATACGCTGCGGCGCCTATTCGGCGGCGCCCAGCGCCCGCTCCAAGAACGCATCAATGTCGTTGGCGGTTTTATCCGGCGCTTCTTCCATCGGTATATGTCCGACCCCGTCATAGATGACGAGATCGCTGTCGGGGATGCGCTCGTCAAAGGTTCTTGCGACATCGACCGGAATGTATCCGTCTTCCGCGCCCCATATGATGAGAGTCGGCTGTTTGATTTCGTTCAGGCGATC
>CBDDKD010000004.1:0-87184 GCA_965230025.1 Hyphococcus sp.
GCACGCGCAATTTGCGCAAAACCCAGGAAGTGCCCAGTGGTCATGATCCATCGCTTTATGAGGTAGAACGCATCATTGCGCGCGCGGAAGACGGCGCGGAAATTCCTGTCACTATCTTGCGTTTGAAATCTACGCCGATGGACGGCTCTGCGCCTGCCTTGCTTTACGGGTATGGTTCTTACGGCATTACGATGCCCGCTGGTTTTTCCACCAACATCCTGCCGCTCGTCGATCGCGGCGCCGTTTACGCTGTGGCGCATATTCGCGGCGGCGCCGACAAGGGCCGCCAATGGTATCTCGACGGCAAGCTCGACAAGAAAATGAATACCTTTACGGATTTCATCGCTGCTGCGGAAACGCTGATCGACAAAGGCTATACGGCGAGAAAAAAGATCGTCATCTATGGCGGCAGCGCCGGCGGGCTTCTGGTCGGCGCAACTGTCAATTTAAGGCCTGGTCTGTTCGGTGGGGTGATCGGGGCGGTGCCGTTTGTAGACGTCATTAATACGATTTCCGACGCCGATCTGCCGTTGACTCCGCCGGAATGGGAGGAATGGGGCAACCCGATTACCAGCGCGGAGGATTTTCGCGTGATTTCAGCTTATTCGCCCTATGACAACATCTCGAATAGCGAATATCCGCCGATCATGGCGACCGGCGGGCTGACAGATTACCGCGTCACCTATTGGGAGCCGGCGAAATGGATTGCGCGTCTGCGTGACGAGGCGAAGGGGGGTCCGTTTGTTCTGCGCATGAATATGGGCGCCGGCCATGGCGGGTCAGCGGCGCGCTTTGAGCAGCTTGATGAGCGGGCGCATCTGTATGCGTTTGCGTTGCGTGTCTGGGGGATTGAAGAGGTCGGGCCCGTAGCGCACAAAAACTAGATGCGCCGTGGTTTGGCGTTGGCCTTGCCGCGTTTTTTCTTTTTTGGCTTTACAGTCTTGCTTCGCTTTGCAGACTTTCTTTTTGAAGTCGCGCGTTTGGTTGAGCTTTTCCGTCTCGGCTTTTTTCCTTCGCCGGGCAGAGGATCGCTGACCATTTCAAAACGCAACCCGCCCGTCAGCGGCGCGGCCTCTGCAAGGCGCACCTCAACCGCTTGTCCCAGACGATACATGCCGCCGGTGGTTTCGCCGATGACGGCATGGTCGCGCTCTTCGAAACGGAACCGTTCAAAACCAAGCGTCCGCATGGGAACAAAACCATCGGCGCCGGATTCATCCAGCATTATGAACAGGCCGAACTTGGTAACGCCGCGAATGCGCGCCTCGAACTCAGCGCCAATGCGCTCCTCCAGAAAGCCGGCGAGATAGCGGTCATTGCTCTCGCGTTCCGCCGCAATGGCGCGGCGCTCAAGATCGGAAATCTGCTCTGCGATCTGGGGCAGGGCGGCGGCCTCTTTGGCGGTCTGACCGCGCTCGCCCAGCTTGAACGCCTTGACCAGTGAGCGATGCACGGTGAGGTCCGCATAGCGCCGGATAGGCGAGGTAAAATGCGCGTAGCGCGGCAGATTGAGCCCGAAATGGCCGGCGTTTTCAGTGTCGTAAACGGCCTGTCGCTGAGAGCGCAGGACCACCTCGGAAACCATTTCCTTTTGATCGCGCTCCGATGCGATCTTCAGAAGCTGGTTGAAGTTCGCAGGTCGCACGGAGCCGCCTTTAACCAATGAATAATCGAGGGTGCCGAGATAGTCGCGGACCGCTTCCAGCTTTTCCGGGTCGGGGTCATCATGAACGCGATAGATCAGGGGCGTGCGGGCGCGTTCCAGCGCTTCTGCGGCGGCGACATTGGCGAGGATCATGAACTCTTCGATGACGCGATGCGCGTCGAAACGCTCGCGTTTGATGACTTTCTCAACGTCGCCATCCTTGTTCAAAATGATCTTGCGTTCGGGCAGATCGAGATCGAGCGGTGCGCGTTTCGTCCGCTCTTTCCAGCGCGTATGAAACGCTGCGTAGAGGTTTTGTACGGCGGTCTTGATCAGCGGCGAGGCTCTAGCGCCGTCGCTGATCGCTTGCGCTTCCTCATAGGAAAGTTTTGCATGGGAGCGCATCATCGCGCGCATGAAACGCTGGCGCTTTTTAACGCCGGCTTTATCGATGACCATCTCGACGGCGAGGCAGGGGCGGTCGACATTTTCCCGCAAGGAACACAGATCGTTGGAAAGCCGCTCCGGCAGCATCGGAACAACGCGGTCCGGAAGATAAGTGGAGTTGCCGCGTTTCAAGGCTTCCTTGTCCAGCGCGCTGTCGGAGCTGACAAAGTAACTGACATCCGCGATGGCGACGATAATTCTGAAACCGCCTGTATTGTCCGGGTCCGGATCAGGTTCGGCGAAGACGGCGTCGTCATGATCTTTCGCGTCCGCCGGATCGATGGTGAAAAGCGGCGTGTCGCGCAGATCGACACGATTACCCAATGGCGGGAGCTTGGCTTTCTCCGCCTGCGCGATGACGGCGGCGGGAAATTCGGTTGGAATGCCGTGATTGGCGAGGGCGATTGTGGAATAGGCGTGTTTGTCGTCGATATGGCCCGCAATGCTGCGAATGCGCGCCTTTTTCGGTCCATAGCCGCGCGCGTTTTTCGCCTCCAGCCAGACAAGGTCGCCGTCTTTGGCGCCGGACTCGTCGCCCGGATCGATGGTGAATTTATCGCGGGCGCGGCGTTCAACCGGGTCGGCGACGCCGCCGCGGCGGCTCTTGCGGAAGACGGCGAGAAAGCGATGCGCGCCCTTGCCAATCGCCTTGATGATATCGGCCTCATAGCCGCTGTCGCCAGCCGGCTTCAGCCGCGCCAGCAGCCGGTCGCCGACGCCGGGGGCGGGCTTTTGTTTCGCTGCACGCCTCGCCGAAAGGCGAATCATCGGCGGATCATCGTCGCCGCGCCAGTTCGCCGGCATACACAAGAGGTCGCCATCATCATCGACGGACATCACATCGATTGGGGCAACGGGGGGCAGGGCGCCGCTCTGCTCGATCCGTTTACCGCCTTTCAAATTGATCGATCCCTCAGCGTCCATTTCTTTCAGCAGCGCACGCAACTCAGTGCGCGCCTCGCCTTTTACGTTGAATGCGCGCGCAATCTCCCGGCGAACGACATTGCCGTCATTGTCTTTGACGTAAGCGAGAATGTCTTGCTTTGACGGCAACGCGGGATCGGCGCGCTTTGTCAAAGCTGGTTTTGATCGTTTGGCCAAGAGGATACTTTCGTTACGGACGGCGTTAAAACGGTCGCGTCCCGTAACACGGTTCGCAAATAAGCGCGAACTATTGCCCGACGGTCAGCGGATTGCGCGCGCGCCCGCCGGCAATGATTTCATAATGAAGATGGACGGCGGTGGCGTTGCCGGTATCGCCCGTATGCCCGATATAGTCACCCCGCGTCACGCGGTCGCCGGGGCGAAGGCCCGCCGCATATCGCGACAGATGCGCATAGCGGGTTTTCAGGTTCGAGCGGTGACGGATGACGATTGTTCTGCCATATCCACGCATGCTCTCCACGGTTTCGATGACGCCGTCGCCGCCCGCATAGACGGGCGCCGGGCGGCGCGTGAAGAGATCAACCCCGCTGTGAAAAGAACCAGCGCCGCCGCGTCTTGGCCCGAACCCGGATGACACGCAGGCGTTCACCGGGGCCCGGTAAAGCGTGGTTCCGTTAATCCGCGTTTCGGGCGAGTAGCCGACAATACGCCGGTTGCGGTCGGTTTGCGGCGCGTTCGAAATGCCCGTGCCGGAACAAAGCGCAAGTGAAGAAGAGATACCGGCTTCACGCTGTTCGGGCGTCGGCGCCGTGGCGCAAGCGGCCAGGGACGCAACCAGGAAAACTGTTACGACACTACGCATCTACCAAAACTTCCCGCCAGTGAAACCAGCGGGAAGCATATTGCGTGCAGAATAGGTAAAAGTTAAGGCAAAGAAGCGTTTTTGCCATTTAGATGGGGCGAATTTAATTTCCGTCCCTTTTACCGATCAGCTGAAAGTGTCGCCCGTGAAGACGAGAACGTCGCCGCTTTCGTCAATCTCGATATCCACTTCCCGGCCGTCGAATTCGCCTTCGAATTCATAAACGAAAACGCCGCCGCCATCGCGAACGGACAATTCGATATAGGCCGGTTCAAAGCCGGGCGCCGTATTCTGAAGTGATTTTGCGACAGCGGCGGGAACGGCGCTCCAGTGGATTTCCATTTCAATTTCATCAAGAGAGCCATCTTCGAAAACGTCGATTTCGATGTGATTCCCGGCGTGATCTTCCGCCTCGAATTCATAGACTGTTTGGCCATTTTCAATTTCAGTGCTGACACGATCAAAAGATACGCCAGGCGCTGTTTCAATCGCTGTCTCCATGACATTGTCTGGAACATCGTCGAACGAAATTTCAGTTTCGGCGTGGGCGTATGCGGGTGCTGCTAGCCATGCTGCAGCAATCAACAAGAAGGCGCGTTGCATGATGAAAATCCTTTTCAGGTTCAAATTCAAACCGGGCCTCGCCGGTTCATGCGCGCAAATAGGAGGAATTGATGACGGTTCGACGATAGTTTCGCGAACAGACAATGACATTTTCGCAGTGCAACAGTTTATCTTAAAAACGGCACCGACCGTCGGATCAGTTACATAAAATTAAAGACATTGAGGCCGAAAGGTTTCGCTTCGGTAGAGCAAATTTGGTCTCCCGCCATGCAATTTTTAAAGCATGTAAGACAGTCAGGCGGTCTTTTTCGTCGCCTTTTTCTTTGCGGCGGTTTTCTTCTTGGTCGTTTTCTTTTTTGCCGTTGTTTTTTTCGTAGCCGCTTTTTTTGTTGTCTTTTTCTTGGTTGCTTTTTTCTTTGTCGCCTTTTTGCGCGCCGGTTTCTTTTCCTTTGCAGCGATCAGTTCCAGCGCCTGCTCCAGCGTTACGGTGTCTGGCTCGGTTCCGTTCGGCAGCGTTGCATTGATCTTCTGGTGTTTGACATAAGGTCCGTAGCGCCCGTCCATCACATTGACCGGGTCGCCGGTCGTGGGATGCGCGCCAAGTTCCTTGAGCGCCTTGGCGGCCCGGCGTCCGCGCGGATTGGCGATCTTTTCTGCGATCAGCGTCACGGCGCGGTTCAGGCCAACCTCGAACACTTCATCAATGTTTTCCAGGTTCGCATATGTTTTGCCGTGTTTGACGAACGGCCCGTAGCGGCCAAGACCGGCTTCAATGATTTCACCGTCTTCCGGGTGGGCGCCAACCTCGCGCGGCAGCGACAAGAGCATCAACGCCTTTTCAAAATCGACGTCTTCGACTTTCCACGTCTTGGGCAGGCCGGAACGTTTCGGTTTTTCCTTGGAGCCTTTTTCCTGTTCCCCGAGTTGGATATAGGGACCGAAGCGGCCAACCTTCAGCCAGACATTGAGACCGCTCTCCGGATCGACGCCGAGCTGTTTGTCGCCGCTCTCCGCGGCGTCTTCGCCATCGGCAAGCGCTGAAAGCTGGCGCGTGTAATTGCAATCCGGATAATTTGAGCAGCCGATAAAGGCGCCGTACCGTCCGGTTTTCAGCGACAGACGCCCGTCGTCACAGGACGGGCATGCGCGCGGATCTGAACCGTCTTCTTTTTTCGGAAAGATCAGTGGTCCAAGAGACTCATTGAGCGCGTCGAGGACTTCGGAAATGCGCAGCTCGCCGATATCTTCGACGGCGGCGTGAAATTCCGACCAGAAATTGCGCAGGAATGTTTTCCAGTCCGCATCGCCGGCGGAGATTTCATCCAGCGTTTCTTCAAGGTCCGCCGTGAAGTCATATTCCACATATTTGCGGAAGTAGTTTTCCAGAAAGGCGGTGACGATCCGGCCTTTTGAGTCCGGGATGAACCGGTTGCGGTCCATCGTGACATAGCCGCGATCGCGTAGCGTCGTCAGGATGGATGCATATGTCGACGGCCGACCGATGCCCAGCTCTTCAAGCCGTTTGACAAGGCTCGCTTCCGAGAAGCGGGGGGGAGGCTGAGTGAAGTGTTGATCGGCGGCCACTTCGCTAACGCTTGCGGCAGCGCCGACGGAAAGCTTCGGCAGGACGCCGCCGCCATCTTCGCCTTCCGCATCGTCGCGGCCTTCTTCGTAGAGCTTTAAAAATCCGTCAAACAGGATGACAGAGCCAGTCGCGCGCAGTCCTGTCTTTTTATCCGCAGACAGAAGGTCGATTGTAGTGTTTTCAAGCTGCGCAGATTCCATCTGGCTCGCCATCGCGCGCTTCCAGATCAGACCATATAATTTGTGCTGATCATCATTTAAGCCGCGCACCTTTTCCGGTGAACGCGAGAACGACGTTGGCCGGATACATTCGTGGGCTTCCTGGGCGTTTTTGGCCTTGCTTTTGTACATGCGCGGGGAGGGGGGCACGTAATTCTGGCCGAACTGGTCGCTAACGCTGGCGCGCGCGTCCTGCACGGCTTCCGGCGCCATATCGACGCCGTCGGTACGCATATAAGTGATAAGACCCGTCGTCTCGCCGCCAATGTCAATGCCTTCATAAAGGCTTTGCGCCGTGCGCATGGTGCGTTGTGCGTTAAAGCCGAGTTTGCGTGCGGCTTCCTGTTGCAGAGTGGATGTCGTGAACGGCGGCGGCGGGTTGCGCTTGCCCGGTTTGGCTTCAACGGCGTCAACTGAGAAAGTCGCGGCTTCGACAGCGCGTTTGGCGGCCATCGCAGCGGCTTCATCGCCAAGCGTGAATTTTTGAACTTTCTCGCCTTCATGCAGGACCAGTCGCGCTTCAAACGGCGCCGATGCGTCCGAGACCGCTTGTCCTTTTACGGACCAGTATTCCTGCGGAATGAAAGTTTCGATTTCCAGTTCGCGGTCGCAGATGATGCGCAAGGCGACGGACTGAACGCGTCCGGCGGAGCGCGAGCCCGGCAGTTTGCGCCAGAGCACTGGCGACAACGTAAAACCAACGAGATAATCAAGCGCCCGGCGGGCAAGGTAAGCGTCGACGAGATCTTCATCGATCGCCCGCGGGTGGGCCATTGCTTCCTGTACTGCTTTCTTGGTGATGGCGTTAAACGCCACACGGTCAATTTTTACGTCTTTGAGCGCTTTCTTGTCGGAAAGGGTTTCCAGCAGGTGCCAGGAGATCGCCTCGCCCTCGCGATCCGGGTCAGTCGCCAGCACGAGCCGGTCAGCGCCTTTAACGGCGGACGCAATTTCATTGACGCGCTTTTTCGACCCGGCGTCGAGCTCCCAGATCATCTTGAAATCATGATCTGGATCGACCGATCCGTTTTTAGAGGGCAGGTCGCGGATATGGCCGTAAGAGGCCAGGACCTTGAAGCCGGCGCCGAGATATTTATTGATGGTTTTCGCTTTGGAGGGCGACTCGACAATGACAACTTGCATGCAGTGGGACACCCCGAACGAAATATTTCTGGATAGGCGTAGGGGCGGTCTAATGCGTTGGGGCCCGCCTGCCCTGTCAACTGTAGGCGTTGAAAAGGGACCGGGGTATACTCCAAATAATTCGAAAAAAACTACTAATAGTTGTTGTTATTTTAAAACACACGCAATACTATTAGTCGCATGGGGTCAAAAATATGGCGCAAAATCAAACGCATAGAATAACAAATGGGGATGAGCGGGAAGAATCACAAATTCGGACCGCCACTTATATTGCTGACCTCCTCAAGGAGTTGAAGGGCATTGCGCGCAAAGAAGAGATGAAGCGGCTCGAGCTTGTCCTGGAAGAAGCATACGACGAAGCTCTCAGAATGCTTCCCGAGAAATAGGCTCATTCGGGTGGCGAGAGTGAAAATCGGCCACCCTCATGCTCCGTGACCTCGCCGGTCAGCACCAGTTCCAAAAGGGCGTCAGCGATCAATCCTGGCGGAACCTTGAGTTCACGCAGGATTTCATCGCGGTGCAGGGGGGTGAAACCGAGTATTTCGCGCACCTGGCGGCGTATTGAAGCGACAGTTGCAGGGTCGGGCTCTCGATCGCCGGCCACTTCCGCCCAGTCGAATAGGTTGCGCTTGCCTTCGGCGACGCCAGTGCGTTGCGCCGCCAGAACGTCCAAAATATCTTCCGCGTTTTCGACGAGCGTTGCGCCGTCACGGATAAGCCGGTTAGCGCCCTGGCACCGAGGGTCCAGCGGCGAGCCGGGCACAGCAAAAACCTCGCGGCCTTGTTCCAGGGCAAACCGCGCTGTGATCAGAGTGCCGGATCGCTTTGCCGCTTCGACAACGACAACGCCTCTGCTGAGGCCCGAGATCAGCCGGTTGCGTTTTGGGAAATCACGCGCGGTGGGCTTGCGGCCCATGGCGCATTCGGAAATGATCGCGCCCTGGCTGGCGATCCGCGCTGTGAGGTCATCATGTTCTGGCGGATAGATGATATCGACGCCGCCGGCGACGACCGCAATAGTGCCGGTCATCAGCGCCGCTTCGTGCGCGGCGCCGTCAATACCGCGAGCGAGACCGGATGCAATGATGATATCAGCGGCGCCAAGATCGGCGGCGAGCGTCCGGGCGATCTTGCGGCCGACGCCAGATGCATTGCGTGCGCCGATGATGGCGATGGCCGGCTTTTCAAAAAGGCTTGCATGGCCGCGCAGGTAGATAACTGGCGGCGGATCGGGAATGGCCGTGAGCGGTGGCGGATAGTCCTCTTCGCAAAAGGCGATGAGACGCGCGCCATGACGCTCGGCTTCGATCAATTCGCGTTCTGCGTCGCCGCGGTCGGCGGGTTTTAAAGCGGCGCGGCGTCCTGCTTTGCGGGCGAGATCGGGCAACACCTTTAAAGCGTCAGCAGCCGTTCCGTATTTCGACAATAGCCGGTGAAACGTAATCGGGCCAATCGTTGGCGTTCTGATGAGCTGGAGCCAGTCAAGGCGTTCCTTGTCGTTAAGCTTGCGGCGCAGTGACATTTTTCTTCTTGCCAATCTTTGGTTCAGCGCCCTGAATCAAGCGAACAATATTTGTCTTATGGCGAATAAAAATCAGCACCGTCATGAAGAATGCAGCGATGGCGAATGCGGGCTTGCCCATTGTGAAAAGCACCAATGGCGTCGCGGCGGCGGCGACCAAAGCGGACAGGGAAGAATAGCGTGCAACCGCAGCGGTCATGAGCCAGATCGCGCCAGCAAAGATTCCGGAAGGAAAATACAGCGCAAACAAAGTGCCCATAAAGGTTGCGACGCCCTTGCCGCCATTAAAGCGTAACCAGACGGGAAAACAGTGCCCGAGAAAAGCTGCTGCGCCGGCGATTTCCGGCCGCCAGCCGAGGGCGTAAGCAATCAAAACGGCAATCGCGCCTTTGCCGCCGTCAAGAAGAAGGGTCGCAAGCGCCAGGTCGGTGCGCCCGGTGCGCAACACATTGGTGGCGCCGATATTGCCCGACCCGATATCGCGAATGTCGCCAAGCCCGGCGAGTTTCGTCAGAACAAGGCCAAATGGAATCGAACCGAACAAATAGCCGAGGATGAGAGGTAAAAGCACATCCAGCACCTGTCTATTCTCCCCGTGTCAATAAGGCGTCGAGCGCGGCCATACGCGCTGGCACGCCATAGAAAACCTGCTGCAGGATCAGCGACCGTTCGCTATCGTCGGCGAGCGCGCCTTCAATCTCAACACCGCGGTTCATAGGCCCCGGATGCATGACGCGCACGTCTGGTTTTGCAAGTTTGATGGTCTCGTGAGTCAGTCCGAAGCTTTCGAAATAGCCGCGCGCGGCGTCTTTACCGCCGCCTTCCATGCGTTCGAATTGCATGCGCAGACCCATAACTATGTTGCAACCGGCGAGCCCGTCACGAAGGTTATCAAAACGCTCAACGTCCGGGAACTGATCGTTTGCAGGCAGCAGGTGCGCCGGCCCGATAAATCGAACATGCGCGCCGAGCCGGGTTAAAAGCGCTGCATCGGAACCTGCGACGCGTGAATGTTTGGAATCGCCGCAAATCGCGATTGTCAGCCCTGAAATTTTGCCGAATTCAGACCGGATCGTTGCTGCGTCAAGGAGCGCTTGTGTAGGGTGTTCGCGGGCGCCGGCGCCGCCATTGACGATGATGCAACCCAAAAGGTCATCAAGGGTTTCGTGAAGCCCTTCCTCCTTGGCGCGTACGATCATTATATCGGCGCTCATTGCGGCCATGGTTTGCGCCGTATCGATCAGGCTTTCGCCTTTGTGCACAGAGGAAGCGGCGATCGGAACATTGATGACATCGGCGCCGAGCTTTTTGCCTGCAAGCTCGAAGGAAAGATTTGTGCGCGTTGAATCCTCGAAAAAGAGATTAATCTGTGTCTTGCCGGCCAGGCGACGTGGCGCGGGCGCGGCGCGGCGCAAAAATCCCGCATAATATTCGGTCAGATCCAGAAGATAGTCGATCTCACCATCGCTCAACTCATCGACGGCGATCAAGCGGCGAACATTAAAGCCGTTTGGCGGCGGGGCGGGGCGTTCGATCATTGTCATCAAAACGGGAGCATTAGCGGCAGGGCCTCTGTTGGGCAATTGATTTTACGTTTTCGCCCGCACTTTCATGAACCAAAAGACGCCGGCGACAATAACCATAGCGTCAATCAGGAACATGATTGGCAGAGCGACAGGCCCGCCATTTGAGAGGTAATGAAATCCGCCAAGACCCAGCCCGGCGGCGCAGGCGGCCATGGCGGCAATGATTGCGTTGCGGCTATGGGTTTTGGAGCCGTCATTGGTGTCCCGGCGCACGTAAAAGCTGATGACCGTGAAAATCACCCCAAAGGCGGCCAGCGGCAGCCCAAGGCCGGGCGCCGAGCCGAGCAATGCAACGGCGAGATGAAAGACGCCCGTGAACATCAACAAGCCGATAATGAGATGGCGAATGGTCTTGGCGCTCATCAGCCCAACCCCCTGATTCTGTCAATCGCGCCCTGGAGTATATAGGTCGCCGCCATTTCGTCGATCTTTTCCGCCCTTTTGGCGCGGCTGGTGTCCAGAGCGATCAGGTCTTTTTCCATAGCGGAAGTGGAAAGGCGCTCATCCCAAAAGGCGACGGGTAAAGGGAGAATGCGCGCCAGATTACGGGCGAAAGCGCGAGTTGACTGGGCCCTCGGTCCCTCGCTGCCATCCATATTCAAAGGCAGGCCAAAAATCAGTCCGACCGTATTTCGCTCAGTAGCCAGACTCGCCAGTTCTTGAGCATCCGGGGTGAATTTGCGCCGGCGGATGGTGCTGACAGGCGTCGCCACGCGCCGGTCCGGGTCGCAGACCGCCACGCCGATGGTTTTCTCGCCGAGGTCCAGCCCCAGAAGCACCCCAGATGGGCCAAACGCAGCAATCTGGTCTTCAAAAGTCTCTCTCATTGGCATTATGATAGCATCATTGATTGAGGTCGCGAATAACAGCGACGATGGGAGTGGTGGGCATTGTTGAGCGCAACTGCAAGAGCGTGGCGTCGCGGTTTTATGCGCACCCTAATGATTGTTGTGCTTTATGCATCGGTCGGTGGGATGGAGAAACCGCCGGGTCCCACCAATCTGAAAATTTCTATTTATCAAGAGACCGAAGAAAAACTGCGCGTTGTTTATGACCTTGAGCGCACCCAACGTTCTCTTGGCTTTGTCAAAGTCAGGGGCGGTTATCATGAATCATTCTGGACCATCGAAACCCCCGGATTCCAGCTGGTCAAAAAACGCAAACAGATATGGATTGAGCGCGTAGATGGAAAAAGATTTGGCCATGTCGTGATCACGGCTGCTCCGCCGACGCAAAGACTGGCGAAGCAATATCAGCCGATATCGCGTTATGGAGAGGATGGCGTCATGGTGTACACCGGTCATTTTTGGCCGGTTGGCATTCGGGGCATGCGTCTGGATGCAGCATTCGACTTTCATCCGCTTGCTGGTTCCAAGGTTGTTTCATTTGGCGAGCATGCACCCGTTTTGACGAACTGGCGCAGTCCGATGGATCATCCGTCCTTTGTTTATATGGGTCCTTTAGATCCCGTGGAGACTAAAGATGTTATGGCCGTTGTTGATCCGGATGCGCCGCAATGGATCATTGACG
The DNA here is from genome assembly GCA_965230025.1 of Hyphococcus sp. Taxonomy (GTDB): domain Bacteria; phylum Pseudomonadota; class Alphaproteobacteria; order Caulobacterales; family Parvularculaceae; genus Hyphococcus. The sequence continues at coordinate 11,988 of CBDDKD010000004.1, forward strand.
AGTTCTATGAATTGACTCCGCGCGCTTTCGAGTATCTTTCAAATGAATTCGGTTACCCGCTCACCACAAAGCCCAACCTGTTTCTGGCAGCGCCGCTTGGCGAGGAAGAAGGCCGGCTGAGATTCGCCGGCGATGCGTTGCCTGGGCAGTTTCAAGTTACGCTCGTGGGCGCCGCATGGAATAAGCGGACCGAGCAGGCGCTGAATATTTTCCGCAGCTCAACTGTCCATGAAGCGGTGCATCTCTGGCAGGCGGCGGCGCGGCCCGCCGCCGGAGAGCTGTCTTCCTGGATACATGAAGGCGCCGCGGATGCGATTGCTGCGGAAACCCTTCTGGCGATCAACTATTGGGACCGTATGGAACATGCGAGCTATTTTGTGGGCGCGCGTAAAGAATGTGCAAAGGGGCTTGAATATGGGTCGCTCGCCAGCGCTGAACGGCGAAACCGTTTCCGGGCGCTTTACGCCTGTGGTCATATTGTGGCCGAGGCCGTCTCCATAGCCGAGAACAAACCGGTCGCTGACTTCTGGCGGGCCTTCGTCATGCAGGCCCAGAACGATAAAGGTTATTCGGAAAAGACCTATTTTGACCTTGTCTTGGATCGCACAGGCGACGCCGAATTCGTCGAAAAGCTCCGTGACTTTGTCAGGATGCCTCTGGCCAATCCTGACCGGGAGATTGGCCGCCTGCTGGCGACGGCGCATACCGCCAGTCAAAGCGACCCTCTTGCGCCGGCCGGGGCTCATTGATAGGCCTTCGCAGTCGCAGAAACTACAGACGGATTGATATGGCCATCGACAAGGAAACCGTGCGCAAGGTCGCGCATTTAGCGCGTATCGCCGAACCGGAAGAGCGCCTTGAGCCGCTAGCGCAGGAGCTCTCAACGATTCTTGGCTGGATCGAACAGCTCAATGAAGTCGACATCGAAGGTGTCGACGCCATGGCGTCGACCGTCGATGTGTCCCAGCCGATGCGCGAGGATGTCGTAAGCGACGGCTATACAGGTGGGGGTCAGCCGGACAATGTGGTCGCCAACGCGCCGAAAACCGATGACCACTTCTTCGTCGTGCCGCGGGTGGTTGAGTGATGACTAACCCTGCAGACATGAAACTCGCCGCGCTTCGCGACGCCTTGAAAGAAAAGAAAGTCTCTTCACTGGAAGCGACGGACGCCTATCTTGCGCGCATTGAAAAAGCAAAATCGTTGAACGCTTTCATTATCGATACGCCTGACAAGGCGCGCGCCATGGCGAAGGCGTCGGATGATAAACTTGCAAAAGGCGAGGGCGGCGACCTGGAAGGCGTCCCGTTAGGCATCAAGGACCTGTTCTGCACCGAAGGGGTGCAGACCACGGCGGCCTCGCACATTCTTGAAAGGTTCACGCCGCGTTATGAATCAACCGTGACCGCCAATCTCTGGCGTGATGGTGCGGTGATGCTCGGCAAGCTCAATATGGATGAGTTCGCCATGGGTTCGTCAAACGAGACGAGCTTTTACGGCAATGTGATTAATCCCTGGCGGCGCAACGATGGCGGCAATGCCGACCTGACGCCTGGCGGTTCTTCCGGCGGTTCAGCGGCGAGTGTGGCGGCGCGATTATGCGCGGCGGCGACAGCGACGGATACAGGCGGGTCAATCCGTCAGCCGGCGTCTTTGACCGCGACGGTCGGGGTCAAGCCGACTTACGGACGCTGTTCGCGCTGGGGCGTCGTCGCCTTTGCATCGTCGCTCGATCAGGCGGGCCCGGTCGCGCAGGACGTTCGCGATTCAGCAATCATGCTGAAATCCATGGCTGGTCATGACCCCAAGGATTCGACCTCCATCGATTGTCCGGTCCCGGATTATGAAGCGGCGCTTGGGCAGTCGGTGAAGGGCCTCAAGATTGGCGTGCCGAAAGAGTATCGGCTTGATGGCATGCCCGATGAGATTGAAACGCTCTGGGCGCAGGGTATTGAATGGATGAAAGACGCCGGTTGCGAGATTGTCGATATCTCGCTGCCGCTGACGAAATATGCGCTGCCGGTTTATTACATTGTTGCGCCGGCGGAGGCGTCATCGAACCTCGCGCGTTATGACGGCGTCAAATACGGATATCGCGCCAAGGATTTTGACGATATTACGTCGATGTATGAGAAAACCCGTGCGGAAGGCTTCGGCGAGGAAGTCAAACGCCGGATTCTGATCGGCACTTATGTTCTCTCCGCCGGGTATTACGATGCTTATTATCTGCGTGCGCAAAAGGTCCGTAAAAAGATTTTCGATGAATTCACCGATGCGTTTCAGAAAGTCGATCTTATCCTGACCCCGTCAGCGCCGTCGGCGGCGTTTGGGCTGGGCGAAAAGACTGACGACCCGGTGCAGATGTATCTGAACGATATCTTCACCGTGACCGGCAATCTCGCCGGCTTGCCGGGCGCATCCGTGCCTGCCGGGTTGGACAAGCAAGGTTTGCCGCTGGGTTTGCAGTTGCTTGCACGTCCTTTTGACGAAGAGACGATGTTCAAGGGCATGTTTGCGCTGGAAAAGGCGGCGAGCTTTACAGCGCGGCCGAAAGAGTGGTGGGTTTAGGGTGGCGGCGCTTCCCGAAGCTTTAAGGAAAAGGCTGGAGCCTTTTGGGGAGCTTGATCAGTCGCAATCGCGAACGCCGGCGTTGACGATTGACGAGTTTTTTACAGGCAACACGGATTTAGGCTCAATCGGGTGCAATCTTTCTCCGCACCCGGGACTTGAAAAGTTTGAGGCGACATTCAGGTCAATTCTTGCACACGATAACGTATCTGATGTTCGATTGCCTGTGACGGAATTTATCGATGGCCTGGACTGGCCTTTCGTCGAAAAAGTTATCGTTGTTACAAGCGCTGCATCGCAAGACATTTTCTCTCATTGCAAGACGTTGCAACCGGATGAGCACTGGGTTGCGGGTGATAAAGAGCTTGCAGGTTTTGACGGCGTCAGTGTGCCGCAAGGCCACAAGGCCGTTGTTATCTGGTGGGACTGATATCGAACGGTTTTGCGTGACCCAAACCACTACACGTCTGTCACCTTCGTTTACAACAGATTTTAAGTCATTCGATAACGCGCTTGTTTGTTGTGCGTGATCGCAGGGCTGGCCATCTTTATATCAACGAAGAGACAAATCCCTTCTCGTCGATAATGGCGCCAGATTGAATTGCGTATTAATCCGGTGTCATAGGCCGGCCGCGCGCTCTCCCCCAATCCGCGGCCGGCCGCTTTATGGGGCTTAATTCGCCGCTTTACCGTGATCGAAACCGGAATAGATTTGGGCGCCTTCTTCGCGCAACGGCTCCTTGCCTGCATTGTAGATATGCGCGTAGCGGTAGAACGGCACGCGTGGATAGAGGTGATGGATCAGGTGATAGTTCTGAAACAGATAGAGCCAGTTTAATATCTTGCCAGCCAGCCCTGAGGGCGCGCCAAGCATGCGCGTCGTTCCTACAGTTGCGCCGTCCTTAAGATCGTGATGCGGCGCCCAGTCCAGAATAAAGGCAAGGGACGGGTATATCAAAAATGCAGGCGCGACCCAGAGCAGTACAACTTCAAGAGCGAAACCTGAGAAAAACAACCATGCTGCAATCACTATGGGAACGAGTTGCTCCGTCATGGATTGCAGCAGAAAAGATAACCGGTTTGGCGCGCCGCGCGTGGCGACAATGGCGTGATATTGATAATGCGGATAATGCGTCGCCAGCTTAAAACATAGTTCAAAAAAGTTGCGGCCATTGATCCAGGCGTCAGGGTCTTTTTGCGGATGATTGGTGTAGGCGTGATGGCGCAGATGAATAAAGCGGTGCATTGTGAAAGAGTGAAAAGGTACAGAAAAAAACAGCGTTGCGAAAAAGACGTTTAACCAGCCAAGTCCCCGATGGCGTCCGGTAAGGTTCTGGTGAATAATTTCATGCCCGACGGTATAACCGGTGTAGAATCCAGCGAAATTAATCACGCCGCCAAGCCAAAGCGGGATGACGCCTGCGACCGCCAGCGTTGTGGCGGATACAATCGCGAAGATGGTGAATATGCCCAGCCAGAAAGTGGGCCATGCAAATCTGTTTGTTTCTTCGAGGGCGACGCGCTTCAAAGACTCAAGATCTGATATCTCAACTCGACTCGAACTCATTACACACTAGAAACACAGCGGAGCCGGCTGTGTTCCCCCCGACCCTGATACACGCGAGATAGCCTAGCACGATCAGGTTAACACTTGTAATCGCCTGTAATTGCGGGTGAAACGGGGATTATGGCTCAGTATCACGAGATCAGCTTCATGGCGCCGCTAAGCGAGCCTCTGGAAACGGACGCCTATATCTTGTCCGGCGTTGGCGACTGGCGGGTGATCGTTTTTCATGGAACCCCCGGCAACAAGCTTCTTTTCACCCGGTTTCTGAGGACGGCGCCTCCGGGGCTTGAAGTGGTTGTGTTTTCCCGCCCGGGCTTCGGCAAAGGCCACACGCGGGCTGTCACCGATTTTGACGAACAGGTAGCGGCGATCAAACCATTTCTGCCGGGGGGCGAATTTCCGGAAAAGAAAGTTGTGACGCTGGGCGTGTCTTATGGGGGTGAGCTGGCGTTGAAGGCGGCGCTCGATTTTCCGCAAGCGATCAAGGGCGTTGTGACCGTCGCCGCGCTGATTGACGAGCCCCATGACTATGCCTTGCGGCTGGAGGAGCTGGGCGGCGAGCCGGGGATCGAACCTTTCGTGCCGAACCGCTGGCAAAGGGTGCGTGAAGAAATCGCCGGACGGCGCTCTCAGATCGGTCCGCTGCTCGATCAGTTGCGTGGGCTGACCGCACCGGTTGAGGTTCTGCACGGGGACTTCGATGCGCTGGTGCCGAAGTCCAACGCGGAAAAACTGATGCGGTATCTGGGAGACAACGCCCGTCTGGATATTGTCCCCGGCGGCACCCATTATCTTGAACTGCAATATCCAAGGCGTCTGCACCGCGCTGTGCAGCGTATAATTGAACGTGCATCCCAACCAGCAAAGGGCGTAACCGTATGAGCGAGTCTGAAGCATCCCGCGCAACCGACCCCTATCAACGGCAGGAGCAAATCTTCCCGGTGTTGAGCGACAGCCAGGTTGAGCGGATCAAAGAGTTTGGCGAGTGCGAGACGATGGCGAAGGGATCGGTCGTGTTTCGGCGCGGCGATCGAACCGTTGATTTCTTTGTCTTGCTCGACGGAACGATCGAGATTTTCGACGGCGTCGGGGCGGAGCAGGAAGATGTTTTTACAGTTCACGGGAGACACCAGTTCACCGGTGAGCTTGACCTTTTTAATGACAGGAAGATTCTTGTCAGCGGTCGCATGGGCGAGGACGGCGAGGTCCTGAGGCTCAACCGGGATGCATTCCGCCGCATGATGACAAGCCTGCCGGACATTGCCGAGATTATTATGCGCGCCTTTATTTTGCGACGCGTCGGCCTAATGGAGCATGAGCAGGGCGCCGTTATCGCCATTGGTCACAAATCATCGAGCCGTCTTCTGGAGGCGGAGCGTTTCATGCGCCGCAATGGTTATCCGGTGCGCATTCTGACGCTTGAGGATGATGATGAGGCGGAGGCGCTGCTCAGTGGCCTCGGCATGAAGGACGACGATCTGCCGATCATTATCGGACGTGACGAAGAGTTTATTTCGCGGCCATCCTTGCTTGACCTCGCGCATTTTTTAGGGATCGCGGTCGAGATCAATGATGAGGAAATTTACGATACGATTGTTGTCGGCGCCGGCCCCGCAGGTCTCGCCGCTGCGGTCTATGCGGCGTCGGAAGGTTTAAAGACACTGGTGCTGGAAGGCATGGCGCCGGGCGGGCAGGCAGGCACAAGCTCCAAGATTGAAAACTATCTGGGCTTTCCCACCGGTATTTCCGGACAGGCGCTTGCAGGCCGAGCGCAGGTGCAGGCGCAGAAGTTCGGCGCCGTGCTGGCGGTGCCGTTTTCAGCAAAACGCCTTTGCTGTCAGCAAAGGCCATATCGGATATTTCTGGAAAACGGCGACAAGGTCTGCGCGAAGTCTGTCGTTGTCGCTTCGGGCGCGCGCTATCGCGGCATGAGCGTGGATAACCTTGAAAAATACGAAGGCCAGAATGTTCATTACGCGGCGACGGCGATTGAGGCGCGGCTGTGCGGCGAGAGCGAGGTCATCGTCATCGGCGGCGGCAATTCGGCGGGGCAGGCGGCGGTCTTTTTATCGCAACATGCAGATCACGTTCATATGCTGGTGCGCGGGCCGGAACTGGCGGCGTCGATGTCCGACTATCTAGTGGGCCGCATTCACGCCTCACCGAAAATCACGCTCTACCAGAATACTGAGCTTTGCGAGATCGACGGCGACGAGACGCTTCGCAAAGCCGCCTGGAAGGACCGGACGACGGGAGAAGTTACGAAGCGCGACATCGCCCATATCTTTGTGATGATCGGCGCCGCGCCGAACACTGACTGGCTGGATGGCTGTCTCGCCCTTGACGATAAGGGTTTCATTCTGACCGGCAAGGCGGCGGAAGCTTGTGGTGAATGCGACCGCTCGCCTTACGCCTTTGAGTCATCGGTGCGGGGGATCTTCGCGGTCGGCGACGTGCGGGCGGATTCCGTCAAGCGGGTCGCTTCCGGCGTTGGCGAGGGCTCCGTCTGCATCGCTGACGTGCATAAGGTCCTGACAGAGCTTTATTCCGGCGAAGGAAGCGAATAGGACGTAGTTGAGAGATATCCTGTTGAGAAGGAATGGGTTTGCGATGAGTGAGACAAGAAAGCTGCTGCAAGGGTCAACGGGCGACTGGGAAGTCGTTGTCGGTCTTGAGGTTCATGCGCAGGTCACCTCCAAATCGAAGCTGTTCTCCGGCGCGTCGGCGGAATATGGCGCGGGGCCGAACGAGAATGTCTCCCTCGTCGATGCGGCGATGCCAGGCATGTTGCCCGTCATCAACAAATATTGCGTTGAACAGGCGGTGCGCACCGGGCTCGGGCTGAATGCTAAGATCAACACCTGGTCGCGTTTTGACCGCAAGAATTATTTCTACCCTGACCTGCCTCAGGGCTATCAGATTTCCCAGTACAAAGACCCGATTGTCGGCGAGGGCGAGATCGAGGTTGAGCTTGATGGCGGCGAGACCATCAAGGTTGGTATTGAGCGTCTCCATCTGGAGCAGGACGCTGGTAAGTCGATCCATGATTTGTCGCCGAAAGAATCTTACGTTGATCTCAACCGGTCGGGTGTGGCGCTGATGGAAATCGTTTCCAAGCCGGAGATGCGCTCGGCCGAGGAAGGCGCTGCGTATTTCTCCAAACTACGCACGATTGTGCGTTATCTCGGCACATGCGACGGCAATATGGAGGAAGGCTCCATGCGCGCGGACGTGAACGTCTCAGTCTGCCGTGCGGGCAATTACGACAAGTTCCGGGAGACGGGCGATTTCAAATATCTCGGTACGCGAACGGAAACCAAAAATGTCAACTCAATCCGTTTCACGCGCCAAGTCATCGACTATGAAGCGCGTCGCCAGATCGAAGTGCTGGAGGCTGGCGGGACCATCGACCAGGAGACACGCCTGTTCGATGTAAAAACCGGCGAGACCCGGACCATGCGCTCGAAAGAAGACGCGCATGATTATCGCTATTTTCCGGACCCGGATTTGTTGCCGCTCGAATTCGATCAGGCCTGGGTTGATGAAATCAAGGCAGGGCTCCCGGAACTGCCCGATGCGAAGAAGCATCGTTTCATGAAAGACTATGGTCTTTCAGCCTATGACGCGATTGTACTCGCAGCGGACAAGGAAAAGGCCGCCTATTTTGAAGAAGTCGCCAAGGGCCGAGACGGCAAGCTCGCCGCGAACTGGGTGACGGGCGAATTGTTCGGCGCCCTGAACAAGGCGGAAAAGGAAATCGGCGACAGTCCCGTGAGCGCTTCCCAGCTCGGCGGGCTTATCGACCTCATCAAGGATCAGACAATCTCCGGCAAGATAGCCAAGGATGTCTTCGCCCTGATCTTTGAAGGTGAAGAGGCGGGCGACCCGGCGGACATCGTTGAAAAACGCGGCCTCAAACAGGTGACCGACACCGGCGCCATTGAGAAGGTGATCGATGACATCATCGCCGCCAACCCGAAACAGGTTGAGCAGGTCAAGGAAAAGCCCAAGACCATGGGCTGGTTTGTCGGTCAGGTCATGAAAGCCATGCAGGGCAAGGCCAACCCACAAGCGGTGAACGAGATTTTGAAGAAGAAGCTGGGCGTAGAATAATCCGATGGCGGAAAAAAGTCCGCATATCGTCAAAGCCGCGGAGCAGGCGCAGCATTCATTTCGGTTTCGCCACCCGCTCGGCGAAGGCGGTTCTGAAATTATCATGACTATGCTGGGCCTGCCGGCGGGGTTGAAGCGGCTTGGCGTTAATCTTGGCCGCGTTCCTCCGGACAAAGAGGGTTTCATCTATCATCGCCACCATGCCGAAGAAGAATGGGTCTATATTCTCGATGGCGAGGGTGTCTGCGATATTGAAGATGTAAAAACCAATGTGGCCAAAGGTGACTTCATCGCCTTTCCCGCCGGTGTCGCGCATAACATCCTGAACACGGGTGACAAAGATCTTGTTTACCTGATGGGTGGCGAACAGACGCCAGTCGAGGTCGCCGACTTCCCACGCCATGGCAAACGGATGCTGCGGGCTGGCGAGCGCAGCGAGATCGTCGATGCTGATCACTGCGACGCCTTCTATCCGCAGGTCGAGCCGGTTAAGCCGAAGTGACGGCGGCTTTCGCGCTTGCTTTCTTCGCCGGCATGTCTGTCGGTATTCACCCGGCGTCAGCGAACGCTATGCCGGCAGATGAAATGCCTCACCATATACTGGATACATGTGACGCTCAGGCCAGGCCGTTCAGCACTTATGATCAAAATATTGCAGCATCTGTAGAAGCGTTAACGGATATGGGTGTTTTCGAGGCGGCGGAGTTTCACGATGTGAAAATCGGCTTTTGTGATTTGCGAAACGCGAATGGCCCCGCAGCGACGACATCATGCGCGCGAGACATTATTCTTCTCGATTCCGGATATACGAGGGCAGATCAAAGCCTCGTGCGCAATGCGACTTTGGCGCATGAAATGAAACACGTGTTTCAGCATCGCACACAAAAGGCTGCGTATGGCGATGATTATTGCGACAGTGGTCAGTACACGTCTGACAAAGCCTGGATGGAGAAAGAGGCCGATGCTTTTGGCGATGGCGTCGCAGAGCTCTTTTTTACCGGACGCGCCATAGAAATCAGAAATGAATGCATGAATGCCGTCTCAGTTTATCTTGAGGCGGATAATCCGATTTCTACAAGCGATGAGCCTTTAACGTTCATGTCCGTACCGGCTCGTTCGGCTATGCGCGTACAGGAAAGGGCGGCGTCAAAGTTTTTCAAGCTCTACGCAGAAACGAAATCGGCCTCCGCCAAAAAGCAGCGATGGGGCGGCCCGGCGATGGCGTACAAGCGGTTTATTGGCGGCAAGTCTTTTGGGTTGCAGCAAGTAACGTTGAACAGTTTCGAACGCTCGGCTGGCCCGTTTTATTTGACCCTGGACTGCTCCGTTTTGGAATGACCTTCGCGTCGGCGCCTTGACAGTGGCGTTAAAAAACATAACCATGTGGTTATGGATGAGGTTTCACTTAATCAGGTGTTTTCAGCCCTTTCGGACCCGACAAGGCGGGGCATGCTCGCCCAACTGGCGGAAGGCGAGGCCAATGTGCGCTCGCTGGCGCAGCGTTATGAGATGTCCCAGCCGGCGATTTCCAAACATCTGCGCGTGCTTGAAGGCGCCGGGCTGATCACGCGCACAAAGCGCGGCCGGGAAAATATCGTCCGCGTTGATCCGCGTCCGATTGAAGAAGCGCGGACGTGGATCGGGTGTTATGCGCGGTTCTGGCGACAGCAGTTTGATGACGTTGAGCAGTATCTGCAGGCGAAGAAAACGGCGAAAAAGAAATGAGGTTCCAATGACGACGAACACTGAATTCAAAGACGGGGATTTAATCGTTACGCGTATTTATCATGCGCCGATCGAAGAGGTGTTCGACGCCTGGATCGAAACAAGCAAGATCAAGCAATGGTGGGGCTGCGCCGAATGCACCGATGTACGCTCTGAGGTGGAGCCGGAAGTCGGCGGAAAGTACAGCCATCACATGACGATTGAAACGCCTCATGGCGCTCACGAGGCGCCCGGCGACGCGACGCTTATAGAATATGATCCGCCAAACCGGCTCGCTTATACGTCGACTGACGAAAACGATAAGATGATCGTCACGGTGACATTCACTGCGGTCGACAACGGAACGCTGGTGCGGCTTGTCCACTCAAACATTCCCGATATGATAGTCGAAGGCGATATCGAAATGCGTCAGATTATCCGGGAAGGCTGGACTGCTGCGTTTGGCAAGCTTGCGCCGGTCGTGGAAGACGAACAGGCGGCGTAACATGAGCGACCCGACAGAACCGATCCGTCTTCAGGCGAGCCAGTATTCGAATGTGGATGAGGGAACGTCCTGTACGCAAAGTTCTTTTAAAACCGGCGGAATGGCCTTCCTGTTCATCGGTGAGCAGGGCGGGCGCTATAAGGCGATGTTCAAGCTGAAAGACTCAAAAGACGAGGCCTTGGCGCTCGCGAAAAAAGCACAGAAAGATTTTCAGGCCGGGTCTGGCGCATGGGTGACGGCGCGCTTTTCCGCTGAAAAGCCGTTGCCCAAACGGTTGTGGCGCAAATGGCTCGATGAAAGCTATGCGCTCAGCCAGAAAAAACCGCGCTGAATACATTGCACAGCTGCTGAAATTGCCGATTCATGATATGATCTCCCCAAAAAAGCGGTGAGTCTCATGCTGTTGCGCCGTGTTATCGAACACGTAAAGGCCCAGAACTGGCTTGCCGTCGGCATTGATTTTTTCATCGTTGTCGTCGGCGTTTTCATCGGTATTCAGGTTTCGAACTGGAATGATGCGCGACGTGATCGCGAACGGGAAACTGAATATGTTCAGCGGCTGCATGATGAAGCGAAAGCCGGTCTGGACGGTCTGCTCGGCTGGGTGAGCGTCTATTATGAACCACGTTTTCGCCGTTACGAAGAGATTGTCGCGCTGCTTAACGATCCGGAGCTGGAACAGATTACATTCACGAATGAACAGTGCGACGTCATCGGCAACATGCATGACTTCATTGCCATGCCGTCGCAGTTTCCCAGCCTGGCGGAAATGGCCGCAAGCGGACAGTTTGATCTTATTCGTGATGCGGAGCTTAAAAGCGCCTTGACGAATTACCTGATGATGAAAGATCAAAGTCAGGTGCTGATCGAAAATCTCAACACCTCTCTCATCATATTGCCCAACGCCTTTCCGCAATATTTTGAGGCGGACTTGACCATCGACACACCCGGGCGGGAACTCAGCTATCGCAATTGCGATGCCGCCGCCATGATTGCGGATCGTGAATTTCTCAATCAGTTTGCCGACACCGCAAGTCGCTATAACCAATACTATAATATTGTGATTGATCAGGAGCGGCTGCGTGTAACGCGCCTCCACGCCTTGCTGGACCAAAAACTGGGCGTCAGTCATGATGAGGCGCAATAACTCGCTGCTGCTGTGTCATTGGTCATGCCAAAGCCCGGAACCGGATAGCGGTTGCGCTGACAAGCGCTCTCTCAAAAGTGATGATTGCGCCCCTTATGAAGGCCGATGTCCGCGCATATCCGCGTGCGTCAAAAACTTGCAGATTGCGTTGTCGCGCTTATAACCCGCGCCAAGGGAATTGGAGAGAGAAAATGAAGTACGATAGTATTCTTGGTACAGTAGGCGACACGCCGGTTGTGCGCATCAACCGGCTCGCGCCCGACGGGATCAATCTTTTCGTCAAATGTGAATATTTCAATCCGCTGAGTTCGGTGAAGGACCGTTTGGCGCTTGGCGTTATTGAGGCGGCGGAAAAGTCCGGCGATTTGAAACCCGGTCAGACTGTTATCGAAGCGACAAGCGGCAATACAGGCATCGGCCTTGCGATGGTCTGTGCGGCGAAGGGCTACCCGCTAGTCGTGACGATGGCGGAAAGCTTTTCCGTTGAGCGGCGCAAGCTGATGCGTTTCCTTGGGGCGAAGGTTATCCTCACGCCGGCGCCGAAAAAAGGCACCGGCATGGTCGAAAAAGCCAAAGAGCTTGCTGAAAAGCATGGCTGGTTCATGACGCGCCAGTTCGAAAACGATGCGAACCCAGACATGCATGAGCGCACAACGGGCCGCGAGATCATGGACGCCTTTAAAGGCGACAAGCTGGACTATTGGGTGACGGGCTTTGGCACCGGCGGCACGCTGACCGGGGTCAGCCGGGTTCTGAAAAAAGAAAGTCCGGATACGAAGATCATCGTGTGCGAACCGCCGGACGCGGCGATGCTGGCGAGCGGCGCTCCGCAGGAACGCAATCCCGATGGCAGTCCCGCGTCGTCGCATCCGGCCTGGACCCCGCACCCGATCCAGGGGTGGAGCCCGGACTTCATTCCGAAGATTACGGCGGAGGCGGTCGATGCCGGCGTTATCGACCAGATCGTCAAGACGCCTCACGAAGAAGGCATGAAATGGTCCCGCGAACTGGCGCAGAAAGAGGGCGTCTTTACCGGCGTCTCAGGCGGTTCAACCTTCGCCGGCGCCATGGCGGTCGCCAAGGATGCGCCAAAGGGCGCCACTGTCTTATGTATGCTGCCTGACACTGGCGAACGCTACTTATCGACACCGCTGTTCGGTGGCATCGAAGCGGAAATGAGCGCGGATGAAGTAGAGATATCGACTTCGACGCCAGGTTTTCAACTGGACTAGGATTTGTTGCACGCTCTCGGTTTTGTGATCGGATTACGCGCCGTCTTATGCGTTTTGTATTGCGCCCGGGTGACAGGCAACGTCGCCTGGGCGTCAAAATATGGTAGTCTTTCGCGGCTGGCGGCGTTTGGAGGGTGCAATGAACAGGATTGGCTTTAGCTTGATCGCGGCGGGCATGTTGATGGCGGGCTGCGCGACCGGCGCCGGATATGCCGGCCCATCGGAGAAAGTATCGACAGCGCTTGCGAACTATGAGCGGACTGGCGAAATGACGACGTGCCTTAATATCGGCAGGATTGATTCCATCAAGGCGCTGGACGAGCGCCACTTCCTCGTACGCACCGGCGTAAACTCGTATTATCTGAACGAGCCGTCAGCCGGATGTAACGGCGCCGGACGATCCAATCAGCGTATCCAGTATGTTCTGGGCAATTCGCAGCTTTGCAGGAACCAGATAGTCACTGTCGTTGATAATACGAGCGGCATTATCTCCGGGTCATGCGGGCTCGGATCATTCGAAAGGCTGGAACAAAAGCCGGCCGACGCTGAAGAGTAGGCGCTGAGAATTTGCAATCACCATTGCGTGAGCTTAACGGCGCGGGTGATGAGTTGTGGTAAATGTATTCTCTGGGGCGCAGAAAGGATTATGACAATGAGACCATTGAAGACTTTTGCTGTAGCGGCTGTCATTAGCGCAACTGCGCTGGGTACGACGTATGCGCGGCACCACGAAAACGTTGACATGTTGGCCGGATACGAAAAAACCGGGGATGTCGTAACATGCCTGCCGCTGACCCAAGTGCGTGATTCCGATCCGATCGACGACAATGCGATCCTGTTTGAATTGCGCGGCGGCAAAATGTATCTGAATGAATTGCGCGGCAAGTGCATCGGTCTCAAACGCAATGACCGCTACAGTTATCAGACAACGCAAAACAAGATTTGCAAAGGCGATGTCCTTACCGTGGAAAACCCACTTGGGTTGCCAATTGGATCTTGCGGTCTTGGCGAGTTTGAAGCGCTAAGCGAAATCCCCGCTGACGCTGAATCTTAAAACCGGACACTTTCAAAAAGCCTGGGCGCTGGTCGGCGTCCAGGCTTTTATATAATATGTATACAGACTAAATATCGCCAGACGTTAACAAGACGTTTCAATCAAGTAAATAAATGCCTAATTCGCGATTAACGCGATCTTAGGGTGCAACCTCTCAACATTGTCATGGTTAACCCGTCGTAGTTGCTCGATGGGGGCAAAAAATAGGGGTCGCAACATGACGATAATGATGAGCGCGCAAGCGCATGAAATTGTTGAGCCGATTTTAAGCGGCGAAGACATGTACCGGTTAGGCCTGGAGGCGTCGACCGGTGGTGAGATGAATGAGTTAAATCTCGTGACCGCGCATAAGTGGTTCAATTTGGCTGCTATGCAGGGCAATATTGAAGCGCGGACGTATCGTGCGGAACTGGCGAATGAAATGACGTCGGAAGAGATTGCGGAAGCGCAGCGTCAGGCCAGAGCGTATCTGGCGACACATCGCGAAAAATTCCACGCCTGATTTAGATATCGGTTCCGGTTCCCGCTGACGACTTCGGTGTTTCCACGGGAGCAGGCTTCGGAGCGAGACGATCTAACGCGATTTGCCGAAACGGCGCTTTCTGGGCTTCGGTGAGATTCGAATAGGCTGGCAGCTTTACGTTGCGCAACGCGGCGCGTTCCTCCTGCTGCATGGATTTCCAATTGCTTCGGCGTTCTTCACGAAACTGCGCGCGCTCTTTATCCGACAGGGACGCATAAATGGCTGATGTCGACGCCTCGATCTGGCGCGACTGCGCCAGCCGCAGGTCTGATTGGTAAAAATCGGCCGCCATCCGGTCGACCATCGCCCGTTCATTATCTGACAGACCTTCCCATCTGGCTTCGGCCCTGGATGACGAGAAGCCTGCTGACTGGGCGAGGGCTGTCATTGATCCGCTGGCGGCGATGGCGAAGAAGAGACCGAATAGAATATTCTTGGACAATGGAATTTCCCCATAATTTCTAGGGGATACATAGCTGCAAGGCGTTTCCCGCCGGTGAAATCACTTGTGACAATTCGGTCTTTGTCCATTAACCACAAAATGCGCGTATTTTCCCGCTTGGTCTTGCAAACCCGCAGCGGTTGGCTTAGACGACCGCTTTTGCAGCGCCGCATGTCGAGCTGCTGCGTACACTTGCAGAATTTCAGAGGTTGTCATGGCTGTTCCAAAGAGCAAAATCACCAGTTCGAGACGCGGCATGCGACGCAGCCACGACCGACTGCCGGGCGCGACCTATATCGAAGACAAGGATTCCGGCGAATTGCGCCGTCCGCATCATATTGACCTCAAGACCGGCAAATATCGGGGCCGCCAGGTTATTGAGGCGCAGGACGACTAGGCAACTTGCTGACCGCCTGCGAAGATGGTGAAAATTCTGACGCCGCTCCAAAAGGGCGGCGTTTGCTTTTCGTCGCTTGCCAAGCTTAAAATAGCCCTGGGCGCGGGGCCTCGCGAGGGCGGAATGAAATCTCTTTTGCGGCCATTATGGCCATTTGCGGCGGTTTTGCTCGCAACCGGATGCGTCTCATATCCCTATGAAACGGCTTTCTCGGGATGCGATGCGGAAGCTGGCGTTTGCTACCGGTATTGTGAGGATTTTGAGGGGACTGAGGATTACAGCGCCTGCCACGCCGATTGTGAATTTAACGCGAACCAGTGTTTCGCCGGGGCGTATGATTCCTATCAATATTCCGGCGCTGGTTATGGCGCGCGATATTCCGGGCTGCATCCGTCTCCCTGGTACGGCCAATATGGCGCGTGGTATCCGAACTCAGGCTATGTTTTCTCATTCAATTATTTCGGCAATGGCTATGGATACGGGCCGCGCCGATATCGCGACCGACACTACGGGTATCAGGACGACCATCGCAGGCGCCGCCGCGATGACCGGCGACGCGGCGGTAATCGCGGCAATCAAGGGGGCGGGCAAAACGCTAATCCGCCGCCAGCCGCATCACCCCCACGGCCCCAGCCCCGACCAACCCCGCCAACGGCCAATCCTCAGCCTCCACAGGCGACGCCGCCGGGGAGAAAAAATGGCGCTCACCGCGCAATAGTTTTCCGGAAGGCGATATCGAATAGGCGTGAGTTGCGTCCCCAGCGTGGCAGGCTATAGAGGCGGCGAACGTTCAGCCTGAATTCGGAGCCTCGCCATGACCGCCATTATTGATATCTTCGCCCGCGAAATCCTCGATAGCCGGGGCAATCCCACTGTGGAAGTGGACGTCACGCTCGAAGATGGATCAATGGGACGCGCTGGCGTTCCATCCGGCGCCTCGACAGGCGCTCACGAGGCTCACGAATTGCGTGACGGCGGAGAACGTTACGGCGGCAAGGGCGTTAGCCAGGCGGTCGATGCGGTCAACGGCGAGATCTTTGATGCGCTGTCGGGTTTTGACGCCGAAGAGCAAACGCATATCGATGAAACGCTTATTGCGCTTGACGGTACGCAGAACAAACAACGCCTCGGTGCGAACGCAATTCTTGGCGTTTCCCTGGCGGTCGCCAAGGCGGCGGCCGAGGCCTCGGCATTGCCGCTTTATCGGTATGTCGGCGGCGTGTCGGCGCGGGCGTTGCCGGCGCCGATGATGAACATCATCAATGGCGGCGCGCATGCCGATAACCCAATTGATATTCAGGAATTTATGATCATGCCGCTTGGCGCTGACAGCTTTGCAGAGGCGTTGCGGATGGGCGCGGAAGTATTTCACACTCTAAAGAAAGAGCTGAGCGCTGCTGGCCACAACACCAATGTTGGCGATGAGGGTGGTTTCGCACCCGGCCTGAAGTCTACGGATGAAGCGCTTGGCTTCATTATGAACGCGGTCGAAAAAGCCGGTTACGCCCCTGGCGACAATGTGTTCATCGCCCTCGATGCGGCGTCGACGGAGTTTTACAAAAACAGCAAATACGAGTTGGCGGGAGAGGGCAAATCCCTCGACGGCGAGGGTATGTCCGCCTATCTCGCCGACCTCGTGGCGCGTTATCCCATCGTTTCGATCGAAGACGGCATGGCGGAAGATGACTGGGATGGCTGGAAAGCATTAACCGAGACGGTTGGCGACAAATGCCAGCTGGTCGGTGACGACCTTTTCGTAACCAATGAACAGCGCCTGCGCGACGGCATTGATAAAGGCTGCGCGAATTCAATTCTAGTGAAGGTTAATCAAATTGGTACGCTGACGGAAACCTTGAATGCGGTCGAAGCGGCGCATCGTGCGCGCTACACCGCAGTGATGTCGCATCGATCAGGCGAAACCGAGGATGCAACGATTGCCGACCTCGCGGTGGCGACCAATTGCGGGCAGATCAAAACCGGCTCGCTTGCGCGCTCGGACCGGCTCGCCAAATACAACCAGCTGCTTCGAATTGAAGAAGAGTTGGGAGATGTTGGCTATTACGCAGGTCGTGCGGCGCTGGGGCTTTAGCTGAAAGCATTCGTTAATCTTTCATTAACCTTCTTCGATTCTTCTGAGTCGCAACACTCATCCTGATTTGAATTGGCGATCGATGTTGCGTTCAAAATTTTATCTTCGACGTTCTGGCGCCGTCCTTCATTCTGTTCTGGGCGGCGATACTGGTTTACAGCGCTGTGTTCAGTGATACCGGTTATCGCTCGCTTGCTCGGCTTCAACTCGAAGCGGAGAACCTTGATGAGGAAGTCGACCTCTTGCGCGCCCGGCGGGAGGCGCTGGAGAAGCGTGCGGACCTTCTAAACTCGAAGTCGCTTGACCCTGACCTGATTGATGAGCGTATTCGATCGATCCTGGGCTATTCGCGCGCCGGTGATGTGGTTATCACCCGCCAGGAGCTTGATCGGACGCTTAAGCTGGCCCCTAATAAACCTAAATAAATCAAAGCCTCCGGCAAGGTTTTGATACGGCTTGTCCACGCACGATTGGCCGCGTATGAAGGTTTCGCTGAAACCGGAGAGCCTTGATGCCTGCTGACGCCGCGAAATCCAATCTTACCGCCACTAAAGAAGAGCTGCTCAAATATTATGAGGATATGATGCTGATCCGCCGCTTTGAGGAGCGCGCCGGCCAGCTCTACGGCATGGGCCATATCGGCGGGTTCTGTCACCTTTATATTGGTCAGGAAGCGGTGGTCGTCGGCATGGAGGCGGTCAAGCGTGAGGGCGATCAAACCATTACAGGCTATCGCGATCATGGCCATATGCTGGCCTGCGGCATGGACCCGAAGGGCGTTATGGCTGAATTGACTGGTCGTGAAGGGGGCTATTCCCGCGGCAAGGGTGGCTCCATGCACATGTTCTCCAAAGAAAAGGAGTTCTATGGCGGCCACGGCATCGTTGGCGCGCAGATACCGCTTGGCGTTGGGCTGGCCTTCGCCAACCGTTATCGCGAAGAGCCGAAGGTGAGCCTGACCTATTTTGGTGACGGCGCGTCCAACCAGGGTCAGGTGTTCGAAGCGATGAACATGGCGCAGCTATGGAAGCTGCCGGTCGTCTTTGTGATTGAAAACAATCAATACGCCATGGGCACCAGTGTAAAGCGGTCTCATTCCGAGACGCATTTATACCGGCGTGGCGCGTCCTTCGGCATTCCGGGTATGGAAGTCGATGGCATGGATGTGCTTGCGGTGCGTGAGGCGGCCCGCGACGCGATGGAGCACGCCAGATCGGGCGAGGGACCTTACGTTCTGGAGATGAAGACCTACCGTTATCGCGGCCATTCGATGTCTGACCCGGCGAAATATCGCTCGCGTGATGAGGTCGATGATGTGCGCGAACACAATGACCCGATCAAACGCTGCGAAGCGCGCATCATTGATGGCGGTTTCGCGGACGAAGCGGTGCTTAAAGATATCGATAAAGAGATCAAGGCGATTGTTAAACAAGCCGCTGACTTTGCGTTGGAAAGCCCCGAACCTGCGCCCGGCGAACTTTATACAGATGTCGTTGCCTGAAGCGCTCTGACGACTGATGATTTCTTGGATAACAGACAGTAAATGATCGGCGCAAAATACTTCCAAATAATTTGAAGATATCAAAACAAAAATTTTGTTATATGTTTATTTGAACAGGTGCGTCTCCGGGCGGTCCGGTAACGAAAATATTCACGCCTGTTAACCAGCCTCTCTTACATTCTGTTAATTACGGTGGCCGTACACTTTGCGCATGCGTGTGGACCAATGCGTGTGCTTACAAGGTGCTGCCATGAACAACCGATTTGATCCGATCAAAAAAAACCGCGGCTTAAAACTGCTTGTAAATCAACGTGTGCGGCAGTTCGTGCGCGACACGCGCGGCAACATTGCGATGCTGTTCATGTTGATGAGTTCCGTCCTGTTTTTGTTTGTGGGCGGTTCGGTCGATTACGCTCGTTACAATGGCGTTCGCACGGATATGCTCGACTCGCTCGATGCGGCAAGTCTGGCGATCGCGCGCATGGAAGAGCTTCACCCTGACTGGACTGAGGCGCAGCTTATTACTTACGGCGAAAACTTTTTTGTCGAAAACGCCAAGGGCGAAGGCGACATTCTAAAACCCAATAAAACCCCATACGGGGCGATCAGCGAAATCATCACCTTTGATCTGACCTCGGACGACACCAAGGTGCGCGCCTGTATTGACGGGACAATTAAAACTTACCTCCTGCCGGTTGTGAACATCAAATATCTCGATGTCGATCAGTGCGTTGGGATTACAAAATTTGGCGCAGGCCGGATTGAACTTGCGCTCGTTCTCGACGTCACCGGTTCGATGGACCAAAACGACAGCGGCGGCAGTCACAAAATGACCAGCCTTAGACGGGCTGTTACGGCAATGCTTGATGTCATGTTCGATACGGAAACGCAGAGCGATAATCTGAAAATCGGTGTTGTTCCTTTCAACACACATGTCAATGCTGGCGGATCGAGCGCCTGGCAGGCTTCATGGGGCGACCTGAACGCAAATGCCGCTTATCACGGCGCACGTTTCGTTCATGTTGATCAAAACGGCAATGTCGACATGAATACGAAAGTCAATCACTACCGCTTGTTCGATTCCGATCCTGACCGGAGTTGGGAAGGTTGTGTTGAATCACGACCATATCCGCTGGATGAGCTGGACACGGCGGCAGGCGCAACCATCGTCGGGACAACTGTAGATGCAATGATGGACTATAAAATCACCACAGAAGAAGTTGACGGCGTGGCCCCGGCAAATTCCAGAGAAGTAACTGCCTTTAACAACAGGCCTGCGATCCATCCGGATTTTACTTATGCAGAGCTTGCATCCGCTGCAAACTCTCGTTTCGTGCCCGTGTTTATTGGGGATGAGCCGGACTGCAACGCCAACTGGAACGGTCGTTGCCCGTTCTGGGATCCATCCTCTGGCGGTATGGGTTCTTATTGGGAGGATACGGAAACCATTACGGTGAACGGTTCTCCCTATGATCAAAATTTCTGGCGGAACTGGTTTGTCGATCCTGATTCCGCTTCCGGCATTTCGGAAGATTCATATACAAACAGAAATTACATCGATGATGAATTGTATACGGGATTAACCGAAGGACCGAATGCAGGCCGTTACGCCAGAGTTGTAGAACAGTTTCGAGCCTTGTCGTCGGGCTCATTAACCAGCGACCAGCAAAAGTTTCGTGACTTTATGATGGGTATCGGAGTTGGTTCTAATCGTTTTGTCGATAGCGATGTCACTACTGTCGATGATAGTGATTTTCTGGATTATGACGAATTTATTCTGCGTAACGCTTATGTCGGATGGTGGAACCCGACAACACAGCAATATGACTATAAATATGACCTGCCCAAAGCCAGCAGTGGTGACGGTCCTAACCCTGATGAATGTCCGAATCCAATCCTCGCTATGACGGACACACGTGCCGACATTGATGGCGGTGACGCCAACGGTGATGGCCTGCCGGATGGTGGTATTATGGCGGCGTTAAATCCCACTGGCGCCACGAATATCGCGGCGGGCGCCATATGGGGCTGGCGCGTCGTGTCTGATGCTGTTCCGTTTACGGAATCAACTGGGCCTTCCGATACCGGGCCTGACGGTACGTCAGAGAATGACTGGCAACGCGCCGTTGTGATCATGACAGACGGTGAGATGAACTTCATTGATCGCAGCAATCACTGGGGGTCAAGACCGTCATCATTTGGTTACGAAATTGAATCGCGAATGGGCGATGGCATTGACGAAGCCGATGGAAGCGGCGCGACTGTAAACGATATGGAAGATGAAGCGGAAAATAAGCTACAGCGTATTTGCCGACGCATGAAAGAAGAAAAGATTTTGGTTTACTCCATCGTCTTTGATGTTTCGACAGGTAGTACAGTGGACCAAATGATGAAGGCCTGTGCGACTGAACCGAACGAACCGTTTTATTACAACGCGCCGAATTCGAGTGACCTGGAAGATGCGTTCTCGCAGATTGCGGCGGATCTCGTTGACCTGCACATCTCGCAATAAGTCAGTGCAGCGCATCCAGAAAGACGGGCAAAAGTATGAGTACGCAACAAAATCTCAGTAAAAGGCCGAGATCGCCTTTTGGCCGGCGCAAAAAATTCGGCGTCAACCAAAGCGGCGCCGCCGCGGTTGAGTTCTCGATTGTCGCGCCGATTTTCCTGGCGTTGATGTTCTCCATGTTCGAGGTCGGTTGGTTTTTTTACACTACTTCCGTACTCGATGCATCCACCGATAAAGCCGCGCGTACGATCCGCACCGGCCAGTTACAGGAGAATGGAACGCTGACAACGCCGCAGGAGCGATTCAACTTTTTGTATGACGAAATCTGCGATGTCGTAAAAGCCTGGGGCGAATGTTCAACGCGCCTGACCATGGAAGTGCAGACATTTACCGATTTTGCGGCACTTGCCGCTGCAACGGACCCGATGGTTTGCGCTGACTCTCCACCTGATGACATTGCAGCAATTCCGTTCACACCGGGAACTGAATTGTCAATTGTCAGGGTTCGGGTTTGTCTGATCTATGACACGATTAATCCGACCATTGGCGCGAATTTGTCCGAAGGCGATCAGGGTCAACGCCATCTGATTTCGACGATGATCTTCCAGAATGAGCCCTATGAAGAGGGGACATGATATGAGCGGGAACAAACTCATGAAAGCGTATGCTGGCGGGCTGCGTATAAAACGCGCACTAGGTTGCGAAAGCGGTATGGCGGCGACAGAGTTCGCTTTATTGCTACCGTTTCTGGCTTTTCTATTCTTCGGTATGCTGGAAGCCTCAGAAGCGCTGACAGTTAATCGACGTGTTTCAAAAGCCGTCAACACATTGTCGGACCTGACGTCACAAGTGGATACAATATCACCGGCGGAGTTCGACAATCTGATCAATGGCGTAACGGAGATTTTGAACCCGGCAAGCCTGACCGGGGTTCAGATGAAGGTTATCAGCGTCGTGCCTGACCCTGACAACGGCAATCCAATTGTTCACTGGAGTCGCGACCGGGATGGCAACACGCCCTATGCAGCGGGTTCGGACTATCTGGACCTTGATAATGCCATGGTCCTTGACGCTGGCGGTTCGGTAATCGTGGCGGAAATCGTCTATCCGCATACGCTATCGGTTTCCCATCAGGTGCTGGGCTCGCCAATTAATTTCGAAGTGAAATCTGTACGCTGGCCGCGTAACGCCGGGACCACGCGCGTGCAGTTCTGCACATCGCCTGGTAGTTGTACGAGCTAGACCTTACTTTATTAGCGTCGGTGGATCGTAGTCTTTGCGCTGGCGCCCGAACTCTGTCACATCAAAACGATGACGACTAGAAAACGCGTTTCGTCTGCTGTCCGGCCGACTGTGATGTTGCACGTCTTTCCGTCATTTGGATATGGCGGGCAACAGGCGCGCTTTGCCGCGCTCGTGAAAGGTCTTGGACCGTCCTTCCGTCATCATGTTGTCTCGCTGGATGGCGACCTCTCGGCGCAGGCGCTTTTGCCGCCGGCGGCGGCCGTAGATGTTCAACCGATGCGGTTTAGGAAATCCGCTCTTGCGGGCGTTATCAATTACTGGAGATTCCGAAGTCGGTTTGGGAAGATCAAGCCTGATATCCTTTGCACTTATAACTGGGGATCGATTGAGGCGGCGCTTGCCAATGTGACAGGGCGACGAAGGCCGCATATTCACTTCGAGGATGGGTTCGGTCCCGATGAGTCGATTGACAAGCAACATTTTCGCCGTGTGAAGGCGCGTAAGATGCTTCTTGGCGCCGCACATTTGGTGGTTCCCTCAAATGGGCTTGAAGAAGTTGCGGCTGGAAAATGGGGTGTTGCCCGTGAGCGCCTGCATCGCATATCAAACGGCGTGGATTTTGCGCGCTTCCAGACACAGCAAGCCGCCTTGCGCCCGGCGGTAACGGTGGGCTCGATCGGCGCTCTGCGGCCTGAGAAAAACTATCGCCGTCTGATAAACGCGTTTCCCAAAGCCGATCGCAGCGGCAAGGCGCATTTGAAAATCATTGGTGATGGCCCGATGCGCAAGTCCCTTGCCGGCACGGCCAAGTCAAGCAAAGCACGGGCGCGCATTTCATTTCCCGGATCAACATCAGCGCCGGAAACCGCCTACAGAGAATTCGATATATTTGCACTGTCATCTGATACCGAACAGGCGCCGTTGACCGTGATGGAGGCGATGGCGGCGGGGCTGCCTGTTGTCGCGACCAATGTCGGCGAGATTGCAAATATGGTTGCGCCTGAAAACCTTGCGTTTATCACGCCGCTTGGCGACGAGGGCGCTTATATTGATGCGCTTACGCATTTGCTGCAAAACCCTGACGCGCGGGCGAAGCTTGGCGCCGCCAATCGAAAAAAAGCAAAGATGGAATTTGACTTAAGCCCGATGGTTGAAAAGCACCGTTCGCTTTACCTGTCGTTGACAGAAAAAGCGAAGGCCTAGGCGTTATCAGTATTTCGCAAAAAAGCATCGAACATGATAACGGACCAGAGCTCCTGTGCGTAATTTGCAGCGCCGCCCTGATGTTCCCGCACCATTCTATCAACAGTGTTTTCATCAATGAGGCCGCTGTCACGCCAATGCCTTGATGCATTAAGCCGAAGCAGAGGATTGTCATTCTTGCGCCGTAACCATTCCGTGAGAGGCGGTGCGAAGCCTTGCTTGGGACGGTTGAGGTAGGCCTGACCCAGGCGCGGCGCCAAAGCTTCCTTCAGGATGCGTTTACGTTCGCCATTTTGCAGTTTGTAGGCCGCCGGCAATAAGCCCGCCCATTCCACCAGATGATGATCGAGCAAGGGCGGTCGAACCTCCAGTCCATGCGCCATTGAGGTGCGGTCTGTTTTTGTCAGGATGCGCGCCGGCAACCAAGTCATGAGATCTGCATATTGCGCGCGAGCAAGCGCGTCATCAGTATCTGCATCCGCCATAGCATCTGCGATCACGTCATGCGGTCGATATCCTTGCAGCGTTTCACGAAGATCGCAGCTCAGCATTGCCGCGGCGTTTGTTGGCGTGTTGATGGCGACCGCGGCGGCGTATCCTTCAGCCTGAGATTGAGCGAGCGCTTGAAAAGTTGTTTTGAAACGCACCGGTCGGGGCGCCCAGTCGAGTTTCGGATAGAGCGCGCCGGCGGGCCCGAAAACAGCGCGCCGGATGGAAGGCGGCGCCACACGGCGGGTCTGTTCTTCAGCGAGAAAGAAGGGATACCGTCTGTACCCTGCAAATAATTCATCGCCCCCATCGCCGCTGAGCGCTACTTTCACATGCTGACGAGCATGTCTTGCCAGCAAATAGCTGGGAAGGGCCGAGCTGTCTGCGAAGGGCTCGCCGAAGGCGCTGGCGACGTTGTCGATGAGCGTCATGGCGTCGAGGTCAACCATATATTCATGATGATTTGTCTTAAATTTGTCTGCAATTCCGCCGGCGAATGAACGCTCATCATGTGAGGCCTCGTCAAATCCAATCGTGCAAGTGATGAGTTCGCAATCTGCGGCATGCATTGAGGAAACGATCCCTGCGGAATCCGCGCCGCCGGAAAGGAACGCGCCCAGAGGGGCATCTGAAATCATTTGTGCAGAGACCGCCTCGTCAATTTCTTCCAGCAATATCCGCGCGGCGCCATGAAAACTCATCGTGTTGCCCGCGGTGAAAACCGGACGCCAGTATCGTTCAAGCTGAATGGCCTGGCCAGGTTCTGCAGTCAGAATATGCGCAGGCGGTAATTTATGAATGCCGCGATAAATCGTTTTGGGGTCAGGGACGTAGCCATAAAAGAAATAATCGGCGACCGCTTGCGGATTGATCTCGCGGTTAAGCCGCCCTGACGCCAGCAAGGCGCCAATTTCAGACGCAAAGAACAGAAATCCGTCATCTGTCTCTGCGTAATAAAGCGGGCGCTCCCCGAGCCGGTCCCGCGCAAGGGTAAGCCGGGATTTGTCCGGCTCCCAAAACGAAAATGCGAACATGCCGCGCAAATGGTGCACAAAGTCAGCGCCTTTGCGCGCCAGTCCCTCCGCCAAAATTTCCGTATCGGATTGTGTGCGGGCGCTAAAGCCATGACCGCTGAGATTATTTGCAAGAGTGCGATAGTTATAGATCTCGCCATTGAAAGACAGAACGCAATCACGCTCCTGCGAATGAAAAGGCTGGGCGCCGCCATCAATGTCGATAATTGCAAGGCGTTGATGTCCGAAGCCGACACCCGGCGCAGTAAAATATCCTTCGCCATCCGGGCCGCGATGGGCCAGCGCCTTTGTCATGCGCTCCAGTGCGGCGCGATCGATTTCACGCGATGCTTTCAGGTCAACAATGCCGGCGATTCCGCACATATTACGGAGCGATATTTCGGTCGAGCCATGCCTGAAGCGGTTCGACATCAATGGTAAAACTGCGGATAGCGCTAATCGCCTCGTCCTTGTCCAGATGATATGATGCGGCGATCATAATCACGCCGCCTGCCGGGTTGTCGCCCCGAAGGCGCGCTTTCACCTGTGCGAATTTCATGCGCCATGGTTTCACATAGACCTCGCCATCAAGCCAATACGCAGTGGCGATGGCGAGGCGTCGTCGTTCCGGGCCTGCGATCAGAGCGATCTCGGTATTCGCTGATTGCCCAAAGAGGTAAACCACCTCACTGGCGGCGCCGGCTTTGCGCCAGTAGTCATTGTCCCATGCGCGATTGGCGTAAGTTACAATTTCCGCGCCGCGGCGCTCGTGCGTGAAATACCCGACGGAGACGTAAACATTTGTGTCGAACTTGGCGTATGTCGCTGCAAGTCTGCGGTCAGCGTCGGGAAGCGAGGCGCGCCAGTTGCCCGGCGGCGGCAGAATGCGCCAGCCCGGCGCATTGAGCAGGGTCAAGCTTGACGGCGCCGCGCGCACGACGGGGCGCTCAATGACAAAGAGACTGTAAGCGGCCGTGATCACAATAACGGTTAGTGCAATTCCTGTCCGCATTATCAGGCGTTTGTGCGTTTGTACTTCGTTGGCGTCCGGCTGTTGTCGGCCCACCGTATCTGAATATTTCAGTCCAACGGAAATCAAGACAAACAGCACCATTGCGTAGAACAACCAACCTACCAGCAGATGGTCAGGCCCAATCGCCCACTGGTTTTTGGTCAGGGTTGCTATGGAGATGATCAGGAAAGCGCGCAATCCATTGGCGAGAATAGCGACGCCGACGGCGAACAACAGGAATGTGATCCGTTTGCTCCAGCTTTCGAAATGAAGATAGGCGAAAATCGTCGCGACCATTGCCGCTGCAATCATGAAGTTTAACCCGGCGCACGCTTCAGCGACCTCGAAAACGCCGGCGGGCGTTGTAATGAGGAAGCCATCAAGAGAAACATTGCCGCCAAAGATCGACAGCAACGCAACAACGCTGGTCGCTGTTATCATCTGCAGCGGCGGAACAATAATTTCACCGAAAGGAACCATAAAGAACAGGAACGCCAGCGGAAAACTCCAGTCCTTCAGTGTACGAGCCCCAAACAAAACGCCAACGCCGCCGATCAGCAGACTGATAAAGGCAAGTTGCTCGAGTATCGATACCGATGCTGCGCGGCCCGTAAGCCACAACAGCGCGCCACCGCACATGATCAGAAGGCCGGGCAATATGGAGCCGTTGCTCAGCTGACGACGGCTCCTGGTCATGATCAACCAGAGCGCAACGGGCGCTACGACGAATCCATGGATATAGCTGGACGATGTCGCCCAGGTATTCGCCATCGCGAACGCTGTGGGGTGCAGCACCACAATGCACGCAGCCATCAGGCAAGCGTAAGCGGCGACAGGCCCGGCCCACGGGTTCGCCGTGTCGGGCGTATCGCTGTCTTGTGAATCATCGATGACGGCTGCAGTCATCCTTGCTTTCTCCGCGCCTATATTCGCGGTTCCGCGAGAAAAAACCTTAGCCGATGCCCATTTCCGGTTTGTTAAGGATAGTCCGGCGTCAGCGGTTTTTTCGACCCTCAATCAGCACCTCGACCACGCCTGGATCAGCAAGGGTGGAAGTGTCGCCCAGCGCGGAAAACTCATTCTCGGCGATTTTTCGAAGTATCCGTCGCATGATCTTGCCGGATCGCGTCTTGGGCAGGGCCGGGGTGAAATGAATATGGTCCGGTTTGGCGATCGGGCCGATTTCCTCGCGCACTGTATTAACAATTTCTTTCTCCAGCGCTTCGGATGGCTCTACGTCCCCAAGCAGCGTTACATAGGCGTAAATGCCCTGGCCCTTAACGTCGTGGGGAAAGCCGACAACGGCCGCCTCGACAACTTTTCCATGTTCGTCGATGGCCGCTTCGACTTCCGCCGTACCCAGACGATGGCCGGAAACATTGATGACGTCATCAACCCGGCCCGTAATCCAGTAATACCCATCGGCGTCGCGTCGCGCGCCGTCGCCGGTAAAATACATGCCGGGATAGGTTTTGAAATAGGTGTCGATAAAACGCTGATGGTCGCCATAGACCGTGCGCATCTGACCGGGCCAGGAGTCCGTCAGGACCAGATTTCCCTTGCATTCGCCGTCGAGAAACTTGCCGTCCGCATCGACAATCGCCGGGTGAACGCCGGGCAGGGGCAGCGTCGCCGAACCGGGCTTTAAATCCGTCGCGCCGGGCAAAGGCGAGATCAGGACGCCGCCTGTTTCCGTTTGCCACCATGTATCGACAATGGGGCGCTCACCTTCGCCGACAACATCGTGATACCAGTGCCATGCTTCCGGGTTGATAGGCTCACCGACAGTGCCAAGAAGCCTGAGCGAGGAGCGATCCGCAACTGATACAAAATCATTGCCCTCGCGCATCAGCGCGCGAATCGCTGTCGGCGCGGTGTAGAAAATATTGACCTTGTGCTTTTCTATAACGCGCCAGAAACGCGATGCGTCGGGATAAGTCGGCACGCCTTCGAACATCAGTGTTGTCGCGCCATTGGCGAGCGGGCCATAGACAATATAGCTGTGTCCGGTGACCCAACCCACATCCGCTGTGCACCAATAGATTTCGCCTGGCCGATAATCGAAAACAATTTCGTGGGTATAAGCGGCATAGGTGAGATACCCGCCGGTCGTGTGTAATACCCCTTTGGGTTTTCCGGTTGAACCGGACGTATAAAGAATGAACAGCGGGTCTTCCGCCCTCATGATTTCGGGTTCGCAAATCGGCGAGACATCGTCTCGCGCTTCGCCGCGCCAGAAAAGATCGCGGCCCGGGCGCATCGCGACGTCGGCGCCAGTGCGCTCCACCGTCAGCACGAGGCGGACGTCCTCAAGTTTCTCCAGCGCCTTGTCCACATTGGCTTTCAGCGGCACGGCTTTGCCGCCGCGCAAGCCCTCATCTGCGGTGATCACGGCGATAGCGCCGCAATCCTCGATGCGGCTGGCGAGCGCTTCCGGTGAAAAGCCGCCGAAAACGACGGAATGGACGGCGCCGATGCGCGCGCAGGCGAGCATCGCATAAGCGGCCTCGGGGATCATCGGCATATAGATGATCACGCGGTCGCCACGGGTGACGCCGCGAGCCTTCAGCACATTCGCCATGCGGCAGGTTTCTTCGAAAGCCTCAGCGTAGGTGATCTTTTTATCCGTCGCCGGATCATCTCCCTCCCAGATAATGGCGACATCATCCGCGCGCTCAGGTAAATGCCGGTCGAGGCAGTTTACGCAGGCGTTCAGTTCTCCATCCTCAAACCAGCGGATGTGGAGATCGTCTGCGTTAAAGGAGACATCCTTCACTTTTGAGAACGGTGTCGACCATGTGATGCGCCCTGCAATCTCTCGCCAGAAACCACCGGGGTCGCTGGCGGCCCGATCTCTCAGGGCTTCGGCCTGAGCTGCGTTCACAAGGGTATTTTCTGCGGAGGCTTGACTGACTTTGATGAGGGGTTCGCCGGCGGTCATGATTTCCTCCTTCGCTAAGGTTTTCTTCAACCTAGGCGAAGGCGCGTTCCGGCGCAAAGACTTGCGCTTGTCACGATTGAGAGGAAATTGGTGTTAGTCGGCGGCGCTTTCAGACACTACGAAACACTCAATACCTACGTCTTTGAGGCCGGAGCAGGCGGTTGCGGCTTCAATTTCCGAAAGCCTCGAGATGCGGGCGCGATACAAAATGACGCCGTCGTCGCGGGGCATGGGGGCGACGCTGCGGGCGCGGTCCATGAGACCGCCCTTGAAAGCGGCTTCTTCGAGTTCTTTCTGGGCGAGGGGTTTTGATGAATAGGCGCCGATCTGAACGCCCCACGAGAATTCGTTAGCGGCCTGAAGGTCGCCCTCGCCATAAAATTCCGACGTGGTGTCGAGGGAGGCGATCTTGGCTCGTTGGAACTCATTAAAGTCGTCAGTATCCGCTGCGGCGATCAGGGCGCCGAGCCTGTCCGGCGCATCGGCCATTTCGGTCTCAACAGCGCCAGGGATAAGAGAGGCGGCGGTCATGATTTCGGTGCGCAGCGCCTCGTTATCTGCAATGGTCGGCGCCGCCTGTTGCGCTTCGAGCGCCGCGACAAGGGTTGGTTTCAGGCGCGGTGACGGCTTTTTACGGTGAAGCGCGGCGATCATTGTTGGTTTTGCTTTGATCGCGGCAAAACCTCGCGTGAGGATGTCGCGCATATGACGGTCCCGCGTACGCGAGGATCGCCCACCCAGTACAACGCCGATAATGCGCTGACCGTCCCGCTCGGCGCTGGTCACAAGATTGAAGCCTGAGCTTCGCGTGTATCCGGTTTTAATGCCGTCAGCGCCTTCGAAGTGTTTCACGAGAGAATTGTGGGTTGAATAGGTCTTGCCGTTCCAGGTGAATTTTTTGGCGTTGAAATAGTGGAAATACTGCGGGAAGTCCTGCATCACCCGCTGGCCGAGCGTCGCCATATCGCGCGCGGTCGTGACCTGTTTCGAATTGGGAAGCCCGGAAGCGTTGCGGAAAGTTGTGCGCGACATGCCGAGGGCGCGCGCTTTCTTGGTCATTTTCTGTGCAAATCGCCATTCGGACCCGGAGATCTTTTCCGCGACAACCACCGCGACATCATTCGCGGACTTGATCACAAGCGCCTCGATTGCGGTTTCAACAGTGATTGTGGAACCTTTGGCGACGCCGAGCTTCGATGGCGGCTGGCCGGCGGCGGTTTTGGAAACGGAAAGCTTTGTTTCGAGTGTGACGTTGCCCGCTTCCAGCTCTTCAAACAGAAGATAGAGCGTCATCATTTTCGTGAGGGAAGCGGGATAGCGCCGGGACGTGCTATATCTGTTGAAAAGCACATCGCCAGAGTCGGCGTGCATCACGTAAGCGGCGTATTTGGAATTGGCGGATGCCGGCGCAACGAAACCGGCCGCAAATGCGGCCATCAGGATGATTAAGGTTACGCAACGACTAACCATACGCATTAAGCGAGCCTCGCTTATTTCAAGCCTGTTTTCAATGTCTCGAGAGCGCCGCCCCCAAAATTTAACATTCGCCGGATACCGCCCCTGAAAGCCGGCTAATTGCCGCCTCTATCGGTCATCATGAGCAAGCGTCATGCCGTTCTTTGGAACGACCGGCGAATCATTGCCGACCACGGTAAACGGACCGTTAACGAAGATTTTACTTCGGCGAACAAAAGAATTTGTGCACTGCAACAAAAAATCCTTGACGAATAGGGTCAGGATGAATATGTTGCATTGCACAAGAGGAATTGGTTTGCTGTTTTTTATTCTAATTTCAAACAGTTAAGCCCGATAAGCCACTAGGGAGAATCGAAATGGCGACGACGAAAAAAACGACGAACGGCGCGGAAGCGTTTGAAACAATGACGGCGATGAGCCCGGAAGCTCTTAAAGAAGGCTACGAGAAAGTAGCTGAAGGCTTTTCAGCGTTTGCTGATTTCCAGAAGGGTTCAATGGAAGCTGTTATGGCTTCTGCCGGTGTTTTTGCAAAAGGCGTTGAAAAGATCACGTCTGAGCAGAGTGCGTTCGTAAAAGCGACGATGGAAGACGGCATGGCGACGGCGAAAGCCGCCTCCGGCTCCAAGAGCGTCCAGGAAGCAATCGACCTGAACACCGGCTTTGTCCGTGAAACGGTTGAGAAGAACCTTGGCCAGTTCAATAAAGTTGCGGATATCTGCATGGAAACGACAAAAGACGCTGTTGAGCCATTGACGGCCCGTTACAGCGAGCTGGTCGAAAAAATCCAGTCTTACCGTCCGTAAGCAGGATCAAAATTTGTAGCGTTAACAATATGTTGCGTATGAGGGGCCTGGCTTTGCCAGGCCCCTCTTTTTTTGTGTTAATTTATCCCTATTTGAGGTCGCCCAGAGACGCTGGCGACATTGTCTGAAGCCGAAAGTTCGCTGAAAAATAGGTTTGCGTCTTTTCAACGAAGTGCGGTTACATATCTAATAGGAAACTGAGTGCGGTTCGGTCGTACTTTTGTATGAAATTGTAAATCCAACCTGAAACGGTCGAATGTCGGACGATTTTGATAAAGATAACGAGCGGGGGCCTGGCGTTGGCGTGGTGTCAAAAACCGCGCCGAAGACAAAGCGTCCGTCCCTTTACAAGGTGCTGCTCCTGAATGACGATTACACGCCGCAGGAATTTGTGGTGTGGCTGCTGCAGTCGATCTTCAAAAAGGAGCCTGAGGACGCAGTGCAGATCATGATGCATGTGCATCAGAACGGGGTCGGTATCTGCGGGGTTTATACATATGAGGTTGCTGAAACCAAAGTGGCGCAAGTGATGGAGCTTTCACGCCGCAATCAGCATCCGCTGCAATGTACGATGGAACGGGAGTAATCAGTGGCGTCATTTAGTC
Source organism: Hyphococcus sp. (assembly GCA_965230025.1). Lineage (GTDB taxonomy): Bacteria > Pseudomonadota > Alphaproteobacteria > Caulobacterales > Parvularculaceae > Hyphococcus. The sequence goes on from CBDDKD010000004.1 coordinate 44,126, forward strand.
GGAGTCTTGATGAGGCATTGCACCGGGCGATCGCCCTTGCGACCGAACGCGAACATGAGCTGGCGACCCTCGAACACTTGCTGCTGGCGCTGACGGATGACCGGGATGCCGCCGCTGTGATGCGCGCCTGCAATGTCGATGTCGATCTGCTCCGCCGCCAGCTCTATGAGTTCATCGAAAACGAACTGGCCAATCTCAAACTGGAAAGTGAAGAGCAGGCCAAACCGACGGCGAGCTTCCAGCGGGTCATTCAACGTGCGGTCATTCATGTTCAGTCTTCGGGCCGCGAAGAAGTGACCGGCGCCAACGTGCTGGTGGCGCTGTTTGCAGAGCGCGAGTCTCACGCGGCGCATTTCCTTCAGGCGCAGGACATGACCCGCTTCGACGCCGTGAACTATATCTCGCATGGTCTCGCCAAAAGGCCGGGTGAAGCGCAGCCCCGCACGCCACGCGGCGCGGAAGAAGAGCCGGACCAGCGTTCTAAAAATGAAAGCGCGCTGGAAGCTTATTGCGTTGATCTGAACGCCAAGGCGCGGGCCGGAAAAATTGATCCGCTGATCGGTCGTGAGGCGGAAGTCGAACGCTCGATCCAGGTCTTATGCCGCCGTCGCAAGAACAACCCTTTGCTGGTGGGCGACCCTGGTGTCGGCAAGACCGCGATTGCAGAGGGCCTGGCGCGCAAGATCGTCGATGAGGACGTGCCGGAAGTCCTGGCGAACGCCACCATCTACGCGCTTGATATGGGCGCGCTGCTTGCTGGTACGCGCTACCGCGGCGATTTTGAGGAACGCATCAAGGCTGTGCTTAAAGAGCTGGAAGAACATGAGGACGCGATCTTGTTTATCGACGAGATCCACACCGTGATCGGCGCCGGCGCGACGTCCGGCGGCGCGATGGACGCCTCAAATCTTCTCAAGCCCGCCTTGCAGTCGGGCGCCCTGCGCTGCATGGGCTCGACAACTTATAAGGAATACCGCCAGCACTTTGAAAAAGACCGGGCGCTTGCGCGTCGGTTCCAGAAAATCGACGTGGTTGAACCGTCAACCGACGACACGGTTCAAATCCTGATGGGGCTGAAACCCTATTTTGAAGAGCATCACAAACTTACCTATACGGATGAAGCGATCCGGTCCGCCGCCGATCTCTCATCGAAATATATGACTGACCGGAAGCTGCCGGATAAAGCAATTGACGTTATCGACGAGGCTGGCGCGCGGCAGATGTTGTTCGCCGAAGATGAGCGCAAAAAAACTATCGATACCGAAGAAATTGAGGAAGTCGTCGCCAAGATGGCGCGCATCCCACCGAAATCAGTATCGAAAACGGATACGGAGCGTCTCGCCAAGCTCGGTGACGATCTGCGCCGTGTGGTCTTCGGGCAAGACGAAGCGCTTGATCAACTGGCGGCGGCGATCAAGTTAAGCCGCGCCGGGTTGCGCGAGCCAAACAAGCCGATCGGCTCGTACCTGTTCGCCGGTCCGACCGGTGTTGGTAAAACCGAGGTCGCCAAGCAACTTGGCTTTGCGCTGGGCGTTGAACTCGTCCGCTTCGACATGTCGGAATATATGGAGCGTCACACCGTGTCTCGCCTGATCGGCGCGCCGCCGGGATATGTGGGTTTTGATCAGGGCGGTCTTTTGACGGACGCAATTGATCAGCATCCTCATTGCGTGCTGCTCCTCGACGAAATCGAGAAGGCGCATCCGGAGATCTTCAATATCCTGTTGCAGGTCATGGATAATGGTCAGTTGACCGACACCAACGGGCGCAAGATTGATTTCCGCAATGTCATCATCATTATGACGACAAACGCCGGCGCATCGGATGCTGCGAAGTTCGCTATCGGTTTTGCGGGCGGCAAGAAGTCCGATGAAACCGATGTGGCGATCAAGCGGATGTTCACCCCCTGAATTCCGCAACCGTCTTGATGCGACTATTCAATTCGCAGGGCTTTCGCCAGCGATCATCAACCGGATCGTCGAGAAGTTCGTGCTTCAACTGGAGGCGCAACTTGCTGATCGCGGCGTCACATTTGAACTGTCGGCGGAAGCGACCAGTTGGCTTGCTGAACGCGGCTTCGATGATGAGATGGGCGCGCGTCCGCTCTCGCGCATCATTCAGGAGCACGTTAAAACGCCAATCGCTGATGAGATTTTGTTCGGCAGCCTTAAAAATGGCGGTGTGGTCAAAGTTCTTCTTGATCCGAAGGATGAGACGAAGCTGGCGTTTGAGTATCTGCCCGATGAAACTCAAGACACGGATAAACCGAAAGATGGCGGCGATGGCGCCAACGTTCCGGCCCTTGTCGAATAGGCTAGCTTAAATAATCAAGACTAAAAAAAACGCAGCACGGTTTGATCCGTGCTGCGTTTTTCTAATTGATGCGTCGCGTCACTTTTTCTTCTTTTTCTTTTTCTTTTTCTTCGACTTTTTGTCTTTTGACGGATTTGTTGCGCCTGACCCGCCGCCAGTATCGGTTGGATCAGCGGTAGGGTCTGTTGGGTCAGCAGGGTCAGCCGGATCGCCAGGGGCGCCGCTGCCGGAACCTCCGCTTGGCGTTCCGCCGCCTGTCGAAAAACCGCCACCGCTTGAGCTTCCGCCACTGCCGCTGGAACCGCTTCCGCCACTTGCCCCTCCGCCTGACGATGAGCCGCCGCTGCTTGACTGGCTTCCAGAAGCGCTGCTGCCGCTGTCGTCAGGGCCATCATCGGCACCGTCGCCTGATCCCTCATCTCCGCCGCTTCCGCCGCCAGAACCACCACCGCCACCGGAACCGTCTGATCCACCGTTCCCAGACCCGCCGCTTCCGGAACCGCCGCCGCTGCCGCCTGAGCCGCCGCCGCCAGTTTTTGCGCCGCCGCCAAAGGCGCCGCCGCTTTCAAGTTGCGAAGCGGTTCTTGCAAACTGTTTACTGTTGATATCGCCTGTCTCGCCGATAATCGCGATAACAAAAATTGCAATCAAGGCAATGACCAGCCCGTATTCGATTGCTGTGGCGCCTGATCGGTCGCGCGTAAAAGTCGCAAGCGAACCGAATGAAAAAGAAGCGAGGCGTATGGAATTTGTTTTCATATGATGCACGCAACAGGTTTGGCGCGATGCTACGGTCACCGTGCCGGAATGGCGTGTAGATTTGTTTAGAAAGGTATCGATTCCGTTAAATTCAGAAAATTTTCAGCATATCGTTAATCTGCTGTTAGCCATGATTCGTTGTGGGACGGATGATCTGAGAGGCGCCCGAAAGTCGGCTGTAGTAATGCGCGTCGTGTCACTCAAAAACGGGGAATAAAAAAGACCGCCGCAAGGGGGGAGGGGCTGCGGCGGTCTTTCAGTGTGCGCATCGAAGGATTGGGAAGGGAGAGGCTGATGCGCTGGAGGGATTTGGTGTCTAAACTTAGAGGTCTGAGGCGCTCCACAGTTTTGAATACTGTTCGCAGTGAATGAGGATCGACTGATAATCGTTGAGATCCACATCTGCAGGGATTTCGTAAATCTGTTCGCCGGCGTTGCTGGAAAGTTCTGCAACCCGGTAAGATCCGTCAGTTGCGTTTTTCCCGGTTGTTTCGCTTGCGGCAAGCGGCGACAGGAAGATTTTGAGATCCGGCGCGCTGCGAGTGCGAAAGTCACTGGACAGCTTGACGAATGTTTTACCGTCTTCCTGATAAATCGACCAGGAGCCGGAAGACTTGAATGTCTTTTTCGTCCACTCGCCACTATAGAACGTTTCCGCTGCCTGTTTTGTCATGGCGTGGGTGTCATCGGCTGCGAAGGCGCTTGTCGTGACCAAGGTTGTTGATAGACCTGCTGCGATCGCACTCAAAATAATTGCCCGCTTGTACATCTTTAAAGTCCCTTTTGTAATGGTTGGCGCCATTGCGCCCTGTCGAGACAGGACATAGGCGCACCCTCCGCTCACGTGCAAAACACAGACGCGGGAGCTAAATGACGAATGCGTGAGAAGCGTGTTAGAGCGCGGCGCGGATTTTCTGAGCAATTTTTTCCAGTTCGTCCGCATCGGCGGGTCCGCCGCTGGCGTGGCGTCCGAGAGCCTCGCCCTCATAGACCGGGATCACATGAAAATGCAGGTGAAAGACCGTCTGGCCCGCGGCCTCGCCATTGAATTGAGCGATGCGCACGCCGTTTGGCGACAATCCGGTCGCAACCGCATCTGCGACTTTCTGCACGCCAAGGATGAGCGTGGTGAGCTGCTCCCGGTCGATGTCCAATAGATTGGTCGCAGGCGCATGTTTATGAACAACCAGAGAGTGCCCAGCGCTTTGTGGAAATACATCCATAAACGCTAGAATTTCATCGGTCTCGTAGAGTTTCGTACACGCCATATCGCCGCGAATGATTTTCGCGAAAATGTTCTCCGGGTTGTAAGACGTATTCAGACTCATTGCGGTTCTCCCGAGACCGAAACATCGCCGGCTTCCGCGTTGCGCAACAGCGAGAGCGCTTTGGGTTCCTGATCGTCAGGGACGGCGATGCGCACGCCCCCGGGCATCGGCAGAACGGAATTGATGGCGCCGTCGAGGAGCTCCGCTTCAACGCCGTTAGCCTGCAGGAAGCCGACAATGATTTTCGCTTCCTGTTGGTTGTGAGTCTTTTTGATGACTTTCATTGGTTCTCTCTACTGGGTTTTCTTAAACGGCGTGAAGTCTTTCAAAGCCGCAATTTCCGATCCCGTCTGCTCGCGTTCCGCCTCAAGATATCGCTCGATGGCGCCGCGAAACCCTTCATCGCAGATCCAGTGCGCCGACCAGGTCGCCACCGGTTCATATCCCCGCGAAATCTTGTGCTGGCCCTGTGCGCCGGCTTCAACCCGTGCAAGCTTATGTTCAATCGCGAAATCGATCGCCTGATGGTAGCACAACTCAAAATGCAGAAACCGCACATCTTGCGTGCAGCCCCAATAACGCCCGTAAAGCGTATCGCCGCCAATAAAATTGAGCGCGCCGGCAACGGGTTCTCCATCCTTTTCGGCGACGATCATTAATAGCCGGTCCGGCATGCGCTCGGCGATCAACCGGAAGAATGTGCGGGTCAGGTAAGGCTGGCCCCATTTGCGTGCGCCGGTGTCCTGATAAAACAGCCAGAACGCATCCCAATGGGCTGGCGTGATGTCCCCTCCGATGAGCTGACGGATTGTGATCTGCTCCGCCGCTTCACGCCGCTCACGTTTAATGGCCTTGCGTTTGCGCGACGACAGGGTGTCGAGGAAATCGTCGAAACTGCGGTAATCGCGATTGAACCAGTGATATTGCTCACCCATGCGCAATGCGTAGCCGGCGGCTTCAAGCGCGGCCTTATCCTCATCGGTAATGAAATTAACGTGCAGGGAAGATGCGCTCATCTGGTCGGTTACCTGACGCAACGCCGCGGCGAGGTTCAGCTTGTGCGCCGGGTCAGATAAGAGGCGCGGGCCCAGCGCCGGTGTAAACGGCGCCGCGACAAGCAGTTTCGGGTAATAGCGCCCCCCGGCTCTGGCGTAGGCGTCGGCCCAGTGATGATCGAAAACATATTCGCCCTGGCTGTGACCTTTTGCGTAAAGCGGCGCGACGCCGGTTATGACGCCGGCTACCTCCATCACGAGATGCATGGGCGCCCAGCCGGCTTCGGGGGAGACGGATTTTGAGTCTTCCAACGCCGCCAGAAATTCATGCGCGACGAAAGGGTTGAACGGCTGGTCCGGCGGATTGGCCAGCGCATTCCAGCGCGCCGCATCGATGTCGTGGATCGATGACAAGGTGCGCGCGACAAGGGCGTCGGAACCGTCAGCCATGGTTACTTGATCTCAAAGACGCCATCGACTTCCACGGCCGCGTTCATCGGGAGGCAGGGCGCGCCGACGGCGGCCCGCGCGTGGCGGCCAACATCGCCAAACACCGCGACCATTAAATCCGATGCGCCGTTTACGACTTTTGGCTGGTCGGAAAAATCATCCGTGCAGTTGACGAACCCGCCCAGTTTTACAACGCGCTTGACGCGGTCAAGTTCGCCGTCACAGGCGGCTTTGAGCTGGGCGATCAGGTTCACGCCGCAGGCATGGGCGGCCTGTACGCCGGCGTCGACATCAAGGTCGCGCCCAAGCTTGCCGGCGATCAAGCCGTTTGCGCCAATCGAGACTTGACCGGAAATGAATACGAGTCCGCCGGAAATGACATAAGGTACATAATTCGCGACCGGCGCGACCGGCTCCGGCAAAATAACGCCAAGGTCAGCGAGTTGGGTGTCAATTCGGCTCATGGAGTAGGTCCTTCGTTGATGATCGTAGACAGGCGCGGCAAGTCGCAGCGGGAGACTGGCCACAATATGGGGGTGAGAGCGCCCGGTGTGCAAGGCGTGATTTTTTTCACTTGATGCGCCTGATTGATGACGAGAGCATCCCGTCTGTTTATTGGAAAAGCACTTCGCTTTTTGTCATTTCCTTTCGGCTGGCGTTTTGCTTTTCTTCAGGATGCGCCCGGCGTTGATGGCGCCGCGGCCGAATTTTTCCCTGATATCGTCTATGGCTTTTTCCTGAGCGGCGATGCGTTCATTTCCGTCTCCGAAGAGATCGGCTTCAACGTGATCACCGGCCTGGCTGAGATTGGAAAAACCGACGCCAATCAGGCGATAAGCTTTCCCGGCGGCTGCGTCATGCAGCATTGGCTTTGCTGCGGCGAACAGGGTTCGGGCCAGGTTGGCTGGCGTCTCAAGTGTGATGCGCCGTGTAATGGTTTTGAAATCGGCGGATTTCAGTTTCAGTGTAACAACGCGGCCTTCAAAGCCGCTGGCTTTCATCCGTCCGGAAACTTTTTCGCAAAGCTCCCACAGCATGTCCTCGAGCCACCCGACGTCACTAATGTCAGTATTGAAGGTGGTCTCCGATGAAACGCTTTTCGTATCGCGTTCAGGTTTTACAGCACGGGTGTCGTCGCCACGGGACAGCCGGGCAAGGCGCAGCCCCAATTCTCCGTAACGCTTGCCAAGTGTAGCCGTGTCCGTCTGTTGCAACTGGCCGATCGTCTTTAGACCGCTTTGTTCCAGTTTCGCCGCCATGGCCTTGCCGACGCCCCAGATCATCGTGATGGGCTGACGTGCCAGGAAATCATGGGTTTCCTCTCGTCCAATCACTGAGAACCCTTGCGGCTTGTCGAGGTCGGAGGCGATTTTCGCCAGAAACTTGTTGTGGGAAAGCCCGATTGAGGCGGTGACGCCAAGCTCCGCCTCAACCCGCGCCTGCAGCCGGGCGAGGGTAATCGCTGGCGGCGCCCCATGGATACGGTTGGTGCCGGAAAGGTCCATAAACGCTTCGTCAATGGACAAGGGCTCCACCATCGGCGTCAGGTCCAGCATCATTTGCCGAACTGCACGGCCAACATCGGCGTATTTCGACATATTCGGCTTGATCACCACCGCGTCCGGGCAGGCTTTCAGCGCCTTGAACATCGGCATTGCCGATTTGACGCCATAGGTGCGCGCCACATAGCAGGCGGTGGAGACGACCCCCCGGACGCCGCCGCCAATGATGACCGGTTTGTCGTTGAGGTCCGGATTGTCCCGTTTTTCCACAGCCGCATAAAATGCATCGCAGTCGAGATGGGCGATCGACAGGGAGAAGAGTTCGGGGTGGGTCACGATTCGTGATTCGCCACAGGCGGGGCAGGTCCGCACAGGCTGTACGACCCCTGCATTGAAGGGCGCATAACAGATTCGGCAAAAACCGGCGATATCAGGGGCGGCGATCATTTAACAAAAGGTTACCAGATATTGGCCGGATTATAGGCTTTCGCGCTCTTCACGATAAACATTCGATTAAGACCTTTAGCGCAATACTTACCAACAGCGGCGTTGATTCGGCGCGGTAAGAAGGCTTGAAGACCTGTTATGATGTCAGCGATGGAAAAGCTTGATATGTCGGCGCTTCCGAAAACAGTGCTGATCGTTGAAGATAACGAGCTGAATATGAAGTTATTTCATGATCTGCTCGAAGCGCATGGATACAACATTCTTGAGGCGCGTACAGGACCTGAGGCGTTAGAATCCGCCAACCAACATCATCCTGACCTCATATTAATGGACATTCAGCTGCCGGAAGTATCCGGACTGGAAGTTACACAAAAGATTAAGGAAAACCCTGATCTGGCCGAAATTCCGGTCATCGCCGTCACCGCATTCGCGATGAAGGGCGACGAAGAACGGATTCGTCAGGGCGGCTGTGAAGATTATATCGCAAAACCTATTTCCGTGGCCTCATTTCTTGAGAAAGTGAAAAGGTATTTGGATTAGGCTCCTCCAAGTCAGTAATTATACCCAGCGGGGGCTGTATGACGGCGCGTGTATTAGTCGTCGATGATCTGGAACCGAACGTTAAACTGCTCGAAGCAAAGCTGCGGGCGGAGTATTTTGACGTCATCGGCGCATATTCAGGCAAGGAAGCGATTGACAAGGCTGTCGCTGAACAGCCCGATATCATCCTGCTTGATGTGATGATGCCCGGCATGGATGGCTTTGAAGCCTGCCGCCGGATCAAGCAGGCATCCGAGACAATGCATATCCCTGTAGTGATGGTGACGGCGCTTGATCAGCAGGCTGATCGTGTCGCCGGACTGGAAGCCGGAGCCGATGATTTTCTGACAAAACCGGTTGAGGATCTGGCGCTGTTCGCGCGGGTTCGCAGTCTGTCCCGCTTAAAAATGATGACCGATGAATTGCGCGCGCGCCACGCCACCGGTCAGGGGCTTGGCGTTGTTGACAACATCAAGCTGGATGAAGACGAAACCGAAACACGCATCTTTATCATTGATGACAATGATGAACAGGCGCAGCGTTTAAAGTCCTCTCTCGGAGAGGGGTATGAGATTTCATCCGAGAACGAGCCGGAAGTGGCGCTTAACCGCGCGCGTTCAGGTGACTTCGACCTCATCATCATCAACCTGTCGATCGAACATATGGACCCGTTGAGGCTTTGTTCGTCGATCCGCTCATTTGAAGAAACACGGCTGACGCCCATTCTGGCGGTGGTGCGCCAGGGCGATACGCGCAAGCTGGTGCGGGCGCTGGATATCGGCGTCAATGATTATCTTACGAGGCCCGTTGACCGGAATGAATTGACTGCAAGGGTGACGACGCAGATGCGCCGCAAGCGTTATGTGGATCAGTTGCGCTCGTCCTTCCAGGCCAGCCTAGAAATGGCTGTAACGGATCAACTGACCGGGCTCTATAATCGCCGTTATCTCGCCAGTCATCTGTCAGCGATGTTTGACCGGGCGTCGTGGACCGACCGCCCCCTCGCAACGATGATCCTTGATATAGACCATTTCAAACAGATCAACGACACCTATGGTCACGATGCAGGCGACAAGGTCCTGAAGGAATTTGCCGACTGCATTTCGAAATCGGTGCGCGGCATTGATCTGGCCTGCCGCTATGGGGGCGAAGAGTTTCTGGTGGCGATGCCGGATACGGACATGGCCTTTGCGGCGATTATTGCAGAGCGATTACGCCACGAAATCGCCGCCCGGAAATTCATCATCAATGGCGGGCGCGACTCTATAGAGGTGACGGTAAGTATCGGGATCGCATCCACCGAGAATGGTCCCGATAACGACACCGCCCAAAAACTGGTCAAGCGCGCTGACGAAGCGCTTTATGAAGCCAAGACCGGTGGGCGTAACCGGGTCATTAAAAGCGCCGCCTGAACAAGAGCGCCGCGTCTGAATCAAAAAAAGCCGCCCGAAGGGCGGCTTTGGCGTAATACAGGCAAGAGTCGGATTGTTACTTGATCTTGCCTTCCTTGAATTCAACGTGCTTTCTCGCAACCGGATCATATTTACGCATCACGAGCTTCTCGGTCATCGTGCGCGTGTTCTTCTTGGTGACGTAGAAAAACCCGGTGCCAGCTGTTGAGTTGAGCCGGATTTTCACGGTTGTTGGCTTCGCCATGGGTAACTCCTTGAGGCCGCTTTCATGCGGCGAGCGGGGAACGTACTCAAGGAAGCCCTGATGTCAAGCGGGATTTGGCGGGTTTCAGGCGTCCGTAGCTTCTACTGGCGCCGAATCCCCAAAACCATGCATTCGATTGGCCCATTGCAGGCCGACCATGGCGCCTTTGGTGATCGGCAAGAGCCAGAACGTGGCGAGGATAATGAGCGGCAGCCAGATTGCGAATTGCAGCCACAAGACCGGGTCAAACAGCTGCTTAACGGCCAGCGCCACCGGAATCAAAACGTGGCCGACAATAAGTATGGTTAAATAGGGCGGGGCGTCGTCGGCCTGATGACCACTGAGGTCCAGCCCGCATTCGGCGCATTGCCGGGCTGTAGTGGTGTAGCCGGAAAAAATTGCGCCGCGCCCGCATTGCGGGCATTTCTTCCGCAGGCCTCGGCCAACCGCGCGCAGCCAGGAACGCGAATCATCGAAATCGCCGAATTTTTCAGTTTCCGTTGTCATGGGCGGCATATGGGGCGACGCCGGGACCAATAACAACGCGCCCAATGATCGCGGGATATCACACTCGCTTGAGGGTGGTTGCGCCACTCGCGCAATGGGCCCAGATTTCCGCAAATATCAACAAGCGGCGGTTTCAGGCGATCTTTCAAGCCCGCCGGGATAGAGACAGGAGCGGGGCATGACAATCGTGAAATGGATATTGGCGCTCGCTATCGGCGGTTTTCTGCTGATGTTCGGGTTCATGAAGTTTTCAGGCGGGGCGCATATTTTCCCGTTTATCGAATACAAAGCCGGCGCCGCCGGCGTGCCTCTCGCTGAACTGGCTTATCCGCTTGGTAATTACGCGACAGGGGCGCTTGAAGTCCTCGCTGGCGCCTTGCTGATCATTCCGGCGACACGCCGGCTTGGGGCGCAAGTTGCGATATTGCCGTTTCTCGGCGCAGTTCTTTTCCACCTTTCGCCGTTTCTCGGTATTTCAACGCCGACAGGCTATGCCGATCCGAAACCGGTTGAGGTGTTGGCTGCAGGCGGGCCATTTGCGCGGACGGATTTTGCCGCGACGGAAACAACAGCCCTGTTCATGATTGCCGCGGCGGGGCTCGCCGCTGCGATTGTCAATCTGATTGTTCAGCGGACCAATTAATCGCCGAAGACACGGCTGAAAATTACATCGACATTTTTGGTGTGGTAGGTCACGTCGAATAACGCATCGAGTTCCTGCGCGCTCAGCTTGCCGGCGACATCGGCGTCCGCTTTCAGATTATCGAGAAAATGTCCTTCGCCGCGCCAGGCCGGCATGGCGTTGCGTTGCACCCAGCTATAGGAATCCTCACGCGATACGCCAGCCTGCGTCAGCGCCAGCAGAACCCGCTGTGAAAATACCAACCCGCCAAGACGGTCGAGATTTTCCTGCATTCGCTCGGGATAGACGACAAGCTTCTCGACAACGCCCGCCATGCGGTTGAGGGCGAAATCGAGATGGATTGTCGTGTCGGGGCAAATGCCGCGCTCCACCGATGAGTGAGAGATATCGCGCTCGTGCCACAGGGCGACATTCTCCATCGCCGGCGCAACGCTCATGCGCACCAGCCTCGCGAGACCGGTGAGATTTTCCGTCAGGATCGGATTGCGCTTATGGGGCATCGCCGACGAGCCCTTTTGACCCTTCGAAAAGAACTCTTCCGCTTCGAGGACTTCACTGCGTTGCAGGTGACGGATTTCCGTGGCCAGACGCTCGATGGAGGATGCGATGACGCCAAGCGCGCCGAAGAAAGCCGCATGCCGGTCGCGTGGGATAACCTGGGTTGAGACAGGTTCAATCGCGAGGCCCAGCTTGTCGGCGACATAGGCCTCAACGGACGGATCAACATTTGCGAAGGTTCCAACCGCGCCGGAAATGGCGCAGACGGCGATTTCCTCCCTCGCGACCTCAAGCCGGCGCTTGCCCCGCTCGAACTCGGTAAAGAACCCGGCGAGCTTAACGCCGAACGTGGTCGGCTCGGCATGGATGCCATGACTACGGCCAACGCAAACGGTGTTCTTGTGTTCGAGGGCGCGTTTTTTCAAAGCGACGAGAACGCGGTCCATCCCCGCAAGCAGAATATCGCTCGCCCGCGTTAGCTGCACCGACAGGCAGGTGTCGAGGACGTCGGAAGACGTCATGCCCTGATGAACATATCGCGCCTCCGGTCCGACGAGTTCGGAAAGATGGGTAAGGAAAGCGATGACGTCATGCTTCACCTCACGCTCGATTTCATCGATGCGGTCGGGGTCAAATTTTGCCTCGCGCCCTTTTTCCCAGATGGTTGCGGCGGCGTCCTTCGGGATGACGCCAAGCTCGGCCATCTGCTCGGCGGCGTAGGCTTCGATCTCAAACCAGATGCGGTATTTTGTTTCCGGCGACCAGATTTCGGTCATTTCCGGGCGGGCGTAACGAGGGATCATCGACAATCTCCAAAAATCACCGAATGCGTAGGACTGGCGATAGCTAATGTCAAAGCCCGCTGACGCTAAAGATCACCCTTGTCCGCGCCGGCGTCACTATCGAGCGTTCCCATTGGGGTCGGTTGTCCGACCGGGGCCGATTTGTCCGTCCGTGCGCCCCATATCCACCAGCCGACGCCCAGCCCGACAACAAAGCTGACAAGGAGCAAGAACCACATATGCGCTGCGAGCCAGATCATGAATGTTGCCTGCCTATTCCGGAAGGTTGGAGATGACGGTGATTTCAATACGGCGATTCTGGGCGCGGCCTTCAGGCGTCGCATTGCTGACGAGCGGTTCGCTCGACCCAAGGCCATTGGTCTGTAACCGTGCGCCGTCAACGCCAACAGAACGAAGATACGCCGCGACGGCGTCAGCGCGATAAAGGCTCAACTGGCGATTGCGCGAGGCGACACCGCGTGAATCCGTATGGCCGGAAATCAAAAGCGACGCGCCAGGGCAATCCCGGAAGGCTTCGGCGACGGTCAGCAAATGCGCGCGGCTGGCGGCGTCTATTTCAGTACGGGCGGTGGCGAAAGTGATGTTGCGGCGGCTGATCACGTCTTTGAGCGTAGCCAGACATGTAGCGTCAATGGCGGCGGGAACGCGTTCGGGTTTTGGAACGGTGGGCGTGAAATCGCGCGGTTCTTCCCGGTCGCTGGACCCGGCATCAATTTCAACAGGCTCTTCTTCCGATTCTTCTTCTGGCTCTTCTTCTTCCACTATTGCGACGATCGCCGGCTCCGACGGTGGTGCGCTCGCAACCGGCGCGACCGTGTCCTCAACTGGTTCGGGTTCAGCTTCTTTTCTGGCTGGAACCTCTTGAGCCATAGCGGTTCGGGAAACATCGGCGGAGACATCGACAGCGGTAACGCCGCCAAAGATCAGACCGCCGCTCCATACCGCACCGGCGACGGCGTCCACAGCTTCGTTGCGGGCGTCTTCCGAGGGCGCCTCACCTCGTAAAACCGCTTTCTGGCCGTCGACTTTGACAAGCGCCCAGTCAGCGCCCGCCTCGGTGATGGCGCTTTCGGCTTTTCGTTGCAGGCGCTCCTGCGCCGAAGAGAGAGAGCCGGGGAGAATATCCGTCCTGGTCGCCGCGACCCCCATCAGCATGACAAGGACGAGGCCGAGAAAGAGCTTCCCCAGAGCCGCCATCACACTGATGAGCCAGACATTGCTACCACTCCAGAATGACCTTGCCCGACTGGCCGGATCGCATGATGTCAAAACCCTTCTGGTAGTCATCAATCTTGAAACGGTGCGTCAGCATTGGCGACAGGTCGAGACCGGCCTGCAGCATCGCGCCCATCTTGTACCATGTCTCGAACATGCGTCTTCCATAAATGCCTTTGATTTCGAGACCCTTAAAAATCACCTTGTCCCAGTCAACGCCGGCGCCATTGGGCATGAGGCCGAGGAGGGCGATCTTGCCCCCATGATTCATCGATTCCAGCATCGATTGAAACGCCGACGGCACGCCGGACATTTCAAGACCGACGTCAAAACCTTCGGTCATATCCAATTCTTTCATCACGTCCGTCAGCGATTCGTTCGCGACATTGACAGCGCGCGTCGCGCCCATCCGGGTGGCGAGATCCAGCCGGTACTCATTGATATCGGTAATAACCACGTGGCGCGCGCCGACAAACTTCGCGATCGCCGCCGCCATGACCCCGATTGGCCCCGCGCCGGTGATCAACACATCTTCGCCCACAAGATCGAAGGCGAGGGCCGTATGGGTCGCATTACCGTAAGGATCGAAGATCGCGCCCATATCGTCGGAGACAGCTTCGGGAAGTTTGTAGACATTGAAGGCCGGGACGGCGACATATTCGGCAAAAGACCCCGGCCGGTTGACGCCGACGCCGACCGTATTGCGGCACAGATGGCGCTTTCCCGCGCGGCAGTTGCGGCAATAACCGCATGTGACATGGCCTTCGGCTGAAACACGGTCGCCAATCGCCATGTTGAAATGTTCCAGATGGACCTCTGATCCGATCTCAACGATCTCGCCGGCGAACTCGTGTCCCACGGTCATCGGTACAGGGATGGTTTTCTGCGCCCAGTCGTCCCAGTTGTAGATATGAACATCCGTGCCGCAGATCGCTGACTTGCGCACCTTGATCAATACATCGTTTGGCCCGATTTCAGGCCGTGTCGTGTCGACCATCCAGATGCCTTCTTCAGGCTTTGCTTTCATCAGGGCTTTCATGAACGTTCCTTATAAATCAAAATTCGATCCGTCTCATAACAGATCGGCTGACACATGCCGAGCAGCCGCTTTTGCTTACATTGTGATCAACTAGTTTTCCCGCTCGAAAACGAGAGAAACCTCAACCGGCACAGCCGGCGTGATCGACGGCAGGCTCGCAAGCTCCATCAGCTTTTGAATGCCGGCCGAAAGCTCAAATTGGTCTGCATAAAGGATGACCGGATCGGTTGTTTCAACAAGCACGCGGGCCTCAGCGATGCGCGTCAACGTCAGTGTCGTCTTGACCGGGGCTGACGCGCCGTGAAGCGTCAGCTCGCCCGAAAAATCGACGCTTTTGCGGGCGCCGATATCCATCATATTCAGGGCGTCGAGATCAATGGCCGCAGTGATGGTCGCCGTCGGGTAAGTATCCGTCTCGAACAGGAACTCGCGCATGCGTTCGTTTCGGATGTCGATATTGGTCTCGACGCTATCCAGCGAAATACTGATTTCAGCGACGCCCGCCTGACTGACCGTCCCTTGCATCTCCCGAAAGTAATGACTTTCCGGAAAATCACCGGCTTTGACCGAGATAAAACCAATGCGCGATTCATCAGGTGACAGGGCCCATTGGGCGGCGGCGGGGAAGGCGAGGAACAGCGTTGCGGCGAATGCGGCGAACGATATGCGGGTGCTCATGTGATCTCCTCGCGAATATGTGTCTTAGCCGATAACGCCGACTTTTGTACCCGCTTTGATGAAGGCCGTCACGGCCTGGTCCACCTGTTCGTCGGAATGGGCCGCGCACATCTGCGTGCGGATGCGCGCCTTTTCCCGGGGCACGACCGGGAATGAAAATGCGGTCACATACACCCCTTCGTCCATCAGGGCCGCGGCCATTTCCCCGGCTTTGCGCGCATCGTAAATCATCACCGGGATAATCGGGTGCTCGCCGGGCAGAAGATCAAAGCCCGCTTCTGTCATCTGCGACCGGAAGCGCTCGGCGTTGCGGAACAGCTGTTTTCGCAAGGCGCCGCCGTCACGCACCAGTTCCAGGGTCTTCAGCGTTGCGCCGAGCAGGGCAGGCGTCAGGGCGTTTGAGAAGAGATAGGGGCGGGCGCGGTTACGCAACAGATGCACGACGTTTTTGGAGGCGCAGATATAACCGCCCATGCCGCCGCCAAGCGCCTTGCCAAGCGTGCCGGTCAGAATATTAACCCGTTTGGCGACGCCGCAATGGGCGGGCGCGCCTTCGCCATGCGGCCCCATGAAGCCGGTGGCGTGACAGTCATCAACCATGACCAGCGCGTCATACTTGTCCGCAAGCGCGC
Organism: Hyphococcus sp.; assembly: GCA_965230025.1. Taxonomy (GTDB): domain Bacteria; phylum Pseudomonadota; class Alphaproteobacteria; order Caulobacterales; family Parvularculaceae; genus Hyphococcus. The sequence goes on from CBDDKD010000004.1 coordinate 60,071, forward strand.
AGATCTCGTCGAGCTTTGCGATATAGCCGTCCATGGAAAAGACGCCGTCAGTGACAATCAGCTTGGTGCGCGCGCCGTCGGCGTCAGCCTGTTTAAGCTGCGTCTCGAGATCGCTCATGTCTGAATTCGCAAAGCGATAGCGTTTCGCTTTGCAAAGACGCACGCCGTCAATAATCGACGCATGATTGAGCGCATCGGAAATGATCGCGTCTTCTTTTTCCAGAAGCGGTTCGAAGACGCCGCCATTCGCGTCGAAGCAGGCGGCGAACAGAATGGAATCCTCATAGCCCAGAAAATCGGCGATTTCCTTTTCAACGCGGCGGTGGAGATCGGTGGTGCCGCAGATGAAGCGCACCGACGCCATGCCGAACCCGTAGTCGTCCATGGTGGATTTTGCAGCGGCGACAATTTCCGGGTGATCCGCGAGGCCCAGATAATTGTTGGCGCAGAAATTGAGGACGCGGACGGTCTTGCCATTGTGATTGACCTCGATTTCCGGTCCCTGGGGCGAGGTGATCTGGCGCTCGATCTTTTCGAGACCCTGATCGCGGAGTTCCGCAAGAGTTGAGTCAATTCGAGTGTAGAATGCGTCGCGCATGGAAAGCCTCGTTATTCATGTGACGAGGCTGGTTTGGCAGGCGCGGCGCGCGCCGTCAATCGCGGGCTTAAGGCCCTGTTTTGGCGGTCGCCGCCAGACTAGAACATTGTGTTGTCGTTAGCGGATTCCTCGGGAACGCGCTGAACAACATTCCAGTGTTCAACGAACCGGCCATCCTCCATGCGGAATATGTTGATGACGGCGTTGCCTAATTCATCGTCTGCGTTCCTCTTGGAGTGAAGGTGAATCCATACCAGATCCCCGTCGGCCGCCGTGCGCTTTATATCGATTGTTTTGTCCGGGTTTTGCTTGAGCCTTTCGGCGAACCGTTCCAGCACTGCTTCTTTTCCGTCCGGGAACCAGGGCGTATGCTGAATATAGGTGTCTCCGAAACATTCCCGGCCAGCAGTGTCCAGATCATGGTGCTTTTCCAAAAGCTCCATGCAATAGACCGCCTTTTCCAAATTCGCTGCTTCCAGCGCGGTCTGGGCGTCTTGCGCCGGTTGGCACGCCGCAAGCGCCATCGTCACAGCGATCGCTGCGGCGCCCATATAAAATTTGTCATTTGACCGTCTTTGACTCACCGTTGGCTTCGCTTCTCTTTGATACTTTCCATTCGCAACCAACGTCACAAGCCGGGCGTTTACAAAGGAATAAACTTCGCGGCGACACCGCATTCAGCCTCAGGCGGCATTTCGTCGGCGCCTACAAAAACCGCGCAACGACATCCTTATAAGACCGCGACAGCTTCAATTCCTGACCGCCTTCGAGGATGAGGAAATATTCCCCGTTCGAATGCGGGTGAAGCTCTTTCACCTTCTGGACGTTCACAATCGCTGAACGGTGCACGCGCTGGAAACGCGAGGGGTCAAGACGCTGCTGAAGCGCCTTCATGGTCTCGCGAATGATATGTGTTTTCCCGCCGGCATGGATGCACATATAGTCGCCCGCCGCGTCGATCCACTCTATTTCGTCCGCCATCAGAACAACGACTTTCGAGCCATCCTTGAACGATAGCCGTTCTGCATAACGCTGCTTCTCGCTCCACTCCGGATCGTTGATCAGTTCTTTGATGCGGTCTCTGTCATCATCGGACAGCGACGCCAGCAATTCGACAAGCTGCGATTCGCGGTTTTCCGCGGCTTTTGATTTCAGCGCCTGGCGCGCGCGGTGGATGGCGTCCTGAAGGCGCTCTTCCTCAACCGGCTTGACGATGTAATCGAGGGCGTTCGCCTCAAACGCATCGATGGCGTATTTGTCATAGGCGGTGACGAACACGAACAAAGGCGCCGGGCCGCCGATCAGGGCGCGCACAACCCCAAAGCCGTCAAGACCTGGCATTTGAATGTCGAGGAAAACAAGGTCTGGCGTATGGGCCCGGATTTCCTTTACGGCTTCGCGGCCATTGGCGCATTCCGCGACAATCTCGATCTCTGGAAACGCTGCAAGGCGAAGCTTCAACCCTCGTAGCGCCAACGGTTCATCGTCGACCAGAATTACTCTAATTTTTTCGTCTGTCATGTCTCACTTAGCCCCGAGTTTCGAAGGGAATTCTAAGGCCAACGCAAAGTCCTTGCGGATCAAGGCGTTTCAACCTGAATTCGCTTCTGTCTTGATATAGATACAAAAGCCGGTCACGCATATTAACGAGGCCGACGCCGGTGGTCGCCTGCCTTAACAGTTCGGATGGATCTTCAGGCGCGTTGGGCCCGTTGTCGCAAACCTCCATGCACAACATTGGTCCTTCGCGCTTCGCGGTAATGCAAATAACGCCGCCGCCTTCCATCTGCGCGATAGCGTATTTGATTGCGTTCTCGATTGCCGGCTGAAGAATCAATGACGGTACGCGTGCATCCATCACTTCGTCATCAACTTCAAACTTTACCTGCAGCCGGTCGGCAAATCGTGTTTTTTCAATTTCGAGATAAAGCTTCAGCGCGCGAATTTCCTCGGCAAGGGATGTCTTCTGCAACGGATCACTGTCGAGGGAATAGCGTAAAAAGGCGGACAACTGGGTCAGCATGGAGTTGGCTTGTTTGCCATCCTGTTCCAGAACCAGCGTTGAAATCGCATTCAGCGTGTTAAAAAGAAAATGTGGGTTGAGCTGATAGCGCAACATTTTCAGTTGCGCCTGATCGGCTAGGCGCGCTGACAACACGGCGCGTTCCATTTCATTGCGCAAATTGAGATAGTAATTAACGCCGAAATAAAACCCGGCCCACGATCCGAGAAGAAACAGGTTCACCGGCACGTCGGGGACAAGCAGCAAAAGGTAGTTTGTCGTGTTGAACGCCGCGCCGCGCGTATCCATCCAGGCGTTGCCGAACAGGATGCCAAAGGTCTGGGCTTTCATGCCGGACATGGCGAACGCCATGAAAATCGTTGCGGTAATGGCGATCAGCAACAACAGCACCGGACCTTGCCTGCGCGCAAATCGGTAGATCGGCCTTGCGAGAATTGTCGTCGTTAAAAATCCGATCAATGACGATGCAACGGAGTATAAAAGCGAGTCCGCAGACCGTCCGGCTACAAATGTTGAAACACTCAAAACATGCAAAAAGAAAAAGCCGACCCAGCCGGCGATCTGGAGCACCCAGAACATCCGGCCCTTGTCGGCGAACAGCCAGTTCATCCATCGCCGGGGGCGCCCGGCGCCTTCAATGAAAGGGCCTGTGTCCGGTGTGGTCAGGTCAACAGTCGTCATGAGCGTTCGTTCATCATTGGTCATTACTTGAAGGCCGCCTTTTGCTGCAAAGCAATAGTGTCTGCGGCGAACAGCCCTTTCGCTGCGACTAATCCCGCTCTTGACGTGAATGTAGCTCTATTCGCCAAGGGACAAAAGCCGGACATCGCCGCCAGCGGCGGTCGTATTTACGGTTAATGTACGCTCCGTTGCAAAACGCCATGGCCGGTCAAAGCTTGAAAGCAGCGGAATGATCGCGCCGTCGCGCTTGGCGAGATGGGATTGAATAGCGCGCCTTGCGTCAGAGCCGCCATCAAGAACGACCGCACGAACGCGGTTATCGTGAAGCAATACATTTGGCGCATCATCAATGACTGTAAAGACGCCTTCGGGCAGATCTATTTTTTGTAGCGCTGCCGCTACGGCTTTAGCGCCGTCATTGTCGATTGCGAGAACACAGTTTCCCGCAGCGAGCGCGAACATGATCTGCTTGATGGCGCCCTTATCATCCCCGCCGCCAAGACACAATGCAACGCCGCGTCCGCGCAGTTTCAACGTATTGGACTCGCCAGTTGGCCCTGGCAGTTCCGTGTTGGTATTTACGTCGCGCGCCGCGTCGCTGATCTCGTTGCGAATATCGGTTGGCAAGCTCGTCAGGGCGTCAAGCGCGGACTGAACGGTCTCCGCGCGGTTGGCGGCGTTCCAGCTTTGGTAAGCCGACGCTGCGGCGCTAAGGGCGCTTTCATCCGTCGCCGTCATCTCGCGATCTGAAAGCGGCGCCGGGTCTTCACCGTCGGGTCTGGCGCGTTGCTGCAATGCTTCAATATAATGGGGGCCGCCAGCCTTGGGTCCGGTGCCGGAAAGGCCTTCGCCGCCGAACGGTTGCACGCCGACGACGGCGCCGATCTGGTTACGGTTCACATAGACATTGCCGATGCGCGCGCGCCGCGAGATCGTATGCATGGTTTCGTCAATGCGGGTGTGGATACCCATGGTCAGGCCAAAACCAAGCGCGTTGATCTTATCAATCAGGTCTTCCAGTTCGGTGGCCTTAAACCTGACGACATGGAGTAGAGGGCCAAAGGTTTCCTGTTTTAAATCGCCGATGGCGTTGATCTCGAACGCCGCAGGCAGGATGAATGTTCCGTCCAGATTCTCTGACAGCGCTGGCGCACGCGCGATCAGACGTGCGTGTTTTTCCAACCGGTCTATTTCTTTTTGAATATTCCCGTGTGCTTCTTCATCGATCACGGGGCCGACATCCGTTGAAAGCTGTGACGGATTTCCAACGGAAAGCTCTTTCATGGCGCCGGCGAGCATTTCCATGAAGCGATCCGCAATGTCGTCCTGAACGCAAACAAGACGACAGGCGGAGCACCGCTGGCCGGCGCTCTGGAACGCCGATGAGACAGTGTCGGTGACCGCCTGCTCAAGAAGAGCGGTTGAATCGACAATCATTGCGTTGACGCCGCCGGTCTCCGCGATGAGCGTTGCATCATGCTTGCCGCTTTCCGTCAGTGTACGGTTGATCAATTGAGCGACCGGGGTTGAACCCGTGAAAATGACGCCTTTAATCGCTGGATGCGCGACAAGCGGCGCCCCGACGGTCGGGCCGTCGCCATAAACAATATGCAGCACGTCTTCCGGAACGCCCGCCAAGTGCATCAGCCGCACCGCCTCGCTGGCGATCGAAGGCGTTTGCTCTGCGGGCTTGGCGATCACAGCGTTGCCGGCGGCGAGCGCCGCTGACACCTGACCCAGAAAGATCGCCAGCGGAAAATTCCAGGGCGAGATACAGGCGACGACGCCAAGCGGGTCGCCCGACAACTCCTCGGCGCGGTCGGCGTAATATCTAAGGAAGTCGACGGCTTCGCGCACTTCGGCGATAGCGTCGGGAATGTTTTTTCCGGCTTCCTGCGTTGCGACGCGCATGAAGTCATCGGCGTTTTCTTCGAGCATGTCGGCGGCTTTACGCAAAATATCACCGCGATCCGAACGCGCCGCCCATGCGGGCTGATGCGTCTCCGCCTCTTCGCACGCGGCATCCAGCTCTGCTTTGGTTGTCGGATTGACGAAGCCGTTGATGAACCCCGTCGCGGGGTTTTTCATCGCCATCAATTGCGGGTCCTGCTGCAGCCGCTTTTGCGATTCTTGCTGGCTGGCGGCGTGTTGCTGGGCAACGACCTTTTCCAGATGCGCCGCCATTGGCGGGTGGGTTTCGTCCCAACCTTTCGACGCCAGACGCTCGCCATTCAGGTGATCGCGCGGCGCCGGAATATTCGGGTTGGAAATATCGTCGATGGCCGCAAGCTCGTCGATAGGATCGGCGACAATGTCATCGACGGATAAATCCGGATCAATCAGCTGATTGACGAAGGAGGAGTTGGCCCCGTTTTCGAGAAGCCGGCGCACGAGATAAGGCAGCAATTCTTTGTGCCCGCCAACGGGTGCGTAAATGCGAGAACGCGCGCCGCTCGCCAGCAGACTATCGTGCAGCGCCTCGCCCATGCCGTGGAGGCGTTGAAGCTCATAATCTTCGCAGCCGTTGGACATCGCCTGCACCATTGTCGCGGTCAGCGCGTTATGGGTGGCGAATTGCGGGTAGAAGACGTCCGTTGAGGCGAAGAGTTTTCGAGCGCAGGCGAGATAATTCAAATCCGTCAGGACTTTGCGGGTAAAAACCGGGTAGCTTTCGAGCCCCATCACCTGGGCGCGTTTGATTTCGGAATCCCAATAGGCGCCTTTGACCAGGCGCACCATGATCCGGCGGCCTGTCTCGCGAGAGATGGTTGCGAGCCAGTCGAGCACGAACGAGGCGCGTCGTTGATAGGCCTGAACGACAACGCCAAACCCGTTCCAGTCGGCGAGGGCGGGATCGCGCATAAGGCTTTCGATGATGTCCAGCGACAGATCCAGGCGGTCGGCTTCCTCCGCGTCAATGTTGAAGCCCATATTCGCAGCCCTGGCGTCGAGCGCCAGTTCGCGAACGCGCGCGCCCAGTTCTTTGAGAACGCGTTCCTTCTTTCCATACTCATAGCGTGGATGGAGTGCGGATAGCTTGACGGAAATTCCTGGATTATCCGCTGCGTGTTCGTGGGTTGAATAGATCGCGATGGCGGCGATCGCATTTTTGTAATCCCGGAAATATTTCTGAGCGTCGGCATCGGTGTGCGCCGCCTCTCCGAGCATGTCGAAGGAAAACCCGTATCCCTTGACGGCGAATTTTTTCGCCCGCTTCATCGCCTCATCGATGGTCTGACCGAGAACGAAATGTTCGCCCATGATCCGCATCGCTTGAGCGACTGAGGCGCGAATGACCGGCTCGCCGAATTTGTCGAGCGCCGCCTTGGTGGCGACCGCCATGCGGGTGAGCGGGTCTTTCGCCTCTATATCGTCCAGCCAGGCGGCGGTCAGCATCAGCGCGCGGGTCGAGAAATTGACCAGCGGGAAGGGGCTTTTGCCCTTATGGGAGCCCCAGTCGCCGGCCTCGATCTTGTCTTCGATAAGGGCGTCCGCCGTCGCCGCATCGGGAGTGCGCAGCAAGGCTTCGGCAAGGCGCATCAGGGTGACGCCTTCAGCCGTCGACAGGCCGTATTCCTGCAGAAACTTGTCAATAAGGCCGGAACGCTCGGCGCTGGCCCGCGCCTCGGTCACGAATTCCGCCGCGCGGCCTTGCGCTTCCTTGCGAAGATCCTCGCTGAGGCCGGCGCTGGCTACCAGAAGCTGGGCGAGTTCCGCCTCGTCTGTGAGGTAGTTGTCACGAATGATTTCACGTAAAGTCTGAAGCGGCGCATCGGGCTGCATAAGGGCTCTTCCATAGAAAAATCGCGTTTCTCCGCTTAGCGCGTTGCAGGCGCGCTGTCATTCCTTTCCGAAGCGCTTTCACTTCGCTGTGAAAGCGGCCTTTTTGACGGGTTTGTGCACTGCATCGCGCCATTGCGCTGCGCCAGCGCGGAGCCTAACTAATGACGAGAAGTCCGGGCGCTCAGCCGCCCGGCGGACCGTTTCAAGCCGAAAGGACGTTATAATGACGGAAGCCTATGTTTACGACGCCGTCCGCACGCCACGCGGAAAAGGCAAAGCCGATGGCGCCCTCCATGAGATCACGCCGGTATCCCTGTCCACGCAGGTGCTGGAGGCGGTGCGCGACCGCAATGAGCTGGACGCAAGCGTGATTGAGGATGTGGCCTTTGGCTGCGTTTCGCCGGTTGGCGAGCAGGGCGCGGTGGTCACCCGCACGGCGATCCTGAACGCGGGCTATCCCGAAACGACGTCGGGCATTCAGGTCAATCGCTTCTGCGCCTCAGGACTTGAAGCGGTGAACATTGCGGCGGCGAAGGTCAAGGCGGGCGAAGCGGACATGACCGTTGGCGGCGGCGTTGAATCCATGAGCCGGGTGCCGATGGGTTCCGACGGCGGCGCATGGCCGACCGATCCGACGACCGCGTTCAAGACTTACTTTGTGCCGCAAGGCGTTTCCGCGGATTTGATCGCGACGAAATACGGTTTCTCTCGCGATGATGTTGATGCGTATGCGGTGGAAAGCCAGAAGCGCGCGGCAAAGTCCTGGGAAGAAAAGCGTTTCTCAAAATCGATCATGCCGGTGAAAGACGTGATCGGTGCAACGGTTCTTGATCACGACGAAACGGTTCGCGCAAATACGGACATGCAGTCGCTGGGCGCTCTCAACCCCTCCTTCACGATGATGGGCGAAAATTTCGGCTTTGACGCTGTGGCGCTGCAGAAATACGCAGAGTTCGAAAAAATCAATCACGTCCACCATGCCGGCAACTCTTCCGGCATTGTTGACGGCGCGGCCGCCGTTTTGATCGGCAACGAAGAAGCCGGCAAAAAAACGGGTCTCAAACCGCGTGCACGCATTCGCGCAATGGCGTCCATTGGTTCCGAACCGACGATAATGCTCACGGGTCCGGAGTTCGCTGCAAAGAAAGCGCTGGCGCGCGCCGGCATGGAAGCCAAGGACATAGACCTTTGGGAGTTGAACGAAGCATTCGCGTCGGTTGTTCTGCGGTTCATGCAGTCGCTCGACATTGATCACTCGGACATCAACGTCAATGGCGGCGCCATCGCCATGGGCCATCCGCTCGGCGCAACGGGCGCGATGATCTTTGGCACCATGGTCGACGAGCTTGAGCGTTCGGGCAAGGAAACCGCGCTAGTCACTTTGTGCATCGGCGCCGGCATGGGCACGGCGACGATCATTGAACGCGTTTAACTGACCTTAATTCAGACGGATACAGAACAATGGCATATGAAGCATTGAACATTGATATCGACAGCGACGGCATTGCGCTCGTCACAATCGACCTGCCCGGCAAGTCGATGAATGTCTGGGACGCAACCCTGATGACGGAATTCGCCAAATGGGTCGATGAGTTTGTCGCCGACGACAACATCAAGGGCGCGGTGATTACGTCCGGCAAGAAATCCGGTTTCCTTGCCGGGGCGGACCTCAACATGCTGGGCTCGGGTTCGACCGGCGGTGCGGCGCCATCAACACCAAAAGAACGTTTTGAAGCCGCTTTCACGCTAAACAGCGTGTTGCGCAAGCTGGAAACCGGCGGTCAGCCCGCCAAGGCTTTGCTGAAAGGCGAAGCCCACGCCAAGCCTGTTGCGGCGGCCGTCAACGGCCTCGCGCTTGGCGGCGGTTTGGAGCTTGTGCTCGCCTGTCATCACCGCGTTGTGGCGGACAATCCGAAAATTCAGCTCGGCGTGCCGGAAGTGCAAGTCGGGCTTCTTCCCGGCGCCGGCGGCACACAGCGTCTGCCGCGGCTCGCGGGATTGCAGAACGCCGCCATGCTGGCGACGCAGGGGCGTCCTATCGACCCGAACACCGCCAAGGGTCAGGGCATCATCCAGGAAGTTGTTCCCGCCGATGAGGTTGTCGCCAAGGCGAAAGAATGGGTGAAAGCCAACCCGAAAGCGATCCAGCCATGGGACAAAAAAGGCTTCAAGTTCCCCGGCGGCGGCGGTGCGATGGACCCGCGCAGCGCGCAATTCTTCATGGCGGCGAACGCCATGGCCCAGCGCGAAACCAACCACAACTACCCTGCAGTACAGGCGATCCTGTCCTGCCTCTATGAAGGTTCGATTGTTCCTTTCGACACGGCGATCCGTATCGAGTCGAAATATTTCACCAAGCTGCTGTCCGGTCCGACGGCCCGCAACATGATCCGCACCCTGTTCATCAACAAGCAGGCGGCGGAAAAAGGCGAGCAGCGTCCGGAAGGCGTGCCGCCCGCGGAGCTTAAAAAAGTTGGCGTCCTTGGCGCTGGCATGATGGGCGCGGGGATCGCCTATGTAACGGCGAAAGGCGGCGCGGAAGTTGTCCTTCTCGACCGCGATCTTGAATACGCCCAGAAAGGCAAAGGCTATTCCGAAAAGATCGTCGAAAAAGGCGTGTCGCGCGGCAAAGTCTCCAAGGAAAAAGGCGACGCGCTGCTCGCCCGGATTACGCCTACGACAGACTATAACGATCTGAAAGATGTCGATCTGATTATTGAAGCCGTTTTCGAAGACCCTGACGTCAAGGAAGACGTGATCAAGAAAACCGAAGCGGTGATCGGCAAGGACGTGATCTTCGCCTCCAATACTTCAACGTTGCCGATCACGGGGCTCGCGAAACATTCCGAGCGCCCGGACCAGTTCATCGGCATCCACTTCTTCTCGCCGGTCGACAAGATGCCGCTGGTGGAGATTATTCCGGGCGATGCATCCGGTGACCGCTCGCTGGCGACAGCGCTTGATTATGTGCGCATGATCAAGAAGACGCCGATTGTCGTGAAGGATACGCGCGGCTTCTATACCAATCGCGTCGTGCCCCCTTACATCAATGAGTCGATGTTGCTGGTGACCGAAGGCGTCAAGCCGGCGCTTATCGAGAATGCAGCGAAATCGCTCGGCATGCCGGTTGGGCCGCTCGCTCTTTGTGACGAGACTTCGCAAGAGCTTGGGCTTCGTATTGCAACGGCGACCGCGAAAGAAACCGGTCAGGACCCGAGCGGCGAGCCTGTCTATCAGCTCTTGAAGACATTTGTTGAAGACCTTGGCCGCAAGGGGCGCAAGTCCGGCGGCGGCTTCTATGAATATCCGGAAGGCGGCAAGAAAAAGTTGTGGGCCGGCCTTTCCGAACATTATCCAATTGCGGAAGAACAGCCGAGCCTGGACGAAGTGAAGGAACGGCTTCTTTATGCACAGCTTATTCCGGCGGCGCAGTGCTTCGCAGAAGGCATTGTTTCAGACCCGCAGTCTGCGGATCTTGGCGCTATCTTCGGCTGGGGTTTTGCACCGTGGACCGGCGGGCCCATGAGCCATATCGATACGATTGGCGTCGATACATTTGTGCGCAAGGCAGAGAGCCTCGCTCAGAAATACGGCGCCCGCTTCAACCCGCCGGAGAAATTCCGCGATATGGCGAAGTCCGGCGACACGCTTTACAAGAAGGCTGCGTAATAACTGGCGTCATCCCGTGCGCAATGCAGCGCGTAGCGCTGCTTTGCTGACACGGGATCAAATAAAGCGAACGCCGTTGAGAACGATCCCGGATCTGCGGTGCGTCATCGAAGATGCCGCGCCGCGTCCGGGATGACGTTGGTTGAATGAGTGATTACAAGAACAACCCAGAGAGGGTATTCTTCCATAAAACCTATATTTGGTGCGTAGTTATCCCCGCATCCGCATTTCGTCTTATAGTGCTGTCACAGATGAATTGATCCGGCGATTGTGAAGCCTCATTGAGATAGAGGAGCCGGGAGTACAAATCCAAGGACGCTATGCTGCGCTCGCTTTTTTCTATCATTGTCGCCGTGATCGCCGGACTTGGGGCTGCAAGGTTCCTTGAAGGGGGGCTTGCGGCGATGATGGGTGAGGGACGTGACGCGGCTTATCCGCTCCTGCTTATCGTGTCGTGGTTTGCTGGCGCATTGATCGCTGCGACGATCGCCTTGTTGCTGGGGCGGCGCTGGGCGCCCTTGGGCATTCTGGCGGCGGGCACAATCTTCTTTTCCGCCTTTATGACTTTGATGTCGGCTAACCTGGCGTGGTGGACATGGCCGGGCGCGGGCATTGCAGCGGCGGCCGGCGGATGGCTCGCCTTACAGGTCGCAGCTGCAAAAGCAACGGCGCCGCTCAAGAAGCGAAAAGAGGAAGTCTTTCCTGATGACTAAGGCAATCCCGGCGGCGACAGTTTTATTATTGCGTGACGATCCGGCGTTCGAAGTGCTGATGGTTGAACGTCATGCGGATATCAGTTTCGCAGGCGGGGCGTTGGTGTTTCCCGGCGGGCGTATCGACAAAGGCGACGCGGACCTGGCCTGGGCCGATCATTGCGATGGTCTGAAGGCGACTCCGGAAGAACAGATTGCCCCGCGCATCGCCGCGATCCGGGAAGCCTTCGAAGAGACAGGCATCCTGCTGGCGCGGGAAAGAGGCGCCAAACGCTTTGTCGGCGATGCTTTTGCGCAGTCTGTCGATCACTGGCGGCGCGAGGTGGAAGAGGATGATGCAAAATTTCTGGAGCTTGTGCGTCAGGAGGATCTGATTCTCGCCGCTGACGCGCTTTGTTTGTTTGCGCGCTGGGCGCCGCCGGCGGCGGCGACGCATAAACGTTTCGACACCTGGTTTTTCGCCGCCCGAACGCCGCCGGGGCAGCAAGCCCGCGAAGACGGCAATGAAGCGACCGAGGCGGTCTGGCTTTCACCCGGCGCGGCGCTTGAAGCGCGCGACCGGGAGGAACGGAAAATGATTTTTCCGACGGTGCGCAATGTTGAACTTTTGAACGTCAGTAACAGCGCCGAGGAGGTGTTTTCATTTGCACAGCGCCGAAAAATAGAAGCGGTTCAGCCGGAAGTTATCGAGCGGGACGGCCAGCACTATGTTTCGATACCTGACGGACTTGGATATCCGGTCACGGAAGAAAAGCTTGAAAGCGCGATGCGCGCTTAAGAGCGCGGGCGCTTTTATTTGCGGTATGCCTCAATGGCGCGCCGCGTATATTCGAGCGCGATGGCGTCATAAAGGCCGTGGGCGATCATCGGCGCGACAAGGTTTCCGTTAAGGGCGTAGAGTGCGCCGAAATAGGCACCGACGCCGCCCGCAATAACCGCATAAAGCGCCGTGCGCATATGCAGGAGGCCGAAAATGACATTGGTGACAAGAATGGCGAAAAGCACGGGCGAAAAAGTCGCAAACCAGGTCTGCAAGACGCCGCGAAACAAAAGTTCTTCGCAGACACCGGCGGCGACCGCCATCGCAAGAATGCGGATTGGCGTGAAGCGGAAACCGATTTGTGAGAAGAACTCGATCTGGGAGTTTCGGAACTCAACGAGCGCGGGAAGGTCGGTATTTGAAAACCACCACAGAAAAAAGACGGGTGGTAAGGTTGCGATTACGCCAATGAGCGCATCGTCAATGGAAAAGCGAAATTGCGGCGCCAGCGGCGTGCCTAGCAGAAGGCTCAGGCCGAACGCACCGATTCCAATGATGATTGTACCTGCAATTGCCGCATAAAACGTATCGGCGCTGTCCGGCGCGTCGCCATGGCTTTCCGGCGTCATCTTATCGCCGCTTCAGGCTGCCGAGGACGCCGCGCACCAGTTCGCGCGCGAGCGTGCGCGCCGCTGTTTTGAACGCCGCCTCGCTGACGGTCTGGCGGTTTGAGCGCCGCCGTGTTGTTCGCCTGGAAGAGGAGCGGGAGCTTGTTTTTCTGGATCGCGATTTTTCCTCGCGCTTTCTCGCTTTTTCTTCCTCGCGGGCGATGCGTTCCGCGCGCTCCTGCAGGATTTCATATGCGGACTCGCGGTCTTTGGTTTCGTCATATTTGTCCGACATAGGCGAGGCGCGCAGAATTTCCGCGCGTTCCTTTTTGGTGATCGGACCCATGCGCGATGCCGGCGGCCTGATCAAGGTCTGCTGGACGACGCCCGGCACGCCTTTTTTCAAGAGCGTTGACACCAGCGCCTCACCGATGCCGAGTTCTGTAATGACGTCGAGCGTTTTGAAGTCCGGATTGGGCCGGAATGTTTCGGCGGCGGCTTTGACGACGCGCTGTTCGCGCGGCGTAAAGGCGCGCAACGCATGTTGTACGCGATTGCCGAGCTGGCTGGAAACGGAATCAGGTACGTCCAGCGGGTTTTGTGAAACGAAAAAGACGCCGACGCCCTTTGAGCGGATCAACCGGACAACCTGCTCGACTTTTTCGAGCAGCGCCTTGGGCGCCTCATCAAAAAGCAGATGCGCCTCGTCAAAAAAGAAGACGAGCTTTGGTTTTTCTGGATCGCCAATCTCGGGCAGTTCTTCAAACAACTCTGAGAGGAGCCACAACAGAAAGGTTGCATATAGTTTTGGTGTCTGCATCAGCTTGTCGGCGGCGAGGACATTAATGATCCCGGCGCCATTTTCATCAGTTTGCAGAAAATCGGAAAGATCGAGAGCGGGCTCGCCGAAGAAATTATCGGCGCCCTGTTCTTCAAGCGCCAGAAGACGACGCTGGATCGCGCCGACGCTGGCCCTCGATACGTGTCCATACTCTGCCGACAATTCCTTGGTGCGATTGGCGACTTCGACGAGAAGCGCGCGCAGGTCTTTCAAATCGAGCAGCAACAACCCTTCGTCATCGGCCAGACGAAAGGCGAGGGTGAGGACGCCTTCCTGGGTGTCGTTAAGGCCAAGCAGGCGGGACAATAATAGCGGACCCATTTCCGTTACGGTAGCGCGGATCGGATGACCTTGTTCGCCGTAAAGATCCCAGAGGCGTACGGGGAAACCGGTCGGGTCGTAAGGTTCAAGTCCAACGACATCTGCACGCTTAGTCAGAAACTCTTTGATCGTGACGGGTTGCGAAATACCGGTAAGGTCGCCTTTCACATCCGCCACAAAAACAGGGACGCCGGCCTCAGACAAGCCTTCGGCGATGATCTGCAGCGTGACGGTTTTGCCTGTGCCCGTCGCGCCCGCGATCAGGCCATGGCGGTTGGCGTATTTCAGGGCGAGATATTCAGGATTTTGGCTCTTTCCGAGAAATACGGCGTGATCGGTCATTTTCGCTCCGCTGCGCAAAAAAGCCACCGTTTAAGCGGCATTGCTGGCGACAGCAAGCGCCAAGGGCCCGTAATTGCTGGAGAATTTCTTTGAGACTTACAGAAATGGAAGTAACCGGCCATTTACCACGGCTGGCAAAGGGGCTATTTTCCGCCCCGTTCGGCGCGAGAAGGAATATTGCGAGGCGCAACATTTGGGACCCGCGTCAGAAATTAACATCGGGCGTAACAAGGAAAAGGAAGGGTCATCATGCTTAGGATCCTGCTCGTCATCGCTGTGGCGCTGGCGGTAATTATCGGACTGATGCGACTCACTGAGCGCACAAATCCGCAAGTCGGCAACGACGAGGCCGCAACGGTCGGCGAGGCCGTTGAAGATGCGGCGCATGACACCATGGATGCTGCTGAAGATGCAGGCGAGGCTATGGCAGATGGCGTGGAAGAGGTCGCTGGCGAAGCTGACGGCGCTATGGAAGCTGCGGGCGAAGCCGTCGATGACGCTGTTGACGCCGTAGAAGACACCGCCGCCGCTACCGGCGAAGCAATCGAAGACGCCGCGGGAGCGACTGGCGATGCGCTAGACGATGCGGCGGGTGCTGCTGGCGAGATGATCGAAGATGCTGCCGAGGAAACCGCCGAGGCTGCAGAAGAGGTCGAAGAAGCGGCTGAAGACGCCGTCGAAGAGGACCCGGACAACAACCAGTAAAGCATTCGTTGCAACGAACTTTTGGTTCTTGCACTAGCGAAACAATACGCCGCTCTCCTGATCTGGGGGCGGCGTTAATACTCTGTTTACTAACAATGATAAAATTTTAACGTATCGGCAGCGTTTGATTTCTAACTTATCGGTAATATCACAACGAGTATTTGCGGTGTGTAGGAAATGACCAGACAAAGCCCGATAGATCTTGTTCATCTGGAGAAATACGTCGTCGGCGATGATGCGCTGCGCGATGAGATCCTGACGATCTTTGATGATCAGGCGTCAGCATTGAGTGCGCAACTTGGCGATGCACAAAATGACGACAGCTGGAGTAATACAGCACACGCACTAAAAGGCGCATCGCGCGGTATTGGGGCCTGGGCGCTTGGCGATCTCTGCGAAGAAGCTGAAAAACTCGTGGGTAAAGAACCGGGTAAACGCGAAAAGCGAGCCGTGCTGCTTGTCTCCATTCGCCGATCGATTTCGACTATTCTCGACGAATCCGAGCGTATTAGGAATATTGGTCTATGCGCCTGACGTCGGATAAGAATGATATTTAGCGTTTCAGTTCCGACATTGCCTGTTCAATGCCGGAAAGCGTCAGAGGGTACATTCTGTCGCCAAGAAGTTCGCGCATCAGCGAAATTGATGGCACATACTCCCAGCTTCGTCGAGCAACCGGGTTCAGCCAAACCGCACTCTCGTAAATATCCGTGACGCGCTTCAACCACAATGCGCCGGGTTCTTCATTGAAATATTCCACTGCGCCGCCAGGCACAGTGATCTCATAAGGCGACATTGAAGCGTCGCCAACGAAAATGACTTTGTAGTCATGCGGATACTTATGCAGAATTTCCCAGGTAGGAATCTTTTCCGTCCAGCGGCGACGATTATCCTTCCACACATAATCGTAAAGGCAATTGTGGAAGTAGAAATATTCCATATGCTTGAATTCAGTGCGCGCTGCGGAGAACAGCTCCTCGCAGGTTTTGACAAACGGGTCCATTGAGCCGCCGGCGTCAAAAAAGATCAGCACCTTGATGGTGTTGCGCCGCTCCGGGCGCATCTTGATATCGAGATAGCCCGCGCGGGCCGTCGCATCGATGGTGCTGTCGATATCAAACTCGTCAGGCGCGCCCTGTCTTGCAAACCGGCGAAGCTTGCGAAGCGCTATTTTTATGTTGCGCGTGCCGAGTTCAACACTGTCGTCCAGGTTTTTGTAGTCGCGCTTTTCCCAGACTTTGACAGCGCGCCCCTGTCGCTTTCCTTCGTTACCGATGCGAACGCCTTCAGGGTTATAGCCGCCGGAGCCAAAGGGTGAGGTCCCGCCAGTCCCGATCCATTTATTGCCGCCCTGATGGCGTTTCTCCTGTTCTTCGAGGCGCTTTTTCAAAGTCTCCATCAGCTTGTCCCAGCCGCCCAGCGCCTCGATCTCTTTCTTCTCCTCCTCGGTGAAGTATTTCTCCGTCAGGAGTTTTAGCCAGTCTTCCGGGATTTCCGCCTCAACGCTTTCGGCGACGCTTTCAATGCCTTTGAAAACATGAGCGAATACGCGGTCGAACTTGTCGAGATTGCGCTCGTCTTTTACGAGCGACGATCGAGACAGGTAATAGAAATCCTCGACTTTTCTGCTCGCGAGATCGGCGTCCATCGCCTGCATCAGCGTCAGATATTCCCGCAAAGAGACGGGAAGGCCAGCGGATTTCAACTCATGAAAAAACTTTGTGAACATGGCCGCACAATAGAGCGGCTGCAGAAATGGGGAAAGTAGTTATTGCAGTGTCGCCAGCTGTCAAAAAAGGCGCCGCAATACTGCGGCGCCTGATTTCAAATCTTCTGGAGCTGCTTAGGCAGCTTTCGTTCTTTGAATGTAAGCGTCTACCAGTTCTTCCAGAATTGGAAGGGCTACGGCGCCATTCTTGAGAACAATGTCGTGGAAATCGCGAATATCGAATTTGTCGCCAAGCTCGGTTTGGGCTTTTTCACGCAATTCGAGGATTTTCAGCATTCCAATTTTATAGGATAGAGCCTGACCCGGCAGATCAATGTATCGTTCAATTTCCTTGATCGCGTCTTGTTCGGTCATCGGATTGTTCTCGAGCATGTAAGCGATCGCTTCTTCACGGGACCAATTTTTGGAATGAACGCCTGTATCGACAACAAGCCGTACAGCGCGCCAGATCTCATTATGGAGACGCCCGAAGTCCTGCATGGGATCGGTAAACCGCCCCTGTTCTTTCGCCAGACGTTCAGCGTATAAACCCCAACCTTCCGCATAGGCGCCGAAGAACGCAAACTTTTGAAACATGGGAACGCCTGTTAGCTCCTGTTGGATCGCAAGCTGAAAATGGTGTCCGGGCGCCCCTTCATGATAGGCGACGGTTTCCATTTCGTGCTTTTGCTTTTCTGACATGTCTTTTGTGTTTGTGTAATAAATTCCGGGGCGTGAGCCATCCGGCGTCGGGCGGTTGTAAAATGCGATCGGCGCGGTTTCTTCACGCCATTCCTCGACAGCGCGAACTTCAAGAGGCGCTTTGGGCAATATATTGAAATACTCGTCAACATCTTCGTAGATCGCGTCGATGTAGGCTTTCGATGCGTCGATATAGGCTTGCTTTCCTTCTTCAGTGTTTGGAAAAAAGTTTGACGGATCGGTTCGTACGAAGGTGAAAAACTCCTCCAGCGTTCCATCGAACCCGATTTCGTCAATGATGATTTCCATCTCTGCGCGGATACGCTTGACTTCCGCGAGGCCGGTCTCGTGAACTTCGTTGGCGGTCATGCCTTTTTCCGTCGTCCAGAAGGCGATGCGGTTCTCATAGTATTTTTTGCCCTGCGGTAACGCCCAGACGCCGTTGGACCCATGGGATTGATCGCGTACAGATTCTACGCTGGCGATAAATTTGTTAACGGATGGCATAAAGCTGTTTTGCAAAGCTGATGTCGCTTCTGCGATGAGGCGGGCTTTTTCATCATCTTCAATCTCAAGAGCGTCAACTTTGCCCCGGAAGTCTGCAAGAATAGCCGAATCTTCCTCACTATCGTCAAAGGGGGCGCCTTTAATGATGTTTCCGGCATCGGTTACCACGGGATCAAATGAAAACGATGTCGGTACGATCCCACGCTCGGCGGCCAGGTTAATGCCTTCGATGATATCGTCGACAAGCCCGTCCATTCCATTCAGTCTCGAGATGTACGCTTCGGCGTCTGATACGTCGTCCACCCGGTGATTGTTCTGGAGAAGCGTTACCGGAAACGTAATCGGATTGTTCATGGTTGAAAAAGCATAACCATGAAAACGATAAGGATGGTCAGCAATTGAACGTTCCTGAAGAAACTCGAAAATTCGATAGCTGACCTTTGATTGCTCGCTGAGGGCGTCGTAATCAAAGGAATTACGCAAGAGATCAAGGTCTTCAATCGTTTCTTCGTGCTGGCGTACGGCTTCAGCATCGGAAAAGTCATCCCATTCGCCATAGCGCTCGGTTTTCATGCCCAGCTGAGCCTGGAAGATCGGCGAGTTCGCGAGGTTCCGGTCGAAGACTTTCTGAAAGAAATCCGCCAGACGTTGATCTTCGGTTTGAGCTTCCGCTTCGACGGCGGCGCCTGCCGCTTCCTGTGCGTACGCGTTGGCGTTAAAAAGCGTCAGTGCAGTTGTTGCGAGCAGTATTGTCGTTCGACGTCGTGTCATGGATTGATCCCCTTATAAAGGTTGCAGGCAATTGTTCCGGACGACTCGTCCGTAGTTCGGCACAGTTTTAGGCGTTTTCCGCGCTGGCTGTTATTGGTTCGTCGCAAGGCGAGAGCGTTTCATCGCAAAGGCGAGTGGATCGATGAGGTCAATTCCCTGTCCGGGCGAGGGCGTCACGGGCGGCGGCAAAAAGCGCGGCGGCTTTATTTTCACATTCGCGCTGTTCATTTTCCGGCGTTGAGTCGGCGACAATGCCGGCGCCGGCCTGCACATAAAGCTGGTTGTCTTTTACGATCGCCGTACGCAATGCGATGCAAGTGTCCACATTGCCATCCGCGGAGAAATATCCAATCGCGCCGCCGTAAATCCCCCGTGCGCTTTTTTCGAGATCATCGATGATTTCCATCGCGCGAATTTTGGGCGCGCCGGTAACCGTGCCCGCCGGAAACCCGGCGGCGACCGCGTCTACAGGGTGCATATTGTCGCTAAGTTCGCCAACGACATTTGAAACGATATGCATGACGTGGCTGTAGCGTTCGATTTCGAAACTTTCAGTGACGCGAACCGAACCGACTTTTGTCGAACGTCCGACGTCATTGCGCCCGAGATCAAGCAGCATCAAATGCTCAGCACGCTCTTTTGGATCTGCCAGCAACTCTCTTTCAAGCTCAATGTCTTCGGAATGCGTGGCGCCGCGAGGCCGAGTACCGGCGATAGGGCGGATCGTAACCTGATTATCGCGGACGCGCACAAGAATTTCCGGGCTCGACCCAACAATCGAAAATCCATCAAAACACAGATAAAAAAGAAAGGGGGAGGGGTTTGATCTGCGTAGCGCGCGATAGAGCTCGAACGGCGGTGCGGTGAAGGCGGTCGAAAACCGCTGGCTCAGCACCACCTGAAAGATGTCGCCGGCGCCGATGTGTTCCTTTGCGCGATGAACCATAGCGGCGAAATCTTCTGGTGAAGTGTTCGAAACAGCATTGTGGTTCTCGCCATGATTATCCACTGGCGTCGCCATGTTAAGCGCCAGCGGCGCCGTCAGGTCCTGAGCGGCGTCGCTCAGGCGCTCGCTCGCCCTTGAGTAGGCCGCTTGCGCGGAAAGCCCGTGTTGAGGGCGCACCGGAGCGAGAAGCAGTATTTGCTGACGCACATTATCAAATACGGCGACAACGGTTGGGCGCATGAAAATCGCATCAGGCGTATCAAGTCCGCCTGCCGGGCGCGGGCCCATCCGCTCCATCTGTCGAACCATGTCATAGCCGAGATAACCGAAAACGCCCGCAGCCATGGGCGGCAGATCCGGCGACGGTTCAATTGCCGACTCCGCCAGTAACCGCTTCAGATTATCGAGGGGCGCTCCATCCTCCGGTGCGAACCGATGAACATCGGCTGCAGCGTCGCGATTGATTTCAGAGCGGGCGCCAAAACATCGCCAGATAACATCTGGTTTGAACCCGATGATGGAAAAACGGCCAAGTGTTTCGCCGCCTTCAACCGATTCCAAAAGAAACGCATTTTGCCGCCGACCGGCCAGTTTCAGATAGGCGGAAACAGGCGTTTCAAGATCGCTGATCAGGCTTCGCCAGATTAGTTGCGCTTGTCCGTCCTGATATGTTTTTTCAAACGCTGGAAAGTCAGGTTTAACCGTCACTGCAACTCGCCGAAAATCAGATCCAGCTGTTCGCGATTGACTTTAACGCCGTATCCGTCGCGCACTTCATTTAAAAAGGCTTCCAGCAGTTCCTGGTCAAGCTGATACCCCACATATTGGCGATACAGGTTCACTTCGTTGGGCGAGACCTGATTACGGGCGAATCCAACGCTGCGAATTTCAGCGACGACTTGCGCATCGCCGAGAGCGACAGGGCCGGAAACGAGGTCGCCCTGATCGGCGAAAAATATCTGATCGCTGAACGACTCTGAGATGGCTTCATTCGTAAAGTTTCGGTCGATAAGCAGTTCTATCGGCGTGCGGTTAAAAGGCTCGGCAGCGTCTTCCAGAGATGCGCCGGCTTCAACGGACTCACGGATGCTGCGGATGGTGTCGGAAATACGGCTGGTGCGCTCCTGATTACGCCATAGCCTTTCTGCTTCGTCGCGGACCTCGTCATAGGGTTTGAGTGCTGGCGAGGTGATTTCGCGTAGTGCAACAAAGTAATACCCGTCACGGGACGATAGCTCGAGGGATTCAGTTTCTTCACCTTCTTCAAGGCGGAAAGCCTCGGTCAATGCTTCGACAGATACGCCGCTAATCGACTCGCCATCTGGCGTCAGTCCTGAGCGATCCACTGGGCCAATCGTTGTAACGGTAAGGCCAGCTGTTTCCGCCGCCGTTTCAAGCGTTGCGCCGGTGTCGCGTTCTTCCTCGATTTCATCGATGGCGTTTAACAATGCCCGGCGAGTATCGTTTGCAAGGAAATCCGCTTCCAGTTCATCGCGGACTTCCTCATATTCTTTTGTCTCTGGCGGATTAACCCCGGCGATTTGCACGATGGTCCACCCAAAGAGGCTTTGGACAGGGTCTGCAACGTCGCCTTCGCCAAGGTCTGACTGAAAAGCTGCATCTGCAACGGCGGGGTCAAGGATCGCACTTTTTTGCGCATCGCTGAAGGTAACGGAATCAAGTGTCAGTCCACGCTCTGTAGCGATGTTTTCAAAGGGTTTGCCTTGACGTAATGCGGCGACAGCGGCTTGCGCATCGGTCTCTGTGTCGAAGGTTATCTGATAAAGCGTTCTGGTTTCAGGCACATCGTAAAGGCGTGGTTTGTTGAGTTCGTAAAGCCGGCGTAATTCTTCTTCCGGCACCTCCAGGCCTTCACGAAAGTCTTCCGCACGCAACTCAAGGAGATGGAAAGTGCGATATTCCGGCGACGTGAAGATCGCCGGGTTCTGTTCGTAATAAGTCTCCAAATCATTCGGCGTCGGCTCGACCTGCTTGCCGGCCATTTCATCGGTCACGATCAGATAGCTGATGCGGCGACGTTCTGTTTCACGTAACAGGATCGCTTCCGTTACCGGCATGGGCGCCGGACCAGCTGAGCTCAATGCATTGATCAACTGGTTGCGCATCAGGTCTTCAGCTATGCGCCGCTCGAACTCAGATGCGGTCAGCCCGTTCTGTGAAAGGATCGATTGCAACACGGTCTGGTCAAACTGGCCGGTGGCCCGGTTCTGAAAATTCTCGTTGTTCTGGAGAAAGTCACGCACCAGCTCCCGCGGTACGGCAAGACGCATTTTTTCGGAAAGCTGCTTCAGGGCGCCGCTGGTTGCGATAGAAGAAATCACTTGATCAGGAAGCCCGCTGGCGATTGCTTCAGCCTGAGTAAACTGGCCGCCTGATTCAATACGGCGCTGATTGACGACGCGGTTAAACTCGTTTTGTACGAACTGCGCTGTGTAGTTTTCGCCACCCACGGAAACGGCGGAATTCTGCGTTAATTGGCGAAGTTCCGGCACGCCCCAAAGGGCGAACGCCAATATGAGCAGGACGATAACGATCCACGCTACGACACCTTTAAGCGCGCCACGCACTTGACTAAGCATATTAACCGCCTTGATTTTCGCCTTTTTACAGACATGCGTTACAAATTTGGCGTAACCTAGACGCGACCACAATTGCGGACAAGCCTTGGCGGTCTAAGAGCCGCCGCCGCCTGCTGGACAGGGATCATCGCATCGCTTAACCCGGCGGCAATGGTAGAGGAGATACATTGATGAAAGCTTTGATCGCCGGAAACTGGAAAATGCACGGGCTGGCGGCGTCCATTGAAGAGGTCGAAGCGTTGATCAAAAAATTTGACGGGTCGGCGCCTGACGACAGGGACGTGTTGATTTGCCCGCCGGCGACCCTTGTTGCAGCCTTTGCCGCCCAATTCTCCGACGAAGCCATTCAGATTGGGGGGCAGGACTGTCACCAGTTACCCAAGGGCGCCCACACAGGCGATGTCAGCGCGGAAATGCTCTCTGATGCTGGCGCAGGCTTTGTGATCGTCGGCCATTCGGAGCGTCGTGCGGATCATGGCGAAACGGATGAGATTGTGAAAGCAAAAGCGCAAGCCGCTCTTCGCGCCGGCCTGACGCCGATTATTTGTGTCGGTGAACTGGAGGAAGACCGGAAGGCCGGCCGCGCGCTGGATGTCGTACGCGCCCAGCTTGAAGGCTCGGTCCCTGCAACTGATGAAGAGATAGTCATCGCCTATGAACCGGTCTGGGCGATCGGCACCGGGTTGACGCCGACAATCGATGACATCGCCGAAATGCATGCCTTCATAAGATCGAAATGTGGCAAGAACACCAGGATACTCTATGGCGGATCGGTCAAGCCGAATAATGCAAACGAAATACTCGCCACGCCAAATGTCAATGGCGCTCTGGTCGGCGGCGCCAGTCTAAAGGCGGGCGATTTTTACCCGATTGTCATGGCGGCGCCCGAAGCGAGTTAGGTAGTCCATGCGTGTGCTCATATCTCTGGTTCTTGTTTCAGTTTTGCTTCTGACCGGCGTTGCGGGTTGTGCAACATGGAATGCTGAAAAAACTGCGCCAATGATTGGCGCACATTTCACCGTCAATGACGCTGAAATGCATGTTGTGGATATTGGCGTGCATAACAACACAAAACCGCCAGTTGTTTTGATTCATGGCGCGAGTGCTAATTTGCGGGACATGAAAATTGCGCTGGGTGACACGCTTTCGACGGACCGGCGCGTTGTGATGATTGACCGACCCGGGCGAGGATACTCTGAAAGGCCGGATGAAGGATGGCGGCTTGATCGGCAGGCTGCTCAAATCAATGGCGTTGTCCGCTCGCTTGGGTTGGAGAAGCCGATAGTCGTCGGGCAAAGTTTTGGCGGCGCCGTGGCGCTGTCCTATGCTCTTCAGTATCAGGAAGAGATGACAGGGTTGGTCCTGCTAGCGCCTGTAAGCCACGAATGGCCCGGAGGCGTTGCGTGGTATAATAGTGTTTCCGAAACGCCGATAGCGGGATTTTTGCTCCGGCGCTTTGTCATTCCAGTTTACGGACAGCTGGCGGCGAAAAATGGCATTGATGAATCGTTTGCCCCAAATGAACCGCCTGAGAATTATGCAGAACGTTCCGGGCTGGCGTTATTATTCCGGCCAAAAGATTTTCGATCGAATGCGTCAGACTTGGTTCACCTGAAACAACAAATTGTCAATCAGCAGGAGCGTTATCAGGAACTGGAGATTCCGGTGACAATTATTACTGGAACAGCTGATACGACTGTCAGCCCTGAGTTGCATTCCAAGGCGCTTGAAAAACAAATTGATGGAGCGACCCTGACATTACTACCCGAAACAGGGCATGCGCTGCACCATGCGCGCACTGATGTTATCGTCAGTGCAATTGAGGCGATTTCAGAGTAGCGATGCGCTGAGCAGCTGAAAAAATGCGTTAAACAGGGTCGAATTAGTGCGCCGACGGCGCCAATATGACAGAGATTTTGATCAGACAGGGGCGATCTTCATGCGTATTCTCGGAAAAATTCTTGGCGGCTTGTTATTGTTGGTCATTCTGGCCGCGGCAGGCGTATCGGTATGGTTTTGGTTCAAGCCGGTCGGCGTCAATAATTATATCAACAAAGCGACCATTGTATTCCTGACGGATTCTCCGGAATTGATGACGCAGCTTGGCTTCATTGATAATACGCCCCTTGATTTTCACAGTGGCAAACTCGCCGATTACACCAAGGCGCAGGACGAGAAGTCGCTGGAGAAACTCCGAAAGGCGCGCGCGGGTCTTGATCGTTACGGACCTGAAGGTCTCGAGGGACAGGAGCTGCTGAGTTGGGAGATTACGGCGTGGTTTTTTGACGATCTTATCCGTCAGTCTGAATTTGAATATAGCGACTATCCAATCAATCAGATTTCCGGCGTCACCGTCGATATGCCGAGTTTCCTAACTGACGCTCACGTCATTAAAAACGAGAAAAGCGTTAAGCGCTACATCAGCCGCCTGGAAGAGTTTGGGCGCGTGCTTGCGGAGGTGAAAGTTCGAGTCGAGGACCACCGGGATAACGGAGTCGTCGCGCCTGATTTCATTTTGGAAGGCGCATTGAACGGGATGCGATCTTTTATTGAGGGAGGCGCCGAGGAGAGCCCCTTGGTGACAACACTACCCGAAAAACTCGATGGAATTGAGGGGCTCAGCGCCGATAAAAAAGCAGAATATATAGCGGCTGCTGCCGAGGCTGTTCGCGTCCACGTTATTCCTGGCTATGAGGCGATGATTGCCTTGCACGAAGAGCTTCTTCAAACGGCCAATCATCATGCTGGTATTTGGCGTATTCCAAATGGCGCCAAGATTTACGCCACGGCGTTGAAATCGTTCACGACAACTGATTTCACCGCTGACGAAATTCATAACATTGGCCTATCGGAAGTTGATCGAATTGAATCAGAGATGGATGAAATCCTCGTCTCGCAAGGCTTGACTGAAGGAACGGTTTCAGAACGCGTGCGCATTCTGATGGAAGACCCGGCGCGGCAATTTCCAAATACTGACGCCGGTCGGCAGGAAATGCTTGATTATCTCAATGCGCTTAATGATGAGATCATGGCGATGGCCGGTGATTACTTCATTACGCTTCCGCCGCAGCCGCTCGAAATTGTTCGGGTTCCAGAGTTCTCAGAAGATTCCGCGCCTGGGGGATATTACAACCCGCCGGCGCTGGATGGCTCTCGCCCCGGTCGTTTTTACATCAATCAAAAAGATACTGCCGACAATCCGAAATGGACCCTGCCGACGCTGATGATTCATGAGGGCGCTCCGGGGCATCATTTCCAGCTCTCCGCGGCCCAGCTGATGGAAGGCGTACCGATGCTGCGGAAAGTCTATCCCTTTAATGCTTATGCAGAGGGGTGGGCGCTTTATGCGGAGCGCATCGCGAAGATTGATATGGGTATTTACGACGATGATCCGTTGGGTGATCTCGGGCGGCTGCAGGCGGAAATGTTCCGCGCCGTGCGCCTCGTTGTCGATACCGGCATTCATCATAAGCGCTGGTCGCGGGAAGAAGCCATCGATTACATGGTTTCCAAAACCGGCATGACTGACGCCGAAGTCACGCGCGAAATTGAGCGGTATTCGGTTTGGCCTGGCCAGGCGACGGCCTACAAGACCGGACAACTGGCGATTTTGCGCATGCGCGAAAATGCTGAGGCGGAGTTAGGCGGCGATTTCGATCTTCGCGAATTCCACGAAACAATCCTCCTGAATGGCGGCATGCCGCTGGGTATTCTTGAGGATGTGGTGGAGGCGTGGGTCGAAGAGGAAAAAGCCTCCTAAGCCGGGACTTCTCTAAACCGCGCATCCTGTAAGGGTATCAGGGGGTTGCGGCGGCTTGGCGCATCGTTTAAACGCCCAGTCTTTCCGCAACCGGCCTTGCTGCGCCGCCCCAAGGGGCTTATCTGACGCAGCGTAACAGCCTAAAAGAAGCTTACCAATGACCGCCGTAATTCTAACGATTCATACGCTTATCGTGCTCGGACTGATCGTGGTTGTGCTACTGCAGCGATCGGACGGCGGCGCTTTGGGCCTCGGCGGCGGTGGCGGTGGAGGCGGCGGCTTCATGTCCGGTCGCGGCGCTGCGAATGCGCTGACACGCACTACATCGGTATTGGCGGCGCTGTTTTTTGCGACGTCCCTGGGACTTGCGATTTACGCAGGTTCCGGTGAGAACGAAGAGGCTGTTATTGAGGGCCTCACCGGGCAAAGTGCGCCGGATCCTGACGCCGGGATTTCGGCGCCATCAACGGAAGATCTGCTGCAAACTTTGGGCGGTGACAGCGACAGCACCGAAGCGGATACAGGCGCGGCTGAAGTCCCGTTGACCGAGCAAGAAATTCTCGACAGCCTCGGTACAGAGCCCGCCCAGAGCGAGTCCCCTGATCTTGGCTCTCCCGACGCCCCTTCCGGCGATGATACGGACGAAACGCCTGAGACGTCGGAACAACCTGACCAGTAAATGCAAACAACGCTGCATTTAGCGTACATTTTGGTTTGCTTACTGGGGAATCTTCGCTAAGACGAACTTCCATGGCGCGGTATATTTTCATTACCGGCGGCGTGGTGTCGTCTCTCGGAAAAGGTGTTGCTTCGGCAGCTTTAGGCGCGCTCCTTCAGGCGCGTGGCTACAAAGTGCGCTTGCGCAAGCTTGACCCCTATCTGAATGTCGATCCCGGCACGATGTCGCCCTATCAACACGGTGAAGTCTTTGTCACGGATGACGGGGCGGAGACCGATCTCGATCTTGGTCACTATGAACGGTTCACCGGGGTGTCGGCGTCTAAAAGCGACAATGTCACTACCGGGCAAATCTATTCCCGGATCATTGAGCGAGAACGTCGCGGGGATTATCTCGG
>CBDDKD010000005.1:0-99113 GCA_965230025.1 Hyphococcus sp.
GCAAACCAACAAGATGATCGCAACCGTGCCGGAGGTTGAAACCGTACACGGAAAAGCGGGACGCGCGGAAAGCGCCACCGATCCGGCGCCGCTGACGATGGTCGAAACGACGATCCAACTGAAGCCCGAGGACGAATGGCGTCCGGGCATGACCATGGACAAGATTCGCGACGAACTTGAAGCCGCGGTGCAGGTTCCGGGCGTTTCCAATGTCTGGATCATGCCGATCAAGAACCGGATCGACATGCTCGCGACCGGCATCAAGACGCCGCTTGGCATCAAGGTCGCGGGGCCGGATCTCGCCGTGATCTCAGAGATCGGCGAGGAGATCGAACGGGTCTTGAAGCCGCTTGAAGGCACCGCCTCTGTCTATTCCGAGCGTGTCGTCGGCGGGCGTTATGTCGAAATTGACGTGCGCCGTGAGGAAGCGGCCCGCTATGACATGAATGTTGCGCAAGTGCAGGACATTGTCCGGTCCGCGATCGGCGGCGCCAATGTCGGGGAATCCGTCGAGGGGCTCGAACGCTACCCGGTCAATTTGCGTTTTCCACGCGATATACGCGACTCAGTCGTTCATCTTCAGCAATTGCCGGTAGTGACGGCGACAGGCGCCCATGTGCCGCTGGCAGACTTGGCCGACATTCGCATTGTCGACGGACCGGCTATGATCCGCAGCGAGAACGCGCGCCTTAATGGCTGGATCTATGTCGATATCGCAGGCGTCGACCTTGGCACGTACGTGGCCGCGGCTAAACAAACCGTCGCTGAGCAGGTCGCGTTGCCGCCCGGCTACTCGCTGGGCTGGTCGGGTCAGTTCCAATATATGGAGCGCGCGCAACAGCGCCTGGCGCTGATCGTACCGATTACCCTGGCGCTCATTGTCGTCCTGCTCTTCCTCGCCTTCCGGCGCATTACGGAAGTGTTGATCATTCTCCTGACCTTGCCGCTGGCGCTGGCCGGCGGGATCTGGTTCCTCTATGCGCTTGGCTACAACATGTCGATCGCTGTCGGCGTCGGTTTCATTGCGCTTGCCGGCCTGACCGTCGAGATCTCCCTCGTCATGCTCGTGTTCCTGAACAACGCCTTCGCGGAACGCGTCGACATTGCGCGCAACGAAAAACGCGCCGTCGATCACTTCGATGTTGAAAGCGCGATCCGGGAAGGCGCCTTGTTGCGCCTGCGCCCCATCATGATGACCGTGGCGGCGATTATCGCCGGGCTCCTGCCGATTATGCTTGGCACCGGAACCGGCTCGGAGGTCATGCGCAGGATCGCCGCACCTATGGTCGGCGGCGTTGTCAGTTCGACCATTTTGACCCTCATGGTCATTCCGGCGGTCTTCTATTTATGGAAGTTAGGTGAAATCAAGCGCATGCGCCTTGCTCAACCGGCAGACGATCTGCCGCCTCTGGCGGAACAGCCGACGACGGCGTGACCGCGCGCGGTCACGCTTTCGGATGCAGGTCAACGAATGGAGGGAGCGTTACGCATTGAGCGTAAGCGTTGATAGTCTCCGTAACGGGTTGCAGAGGGCAGCGTTGCGTAAAACACCAGACCGGCGCAACGCCGAAGACAGGATTGAATGGAACCCACGCGATGAATGTCATGATCGAGGATCCAAATATTCAGTGCCTTTGCACGACGTTGGATCGAAAGAAGCTCTACGCAGCGCTTGAGGTCCAGACGGGTACGGATATTTTCAAGGAGTATTTCAGCGGATCGTATTCAGCCATCATTTCCGAAGTCCCCGTTTTCATCGGACACGATCAAATGCAAAAAATGCAGGCCATCATCTCCACCATTGAGGCGGTCGCAAAGACGGCAGACTATCGTGAGGCGATCGCGCACTATGCGCCCGATATCGCCGACTTCAACCCGGGCGCCCGCGGCGTTCTGATGGGATATGATTTTCATCTCGGCGCGGATGGACCGAAGCTCATTGAAATCAACACCAACGCTGGCGGCGCATTGATCAACGCTTATCTTTCAGAGGCGCATCGCACCTGTTGCGGCATGACCGCGAATGCGAATTCGGCGGATCCGAATGATGAGGCGCCGGCGAATGCGATCGTTCAGAGTTTTCTGAAAGACTGGCGGCGACAGCGCGGCGACGCGCCTCTCGAGACGATCGCCATTGTCGACGAAGACCCTGAAAATCAATTTTTCTATCCTGAGCTTCTTTTGTTCAAGAACCTGTTCGAACGCCACGGTATCCGGACCATCATCGCATCGCCGGAAACGCTGCAGCGTCGGGACGGCATGCTTCTTCACGGCGAGCGACCCATTGACCTGATTTACAATCGCCTGACGGATTTCGCCTTCGACAAAAAACCGTCCTCAGCTATCCGGTCGGCATATCTCGCCAATGACGTTGTCGTCACGCCAAATCCGCGCGTTCATACAATGCTGGCCGACAAGCGCAATCTGGCGTTGCTTTGCGACGCAGAACTGCTGCGCAGCTGGAATGTGGATGACGACGCCAATCAATTATTGACGGGCGCCATTCCGCGCACAGTTATTCTCGACCCCAGTAAAGCCGACATGTTTTGGGCCGCTCGCAAGAATCTCTTTTTCAAACCGGCGACCGGCTATGGGAGCAAAGCCGCCTATCGCGGCGACAAGATCACGCGCCGTGTCTGGGAGGAGATTCTTCAGGGCGATTATATCGCGCAAGCGATTGTCCCGCCGAGCGAACGCAATGTGAAAGTCGATGACGAAATCAGAACCATGAAAGTCGACGTCCGGCACTATACTTATGACGGATCGATTTTACTGACAGCCGCGCGGCTTTATCAGGGACAAACGACCAATATGAGAACGCTTGGCGGCGGCTTTTCTCCGGCTTTCACGATCGATACGTCGGCGGTTTGCGATTGCCGGCCTGCTTAATTGACGTCGCACGCTCTTTTTTGCCGGTTGGAGCGGAATTAATACGGAGTCCCTTGCGCCGACGTCGCCTGGTAAGCGGCCAACGTAACGCAGCCCACCCGATCCCATAGATAAATTTTTTACTGCGCCTTCCAAAACAAAAAACGCCATTGATGATGCGTGCGTCACGCGCATCGCATCCTGTCCATATGTTTGCTGTTATAGAGCTGGGCGAAGACGCGTATCAAAAGTCGCGTGAGCGGGGACAGGTGTTCTGCGTAGACCGCTTCATATTCGATGACGCGATGACAGCCGCGCCGTCGTTTGAAATCGGGGACGGACGTGCTGAGATTGACGGTCCTGCCTTCCTCCAGCCCTTTGCGAAAGACCGAGCCGACGATCATGCGGTAGAGCCCGGCCTCGCGCGGCGCCGACAGATCATAGCCGCAGGTGCCGACATTGATGCCGTTGGCGTCGGGGTAGGATACGACGAACCCCTTGATCGCCTCACTGTCCTCAATCGCGAAGAAATCGAGGAACCCGGTGTTGCAGGCGAGGGCCATCCAGCGCCGGGTGAAGTCGGTGTTCATGTCGGTGTGCTTGCCGATGTAAAGTTGGCTGTAGAGCGCCGCGCATTGCGCCGCTTCGGCCCCGCTCAGGTGTTTGAGATAGCGCGTCGCGAGCGGCGTTGTCTTCAACAGTTTCTCGTCGTAACGGAACGCCTTGGTGCGTTTCGCGGTGGCCTCGCGAAAGTGCATGAAGCGAAACTTCACCAGCGCATAGCCTTGGGCCTTGACCGCGTCGATGACGCCGGTGGGGTCGGTCTCGGGCAGGCTTTTCAAAACGATCAGATGCGCCGGGTAGAGCGCAGTCAGATGCTCGGTGAAGGCGCGCAAATGCGCAGGCGAAAACGCCGGGGTCGGGTTATTGGTCAGCCACCAGTTGTTGAGCGTCACGGTCTTCTCAAATCGCGCGAGGCGGCGCGCCGCGCCCAACAGGAAGTTCAAAACCGGCGCAGGGCGTCGGCCCGCGCTGTTGCGATAGAGAAGGCGCGGATAATCGAACCAGCAGGTCTTTGGCGAGACGCAGAACACCCGTTCCTCGCGCGAGACGACGGTGAAGGGCAGGGCGCAGCCGCGATAAACGATCAGGCGCTGCGCGGCGTCCGCCGGCGCATTGGCGATGTAGCGCCGCGGGCCGTTTTTCACCAGCCCCTGGAGATAGGCGATCTGCGGCCCCGTCAGGTTCCAGATCGACGCGCGGTCGAGCGTCTCAATCGTCGTCTCGTCATAGACGACGCAATGCGCGGCCGGCGGGCGGCCGATGGGCGCGCGGGCGGGGCGGTCGCGGCGCAAAGGCGGCGTTTGCGGTTGCATGTGACAGGTCAGCTCCGGCATGCATCGCCCTTCTTTTTGGCGGGCGAAATGTCGGAGGGCGCGAACGAACGGCGCGCGCGGAAGGGTACCCCTCGCGCGAGGCGAACAGCGATAACGGCGCCGCCCAAATACATAAGGACAGCCCCATCGGGGCCGCGGCGCGCCATTTCAAATGCGGGCTTATCAAGACCTGCATGCTTCTTCGTTTACGGAGTTTCCGACGCTCCGTCCCGCGTTAGCGAGAACCATCATCTGTTCCAGATCGGGCCGCGAAAATCAAGACGAAACGCAGGCGCGGATCAGGAAAAGCGGCAGGCGGCTTTTTCGGTGCGGGAGATCAGGTGAAGGCGGCCGTCGGAAAACCGCGAAGCTTGCGCAACGGGGCGCGGGTTTTAGGCCGAAGCTATTGTCGCCGCGCCTGCCGCCATGACCGGATTGCTTTTTTTCGCGAAACCGAACCAGATGGCGACGGAAGCGATAATCATTGAAACAGGCATCGCCAGAAACAGCGCGAAGACAATCCATGTACGGATGTTGTCTTCGCCTGCGAACAACATGGGCGCGAACAGGGCGGTAAAGCCCCAGATCAGAAATGACAGTAAGGCGGCGAGCTGAAGCAATATCGCAATGGCAAGGCGCAACGGACGATCCTTCCGGTTCCTGTTTCAAGGCCGCTGACGACGCCGCCGCGCGAGGCTTGCGCGCAATGTTGCAAATAACGCGCGCGGGTTTTGAGCCATTGCCTTCAAGAGCGGGCCTTGTCGCCGCGCCGACCGCCTTCAGGTGAGAGGATGCAAGGGAATGTGCGGGGATGGCAAGGGCGGGCTAGACCTGAGTAATGCGTGATGGTCGGCCCGCGGGAGCTTTTTTCTGAAGCAACCCAAGAGCTCCAAGCCACAATCAGTCTGCGCTCAGTGATTTATTTAAAGAAATCACCTTGGTCAGGGTCAGGCCTTTTTGTCGACTTTCCAAAACCAGAAAAGTGTCGATCGACAATCGCTAGAGCAGTCTCGAAATGTGAAAGAAATTCTACAAAATCGTCATCGTCGAAAAGTCTGGCTGCGTCAGAGGATCGAACAATCAATTTACGCGTCTTACTTCCGTGTGGGGATGACATTTCGAGCCAATCAAAATCCGTCACTTCCGGCATTTGCTCGCGTAAAGTTCGTAAAACTACGCTTGCCCAAGCATTGAATTGACTTGCTGACGGGGATTTTGTTTTCCAAGTCTGCGCGAAAATGGCTTTTATTTGACCATCAACCTTACCAACACCGAGCAATTTTATCGGAATGTCCCACTTTGGCGACAGCTTGAAGCGAAGCTCTCCAATCGGGCGAAACCAATCCATTCTTACAATGTCTAAGTACTCAATTCCCAAGGGGAGTATTTCTAGTGCTGTCTTTCGAATTGTTTTTCGTGGCTCCAATTCCGCCTGTCGCAACACAGATGCTGGCGCCATGCCCAAAAACAATTTTTCCAGATAAAAACGGGCATCAAACGTCCTAATTTTCGGTGGGTTCTCTTTCAAAAAAATTAGATTACTCGCCGTTTGAGCAGGGGTATTAGCGTATTGGCTCAGTGCGTGAATTAACGAAGGCGTCGTTTTCGCAAGCTCAGTTGACATTGGAAGATTTCACGTTTCTTTGCTTTGAACAGTAGGACAGTATCAGGTGATTCGGTATCTCCATCCCAATATGTCGCTGGTTTTGATTGTGCCACACGTGATACCAAGGGCCCCCTCTAGCGTGTGACAAGTTCATAAGTGCGGATGCGGACATACGACCGTACTGATCGAGGTGGAGGTTTATGCGTGATAAGTCCAATCCAGCATCCGTATATTCACAAACCTCATCTTCACCCGTTTCTGATGAAATCTTGGTCGCTCGTGAAGTAATGGGTTTGGCCCCAAAGCATTTGAATTGTCGGTAGATAATCGGCAGTACAGGTCCAAAATCCCATGCCTCAAATGTCAAAGAGATGTATGAACGGCGAGTCTCTAAAAGGTGGTCAGAGTGTAAGAAATACAAATGCTTATTGAGAGACATATTCGTTATTGGGATGCCTCTTGCGTCCGCAATGTCTAACAAAGCGTTTGTAATAACTCTTGGATCATGCGCCATAAATGTTCTCTTTTCGTTCTTATACGGCTGCGCCGAGTTTGTCAAATATGAGGTGATTGGCGTGAAATCCAGCATGGGGCAGTTTGCGCCTAATATGCGAGCCTTGGCCCACCTTTTTTTGCCAAGTTGCTAATGACCGTTTTTGCCCGTCGAGTCGACGTCTCGGTGAGCTCACGCTTTTACTGTTTTTGGGTATTAGCGGGAACAAGAGACAACTAATCCCCAACAGCCTTTGCGAGTTCTTCCAATCTCTCCTCGCACGCTTGTTTCACGAGTGCGGCGAGGGCCTCCGCGCGGTCGCCGAGCCAGGTGAGTTCGTCTTCGGCGATCTTGTAGTGCTTTGAATATCGCGCCTTGACGTATGCGTCTTTTAGCCTCTCGAAGGAGCGGCGCTGGAAGCGGTCTTCGTCGGGCCAGACGGCGCGGAAGCGCTCGTCCTTCGCCTCCACGAAAGACCGCAGTTTACGGACGTTATGGGTCGCCGGGCTGTAGAGAGTCGTGGTCAACAGGTAGCAGCCGTATAGAGCTTCCACGGTTTGATGTAACGCGAAAGCGGCATTGCGGTACCAGCTTTTATCATCGGCGCTTTTTTCCATGTGGAAAGCAAACGTCTCCAGTGAACGTTTGGCAGTGCTGTGCCATTCCTCGAAATACTCTTTCGCCGCTGCGTGCGCTTCTTCAGCCGTCCGGGGTTTGGGCTCGGAAAAGCGCTGGCCGTTCAACTCATATAAAACGATCCCGTCACGGATGATGTCGAGAAAGAAATACTGCCCCTGCGCCAGCTTCTCGTTCACTTCCGACAGGGTGTGAGCGATCAGGCCGATGGGGGTTTTGATCGACGGGTCCTGAATGATCCGGTCCTCCGCCCGATACCAATAGGTCGCCATGTCGGTGAACGCCTTGCGATTGACGACGATCAGCAGATCGAAATCGCTCTGATATCCCTTGGCGGTCTTGCCCGCTTCGTCGACCCAGCCGCCGCGCGCATAGGAACCGAACAGCACCAGCTTCAGGATGCGCCCAGGCGTTCCTTTGGCGGTCTTGCCGTTCCCCTTGGCGAGCTCGAACTCCTCGAACAATATCTCCTGAATACGCGCCAGCTCCCGCCGTTTTTTCTCCGGCAGGTGGTCAATGTCGGTGCGCATGGATTTTAATGGCGGCATGGCGTCTTTCTAGGGCGGTTTCATGTTTTTACGCAATGCACAGTCAACGAAGGCGGCTTGACGCCTCGACTTTATTTCTCATCGAAGAGATCGGCTTTCTTTCATCGGTTTTCGGCGGCGCCAACGAGTACGCCAAGCATGTGAAATGCGTATCGGAACGATCGCGCCGAATATTTTTTCCAGTTTGTTTGTGTCTTTCCCCGAGGGCCCGGGGAAAACGACGCGGACGCCAGAGCCAGCCGCGCATAACCTTTGGGCCGCCGCGATCTGATCTTGTGTGACTGCGACGTTATAACGACGGCGTTCAACCCTTTGGCGGCGCGCTTCCAGTCGCGTTCGGCTTTGCCGTCCGGCGAGGAAATCTCCAGCATCCAGCGTTTTTTCGGGATTGCGTGGTCGGCGACTTGCAGAAACCGATTGAGATCATCTGGGGCTGCAAATGAAACCCCCGGGCGCGACAGGTTGGCGTTGGAAAGAGCATGGGCAACCCACCATTTCAGATCGTCCGGGCGCCTTGCATAAGTCCCGTACAACTTGCCGATGAATTCATTGGCTTCTTTTAAGTCGGCCTGCCGTCTGGGTTTCGCCGGGAGCAGCACGGCGCGGCGTCCGGCGCTTTTCCCTCGCTCAATTCTGTCCGTGGATATGTGACGTGATTTTCCTTCTCTGGTCTTCATGTTTGCGATTACAATGGCGTTCTGCAGCCAGCGGTCCGCCGTTGGTTCATCGATGCGCCAGCGAATGGCGGCGGTGCGCAGCGACAGCGTATCCTGATAGGTCCGGATGACGCGCTCACATGTTACCACATCGTCAATGACGCTTGTTTCGGGTCGGTTAGGCGCGGCGCCGTTTTCTTCAACCGGATCGGGCAGGCTTGGCGCCGGCTCAACGTATTTTTTCGCTGGCTTTGAAAGCGCTTTAATGAGAGCGGCGGGCGTTTCTATTTTGCGCGCTGCGCGCAAGCTGATCGCTGCGGCGGCGGCGATCTCGTCTGCATCGAGCCCCAGCGGCGTTCTGTCGATTTTCCGGGCGAGGATAGACCGCATCAAATGCATGTAGGTTTCCATTGTGGTTTTCGGATTGGCGTGGCCCGCGAGCAAGGCTAGCGCCCAATAACCGGTGCGCCGATCGTCTTTATTGCCGATCATGGTTTCGCGGATCTGTTGCATCTCATTCAGCGTCCAGCCGCCAATGTCCCGGGCGAGGCCGATTTCACCTTCAATCACGCATTGAAGCAGACTGAACGCCGTGTGCCGAAGATGATGAAACTTCCATTGCTTTGAACGCAGTACGGCGTTCATCGCGTCGCCGACGGACCGGCTGATTTCTTCGGAATCATAAGGCGTATCAAGCCCCGGCGGCGTGAAGAGCGGCAGCCTGCCGGTTTTGTCCAGAAGCCGCCGCTTCACCAGATGGGCGTCGAATAGTGCGCGCTCATCGCTTTTCAGCAAGACCCTCAACGGTATCTTTCGCAGGGCGGCGGATGTTTTGTTGTTCGCGTATCGGTTCGCGCGGATGAAGATCCAGCCTTCGGGGCCGCTTTCAATATCCATTGGCCGCAACTTTTTGATTTCGCCGACCCGAAGCCCGCTGCGATAGGCGATTATGAACATCAGCGCATATTGGTCGCCTTCTTCCTCGCTGGCGAACATGCTGCGGATGGTCTGTAAAATTGCAGGCAATGCGGCGTAGGGCGCAATCCGCGCGCTGACGAGCGTGCAATCGCCATCGCCGCCAAAACTCTCGTCGGCGATATCTGCGAGGCCGTACCGGCTTCGGGCGAACCGGTGAAGTTGTCTGAGCCGTGTGCGCGCGTAGTTGCGTTCCTTGTTGCTGCGGATCAAATCGATCAGGTCGTCATAGGCGCTGGCGAGATCGTCGGCTTCAAGAAGCGCAGGATTGAGGTCTTCAAAAACGGTCAGCCAAAGGCGGCCAACCGCCGTGAAATAACGATTGATGGTTGATGGTTTCAAGCTGTGATCCTTCAGCAAGGACCACAGCCATTCAAACAGAATTTCAGCAGCGGGAGACCATTCGGCATGACGATAGGGCTCAAGCCGGTTGAGCAGGTTTTGCGTCGTATCTTTTCGGCTGGCGCCGTCTACGGATAGAATTTCGCGAAACAGGCGCTCCAGTTCCGTTACTGACCGTATGGGCTTTGCGTCGTCTTTGGGGCTCGCCTGGTCGGTCCCGTAGGCGCTGAACAAGCCCAGCGACGATAGCTGGTGCGGCCGGAAGTTTTTTGTTTGAAGAACGGATTCGGCCGTCGTATCGGGACACAGCATGCGCGTTCGCCCGAGCAGCGCTTGGCTCATGGCGGCGGACAAGGACCCTTCAATCGAGTTCTCGGCCTTCCAGAGGGCGGCATGACAAAAGTCTTCAGGGGTAGCGATCATTGAGGAGATTGCGAATTTGAGACCCAATGATACTTTCAGCATGGGAATAAGTTCGACTCCTTTGTTTGGCGACTGCCCGGTCGGGCGTTTTTTGAGAAACCGGAGCAGGAGACCGAGAGAGACGGCGTCCAGTCGACAACGGACCGACATAACGCCCTGAGTGTTGTCGAATTCGTTGCATGTCCCTGAAGTGACAGGAAGCTGCAAACGAATGCCGAAACCATCCGTGTCCTTTGACAAGGGATGCGCCGCCATCTGCATATGCTCGGCGACGTTATGCAAAATTTCAGGATCACATATCCCGCTACGGGTCGCCGCGCTGAAGAGAAAGAGGCCCAGCAAGGTGTCATGGGAATAGGCGTTTCGCCCTGGTTCTTCCCGCAACCGTTTTTTGAAGGCGTCTTCCCATGTCCAGATTTCGCGAACCTTTCGCATCCATTCGGCGGTGCGGTAATTGTGCGAACGGATGATTGGGTAAAGGGGCGGGGGAGGTTTGAGGTCTCGCGGATGCGCACCGAGAATTGACCTTAAGCGTCGATTGAGAATGATGCGTGCATGACGGTAGTCGCGCGCGACCAGATGGTTGTCCATCAGATCATCGAGAATATTCCGGAGTTTTTGGTTGTACGTCGCTATGGACAAGTCCGATCGCCTGCCGAGATCATGGCGATCCAATAAAACATCGACATTGTTTGTGATTGCGGCTGCCCGGCGGGCGTTTTCAGCACGGCGCGCTTCGGCGCGCGCTTCACGACCGACGCGGGCCGCCGTCACGACGTCAATCCTTCAAGCGGCGCTGCGTTAAGGTCAGACATGACTTTTTCGATTTCGTGTCCGATGAGCTTCAAATCTCTGACGGAAAGTCCGCTGACGGAGCTTAGCGGTTCCTGATCGAAGTCCGCGTGACCCATCATGGCGTCGAGGAGTTCGGACCGAAGCGACGTTGAAAATACAGTGCGTAAATAATGACGATGCCAGTTGAGCGGCAGCGGCCAGACGGTGGCGAGGCGCGCAGCCAACTCCAATGGTCTCAAGGGCTTCGGCTGCCGCTCATCAACAAAGAACAGGAACGGCCCTTCGCCTGACAGCGCTTGAGCAACCGCGTCGCCGACCTGATTTCGGCCGCCGAAACGTCTTTGCGCCAGCGCCAGAAGATGAGACTTGTAGAATTTAACCTGTTTTATTGCCGTCGGCGGCAACGGCGCAAGCCTCGCAGCTGCGCCATTGCGCAATTCTTTGTCTGAGATCCAGACGAACCCGGCGTCGAGATCAAAGTCCGTTATGCGCTCAAAAGGCGCCGTAACGGGACGATGTCCCGTGGCGAGCGCAAGTAGCTGATAGCAATACAGCGTATAGACATTGTGGAAGGCTAATCGCTGCTCAGGTGAATCCCGCCGCCTTTTGGATAAGTCGCTACGCTGAAGGCGGAAAGCGTCATTAATTTTTTTTTCAATGGGTCTGATACGCGTGCCGATAACGACGCTACTCGATTTCTTGTGATCGGCGAGCGGCGCTGATGCGCTGTGAAACGGCGAGGCGATTTCCAGGCATCTTGAAAGCGTTTGCTCGTAAGCATCGTTGATCTGCGCCAGTTCAATGGCTGCATAATAAAGACCGGGATAGCGCGCGGGTTGTTCGCCAACAATCAGGCTGACGATGGCGCTGTCGAAACCCTCATCTTTCAGGGATGCGGGCAGAAAGCTCGCGACCCTTCCCGCCGGGAGCGGGCGTTCAAGTGACTTGCCGAATTTTTGCAGAATGGCTTTCGTTTGGTCGCGGCGATCATCGCCTTCGAACAGACTTTCATTTGTTTTTTGCGCGAGGCGGTGGAGCGCCGGCCCTAGAGGTGCGGGCAGCATGTAGCGGACGGATCGAGCGTATCCCGAAGATTTGACCAGGTGCTCCATGGCCTCATCGGTCATCTCGTTCTTTGGGTAGGTTGGGTGGAAAACCAGCTCCGCCCCGCCATTTTTTTGGAGAAGAATATACTCGGCGTCCGCCGCCTTTTCGGAAACCGGCGTCGCCAGAAGCCGGTCCAGGCTTCGCCCTGTCGTTAACATCAACCCGCAGAACAAAAGTCCTTTCCAGTGGGCTTGAGACTTATCGGCGCTAAGTCCGGCATCGATTTGCCGCCAACAGTATTGAGCCTCGGTATTGGTGATCCGGCGATAGTCGCAAGGCAGGTATTGAGCGCGGATGGCGGCGTGGGTGAGCCAGCGGCGGCGCGTGAGACGGTTTAAGGATTTGCCTTCCCGGCCGGAATGAGGCGTCGCGGCGCGTGAGAAATCTCCGAATAGAAGAATGGAGGCGCCGTCATTATGTTGGCCAGCTTCCGGAATGAGCGTGCGGTCTTTGCCGGTTGCATAGAGGTGTTTTAGCCCTTCGCCGTCCTCATCGACCAGGCCGGTATCGCTGAAGGCTATGCCCGCTTCGTCCTGCGCGGGTTTGCCGACCGCACGCGTGATGGCGTCGCGATCATGATAACGGTACCGAATGAGCGCGCCCAATGCGGAGATGTAATTCCTAAGAGTTTTGTCCGCCCGTGTTCTCAGTGCAGTGAGCGACTTCCTGATGGGTGGAAGCTCCTGGCGAAAATCAGGAAAGTCAGCGAAGTCGTCGGGCCGGTTCGCGAGTTTCCGGAGCGCATGGCAAGCGCGTGAAATGGCCGGCTGATAGGATTGATTATCCCGGACGCGCTTGGCCTCAAGTGATATTGAAATCCCCGAAATAAGAGCGATCGCCGCCTCGAAATTTTCGCCATTTGATGTCAGTGGCGGCCAGTCGGTGGCGAGAAGGGCGGCGAGCGGTGCTTTGGTGATTTGGGCGCGACCCTCCAGGCGTTTTTTGACCGCTGTCCAATGCATCGAAGGCGGTGAAATCGGAAAGGTGTAGCCAAGTGTTTCAAGGTCAATTTCAAGCGCATTGCGGTCGAGCCCCGTGAGGAAAATTCGCGACGTCAAATCGGCCAATCTCGCGAGCAATGCTGCGTGTTCATCGGGCTCAATGGGGCCAAAGGAATCGGGCGCAAATTCAGTCGCCATCACCCTCCCCAAATAGCTTTTCTCTGATGTCGATTTGGTCCGATACGTCACCGGTCCGGAGGAGGTGCCGGCTCATTTTTGTGCGGTGCGATACATCGCGCTGTGAGAGCTTCCAGCGGCGGGCCAAATGAAGCCGCAAATGCTCTCCAACACTGCGCCGATCAAACTGTTGAAAATGAAGAGCGTCGAGGTCGGATTGGGCCATTGCAATCAACTCGTCGGGAGTCAAATCGTTCCATTGGATGAGTCGGATTTTGAGGTCAGTTTTTGCCTCGGAAGGCAGCAATTCGAGAGCGTCTATTGCGGCGAATCCGGCGACATAGAAAAACCGTTTTCGACTCTTCTGGGCGCGGGTGACATGAACAGGAAACGCCTCGATGAATGCGGGTAGGATCGCTGTTTCGAGACCGTCGAGACGAAGCTGACGGGGCGCTTCAAACCAGAGATCAAGGAGATCTTCGACAGCCGGGTGCGGCGTCAATTCGACCGTCGAATAGAGTTTAGCGAAGGCTGTTCCTGTGGCCAAGTGTTACCTCACGTCGCCCCCTGCTCCAGTTGAACAGCTGTTAGTACGGGTGTCAAATTGGGTAATAAATTTAAAATGAAATGGGGACTAAACTTTTAAGCTTTAAAGATCCCGCCGCAATTGTTGAGGATCGGTGTTAATCGGCGGGTGCTTTATGAAATGCATAACTTATTGAATTACAATACATATCAATTGGCGCCGATTAGTGTCTGTTGAAATCTCAATGCAGGTATAGCCTGTCACGCCGGAGGTCGCGGGTTCGAGTCCCGTCACTCGCGCCATTTTCTCAAATGCTTAGCGCTGGTTTTTCGTTGTCGTTAACTTGTCCCGGAAGCGGCCCATTATCTCTCTTTCAGCATCATCAACTGACTGAAAAATTCCCTGTCTTGGTAAGGACGCATAGCTCCAGTAATGAATTTCCTCGTCAGGATCATAGGAGAGCATGTCGACAAAGATTTCATAGTTCGCATCAGCTCGCTGAACTATGGACACACAGAGTGAGCCGTCTGCACTCCTGATGCTTTTGACTTCATGTTTACGAGCGTCTCGCCTCAAAATGATCCTCATTTGTCCTTGTGGCGATAATATAAAACCCCGCCAATAAGCACTAACGCAAACAGCGGTAGGGCGATTAAAAAATCGAGTTGGTTGACAAATAGACTCATCGACTAGCCGGGCCGCTATTTCTTTTTTTTACCAGCCTTCGCCAGCTAACCACCACACAAAAAGCCCAGCCATGTTTATCGCAAAGGCAATAACGATCATCCAGCTACAGATTGTAAGAATGGCGCGGATGTATTTGTTCATAGAGCTCATTCTCTATTCATCGTCCGGGCCGCTTGCGCCTCGGTCTTCGTAAACTTGGCCTCGTTTATACCAGAGAACTGCAGTCAACGCGGTGCTCACGATAATCAGTCCGCAAAAACCTGCTATGAGAAGCTTGTCCTTAATGCCTGGCGCCATGATCACCGCGCCAGCGATCATCGCCAGCCATAGAAGAGAATTGACGATCAAAAACGTGCGCATAGATGTCCTCAAAATAAAATATTCCAGCGACGCAAAAGCGCATAGTCCTTTTTTGCCGCTTTCTTTATCGTCAATATATTCAGTGAATTCATGAGTCGGTGAAACGGCAGGCGCGCACCAATGTGAAGAGGCGGTCCTCAAGCGCCGTGAGCGTTTCCATGTCCGCTTTCAGGGCTGCGTTGACGGCCATCAGGTCTTTCGGATTGACGTTCGGTTCAAGGAAT
This sequence comes from Hyphococcus sp., assembly GCA_965230025.1. Classification (GTDB taxonomy): domain Bacteria; phylum Pseudomonadota; class Alphaproteobacteria; order Caulobacterales; family Parvularculaceae; genus Hyphococcus. The sequence goes on from CBDDKD010000005.1 coordinate 14,741, forward strand.
TCTAGCGATGTGGTGCGCAGCAGGAAGAAATAGTGGCGGTCGCCGTCGATCAGGTTCAGGGCGACATCAATGTCCGGACCCGGATCATCGCCATTAAGATAGTGCGCCCACAGGTCTAGCCCCATATAGCCCGGACCTTTGACGAAATAGGGCAGCTGTAACACCGCCATGCCGTATTCCAGACCGTCGCGCGTTCCGCGCGACTCGCGCAGCAAACCGTAATTGCCGCCGCCATAACCGGAGGCGTAGACAGCCTCTCGGTCTTCGTCGGGGCGCAGCGGACGGAACCGGATTTCCAGCCAGCGTTTTTCATCTGCGCTATCGGTGAACCGGATCGTCGAGCTGGGGACGATCTTGCGGGGATAGACAGGCTCGGTGCGCAGCGACCCTTCCCATGGTTTGCGTTCGTCCACCGGGATCACGACTTGCCGGGTGCGGACGATTTCGGCGGCGTCAATGATCGTGACGTCGCCGGAAAAGCCCTGTTCGGGGCCGGGCAGCGGACATTGGAAGGCGCCGTCGGCCTGCGTATAGACGCCGTCCTCGACGCTGCCGAGCACGGGCAGGGGCGGGTCCATGATCGCGCATCCGACTGACAGGCCGACCGAAAGCAGCGCCACCTTGCCCATTTTCATATGCCTGTCCTCAATTTTGGTCGTCTAGCTTTTTGCTGTTCTCTTCAAGCTTTTTGAATGCTTTCTTATATTCCTTCTCTGTCGACATATCGAACAGGAAGAAGGCTAGTCCCCCGACAATCGGTAAGGCTAAAATGCCAGCGAGTACCATCCAATTGGCCATGACTTAGAATCCTTTATTGATTCACGAAGTTAGGTATAGCGGCACGTAGACGGCAATCACGATTAGCACACTTAAAATAACCCCATAAAGAATTAGCCGTGCCACGAACTTTAGAGCGTTCATTCTTTGGGCCCCCTATTCATTCCTTCGTGAACTTTGAAAATCCTCAGCAACACGAGTGATAATAACAATCATTGCAAACATAAAGATGAAAAAGCCTGTGTATGTGAGTATCCATTGTGTATTGAGGACCAGCCTATCATTAAAATGGTTTGTGAGCATAACCAGCGATGTAACGAAAAGCGCAGCGTTGAATACGGCGATATATAGTTTCATTACCGGTCCTCAAGTTTTGTCATCAATGACATTCATTCGTTCGACTTCAGTAAGAAGCTTCCGCAATTCGGACCTTCCTTCATCCGTGATCGGAAGCTCCAAGTCCGAGACATGCATCCTAATTTTTTCGAGGCGGGGGTCAGCAATGGGGACCGATACAAATTCATCATAATCCCAATCACCGCCGGTTCCATCGTGAAATTCCCGAAGAAATTTTGAAACATCAGATGGGCTTACATTCGCTGGCTTCTCGAATGGTAGTAGTATGAGTTTCACCACAATAAAGATCGGCAAAAGCACAATGCCTAATACTATACCGAGGAAGTTTCGCCATTTAGGGGCTTCGGGATCATAGAAAACAAAATGCAATTATTCGGTCCTCAATTTGCGCTGAGAAAATAAAACACGCTGGGCAAGCCATAAAGAGCAAATGCAGCTATGAGCACGATGACGACTACCCACACCGTCGCTGATTTATGAGTTGCGAACCAGTTCGCCAATCGCTTCATGTTATCGGTCCTCAAATATCCTCCCACTGGAGATTTATCCAATGGTGATCGGCGAGCTGTCCGGCTAATCGCTGGGCTTTTGCTTCATCCTCTATCTCAACGGCGTGTTCGCCGTCACCGAAGATGTAGGTATTCTCTGCTTCATCGAAACTAGTAAGATAGACAACCTGTCCGTATGGAGCTTCCGATTCCTTGTCTTTTTTCATAGCTGCAATATAATAAACCATTGGACTCTCCTATTTTCTGGCAGCTTTGCACGCTTCTTTCTTGCGTTCGCTATGTTGTTTAATGTGCAAGCGTCAGTACTCGGGATAACCCGCTCTTGAACGCAACGCGCCGGTGAGGTTGTGGACGCAGCCGCGCCTCAGGGAGCTTCTCTTTCTTGCGCTGCACATCCGCATGGATCATGCAATACAAGGCGGAAATTATCAGCTATGCTGTCCCGCCTGTGCGTCGATTAAATTCAGCCGGCGTTTTCATTGGTTGAGACACACTATTCAGTGTCGTCAGTATCACCCTCAACGACATCCAGCTCATCTATACAAAGTGCGCGGTCTCCAACGGTGCATTTTAATTTATATTTGCCGCAGGATGCATGATAATCAACGTCGCCGCCAAGACCGTCACATTCGCTAGGCTTTAATTGAGAAATCGGATTGTCTGGTATGGGTTGCCCGGCTCCCGGCCATGACGATACATTTTTTATCTCACGCAGGGCGCTTTGTTCTTCAGTGACGGTTTCTGAATTTCCGCATCCTAACATTAGAAATGACGTTGCCGTTACGACAACTGAAAGCGCTGTTTTCATAGTTGTTTCTCCACCCAAAAAACCAGAACAGTAACAGTAATTCTTTCAACGGCAAAATATTCGATCTTTCGTCAGTATTGTTACGATATAGCTTCACATTGCGGCTTTTGCTGCGGTTAGATTAATAAGGTTTGAAGCGCCATTACCGTCTGCATTCGGACTATAGACCAATAGCCGCTCTTTCCGGTAAGTATTGATGTGTTCAACCTGGGGAGAAAATGATGAACGACAAAACGAAGTCAAATCTGGTTAAATGCGGTCACTGCGCGGAACGGATCAGCAAGGCCGCGCTGCGATGCAAGCATTGTTATTATTACGTGGTTCCCTCGGTCGCGCCGCATGAAGGGACCTGCCCATTCTGCCGGGAGACGATCCGGCCTGAAGCGCGCGTGTGCATGCATTGCAAGTCAGGCGTTGTGTCTTTGGTGGATGGTTCGATTTTTCATTCCGCGCAGGCAAGGCGAGGGCTCGGAGCTGCGACAATTCCTTCGGATGAAGTATTTGCCGACAAGAAAGATGACGATAAAGACGATGATAAAAAAGATGCCGGCGTCACTTGCATCAGTATTCCGGTCGTGGGGTGTTCGGAAAGACCCGACCCGATAGCAGGCTACCAGATTACCAACTGTGTTATCATCCAGGTGCCGTTATGCTTTAGAAACACATAGTGAGATAACTGTTGGATATCAGGGCGGCCCTCTGATGTTTCGGGAAACCTAGGCGGCTCAGCTCTCCGCCAGGCTTCTGATCTCCGCACGCAGCGTCGCGTCGCCTTCATGGGCGAGGTCGTTGCGGCCGGTGAGGGCGATCATGTCGTCATGGGCCGAGAACGCCAGCATGTCCGCATTGTCCGTAAACTGACCATGGCATACCTCCGGGTTGGCGCGCCGCCACAGGGCGAGCTTCAACGCGACCCCGTCAAGGCGCGCGGCGCGCGTCGCGGCGATGGCGGTGACGGCGCTTCGCTGCGCGTCCCAGAACGCGGCTTGGCGCGCCAGGACGGCGCGCACCGCCGGGCAATCATCCCATGAGACGCCGCGCGCGGTCGCGGCTTTTTCCGCATGCTCCAGCGCGTCGAGGCTCGCCTGCATCTCACCGTCGTAAGTCAGCCAGTCGGCGTATAAGGCGAAGAGGGTAGCGTCGTCTCCGACAGGTCCCGACTGTTTTGCGAGGGCCGGGCGGGGCGCGAGCGTCGCGGGGACAAGCGCGGCGGGGGTCGCCAGCACGATTTTGAGCAAACGTCGTCGATGGGTCATGACATTGCATTCCCTGTGGTTAGAGTGTAAATTTTAATAGCTGAGCAATTAATATCACATGCCAAAAGGCATTTCAATAGCTCAACAATTAAAATGTTAAGTTTTTAGATGAAAAATACCAAATGAGCTTAAAAACAGTAGAACAGCTAAGAGCCGCCCGCGCCTTGCTGGATCTGAAGCAAAGCGACGTCGCCAAGATGTCCGGCGTCTCAGAACCATCAATAGTACGGTTGGAAAAAGGGTCGGGCCCTCTCGGCATTCAGATGGCGACCCTCGACAAGCTGCAACGGGCTTTCGAAAAATCGGGCGTCCGCTTCATCGGCGAGGCTGAAGCCAGCCTCGACGGCGGCCCCGGTGTCCGGCTGAAGAAGGCGGCGGATTGAGGGCGCTTGGACGAGGAATTATCACATGCCTATGTTGTTCACTTATGAGCGAACGGAAGCCGGTATTACCGGCATCATTGGCAAGCGGCTGACGTACCGAAGTTCTGACCCAGGTCTACAAACATAAGGTTGAGGCCGTGATCGAGCATGACGAAAACAAATGAAAACCAGAATATAACAGTTTCGGATATTCAGCATGTTCGCGAGATGCCTTCGGAGTCCGAAAGACACCCAACCACACTGTACGTGGTGCCTCAGCGCGTGCCTGAGCGCGATCAATCACTAGGTCAATTCATGGGCAAATGGAGCGGCCTTGAACAAACGCTACAGTCTTTGATGCACACACTTATGGGCGGGCCATATTCTGCTGTTGGTGTCATTTTTTCAAACTGCTCAGGTGTAAAACAGATAAGTGATCTAGTCAGCGGACTAGCCGAGCTGAAACTAAACGCTTCGGAGTTTGGGCAGTTAAAGTCTTTATTGGAGCGGTTGCGAAAAAAGAATACTAAGAGAAACCGCATTGTGCATGGTGTATGGGTGCCCGAAATTACAATAGACGGTGATGAAAAAAACCGCCCAATAGTTGGGAAATATGTTTGGGCGCGGATTTACACACCAACAAGCCCGGCTGAACAGGCAAAGGTTCAAGATAGAAAAAATACCAAAGAGCGCTCTAAATATCGCTTCACTATCGAAGACCTAAATAAGATAACACTAGAAATTATGACTCTGCGAAAGGACTTTGAGACGTTTCAAAATCCGATATCAAAGCGACTTCACCCTGAAGGACCGAATATGCAATAGCTGCCGCTATTCTTCGGGCCGTAACAAGAGATAAATCGCCAACGCAAGCTAAAAAACTAAGATACCAGCCTCGAATATATTTGACGTGATAGCAATTTCTGCTTTCGCATCATTGCGGTCAGAGAAGCGGTAAACTACGGTTTCGCCATGGAGATGAAACGCAAACATCGTAGATGGATTTGGCTCGCGACTGCGATCATGGCTCTGGGCGCTTTCGTTGCGTTAAACTGGCAAACACTTACTCTATCGGCAGCGTTTGCATTGGCGGAGCGGCGTCCCGCTTTGCTGGTTGACGCTGAATGGAACGAACCAGCTTCGGCGCGCAAATTTTTAAATCGCTTTCCGCCTGAAACAAACGAAAACGAACTCCTTGAATGGCTGGGCGCCAACAAGTTCGACATTGATCGTAATGCGGGGCGGGCTGACAGGCGGATAAGCGGCCTGCCATGCAATGAGATTATCAAGATCAAATGGTCGACGGGGCCGAACAATAGGATCGACGATGTAGATGTTCGCGTTTCCGAAGCGGGTTGTCTGTAAGACGGGCCGTGGGCCGTGTATGATTTATCTGCGACAATGTAAGATGAAACGCTCAACCTTGATTTTTTTGGTGATTGGTCTGTTTGTTATGGCGCTTGTCCCTTTTTTATCGAACACGAAAGCATGGACTGAGGGCAGGCTCCCCGAGCCGTGGCCATCGGGCAAGCCATCTATCTTTCAATTTATCGAAGAAAATGGATCGGGCGATGGCCATGGAGATGATCATGACGACCTGCGATTGCCTGATGAAGTCGAAGAAGAAAACAGCATACGGTGGGTGTCCGGCGGCTTAGACGGCGCATTTGGTCACCATGGAGGCGCCGCTGGCGACAACGGGAATGTTTCAGCTATCTTTAATGCTTTGAAGCGCGTTTTGAAAAACCCCAGTCATCGTAACATGACAGCGTATTACGAGCTCATCAAAGATGAGTATGCGCTGGATTTCATTGATGAATTACTGGAGAAAATTCTAAATGACAGATCATTGAACAATGACCGGCTGATCCGGCTTTCATCATGGATTGCTGAAAATTCTCCAGATCGAGGTCCCGTCAAAGTCAGCGTCGCCGTGATGGGTGTCTTGTCGAATGGCGAATTTGATCAACTATTCCTTACGTTAGGAAGGCACGATGAGTTCACGCTTTATTCAGCAGTTGCGCTAGCACACTCATCGAGTGAGCCCGAGGAGAAGGTCTGGCAGTTGGCAAACTCCGTACACGGATGGGGACGAATACAAGCCGTAGAACGGCTGAGCGATACGAAAAACCCCGAGATTAAAGCGTGGATGGTGAGGGAAGGGTACAAGAATAACATCATGTACGAGTATTTAGCGTACTTGTGCGCCACAACAGGCGGATTAGTCGATGAGCTTCGCAAGCCCAAACCAGACGAAGAGCTGTTGAAAGGCGCCGGCGATATAATCTCTGCTTTAATTATGGGCGGCCCTGCGGAGGATATGGGTGATTATGCGTTTGGCGCGGAAGCTACCGAACTCTACTTACAACACATTTCACGCCAGGATTTGGGTTTGAATGAATTTATCCTGGCAGACACGATCAAGAGATATGCTTTTGAGGTTACACCTGCTGCTGGACAAGAACGACAGGATTGGACGCTCGAACGGGTCGAGTCTATCTTAATGCTCTCCAACTCCATAATTACCCGCGATGGCTGGGATGAACAAGTTGCTCTCGAAATTCAATCAGATGACAGACGAAAATTTTGGACAGCTAACCAAGCAGCCAAGCTTCTTGGGATAGACACATGGCGTGTCCATTTTGACCGGACAAAAAACAACCCCAAAGATGGGAATTGGTTTGAGTTATTACAAACGGATGACGTCGAGCGAGTACGGCAAGTCATAGAATATGCGACAGAGCAGCTTCCTCTGAGTGAGATTGCGACCGGCCCAAGTGACTTATTAGGGCTCGGAAGAGAATTTTGGGCTCACTCTGCGCTTGATTATATCGTGCAAGACTTACGGCGTTTTCCCGGCGAGGGGTGGGTGTTAGTAAAGACGGCAATGGGAAGCCCTGTCGTGCGAAACCGCAATATGGCGCTGAACGCCCTAAACGAATGGCCGCGTAACTCTTGGCCTGAGGAAGCCGAGAAAGTGCTCTGTCACGCAGAGCAAGTTGAGACGGAACACGATCTGAAAGAAAGAATTGTGGGGCTTCTTGCCGGCGATGATATCAGCCCAAAGCCATTGGAATTCAGCGACGAGTAATTCACATCGGTACGCCCTAAGGCACGGTGCGCTGCATCAGCGAGACCGAAGCAAACCTCGGCGGCGGCCCCGGCGCGCGCCTCGCCAAACCGGTTGAGGAGTAAACCCCCGCCGTTTGTCATCACCGGGTTCAGCCCGGTGATCCAGCAAACTGAAAACATCATAGCTTCTAACTGGATTGCCGGAACAAGTCCGGCAATGACAACAAGAATGGAAGCAGGCAAGCAAGCCGCTATGATGACGCCCGAACGTGTCGAGCCGCGGGCGCCTTCCTCCTTTTATAGGTCAGCAGGGCAGATGCGGCTTTATTATCTCCAGCGTTTTCGCCTTCGCCATATATCATTTCTATTTTACTAGCAGAAAGCGTTGAACGACAATTGCGTCGCATAAATTTGTAAAACAGCGTATACGGATTATATGTTCAGGATCACGCAACGTGATGAAATAGTGGTTGAGGAGAGTATGCTGCGTCGCAACAAAATGTTGCGGCGCAGCATATTTTATGGTATTTTTTGAACGGCGGTATTGCCGCCAATGCCCAGTATCTGGGCATTTCCTCCCTAAACTTGGCCGCGGGCTCGCCCCGCGGTCCTTTTAGATAGGACGACGGTATAGCGCTATATGTAAACTGTAAATATGCCGAATAGCAGGGCGGGCGGATCGCCGACCCCGTTGGCGCCAATAAAAATCAGCACACGTCATTTATCTTTACGGGCTGAAAAAAAAGAGCTGCGCGAATCGGGCGCGCGTATAGTTTTCAGACCGCCGAACGATGAAAACGCACAGCCCTGAGGAATGCGCGTTTTCAACCGATATTTTTATACGAAAGGATCCAGGCCGCTTACTTTAATGTGCGGCGTCCGCAAGTCTGGTCCGTTGCGTGTCTTCGAGTTCGGCCATGGCGACCGCGACCGTATCTCGGATGCAGGCGCGGGTCCTGAAATCGGCGAACCAGTCGCCGCGATATATAGACTTGCATTCTTTTTTCGCAGCCAACTCAATTTTCTCGCGGACCTGCTCCAGATAAGCCGGATCATCAAGTTGAGCGCGATCGTACTCGACAACTTCGTCGGCAAGGGCCGGTCCGGACAACACAAAAAATGCTGCGGTTGCGATGATTGTTCGTCGGGTCATTTCTATCTCCAAATCAATAGGTTAAGAATGATCCGAGCATTTCCCCGTAGTTAGTGCGCAATTTTATATTGCGTTGCAACATTGATAGCCATGCTCAATGGCGAATGCAAGAATGAATGTCTCACTAAATGTTCAGGCGGAGAATCGCCGATCATCACCTCTCTCACCGAAAGCCCGGTTTCAGGCGCGTCATTATCTTTCAGGTTGAGCCCCCCATGAAAGCAGAAGGCATACGCTTTGTCGGCGACAAGGAAGCAAGTCTCGCCGGCGGGCCGGGCGTCCGGCTGGAAGAGGCGCCGGATTGAGGGCTCCGGTCACTGACAGCCTAAGCCCAAAACGGGTGAGGTAGGGCGCCGTCGACAGCCTGTTGAGCGGTTTCGTAAAGCGAATCCAGCGCCTGTTTCATGATCGCCGGCGAAGAAAAATCCTGTTGATAAACCGCATAGGCCGGATAGGCGAAATCGGGCGCGTCAGGCGCAATCGACAGCAGGCCTTCGTCGATATGCGGCTGCACGATGCGTTCGGGAAAGTAAGCGGCGCCGCCATTGTTTAAAAGCAGGTTGACGCCAAGGGCGCCGAGATCGAGGGTTAATCCCGGCGAATGAAGATCGGGAAACGCGCGGTTGTGCATTTCCCGGAACGCTTCGCCCCAGTCGACAAAAATATAGTTATCCGTAAACGGAATAGCAGGGTCCGTCGTGACGAGGATCAGGCGGTCTTCCAGCAACTCCTCAATCACAAGACCCGGCCGGTGTTCCGGCTGGTAAATCACCACAAGGTCCATGACGCCTTCGGTCATTTCCCGGATGAGGCGTTGCGGCATCCCGACCTCGCACCGGACGGCGACAGTGGGCGCCAGATCGCGAAAGGCGGGGACCCAGCGAAGCAGGAGCCGGTTCCAGAGGCTATACTGACCGCCGACGATCAGTGTGTCTTCATAGCCGTCAGGCACGGCGACCTGGTGTTTGGCTTCCTCCCAGACACGCACCATCGATCGGGCGTAACGATAAAACTGATGTCCGGCAGGGGTGAGCGCACAGCTCGACTTGGTGCGAATGAAGAGCGTTTTGCCGAGTTGCTCCTCAAGTCCTTTGATGCGGGCGCTGATTGTCGATTGGGTCACGTGAACCCGTTTGGCGGCAGCGACGAAGTTGCCCCCCTCGATAACCGCCAGAAAGGTTTTTGCGGCGACGACATCCACGGCTTTCTCCTTAATTCGCTATTTTCGATATTATCATCCGATTATATTCGTTTGTAAAATGTAATAATTTCTCCAATTAGAGGGTGAGCGGGCCTTCGCCCGTACCCAGATTGAAGGAGACACGACATGAAAACAGGTTTGTTCACATCCGCCGCGATGGCGCTGATGCTTTCCACATTTACCGTTACGGGCGCATCCGCCGGTAAAACCGATGAGATTGTCGCGCCGGGCGCCATCACGGACAGCGCGTCGCCAGTGGCGAGCGAGCTTTCGCAATTATGGGTCGACGGCAGGCGCCAGGAAGTAACCGGCCTCGCCCAGATCAAAGACGGCGAGAAGCTGATCAAGAAAGCGCAAAAAGACGAGCGCAAGGCGATGGAAAAACATGCAAAAGCGCTTAAAGCGTCCGACGAACAGCGCGCCGCCTATGCGCGTCTTGTCGCTGGGTTTGGCTCTGCATTGACGCCATATGCAGTGGAAACAGAAATCAAGGCGCTGAAAAAAGCGGCTGATGACTGGAAAGATGCATATCAGAAAGTCGAGAAAGCCGACGCCAAAGTGAAAGAGGCGAAAACGGCGCTCGCCAACGGTCAATCGACAGTGCGTACCGGCAACGAACTTGTCGCGGCGGGCCGGGAGAAAATGCGCCGGGCGGAAGTTGAAAGCGCGCCCGGATATCAGCCTGTAACGCAGGCCAAAAGCGGCGGCCTTTAACAGCGACATTGCTGTTGGCGGCGCGGCGGAGCAGGAACCTTATGGCGCAGGGTTTCTCTTCGCCGCGCCGTTCGTTCGTGCAAGCGTGGTCGGGTTCTTGCGTCTTAAGAAGGTGCTTTGACCAAGGGCCCCGGCGCGCGCCTCGCCAAACCGGTCGAAGAGTAAACTCCTGCCGTTTGTCATCACCGGGGCTGAATTGCTTACTCAATCCAGCCCAGTGATCCAGCAAACTGAAAACATCAGCCTCTTACTGGATTGCCGGGACAAGCCCGGCAATGACAAGGCGCTGGATACCGAAAACATACGTTTTGTCGGTGACAAGGAAGCGAGCCTCGACGTCGGCCCCGGGTGGGGCTGGAGGAAGTGACGGATTAAAAGCGCCTGTTGTCAGGTTATGCCTCGCCCCAGTCAAAACCGTCAGCTCCGGCCAGTTCGACAAACTGCCGTCCAAGAACGAAATTGTGGTGCGCGATGATCTGATCGGCTTTGAGGACGTCATTGTCCCAGGTGCTATGGCAATCGGAAAGGAGGTTGACCGCATAACCGAGGCTGTTGGCGCGCCGACAGGTCGTATCGATGCAAAAGTCAGTCTGGTTGCCGACGACAACCAGGCGGGTCGTTTCAAGAGTTTTCAGATGGTCCTTTAGACTGGTTTTATAGAAAGCATCCGGCCTCGTTTTTTCGATCACGGTTTCGTCCGTCACCTTCATCGAATCATGAAGCATCCAACCTTTTGAACCCTGTTCAAGAGGGTGGCCTTGAGGTCCTTTATGCTGAATGAAGATGAGAGGGATATTCTTCGCGCGGGCGGAAGCCAGCACCGAAAGAATTCGATTAAGGGACGGCTTCGCTTTCATAAACCGGTGGCATGTGTTCGCCGTCGAAAAAGGCGTTCTGCACATCCACGAGCAGAAGAGCTGTCGATTTTTGCACTCACGCCTCCTTTTGCTCAGGCTATTCCTATAAAAATATCATGAATTTCCCGCCAAGAATACAGACAAGCAAGGGCGGCGACATACTGATCAAGGGAAAACTCCATTCCTATGCGCGACCATTGAGCCGTCGCAAAGCTTACGGCGAATAACTATTTCCGGACATCGATGCGTCTACCATTGCAATATCATATAAATACGTGGACAGATCAATTTAAGAAACAGGCTGGCCGGATAACCACATGGCGGTGCGTCCTGCGGGCGTGCGCTTTATCGGTGAGTCCGAAGTCAGCCACCACGGCGGCCCGACGTTAGATTGGAGAAGGCGGGGGATCTGACGTTAATCGACCACGGGTTAAAGCCCGTAGAGTGTAGCGACGTCATCGGGTACTTTTGACATGTCGATGACAATCCCGCGCTGGTCGCCAAGCCGTCCGACGATTGCGCCAATCTCCTGGGGCGTGCTGGCGTTCGTTGCGCGAACTTCCATTGCGACAGCGTCGAAGAAATCGTCGAATTCTCCCTGGGACGCACCCACAAGCAATACCGCATCCTTATCGCTTGAGTTCCACAAGGCATGTAGGCCATGACGCGGCAGAAGCACAAAACCGCCAGCCGAGATGGTCTTCCGGTCGTCGTCGGTCATGAATGTCACACTGCCTTCCCTGACATAGAAAAACTCATCCTCATGTGTGTGTGTATGAGGCGGGGCGCCTGCCGCGCCCGCTGCAATACTGATTTCAAAAAAACTCATCCCAGCCACATTTGAGTCGGCGCCGGCAAGCCGAAGTGTCGGGTGGAGTGGAAAGGCGATGGCTTCGCCTTCTCCTTCATTTAATACAACTGCCGGCAGGTTTTTTTCGGCATTTTCGTGGTGTTCCGCAGAGGCCGGTCCGAAGGCCAATAGGGTTAGCGTTGCAATACCAGCGACTGAGCTGAGCCGAATTGGATTCATGGCGGTTTTCCCTTTATTTCAGTCCAGCATTAAAGCAAGAGCTGGATCAAAACAAAATGGCCGCCGCCAAGCGAATGTTTCCTTATGGCCCAATAACCGCGATGGCGGCGCGTCCTGCGGGCGCGGGCTTAATCGGCGAGGCCGACACCAGCCTCGACGGCGGCCCCGGCGTGAGGCTGGAAAAGGCGGGGGATTAAGGGGGTGGGGCGCCATTAGCGCAAACGCCAAACCTGTTTGCAGACATTCAACAATTGCTCGCCTGGCGTCTGTTATCGCACAAAAGCGGTCATTGTAGTTAAGGGCTATGATCGGCGTCATGCGGCTTTATCAGGACGTTGACCTTGATTAATTGAATGTCCTGAAACGATGGTTTATTTGCCGTAGCCACTGGCCATGAATTGCCAGCCCGGAAGATCGAAACACCGTGTATGTTGGCAGTATGAGCCAGATTACAGCACTTTATGTCTACAAAGTTGTCGGTGAGGCGAGCCCTGGCATCGAAACACGAGATTTGGTTGAGGGCCTGGGCCTCGCTGCGGACGGTCCTATCGATCCGGCTCAAATGGTGCCGTCATCAGAATACTATGACTTCTTCGCTGCGCTTGCAGATCGAGACCCCGAAGGTCTGATTTTGCCTCTCCGTATAGGCGCAGCCATGCGGAGCAACGAATATGGCGCTTTCGGTCTCGCATGGAAATCGGCGCCGAACTTGCGCGGTTCATATGCCAGGTCAGAACGATATGGCCACGTTCTTGGCAGTGCAGAAACCTATTCACTCGAAAAGTCTTCGGATGGTCTGTTTTTCAATCTTGAGAAGGCGGGCGATGGACGCCCAGGCATGCTTCTGTCTAACGAGGCCAGCATGTCTGCAGTGGATACCATCAGCAAGGAAGTCAGTACCGAGAGTTTCATGCCGCTTGCAGTTTATTTCAAGCATGCCCCTAGGGGCGATACTTCAATCTACGAAGCGCATTTCGGCTGCCCGGTCCATTTCGAGTCCGGGCGAGACGCCCTTCTGGTCAGTGAAGAAAGTATAGACGCTCCAAACAAACTTGGGGATGAAACCATCGCCAAGTTTTTTGATCGCCACCTAGAGCAAGAACTGGCTTCGCTGACAGGCGATAGCGGTTTGGAACAAGAGGTTCGGCGCGCCGTGGCGAATGTGTTAAGCGAGGGCGTACCGACGCTTTCTCTTATCGCATCAGAGCTGGGCGTTGGCGCTCGGACGTTGCAGCGGCGCCTGTCGGATAAGGGCTACTCTTTTCAGACCGTTGTGGATATGGCCCGAAAGGATCTGGCGCAGCGGCTGCTTCGCGAAACCGATTATAGTCTTGCCGAAGTCGCCTTCCTTACGGGTTTTGCCGAGCAAAGCGGCTTCACAAGGGCGTTCAAGCGTTGGGCAGGCCAGACGCCTCGCTCTTATCGACTGGGCGCTGGCCAAGGCTAGAGCCTGCGGTTGTCGCCATCTGCCAAAACTCTGGCATGAGCTGACAAGAACCTCGAGCGGCCTTTTCATAGGAATTGACTTGCTGAAATCTAAATGGAGCACGTCAATGAACTTACAGACTAAACAACAAGACCTCACTCTCGTTCTAGGAGGCGCCGGAAAAACCGGACGCCGTGTCGCCGAACGTCTAACAGCAAAGGGTCACGCGGTCCGCATCGGATCACGATCGGCGGTTCCATCCTTTGACTGGGACAATGAGAAAAGCTGGGACGCCTGCCTGGAGGGCGTGACAGCAGCCTACATCACCTATGCGCCGGACCTTGCGATGCCTGGCGCTACGGACGCCATTCAGGCTTTTGTCGACCTCGCGAAACATCGCGGTGTTAAACGACTCGTTCTCTTGTCAGGCCGCGGCGAAGAAGAAGCCCAGGCCTGCGAGCGGATCGTTCAGACTTCCGGTCTTGAATGGACAATCGTTCGGGCAAGCTGGTTCAATCAGAACTTCTCCGAAGGCGCCTTCATCGACATGGTTCTGAACGGTGCGATCACCCTGCCAGCAGGCGATCAGGTTGAGCCCTTTGTGGATGTCGATGACATTGCCGATGTCGCCGTCGCGGCTTTCACCGAAGACCACCATATTGGCGAGGTCTACGAAGTGACGGGTCCACGATTGATGACAATCGCCGATGTGGCGGCAGATCTATCCCGTGCAACGGGCCGTGAGATCGCCTTTGTGGATGTTCCTCACGAAGCCTTTGTATCAGAGCTCGCAAACTCCGGCGCGCCCAAAGATGTGGTCTGGATGCTGGACTATCTTTTCTCAACCGTCCTCGATGGCCGCAACGCACAACTTACAGATGGCGTTCAGCGAGCCCTGGGGCGAGAACCCAAAGACTTCGCTGAATATGCGAACGAAGCAGCGAAATCGGGAATCTGGAAAACGGCGGCGTAAGTCGCGCCATTGGCTCGACAGCAACATTGGCGAGTCAATTTTTCATGCAGTCCGCGAATTAACACCAAGCAGTCTAGAAATTCGAAAAGGAATATTCATGTCTGATCATTGGACAGTATACGCATGCCTCCTCATTGGATTAAACGCCGCGCTTGTCGGCGGTGTTTTCCAGTCTTTCTCCGACTTTGTTATGAGGGGGCTTATTCAGGGATCGGCAGTCTCTGGCGTCGAAAGTATGCAAGGAATCAACCGGACCGTGTTTCGATCGGTCTTTTTGACAACATTTTTCCTGCTAGCGCCCATCACACTCGCCATGACATACGTCGCGCTCACTCAGCTTGACGGCGCGGCGCAACGGTTCATCATTTTTGGCGCGATCACATATATAACGCTGGTATTCGTTGTCACCATAGTCGGTAATGCTCCAATGAACGAGCGCTTGGCAAAGCTGTCTGCGGATTCAGCAGAGGCGGTTCAATATTGGGAAACCTACGGACAGAATTGGGTCCGGTGGAATCACGTTCGAACCATTGGCTCTATCGTGACATCGGGAAGCTATCTGTTTGCGATGCTGTTGCTCACGAAGGTCTGAAAAGCCGATCCGCTGCCGTTTCCAAAACCCTCAAATTTTATCGCATTCTACGGAGAAACATCATGAAATTGTTGAAACTCGGCTTTCTTACAATTGGCTCATTAATAGCAATCGCAATCTGGTCCGCTTTCGCCGTCTTTGTCGGGTTTTATGGCTGGTGGATGAAACCGATCGCGCCTAGGGACGATCACACCGCGTTCCATGTCGAAGCCACGCGTATGATTGAGGCGTCTAATCTCGGTAATACGGCATTGATACTCGTAGAGAATGGAGAAATTGTCGGGGAACACTATGCGAAACCTGAACGATTGATTGATGGTGACACGGTCTTTCCAACATCGTCATTCAGTAAGTGGATAACGGCGCTTGGCGTCATGTTACTGGCTGAAGATGGACTGATCGATCTCGATGACCCAGTCTCCATTCACCTGACGCGCTGGCGGCTACCGGATAGTCCGTACAACGAAGCCGACGTCACAATCCAACGCCTACTCAGCCATACGGCTGGCCTCACCGACGAATTGGGGTTTGGCGATTATGAAGTCAATGAAACCCTGCCTACACTCGAGCATTCATTGAGTAATCCGCGCGCATCATCCGGAAATGATGTTGAAATAGCGGTTGGCGCCGAGCCTGGAAAGGAGTTTGCCTACTCTGGCGGCGGTTATCTCATCTTACAACTACTAATCGAAGAGGTGTCGGGTCAGGAATATCAGAGCTACATCAAACAGAAGATTCTAGAGCCGCTTGAGATGCGTCATTCCTCTTTCGATTTCATTGGCAGTATCGAAGGCGCGACTGAATCTTTTGATATGGCTGGCAATCTGGCTCCGCAATATCAATATGCCGCCGCCGGCGCCACGGGGTTTGTTACTTCTGCCGCTGATTTGACACGACTGGTAAAGGCGATAGCTGGTGCAGATACTGCGCTCAGTCTAAGCGCCGAAAGACTGCAATCGATGCGTGAGCCCGAAGCCTATGTCTATGGCGCCGGCATTTGGGGACTTGGAACAATGCTTTATGCGCCGACGCGCGCTGGCGTCGACTATGTATACGGTCATGACGGCGCCAATGAGCCGGCTATCAATGTCTCTGTGCGTATCAACCCAGAAACGAACGACGCCTATATCATGTTGGTCAATGGACACCCGTCGCTGGCATCCGATGTTGGCGCCGAATGGGTGCTTTGGCAGACAGGTAGTCCCGACTTTTTGTCGACGGATCGAGTGTTGAAAAGCGTCCTCTTACCGGCGCTTATTGGAAGTGCAATTATTCTCTTGTTGGTTTTTGTATTGTCGAGACGGTCGTTCAAGCTACGCGCGTAGTTTGGGTTCCTATGTCCGGTATGAGGATTTACCAGCCATTTGGATTGTCGCGGCCAGACTTCCGATCTCTGCCCGCAGCGTCTCGTCCTCTTCGTGCGCGAGGTCGTCGCGGCCGGTGAGGGCGATCATGTCGTCATGGGCGGAGAAGGCCAGCATGTCTGCATTGTCTGTGAACTGACCAGAGCTTACATCCGGGCTGGCGCGCCGCCACAGGGCGAGTTTCAACGCGACCCCGTCAAGGCGCGCCGCTCGTGTCGCGGCGATGGCGGTGAGGGCGCTTCGCTGCGCGTCCCAGAACGCGGCTTGGCGCGCCAGCACGCCTCGCACCGCAGGGCAGTCGTCCCATGAGACGCCGCGCGCGGTCGCCGCTTTTTCGGCGCGTTCCAGCGCGTCGAGGCTCGCCTCCAATTCGGCGTCGTAGGTCAGCCAGTCGGCGTATAAGTTGAAGAGGCGCGCGTCGTCTCCGCCGCCGCCCGCGAGCGGGAATGAAACCGCGGTAGCGGGTGAGAGGGCGGTGGCGGGCGCGAGCAGCGCGGCCTTAAGCAGGCGTCGTCGATGGGTCATCGCGTCATCGGTTTTCACTTGGGGTTTTGAGACGGCTTCCTTGAATTTGGACATAGATGTTCCTTATTCGATTGTTTTTCAATCGAATGTGGGTTAAAATGTTTCACTGACTACAAGACAAGTTACGCACTCAAGACAAATACACGCTTTTATTCCCAATATGGTACAAATTATACCATTTATATTCGAAAGTAAACCATTAATCGCCTGTTTTTGGAAAAAAACTAGATGATTACAGGTGCGCAAATTCGCATGGCGCGCGGACATCTGCGCTGGTCGGTCAAAGACCTGCACGAGAAAAGCGGCGTCGGCACATCGACTATTAAGCGCATGGAAGAAGTCGACGGCGTCTCCAACGCCCGCGGCGGCAGCATGGAAGCTGTGCGCAAGACTTTCGAAGCGGAAGGCATACGTTTTGTCGGCGACAAGGAAGCGAGCCTCGCCGGCGGCCCAGGCGTCCGGCTGGAAAAAGCGCCGGATTGAAGCTCCGGCATGATTACGCCCGAACAGTGTCGAGCTGCGCGCGCCCTTCTGGACTGGACCCAGAAGGACCTCGCGGAGCGTGCAAACATCAGTAATCAGACGGTTCGCAATTTCGAGCACCGCACCAGCCAGTTGAAAGACAGCACCGCCAAGCTGCTCCGCATGATTTTCGAAGCGGAGGGCGTCGTCCTGCTCGACTCCAATGGCGGCGGCCCCGGCGCGCGTCTCGCCAAACCGGTCGACGACTAGTTTTTTACGGTCGCGAAAACCGCCATCCTTAGAATGGGAAGCTATTATGTAAAAACGTGTCATTGCCGGACTTGTTCCGGCAATCCAGTCTTTGTGGGGA
Source organism: Hyphococcus sp. (assembly GCA_965230025.1). Classification (GTDB taxonomy): domain Bacteria; phylum Pseudomonadota; class Alphaproteobacteria; order Caulobacterales; family Parvularculaceae; genus Hyphococcus. The sequence goes on from CBDDKD010000005.1 coordinate 32,549, forward strand.
AGTCCGATTCTGGATCACCGGGACAAGCCCGGTGATGACAAGGGTCGGGAGGAACTGCACGAGAAAAGCGGTGTCGGTACATCCACTATTAAGCGCATGGAAGAAGTCGACGGCGTCTCCAACGCCCGCGGCGGCAGCATGGAAGCTGTGCGCAAGACTTTCGAAGCGGAAGGCATACGCTTTGTCGGCGACAAGGAAGCGAGCCTCGACGGCGGCCCCGGAGTGAGGCTGGAGAAGGTGGGGGATTAAGAGCGCGGGGCGCCGTTAGCGAACAACGCGAATCCAGTTTTTGAAACATCAGCCGCCAAGTCGGAAGTTCGCCAGAAACGGACGTTCAGGAATAGTGCTACAAACTTCCGCTAAGAGCGTAAGACCGGACATTGATTAAAATTTACGAACGACCGATTTGTGGTATGTTTTTGCTTTAGCCTTAATTGGAGCGAATTGAGCACGTTCAGTCGCTGTCTATTCCGGAATCAATCGATCCTTCGAAGGAGCCTAGTGATGTGGCGTCATGCTGGTTTAAACGACCATATTAACGTCGAACCATTCCATAATGATTGCATCTTCTGTCGAACGACTATGGTGTCACAAAGGGTCGACAGTTTTCGACATGTTGATGAAGAGATAATTGCCCAGCATCATTTGCAAGCGGTAGAAGAGGGCATTCTTTACGCAGGCTATCCACGCGAACATCGCGAGATTACCTCAGACATGAGCGTATTTGACGTCTGCTTTCAGTGCTGCCCCATATGCGGATGGTGGAACGTATTGCAACAAGTCGAATATGATGTGATCGGAAATTCTTATCAAGCGTATCAATATGCTGCTGGTGCTCTGGCCAAGAACAGTGATGCTAACGTTGAGCAGGCCATATCTGAAGTTCGACGTTATCTTTGTGCTAAGTTTGATTTTAGATTCGAGATAAACCCGGTCAAACTTGAAGAAGTTATTGCCAGTGTTTTCCGTTCCCTTAAGTGTGACGTAGAATTGACGAGCCTCTCGAATGACGGCGGAATCGATGTCTTTGGTTACGATCAAGCCGGCGAGGTTTTTGGGGTTCAGGTTAAGCGGTATAGAGAACGAATTAAGATTTCACAGCTCCGCGAGTTTGTGGGGGCGCTACTGTTAGACGGTACCCCAAGAGGGATTTTTGTCACAACATCTGATTTTACCGCCGGAGCTTCCAAGTTATGTGAACAGGCTCATCTTGCGGGCATTCAACTAGAGCTAGTGGATTCTAAGAAACTGTTTGAGATGATCAAAGCTGCTCAAATCGAAGATTTTGACATCGCAAGCGTCGGAGAACTGGCTGAGGCCTATTTGAGCAACATAGAAACGCTCAACTTCAGTTGCACCCATCACATACGCAGCCTGTAAACCTTAAAAGCTTGAGTTTAGCCCAAGGTCAACGCCATTACTGGAGAACAAGTTGAACGAGTGAGCCGTGACGTCGACTGGGGCGAAAACCTTCCCCACAGGATGAAATCTGATATTTCAGAGGTTTATTGGCATTTTATGCTAACAATACCTGTATCGGGGATATTTTACCGCAAAAAATTGTTGCATCGCAACAATCGCCTCCCTATCGTTGCGCGTTGGTCCGGGGGATTCCCGGCGATGAAAAACGAGAGCGGCGACCCGGATGAAATACATCATCGCAGTGATAAAGCCCGAAAAGCTGGACGCGGTGCGCGATGCGCTGACCGCGCTCGGCGTTGAGGGCATGACCTTGTCGGACGTGAAAGGCTTTGGCCGTCAGAAGGGCCATAGCGAGATCTATCGCGGCGCTGAATACAAGATCGATTTCACCCCCAAGATAAAGATCGAGATCGCCGTAGAGGGATCGCGAACCCCGCGCGTGGTCGAGGCGATCCGCGATGCGGCGCGAACCGACCGCATCGGCGCCGGCAAAATCTTCGTTGTCGACCTGGAAGAGGCCGTGCGGGTGCGCACCGGCGAAACCGGCGCGGCGGCGCTCTGACATGCAGGAAAGCGGTAGCGTGAAGACGATCTGCAAAGTGATTCCGGCTGCTGTGCTGATCGGTACAGCGTTGATGGCGACAAGCGCGCAGGCGCAGGACGCGCCCGCGGCGTCCGACACTTCGGTGTTCGTTTTCAATACGCTGTTGTTCCTGATCTCCGGCATGGTGGTCATGTTCATGGCGGCGGGCTTTTGCATGCTGGAAGTGGGGCTCGTACGCTCGAAGAACGCCGCAACCATCTGTGTCAAGAACATATGCCTTTATTCCATCGCGGGGATCATGGTCTGGCTGTTTGGCTACAATCTGATTTACGGCGTCGGCGAGGGCGGACTGATCGGCAGGTTCGCGGTCTGGGGCGCCGACGATACATCGCCATTCGAGACCGGTTATGCGGCGAGTTCCGACTGGTATTTTCAGATGGTGTTTGTCGCGACTGCAGCGTCAATCGTCTCCGGCACGCTTGCAGAGCGCATCAAGCTGTGGCCGTTCCTCGCCTTTGTTGCGATCCTGACCGGCTTTATCTATCCGATCCAGGCGTCCTGGGAATGGGGCGAGGGATATCTGCATACGGTTTGGGATTTTGCCGATTTCGCCGGCTCAACCCTGGTGCATTCGACCGGCGGCTGGGCGGCGCTCGCGGGCGCGATTGTCGTCGGGCCGCGCGCCGGGAAATATGTGTCGGGCCGCGTCGCGCCGTTGCCGGGATCGTCCTTGCCGCTGGCGGCGCTCGGGACATTTATATTGTGGCTCGGCTGGTTCGGTTTTAACGGCGGATCGCAACTGGCGCTCGGCACGATTGACGACGCGATTTCCGTTGCGAAGATTTTCGTCAACACCAACATGGCCGCCTGCGCCGGCGTCCTGTCCGCGCTCATACTGACCCAGCTCACTTATAAAAAAGTCGATCTGACGATTGTTTTGAACGGCGCCATCGGCGGGCTGGTGTCGATCACCGCCGATCCGTTACACCCGATGATATGGCAGGCGTTGCTGATCGGCGCGGTGGGCGGCGCGATTGTCACCTTCGCCGTACCGCTGCTGGACAAGTTGAAGATCGACGATGTTGTCGGCGCCATTCCGGCGCATTTGTTCTGCGGCGTCTGGGGCACGCTGATTGTTCCCCTGACAAACCCCGATGCGCGCTGGATCGGACAGATTGTCGGGATTATCATGATCGGCGCGTTTGTTTTTCTCACCAGCCTGCTGCTCTGGCTGGCGCTGAAGTACACTGTCGGCGTGCGCGCCAGCGAACGCGATGAGCGCATCGGGCTTGATAAAACCGAACTGGGCCTTGAGGCCTATCCCGAGTTTGCGTCCACGTAAGATACCCGGAAAGGAGACGCCTGATTTCTGATCGCATGCTGAAATTCACGTCGCTGAAACGCGAGACGCCGCCAAAGCGCGACGCCGCCGCGCGGCGCGATGATTTTGATGAAATCTATCGCGACTTCGCGCGCGACCATGCGGCGGCGCAGGCCGCCCGGTGCAGTCAGTGCGGCGTGCCGTTCTGTCAGAACCATTGCCCGCTCGGCAATGATATTCCCGACTGGCTGAAACTTGTCGCAGAGGGCAGGCTTGAGGAAGCTTATGCGGTCTCGTCGGCGACCAACAACATGCCGGAAGTCTGCGGGCGCATCTGTCCCCAGGACCGTTTGTGCGAAGGCGCCTGCGTCATTGAGCAGTCCGATCACGGGACGGTGACGATCGGCGCCGTGGAGCAATACATTACCGAGACCGCATGGGACAAAGGCTGGATCAAACCATTACGCCCGGCGCGCGAGCGGACGCAATCGGTTGGCGTTATCGGCGCCGGGCCTGCGGGGCTCGCCGCGGCGGAAGAACTGCGCCGCGAAGGATTTCAGGTAACGATCTATGACCGCTATGACCGCACAGGCGGGCTGCTTATCTATGGCATTCCCAATTTCAAGCTTGAAAAGAATGTCGTTACACGGCGTACGGACTATCTTGAGAAGAGCGGTGTCGTCTTCGAGCGCAATGTGGATATCGGGCGAGATATCGCATTTCCGGAATTGCGCGTGCGCCACGACGCGACGCTGATCGCGACCGGTGTTTACAAGGCGCGCAGCCTCGCGTGCCCCGGTGTTGGCAACAAAGGCGTTATCGCGGCGCTTGATTACTTGACGGCGTCGAACCGCAAGGGGCTTGGCGACAAGGTCGGTGCGTTTGACAATGGCGATCTTGACGCACGCGGCAAAAAAGTTGTCGTGCTGGGTGGCGGCGACACGGCGATGGACTGTGTCCGGACGGCGGTGCGTCAGGGAGCGGCCTCAGTCACTTGCCTTTATCGGCGCGACAAAAAGAACATGCCCGGCTCCGCCCGCGAAGTTGCAAATGCTGAAGAAGAGGGTGTCATCTTTGAATGGCTCGCTGCGCCAAAAGCGATATTAGGTGAGGCGGCTGGCGTCGATGGCGTACGCGCTATCCGAATGGAGCTTGGCGCGCCCGATGCGTCCGGCCGGCGCGCACCGGTGGAGCGCGCAGGCTCTGAGTTTCGCGTCGACGCCGATCTCGTCATTGAAGCGCTTGGTTTTGAACCGGAAGACCAGCCCGAACTGTTTGATGCGCCGGAATTAAAGGTGACGCCGCGCGGGACGCTGCGCGTCGATGCGGACAGTCTGGAGACGAGCCTGCCGGGCGTCTATGCGGCGGGCGATATCGTGCGCGGCGCGTCGCTTGTGGTGTGGGCGATTGTCGATGGACGCCACGCCGCCGAGGCGATTTCCGCGCGGCTTAAAGTACAGACAATGCGCCCGGCGGCGGAATGAGGAAAAGTATGGCTGACGATATCGCCGGATATGTGCGTAAACGCGATGCGCTGATTGAGGCGGGCGCCTATGATCCGTCATCGGAGCGTGACGCCTGCGGCGTTGGCCTGGTTGCGGCGCTTGATGCGCGTCCACGGCGGGAAATTGTCGAAATGGCGCTCGCCGCACTGAAGGCAGTCTGGCATCGCGGCGCCGTGGACGCCGACGGCAAGACCGGCGACGGCGCCGGCATCCGGCTTAACGTGCCACAGGGTTTGTTTCATCGTTTTGTGGCGCGCACGGGCCATACGGTGGGGGAGGAAGACATTTGCGTCGGCATGGTGTTCCTGCCGCGCACGGATTTCGCCGCGCAGGATGCGGCGCGCGGGATTGTCGAATCTGAAATTCTGCGGCGCGGCTTTTATATCTATGGCTGGCGTCAGGTGCCGGTGCAGGCGCGCAGCCTTGGCGCGAAAGCGAACGCGACGCGACCTGAGATCGAGCAGATCCTTTTCTGCGACCCGAAAGGCCGACCCAACGCTGACCTCGACCGTGCGCTTTATGTCGTGCGCCGGCGTATTGAAAAGCGCGCCCGGGAGCAGGGCCTGCATGAACTCTATCTGTGCTCCCTGTCGTCGCAGGACGTTGTCTATAAGGGTATGTTTCTCGCCGAAGAAATCGATAATTTTTATACGGATTTAAAAGACGAAGAGTTCGTCTCCCGTGTGGCGATTTTTCACCAACGCTATTCGACAAACACGTTTCCCGAATGGCGCCTTGCGCAACCTTTCCGGATGCTGGCCCATAATGGCGAGATCAATACGCTGAAAGGCAATGTCAACTGGATGAAAAGTCATGAAATCCGGATGACGTCGAAAATCTTCGGTGACGATGGCGACTATATCAAGCCGGTGATCCAACCGGGGTCTTCGGATTCCGCAACGCTCGATCAGGTCTTCGAGCTATTGGTGCGCGCCGGGCGACCGGCGCCGATGGCGAAAACGCTTCTCATTCCGGAAGCCTGGTCGAAGCGTCTTTCCGCCATGTCGGCAAAGTGGCGCGCGCTTTATGAATATTGCAACTCGGTGATGGAGCCATGGGACGGCCCGGCGGCCGTCGCGGCCTATGATGGGCGCTGGGCGGTGGCCGGACTGGATCGCAATGGTCTGCGGCCCTTGCGATACGCGATTACCGAAGACGGCATTCTCGCGGTCGGGTCCGAGACGGGCATGTGCCCTTTGGATGGCCGCAAGGTTGAGCGGCGCGGCGCCATTGAGCCGGGGCGGATGATCGCCGTTGATATGGAAAAGGCGAAGTTTTATTCGTCGGAAGATATTCTCGACCGCTTGTCCGAAAAGCGCCCCTATGCAGAGTGGCTTGAAAACATTGTCGAGCTTGAAGACAAGATCGGACCCGGAACCGAGGAACGTCTGTTTCAGGGCGAAGAACTGCTGCGCCGTCAGGGGGCAGCGGGCTATAATCTTGAAACCCTTGATCTGATTTTGCGTCCCATGGTGGAAACCCGGAAAGAGGCCGTCGGGTCCATGGGCGACGACACGCCGATCGCGGTGCTTTCCGAGAATTATCGCCCGCTTTCCCATTTCTTCCGGCAGAATTTCAGCCAGGTTACAAACCCGCCGATCGATCCGTTGCGCGAAGACGGGGTGATGAGCCTGAAGACCCGCTTCAAAAATCTCGGCAATATTCTGGTTACGGACAAAACCCAGACCGATGTCTTCGTTCTGGAAAGTCCGATCCTCACCAATGGCATGTTTGGCCGGTTGAAAAACTATCTGGATCAGAAAATCGTTGAGATCGACTGCACCTATGTCGCCGACGGCATTACCGGCAACGGTCAGGCCTTGCGGCGCGCGCTTGACCGCATCTGCCGGGAAGCGGAAGCGGCGGTCGCCGGCGGCGCCGGTCATATTGTGTTGACCGATCAATATCAGGGGGCGGGGCGTGTCGGCGCGCCGATGATCCTCGCGGCGGGCGGCGTTCATGCGCATCTCACCAAGGCGGGACGGCGCAGTTTCTGTTCGATTATCGTGCGCGCCGCTGAATGTCTTGATTCCCATTATGCGGCGGTGCTTGTCGGGGTCGGGGCGACGGCGGTGAACCCTTATCTCGCTTTTGACAGCGTGGCGCAGGCCCATGCGCGCGGGCTCCATGGCGATCTTTCCCTTGGCGATTGCGCTTACAATTATAAATGCGCGCTCGAAGCAGGGCTTTTGAAAATTATCTCAAAGATGGGCATTTCGGTCATCTCCGCTTATCGCGGCGGGTGCAACTTTGAGGCGCTTGGGTTGTCGCGCACGCTTGTGGAAGAGTTCTTCCCTGGCATGACCAGCCGGATTTCCGGCATCGGCCTTGCGGGGCTTGAGAAAAAGACGGCGGAGTTGCACGCAGCCGCCTGGGACAGCGCTGCGGCGCGTCTGCCGACTGGCGGATTCTATCGCCAGCGCCGCAAAGGCGAACATCATATTTTTGAGGCGGATCTGATCAGCGATCTGCAAACCGCAGTGCGCAATGACGACGCGGCCGCCTTCGCGCGCTACACGGATCAATTGCATAGGCAACCGCCGGCGCAAATTCGCGATTTATTGCAGGCGCGCCCGGTTGGCGCTTCGGTCGGGCTTGAGAAAGTCGAGCCGGCGAATGATATCCGGCGCCGCTTTTTAACACCGGGCATGTCGCTGGGCGCGTTGTCGCCGGAGGCGCATGGCGCGCTCAACATCGCCATGAACCGCATCGGCGCGAAATCCGTTTCCGGAGAGGGCGGCGAAGCGCCGGAACGATATCAATTGATGCCCAATGGCGACAATGCGAACTCCGCCGTGAAACAGATCGCTTCCGGCCGCTTTGGCGTCACGGCCGAATATCTCAACCAGTGCCGCGAAATCGAAATCAAGGTCGCGCAAGGCGCAAAACCCGGCGAGGGCGGTCAGTTGCCGGGTTTTAAAGTCACGGACTTCATTGCGCGCATGCGTCATGCAACGCCCGGCGTAACGCTGATCTCGCCGCCGCCCCATCATGACATCTATTCCATCGAGGATCTTGCGCAGCTGATTTATGACCTGAAGCAGATCAACCCCGATGCGCGGGTTTGCGTGAAGCTTGTCTCCGCGTCCGGTATCGGGGCGATTGCGGCGGGCGTCGCAAAGGCGAAAGCGGACACCATTCTGATCTCCGGTAATGTCGGCGGCACCGGCGCATCTCCGCAGACTTCGATCAAATTCGCCGGCGCCCCATGGGAGCTTGGACTGTCCGAAGCGCATCAGGTTTTGACGTTGAACAATCTGCGCGAAGAGGTGACGCTCAGAACCGATGGCGGCATTCGCACCGGGCGCGATGTGGTGATCGCGGCGATGCTCGGCGCTGAAGAATTCGGCATCGGCACCGTATCGCTGGTCGCTATGGGGTGCCTCATGGTGCGTCAATGTCATTCGAATACGTGTCCCGTCGGCATCTGTACGCAGGACGACGCGTTGCGCGAACATTTCGCCGGCCAACCTGATCATGTCGTTCGACTTATGACGTTTATTGCAGAGGATGTTCGGTCGATCCTCGCCGATCTCGGCGCGAGGTCCCTTGAAGATGTTATCGGCCGCGCCGACCTTCTCGATCAGGTCTCGCGCGGGGCGGCGCATCTTGACGATCTTGATCTCAACCCGATCCTCACGCTGGTCGATGCGGGGGAGCGACCGAAACGCTCAACCCGCAAGGGCCGCGCGGAAGTCGTCGATACGCTGGACCAGCGCATCGAACCGGATCTGGCGCCGTTTCTGGCGCGCGGCGAACGCGTGCAGCTTTCCTATCCCGTCAAGAACACCGACCGGGCGATTGGCGCGCGCATCTCCTCCGCGATTGTCCGTAACTTCAAAAGGGAAGCGCTGACGCCTGATCATGCGACGTTGCGGCTCTCCGGTTCGGCGGGACAGTCCCTCGGCGCCTTTGGCGCATATGGATTGAAAGTCATCGTTGACGGCGACGCGAACGACTATGTCGGCAAAGGACTTTCCGGCGCGACCCTCGTTGTCCGTCCGGCGGATGCACATGGGCGCGCAGACGATGCGATCATCGGCAATACTTGTTTATACGGCGCGACGTCAGGAAGCCTGTTTGCCGCGGGGCGCGCGGGCGGACGCTTCGCCGTCAGAAACTCCGGCGCGACAACGGTAATCGAGGGCTGTTCCGCCAATGGATGCGAATACATGACCGGCGGCGTTGCGGTAATTCTTGGCGATGTCGGCGCCAATTTCGCAGCGGGCATGACCGGCGGCCGCGCCTATGTTTATGACGAAAGCGCCGCCTTTGAAGAAATGGCGAACACCGAAAGCGTCGCCTTGCGCGGGTTTCACGACGGCGCTGACGACCAGGAATGCATCGCGTTGATCGAACATCATTGGCGTGAGACCCGTTCCGCAAAAGCGCGCGCCATCCTCGACGACTGGACGAACGCCCGCGCCAGATTCTGGGTTGTCGAACCGCTTGAATTAATTTCTCGCCACCCTGTGCAGCAATCCGCCGCGTCTGCATGACGACGCGAACGGTTCTGTATATAGTCCTCGCGAAACGGGAGAGAATCAGTGGCGCGTCAGATTCCTATATTGATGTTGATGTCTGGAGTGATGGCGCTTGCCGGATGTGGCGGTGAGACGGCGCCCGAATCAGATGGTCACGCCGTTGGCTATGTCGCCGGGCCGGACATCGTTCGCCACAGCGCCGACGCGGAAAACGGTCGCGGCCTGTTCGTCTCCAAAGGCTGTGTGATCTGCCATTCGGTAAATGGCGTCGGCGGTAAGGCGGCGCCGACGCTCGATGCGTCCGTGGGTTCGCCGGCGATCGATCCGCTGGAATTCGCCGCCCGAATGTGGCGCGGCGCGCCGGCGATGATCGAACTTCAGTCAATCGAACTTGGCTATACGATTTATCTCACCGCCGATGAGATTGGCGATCTGGCGGCGTTCCATGCAAACCGCGACGCGCAGGCGAAGCTGAGCGCCGACGATCTTCCCGAAAACATCAAAAACGGTCTCCTTGATGAGCGGTTCTGGGAAATGGAAGACTGGGATGACTTCCTGCGCTCCGGTCAGGAAGGGGACTTCACCGTCGAAGATACGCCGGTGGAGGATGATCCACAGCAATAGCTTTAGCCGGCGGCGTTGTTTGCTGCGGTTTTCGGCCTCAGCGGCGTCGATTCGCGTTGCCTTTGCCAGCGCACCTTTCTAGGTTGCGGCCAGTTTTCAAAGGGCGGCGTTCGCCCGTTTGAGGAGGCCTTACGTGGCGACCCCTGATTTTCTGCTCGATTATCTGCCGATCCTGGTTTTCCTTGGAATTGCGCTCGTGCTGGCGATTGGTTTTCTTGTCGCGCCGGCGATTATCGCGCCGGCGGAGCCGGACCCGGAGAAAGTCTCCACCTATGAGTGTGGGTTCAACGCATTTGACGATGCGCGGATGAAGTTCGACGTGCAATTCTACATCGTCGCGATCCTGTTCATCATTGTCGATCTCGACGTGGCGTTCCTGTTTCCCTGGGCGGTGACCCTGTTCAATCCGGAACTTGGCGCTGATCGGGATTTCCAGATTTTTGCTTTCTGGTCGATGTTCGTTTTTATCGCCGTTTTCGCCGTCGGCTTCCTCTATGAGTGGAAGAAGGGAGCGCTGGAATGGCGTTAGACAACAAAGACTTATCGCCACTTCCTTATGGAACGGCAGCACGCGCTGGCGCGCCCGGTTATAGCCCTGACGCCAAGGACCCGTTCTTTGGCGAGCTTTCCGACCAGCTGGCGGATCGCGGCTTTTTCACGGCCCCGGCGGACGCGCTGATCAACTGGGCGCGCACGGGCTCGCTCATGTGGATGACATTCGGGCTCGCCTGCTGCGCGGTGGAAATGATGCAGGCGTCGATGCCGCGCTATGACCTTGAGCGGTTTGGTTTTGCTCCGCGCGCATCCCCGCGCCAGTCGGACGTCATGATCGTCGCCGGGACGCTCACCAACAAAATGGCCCCGGCGCTGCGTAAGGTTTACGACCAGATGCCGAACCCGCGCTATGTGATCTCCATGGGCTCCTGCGCGAATGGCGGCGGCTATTATCATTATTCCTATGCGGTGGTGCGTGGTTGCGACCGCGTCGTGCCGGTGGACATCTATGTACCGGGCTGCCCGCCGACGGCCGAAGCGCTCGTTTATGGCATCCTGCAATTGCAGAAGAAGATCCGGCGGGAAGGGTCGATTGTTCGTTGAAGTTTTGGTTTTCGATAGCTGTTATATTTGTTGTAGCTGCGTCAATCGTCGTCACTAACGAATTATATTTGGATGGGAATTTGTTTGTTTCAATTTTTGCATGGGTATTGGGGATCAATGGAAGTACTTTTCTTTGTCTAAAACACGAGCAAGCGAAGAAAGACAAACTCGACGGTAAAATCCATGACTGAAGAACTTAATGATCTCGGCGCCCACATCGCGAGCGCCATCGAAAACGATATCCGCGGTTTTGAGGTCGCCCATGGCGAGCTGACGGTTGACGCGCGCGCCGACCGCATCGTGCAGGTGCTGACGTTCCTGCGCGACGATCCGCTGGCGAAGTTTCTGGTGCTAATCGATTTGACCGGCGTTGATTATCCGGGCCGGAACAAGCGGTTTGACGTCGTTTATCATCTGCTGTCGATGCACAACAACACGCGCATCCGCGTCAAGACGAAGGTCGGCGAGGATGAGACCATTCCAACGGTGACGGGCGTTTATCCTTGCGCCGACTGGTTCGAGCGTGAAGCGTTCGACATGTATGGCATCGTCTTTTCCGGCCATCCTGACCTGCGCCGCATCCTGACCGATTACGGTTTTGAGGGGTATCCGCTGCGTAAGGATTTCCCGCTCACCGGCCATGTTGAGGTACGCTATGACGATGAGCAAAAGCGTGTCGTTTATGAGCCGGTGAAGCTGGTGCAGGAATTCCGCAATTTCGATTACCTCTCCCCGTGGGAAGGCGCGCAATATGTGCTGCCGGGGGATGAGAAAGCGGAAGCAGGCAAGGAGTAACCGCGATGACAGAGCGATCAGGCCAATGTCTTTGTGGCGCCATAAAGTTCAAAGCGACGCCTAAAAGCGGCGATGTGGGCGTATGTCATTGTTCGATGTGCCGCAAACACGCCGCCGGTCCGTTTTTCGCCGTTGATTGCGGCGCCAGCCTGTCATTCGATGACGAAACCAATGTCGGCGTTTACGGATCGTCCGATTGGGCCGAACGCGGCTTTTGCACAAAGTGCGGGTCGACGCTGTTCTGGCGCCTGAAAGACAAGTCGATCAACATCGTCGCTGTCGATACTTTTGACGACCCGGGTGCTTTGAAGCTCGACCACGAAGTCTTTATCGACGAGAAGCCCGGCTATTATTCATTTAACGAGAAGACCCAGCAACTGACCGGACAACAGGTGTTTGAAATGTTCGCGGGCGCGCAGGAAAATTCCTAATGGCTGACGGAACCAAAGTCATTGAAGTCGAAGATTCAACGTCGGACGCATCGTCCGAGCGTCAATTCACAATCAATTTCGGACCGCAGCACCCGGCGGCGCATGGCGTGTTGCGTCTGGTGCTGGAACTTGACGGCGAAATCGTCGAGCGGGTCGACCCGCATATCGGTCTCCTCCATCGCGGCACCGAAAAGTTAATCGAGCACAAGACCTATCTTCAGGCGATCCCATATTTCGACCGGCTCGATTATGTGGCGCCGATGAACCAGGAACATGCGTTCTGCCTCGCGGCGGAAAAGCTGCTTGGCATCGAAGTGCCGAAACGGGCGCAGCATATCCGCGTTCTCTTCTCCGAGATTGGGCGAATTCTTTCTCACATCCTGAACGTGACGACACAGGCGATGGATGTCGGCGCGCTGACGCCGCCGCTCTGGGGTTTTGAAGAGCGTGAAAAGCTGATGGTGTTTTACGAGCGTGCGTCTGGGTCGCGAATGCATGCAGCATATTTCCGGGTAGGCGGCGTTCATCAGGACCTTCCCGAAGAGCTGATCAACGACATTGACGAATGGTGCGATCAGTTCCCGGAGAAGATGAAAGACATTGAGACGCTGATCACCGACAACCGCATCTTCAAACAGCGCAATGTGGATATCGGCGTTGTCTCCAAAGACGATGCGTTCGCCTGGGGCTTTTCCGGCGTGATGGTGCGCGGATCGGGCATTCAATGGGATTTGCGCCGGGCGCAGCCTTATGAATCCTATGAGGAATATGATTTCCAGATTCCCATCGGCAAAAACGGCGACTGCTACGATCGTTACCTCTGCCGGATGGAGGAGATGTATCAGTCCGTTTCCATCATGAAGCAGGCGATTGCGAAACTGCGCGAAACGCCGGGTCCGGTGATGACAACCGACGGCAAGGTAGCGCCGCCGAAACGCGGCGACATGAAGGGCAATATGGAAGCCCTCATTCACCACTTTAAGCTTTATACGGAAGGCTTCCATGTGCCGGAGGGCGAGGTCTACGCCGCCGTTGAAGCCCCCAAGGGCGAGTTCGGGGTCTATCTCGTCTCCGACGGTTCCAACAAACCCTATCGCTGCAAGATCCGCGCGCCAGGCTATCCGCACCTGCAGGCCATGGACTGGATGAACCGCGGTCACATGCTGGCGGATGTCTCTGCGATCCTGGGCTCGCTCGATATCGTGTTTGGCGAGATTGATCGGTAGTTGGTTGAGCACGGATGCGGTGTAATAAGCGCTTGGAATAGAGCGCCAGAACCTAGTAGCCGCCATGAACGCTGATCAGCAAAAACAGTTCACCAGAGATTTTGTCGTCACCGATGACGGCGCCGTTTCGTTTCGTTGCGATGACAACGTTAAGGAATGGCCATGGCTGGCGCTGCATCCGGCGAATAATATTGTCGTTCAGATGGTCAATTATTATTCGCTGACCGGCGTGTCGTCGGCGCGCGATCATCATGACCCGATGAAATGGACGGCGCTGACATCGTTTCACTGGACCGCTTACGCGACGGGCCCGGACGCGGGTCACGCCACCCATGGCGTCGCCGACCCAAAACCCAGCGCTGACAATATCGATTACGCAGCAACGTTCTTTGGCGGCGACGGCGGCCTTGTTTATCGCGTTGGCGGGACGGGCATCGTTTTTCAAAATCGTGACTTCAAGGCATGGCGTGAAAAAAACAAATCCCGAGTAATGGCTTTGCCGGCGCCGACGGATTTCAAATTCGCTGCGCCGGAAGCGGCGGGCGTTGCGACGGCGGCGGAATGTTTCATCGGTGACCTCAGCGATGATGAAGCGATCTCCATTGACGCGCTGGTCACTGATGAATCCGGCTTCGGGCCCGCGCATCCCTATCATGACGGCTCCGGCGACCATGTGAATTCCACGCATATCTGCGACGCGGCGCAGCAGGCCGCCCATCTGATCCGTGCGCGCAGTGGCAAGACCGGATATCCGAATGGAGGCAAGGTCGCCTTCAATCATTATGTCGAACTGAACCGGCCTTTCCGGATCGTGCTTGAGTCTGACCCCGCCATGCTGGATATGATGTCATTGCGCTTTGAGCAGGGCGGTCGGCCTTGCGTGGAAATGAAGCTTTCTTATGGCGACTGACAACCAGGTTCCTTCCGTGACCTGCGGCACTCATGGCGAACAGCCGCAGACTTTTGTCTGCGTGCACATTATTGAGTCTGTGAAAGACGGCGAGCCGAAAGGCTTCTGGTGGTCGCGTTCGGAAGACGGAATCTGGGATGCGGTCTGCGACGAATGCAACAATCTAAGCCAGGAGGCGTTCGACGCCCTTGGACCCGACAATATCGGGATCATTTGCCTCGGCTGCTTCGAGGACGCGGCGGCCCTGAACGAGATTGAGCTGGAATAGGCTCCAACCGCCAATTGCGACACCAAACCCCTTCCGTTTTGCAGCCAATCGGCTATGTCTCACGGCCATAGAGTCAGGCTATGCGGGGCGCTCTGACGCCGCCGCAGCGACGAGGAGAAATCATGGCCAGCCGACGCCCCGCGAAAGACCAGCCCGCGTCCTTTGAATGGACGCCCGAAAACAAGGCCTGGTGCGAAGCCCAGATGAAGAAATATCCGGATGGGCGTCAGGCTTCCTGCGTTATTCCGTTTCTTTGGCGCGGCCAGAAACAGGAAGGCTGGTGCTCGATCCCGATGATGGAGGCGATCGCGCGTCAGCTCGATATGCCTTATATCCGCGTCTACGAGGTCGCGACGTTCTATACGATGTTCAATCTCGCGCCCGTGGGCGAGTTTTTTGTTCAGCTTTGCGGCACCACGCCCTGCATGCTGCGCGGCGCACATGAGCTGCGCGAGACCTGCAAAAAAGTGATCGGCGCAGAAAACCATGTGTCCGACGACGGCAAATTTTCCTGGCTGGAAGTTGAATGTCTGGGCGCGTGCGCCAACGCGCCGATGATCCAGATTTCCACCAAAGACGGCGACCACTACTACGAAGATCTGACGCCGGAAATTCTTGAAGACCTGCTGGCGAAACTGCGCCGCGGCGAAGAAGTGAAAATCGGCACGCAGCATCCGGACCGTCACACATCGGACCCGGCGGGTGAAAACACGACACTGACCGACCCGTCTCTATATGATGGTTCTGCAGCGCAGCCCTTGCGTGAAATCCCAAACGCCAATCCGGAAGCGGCGCCGCAAGGCGGATGAAGAGCGCTCGATGTCATAAAGCGCTGGCTCAAGCGGGATTAGCACCATGCGCGAAAGTTGATTTCTCTACATGAATCAAGTTGATGAACAGAAACGAAAGGACGCGATCCGGGGGCTGATCAATATCGCGCTGTTTGAGGGCGTGTTCCTGGCGGCTGTCGTTGGCGTTTATTTCTACACCAACAATATTGTGCATCTCGTTGGCGGCGTGATCGGCTCGACGGTGATTTTCGGCCCGATGTTCCTGCGCTGGTTCCGCGAATATGGGGAGGCGATGAAGGCGAAGCCGAATTCATTGGAGCGGGGCAACGAAGATGGGTAAACGAAACCGCTGCAGGCGGACTTCTCAGTTTTTCAAGTTCATTTTGTGCGGCTGTTTGTTAGCGACGCCGGCGGCGTTCGCCGACGATACAAAAATAAGTGAAAATTGTGCAACGTCGGAACACCGCGCTTTTGATTTCTGGATAGGCGAATGGAATGCGTTTCTGACAGATACTGAAGAGTTCATTGGTTACGCGCGTATCGATTTGGAAGATCGGGGTTGTGTTTTGGTTGAATATTGGGAGCTGGCGAATGGATCGCGAACAGGCCGCAGCCTCAATATATATGACAACGTCACTGGACAGTGGGAACAGTTCTGGGCTGACTCCGCCGGTGATCGTACGCACTATGTCGGCGATGTGTTTGGCGATGGTGTTCGGATGACCGCGAAAGGGGATGTCACGCCTGGCCGGCCGGAGCCGTTCAACAACAGAATAACGTTCACCCCGAATGCTGACGGATCAGTGCGCCAGGTGGGCGATATTTCTACCGATGGTGGAGAATGGACGCAGCAGTATGATATTACGTTTAAGCGTGCTGAAAACGGACGTGATATGATCGACAGGGCTCTGTCAGAGTAAGTCAATATCGTTCTGAGGATTTTATGCTTGAAGACAAAGACAGAATATTCACGAACCTTTATGGCCTCCATGACTGGCGGCTGGAAGCGGCGAAAAAGCGCGGCGCCTGGAACGGCACGGCGGACCTTATCCGCATGGGCCACGAATGGATCATCCAGCAAGTAAAAGATTCAGGGCTGCGCGGGCGCGGCGGGGCGGGGTTCCCGACGGGGCTCAAATGGTCCTTCATGCCGAAGGAAGTGGGCGACCGGCCGCATTATCTCGTGGTGAATGCGGACGAGTCCGAGCCCGGCACCTGCAAGGACCGGGAGATGATGCGCCACGATCCGCATCTTTTTATCGAGGGATGCCTGATCGCCTCCTACGCGATGAAGGCTAATGCCTGTTACATCTATATTCGCGGCGAATATGTCGACGAACGCAACAATCTTCAGGCCGCCATCGATGAGGCATATGCAGCAGGGCTGCTTGGCAAGAACGCCGCCGGCTCGGGCTGGGACTTTGACTGTTACGTCCATCACGGCGCCGGCGCCTATATCTGCGGCGAGGAAACCGCGCTTCTTGAAAGCCTTGAAGGCAAGAAGGGCCAGCCGCGCCTGAAGCCGCCATTCCCGGCGGGCGCAGGACTTTATGGCTGTCCAACAACCGTCAACAATGTGGAATCGATTGCGGTGGTCCCGACAATCTTGCGGCGCGGCGCGGACTGGTTCCAGAAATTCGGCCGCGACAACAACAAGGGCACGAAAGTCTTTTGCATTTCCGGTCATGTTGAGCGCCCATGCAATGTGGAAGAGGCGATGTCGATCCCGTTGCGCAAACTCATCGATACGCATTGCGGCGGCGTTCGCGGCGGTTGGGATAACCTGAAAGCCGTCATTCCGGGCGGTTCATCCGTGCCGCTGTTGCCGAAAGAAATCTGCGATGACGTACTGATGGATTTCGATGCGCTGCGCGATCACAAATCCGGCCTGGGCACGGCGGCGGTCATCGTGATGGACAAGTCCACGGATGTCGTGCGCGCGATCTCCCGCATCAGTTACTTCTACAAGCATGAAAGCTGTGGTCAGTGCACGCCTTGCCGTGAAGGGACAGGCTGGATGTGGCGCGTGCTTGAGCGCATGGCTGAAGGCAATTCCACGACCGAAGAAATCGACAAGCTTCTGGAAGTTTCAACGCAGATTGAAGGTCATACGATTTGCGCATTGGGCGACGCTGCGGCGTGGCCGGTGCAAGGCCTGATCCGTCATTTCCGCGGGGAAATCGAAGAGCGCATCAATTCCTATCGCGCCGATCGCGGCGCCGTTTCCATGGCGGGCGTTGCTGCGGAGTAATCGGTATGCCGGCATATAGAGACATAATATGCAGGTGTTTTAAGGCGTTTTCGTCGTCTGTCTTGCTGGCGTCTCTTGTCCCGTCTGCGGCCAATGCCGCCAGTGATGAAGCGGTCCGGTCCACGGACGATCTCGGGTTTTTATTGGGCAAGTGGTCCGTTAAGCGCGTCTACCAGCCCGGAACCGAAAATGAGCGGTCTTTAGACGGCGAGCTAAGCTGCGAAAAAGCGCTTTCCGATCAGTTTATAGAATGCTTGTTTTTGTTTGAGCGACCCGAAAGGCCGCCGATCCGTGACAATGTCTTTTTCAATTTCAATCCGATTTACGGCGTTTACGAGTCGCTTTGGCTGAGCGCGACATGGCCAATCAAAGTGCTGATGAGTGCAGAGCCAATCGATCCATCCGAGAATTTCATCTGGCGCGCCGACTTTCTGATTGAGGAGGGCGTGCGGGAATGGGTGCGTTCTGAATGGTTTCGGTGTGAAGATGGCGGTTTTTTACGCCGAACGGAAATACGCACATCGCGTGATCCTGAAGATCAGTGGCTGCACTGGATGAATGAACGCTCGACGCCCGCAGGGATAAATACTCGGTCTCAAACCCTTCAGGAATGTAGCTAACCGTTGTTTTTCCTGACCGATATGGTGGCTGCGCTTTCGTCAAAGGTATAAGCCTACGAACTCTCATTGAGCGCTGTTTTGATGTCAGGCGTCGCTGCAGAGTGAAGTTATGCCTATTTTATAGGCATAATTCATGTTTTAAGCTTTGACCTTTATGCGAATCTATCGCTAAGTGCTTGCGCTGCGGCGAATCATTCGATTGCGCCAGACAAGCCTTAAGTTTGATTATTGATAAAGGACCTTCAAATGGCCGTTAAACGGAAGACTACAAAGAAAAAGGCCGCGGCGAAAAAAGCCCCGGCCAAGCGCAAAACAACGAAGAAAGCGCCTGCGCGCAAAACTGCTGCAAAGAAAACCACAGCGCGTAAAGCGCCTGCGCGTAAGACAGCGGCGAAGAAAAAAACAGCCAAGAAAGCGTTGCCTGATACGTTGACGCTGAAGCATCTGGCTGCCGAGCTTTCTGAAGCGCATGAAATGCCGAAGAAAGCGACAGAAGAATTTCTCTCAGACTTCATCGACCGCATGGGCGGTTACCTGAAGAAGGGCAAAAAGCTGCGCATTCCGGGCCTTGGCATTATGCAGGTCCGTCATCGCGCCGCCCGCTGGGGCCGCAATCCTGCGACCGGCGAACGCATCCGCATCAAGGCGTCAAAGAAAGTCGCTTTCCGCGTGGCGAAAGATCTCAAAGAGCGCGTTCTTTAAGACGTCAGCTTCCTGGACAAATGAAGAGAAAGGCCGCTCCGTTCGGGGCGGCTTTTTTTGTCGGCGACATAATGAGTTTCCCGGCGGTGCGATGATTTGTGGCGCTGCCCCGCAGGGTTGTATGGCTGGAAGCAGCGCTCCAAAAACCGTAAATTCTTTCATAAAACCCAGGTTTGGTGCGTAGTTATCCCCGCCCTCTAATACCGGTGTATGATGGAAGCCGAAGGTAAAGCCGATCATGAAAGCGCAGGCGATGAGTAAACAGCCGAACGAAATTTCTGTTGAATGGTGTGATGCGGTTGAGGAGGCGCAAACGCTGTCGACGCTGGGGCGTGAGACTTTCTCGCAGACTTTCGGGCATCTGTATAAGTCCGAGGACCTGAACATATTCCTGCGCGACAGCCATGCGCCTGAAAAATATCGCATGGTGTTGAGCGATCCTGCATATGGCGTCTGGGTGGCGCGGGAGGCAAACGGCGCCGCAATCGGATACGCTGTCGCGGGCCCTTGTGATCTTCCGGCGCCCGACATGCCGGACGGCTCCGGCGAGCTGATGCGGTTTTATATTCTGGAGGAGTTTCAGGGCGCGGGTCTTGGACAGCGCATGCTGAACATTGTACTTGGCTGGCTCGAAGAGAATTTCGACCACAGCTATCTTAGCGTCTATGCGGAGAACTTTGGCGCCCAGCGTCTTTATGAACGCTATGGCTTTGAGAAGGTTTGCAAATATTCCTACATGGTCGGCAATCACGCAGACCCGGAATACATTATGAAGCGGGTGGCGTCAGCTACGCGGGAAGACGTGGAGCGCGACCCATTGCGCGCGCGCAAATGATTTTTCTTCGCCATTCCCGTGCTGACGAACGATAAAGTGCCGGTCTTCAATAGCGCCAAGCTCGCACAGGAAAACCGTATCATTGTCCTGCGCCGTGCGTATCAACAGCGCGTCGTCGCCTGGCGCCACAGGGCGCGCTGGGTTGACCCAGGCGACTTCCCCGATCTTGAAGCGCGGCGCCATGACGTTGTCGGGGGCGTAAAACCCGAAGGCGTCGCGCACGCCGGAAAGTTGGGGGCTGCGCGGTTTGCGTTCGATGATGCTTTGACGGTCAAGCCGCCAGAAGCCATCGCCATGTGCAAGGGCGCGAAACAAGGGCGCGAAGGCCGGGTCCGCCGGTGCGCCGTGATGTTCAAAGACGGTGTCTTCTTCGCGAAAGCTGGCCTCACCGGCGCCGGCATCGTCAAAGCGGCGGGGCAGGGCGACGCCGAGATAGTCGGCGGCGCGGCGCGCCTCGGCGTATTTCAGACGGCGCTCGCCATGAAGCAGGCGTGTAATTGCGGATGGATCAACGCCCAGCGCATCCGCAAGGCCGGACTTGGTTTTTGTTCGGTCATGCGCAAGCGCGTCAATAATCCACGTCACTTCGGTATCCATGGCCGCAAGATGAGAGCGACCGTTCTTAAAATCGATTGATAAAAAAGCAAAATTTGGAGCAAATAATTGCGAAAATCACAAATCATTGTAATTTCAGCAACTGGAAGTTGCAGCGAGGGGCGCAATGTCGGAATCCGGCAGGGAAGTCGAAAATCAGCTCGAAAGGATTTTGCTGGCGCAGGAAAAGATCATGTCGGCGGTGGTGCGCCACGAGCGCAGGCTGGAGCGATTGCACCAGGAGTTCGCCAAGGCCGTGACGGTTATATATCGGCTGAAGCTTGCCGCGGACCACGCCAAGACGGGCGCGCAGCGCCAGGAGGCTTCGCTTGAGGAGATTAACCGGCGCCTCGTCGGGATTGAGCAGGCGATCGCTGCTATAACTGAGTAAAAATGTAAAAGAGCGTTGGCGATAACGCCGAGCATATGAAAAACCTCTCAACTATCTTTTCGGGGCGTCAAACCGCGCTCTGGCATCGCCTGAAAAAGACGGCTAAACCACGGCGCGATATTCAACATCTGATTTGCGAAAAGGCCCCGGCATGAGCGACACGCGCGTCATTAAAGTCAACGGCAACGAGATTGAGGTTCCCTCGAACCTGACGCTTTTGCAGGCATGCGAAATGGCGGGCGAGGAGATCCCGCGATTTTGTTATCACGAGCGCCTGTCGGTCGCCGGCAATTGCCGCATGTGCCTGATCGAAGTGAAGGGCGGTCCGCCAAAGCCTGTCGCCTCCTGCGCCCAGAATGTGCGTGATTTGCGTCCCGGTCCTGATGGTCAGCCGCCGGAGATGTTCACAAATACGCCGATGGTGAAAAAGGCGCGCGAAGGGGTGATGGAGTTTTTGCTCATCAATCATCCGCTCGATTGCCCGATCTGTGACCAAGGCGGTGAGTGCGACTTGCAGGACCAGGCCATGGCCTATGGCCGCGACGGTTCGCGCTATGAAGAAAACAAGCGCGCCGTTGAAGAAAAACATATGGGCCCGTTGATCAAAACCATCATGACACGGTGCATTCAGTGTACGCGTTGCGTTCGTTTTGCGACGGAAATTGGCGGTGTTGATGATCTTGGCCTTGTTAATCGCGGCGAGAATGCGGAGATCACCACCTATCTCGAAAAGGCTGTCGAAAGCGAACTCACCGGCAACCTGATCGATGTCTGCCCGGTCGGCGCGCTGACGTCGAAGCCTTATGCTTTTAATGCGCGGCCTTGGGAATTGCGCAAAACCGAAACCATCGATGCGATGGACGCTGTTGGGTCGAACATCCGCGTCGATGCGCGCGGGCGTGAAGTGCTGCGCATTCTGCCGGTGCTGCATGAAGACATCAACGAGGAATGGATTGCCGATAAAACCCGCTTCATCTGGGACGGGTTGAAGCGCCAGCGCCTCGACAAGCCGTATGTTCGTAAAGACGGCAAGCTGAAACCGGCGAGTTGGGATGAAGCGTTAAGCGCAGCAGCTGAAAAGCTTAAAAGCACGCCGAAGGAAAAAGTCGCGGCGCTTGTCGGCGACCTGGCGCCCACCGAAGCTGTAAAGGCGCTGAAAGACCTGATGTCTGCAATTGGCGCGCCGCATATGGATTGCCGCCAGGACGGCGCCGTATTGGGCGGGGGCGATCGCCGCTCTTACCTCTTCAACACGGGCATTGCCGGGCTGGAGCAGGCCGACGCCATTCTCCTTGTCGGAACCAATCCGCGCATCGAAGCGCCGATGATCAATGCGCGCCTGCGCAAGGTTTGGCTGAACGATCTCGAAGTAAAAATCGGCTTGATTGGCGAACAAAAAGACCTGTCATTTGATTATGAATATCTTGGCGCCGGGCCGGAGACGTTTGAGCGCCTGGCGGGCGGCGAAGGCGCATTCTTCGACATACTGAAAAACGCCAAGAACCCGGCGATCATTATCGGCATGGGCGCACTGGCGCGCGAAGACGGCGCTGCAATGTTGGCGATGGCGGGTAAGCTTGCTGGCGCGGTCGATGCTGTGCGCGGCGACTGGAACGGCTTTAATATATTGCACACGGCGGCGGCGCGTGTCGGCGCGCTTGATCTCGGCTTCCTGCCGGACGAGGGCGGCAAGGACTTCGCCGGCATTCTGGACGCCTGCGCCAATCGCGAGATTGATGTTGTTTATAATCTCGGCGCTGACGAATTCGATCCCCGGAAACTCGATGGCGCCTTCGTGATTTATCAGGGCCATCATGGCGATGCGGGCGCGCGCCATGCGGATGTGGTGCTGCCGGGCGCAGCTTACACCGAACAGAACGCGATCTATGTGAACACCGAAGGTCGGGCGCAGATGGCGCATCGCGCCGCGTTCCCGCCGGGTGAGGCGCGCGAAGACTGGGCCATCCTGCGCGCCTTGTCGGACCGCATCGGCAAGACGCTGCCCTATGATGATCTTTTTGCGCTGCGTCAGGCGATGATTGAGGCGGCGCCGTCTCTCGGGCGCATCGATCAGATTGGCGGTGCTGAAGAGCGTTTTGATGTCGCCGCGATCGGCGCTGCGGGCAATGTTGGCGCCGCCCCATTTGTTTCTCCGGTTACGGATTACTATCTGACCAATCCGGTTGCGCGCGCTTCAAAAACCATGGCGGAGTGTTCCGCCGTGATGAGCGGCGCCAACAAGGTTGCTGCAGAATAGCAATGCGCAATAGCCCGGCGAGCCAGGAACAGTCTGACATCGCCGCGGAGGTCCGCATCAACGTCGCCTTTGAGCAGATGGTGCTGTCCGTTCTGACTGGCGCATTTGTTGGCGGTGGCGCGACATTGCTGTTCGGTCTGATCACCTCGCTGGTGACCGGCGCGTTTTCAATATCCGTTTTGCTATCGGTGTTGCTGAACACGCTGCTGGTCAGCTTCCTGATCTTTCTGGTCGGCTTCTTTGCAAGCCTCGTTATTGGCGCGCCTTTGTTCTCCGCGCTCGAAAGAGCGAAGCGTCGAACCTTATGGCCGTATCTGGGCGCAGCGCTTGGCGTCGCACTGATCGTGCTTTCCTTCATGCAGGGCGGCTTGCCGCTTGCGGAAGATTTCAGCGTTGGTCTTGTCTTAGCTGTCATTTTGCCGGCGATTGTCATCGCGGTGACATTTGCGCGCTTCATGCAGCCCCACTGGCGCGCCGCAGATCGCGCCGAAGCGGCGGAAGGCAACATTTTACGGCTTCATTAATGATCGGCTGACTGGCCGTTCCTTGAAAACGGCGGATCGGGTTGGCTTTGCGACGAACCGTCTTTGCTCGCCGCACTTAGATTGCTACACTCGTCGCATAAGATGGAGGCGATTGATGAGAAAATTTGCGGGACTAACAGCGGGCTTGCTGGCGCTTGGATTAGCCGGTGCGGCGAGTGCAGATGACGATGAAATAATTACAGATCAGCTTGATTTAACCGGCTTTGAGCGGATCGATATTTCCGGCGTTTATGATCTCGACGTGCGGGTCGGTCCGGAATTTTCCGTTGAGCTTTCCGGACCCGAATATGAAATGAATCGCGTCGAAGCGTCGGTCAGAAACGGCGCGTTGAAACTTGATATGCGCGATCGGAAACGCGGTGAGAAAAGACGCTGGCGCAACAAGCGCGAAGGCGTTGATGCTGTGATCACCCTGCCAATGTTGACCGGCCTTGAGGTTTCCGGCGTGGTGGATGGAACGATCAAGGACGTCGATGCGGGTGAGTTTGAGATCGATATTTCCGGCGTTGGCGACGTTGAGATCGACGGCGAATGCGGCGTTCTCGATGCAAACCTTTCGGGTGTCGGTGACCTGAAAGCCGACGGGCTGGAATGCAACAAGGTGATTGTGAAAGTGTCGGGTGTTGGCGATGCGGATGTCTATGCGCGTGACGAAGTTGATGCGCGCGTGTCCGGCATGGGCGACATCGACGTTTATGGCTCGCCGGAAAATGTCCGCAAGAATGGCGGCATGTTCTCAGACATCACTGTCCACTGACAATAATTGAAAGCTGTTGAAGGGCGCGCTTTATGGCGCGCCCTTTGCTATTTTGAAGGAGAAAACGGTCTGTCGCGGCTTTACTTCGCATCAACGGTAAAGCGCTGACTGGTTATCGTTATCTTGTTCCTGAAGTGCGTTGAATGACATTTGGCTTTCTTCACGACAGTGATAGTTTCTTGGCGGGGTAAGAAGGGAGGCTATTCATGAAATTTTTCCTCGGATTGATTGTTGGTTTAATTCTCGCCATCGGCATTGCCGCCGGCGGCGCATATATGGCGTTTGGCGATCTCACGGACATTGGCGAACGCGATAAGTCCAAAGACATTACGCAGACTTATGATCTCGCTGATTTTGACATGGTTGAAATCGGCGGCGTCTATGAATTCGATGTCGAGGTTGGCGGCGCCTATTCGATTGTGGTTTCCGGCGCGCCGGAAGAGATGGAGCGGGTTGACGTTTCCGTCGTCGACGGCGAATTGATTCTTGATCAGTCACGCCGCGAAAATATGCGGCGCAAGTGGCGCAACCAGGGTCTTGAGGCGACCATCACGCTGCCGTCGCTGCGCGCGATTGATGTCTCCGGCATTGTCGACGGCGACATCTCCGGCATTAACGCCGATGAATTCGACGCTGACTTTTCCGGCGTCGGCTCGGTTGATATATCCGGTACATGCGGACATTTCGACGCCGTTGTTTCAGGCATTGGCGATTTCAACGCTCGCGATCTGCGCTGCAAGACGGCGGATGTCGATATTTCCGGCATTGGCGATGTCGACATCTATGCTGAGGACGAGATTGATATTTCGGTCAGCGGCATTGGCGATGTGGATATCCACGGCTCGCCATCGCGCGTCGACAAGGACGGCAGCCTGTTTGCGGATATCTCCGTCAAATAACCCACCGGGCTGGATCGGTCGGAATTTCTCCGGAATATCCGATTAAAATTGCGACCGATTAGCTCAGCTTTCCCTCGTGACTAGCGCGCCATTCCGCTCTATGACCGCGTCTTATGGAATGGATGACGAGCATATGGGAATATGTCTCGACCCGGCCGGCGGACGCTGGCTGGGCGGGCTGGTTCTTCCCGACCCTGATACAGGCCCTGGCGCTGATCGTGACCCTGCTTTTGGCGCAGGCGTTTTTGATGTATTTCGACCGCAAGGTCTGGGCCGCTGTGCAGATGCGCAAAGGGCCGAATGTCGTCGGGCCGTTCGGCCTGCTTCAGTCTTTCGCTGACCTTCTGAAATTCGTTTTCAAGGAAATCGTCATTCCGGCGGGCGCCAACAAGGTGGTGTTCATTCTCGCGCCGGTGGTCACCTTCGTTCTGGCGCTGGTCGGCTGGGCGGTGATCCCGGTCGGGCCGGGCCTCGTCGGCTCCGACATCAATGTCGGCATTCTTTATCTCTTCGCGATTTCCTCCCTTGGCGTTTACGGCGTCATCATGGGCGGCTGGGCGTCCAATTCGAAATATCCGTTTCTCGGGTCGTTGCGTTCCGCAGCGCAGATGGTTTCCTACGAAGTCTCCATCGGCTTTGTAATCATTACCGTCTTGCTGCTCGTCGGGTCGTTGAACCTTTCGGACATCGTGATGAGCCAGTCTCGCGGAGCGGGGATCTTAAACTGGCATTTCATTCCGCTGTTTCCGATGTTCGTTGTCTTCTTCATTTCGGCGCTGGCGGAAACAAACCGTCCGCCCTTTGATCTGCCGGAAGCGGAATCGGAGCTTGTCGCCGGATATCAGGTTGAATATTCGTCGACCCTGTTTCTGCTCTTCATGATCGGGGAACTGGCGAACATCCTTTTGATGTGCGCAATGCTCACGATCCTTTTCTTCGGCGGCTGGCATTCGCCGATCCCGTGGGGGCCGCTGGAGACCGTGCCGGTCTTCTGGTTCTGCGCGAAGATCGTGTTCTTCTTCTTCATGTTCGCGATGGTGAAAGCGATCGTGCCACGCTACCGTTATGACCAGTTGATGCGGATTGGCTGGAAAATCTTCCTGCCCCTGTCGCTGTCCTGGGTCGTATTGACGGCTGGCGCCATCTTGATGTTCCCGGGACTGGAAGACTGGTTCCAGAGCTGGAGGTCTTAAGTGTCGCGTATTGCACAAGCGATTAAGGGATTTGCGCTGCTTGATTTCGTCAAGGCTTTCGGGCTCGCCATGAAATACTACATGCGTCCCAAAGCGACGCTGAATTACCCGTTCGAGAAAGGGCCCTTGTCCCCGCGTTTTCGTGGTGAGCATGCATTGCGCCGCTATCCGAATGGCGAAGAGCGCTGCATCGCCTGCAAGCTTTGCGAGGCGATCTGCCCGGCGCAGGCGATCACCATTGAAGCCGAGCCCCGCGATGATGGTTCGCGCCGTACGACCCGCTACGACATCGACATGACGAAATGCATCTATTGCGGTTTCTGCCAGGAAGCGTGCCCCGTGGACGCGATTGTCGAAGGGCCGAATTTCGAATTCGCCACCGAGACCCGCGAAGAGCTGTTCTATGACAAGGATCGCTTGCTGGCGAATGGCGACCGCTGGGAGCGTGAGATTGCGAAGAATCTCGAACTCGACGCGCCTTACCGCTAGGCGAGCGTAACCTCTCAACGAATTGAAATTCCTGCCAGCCTGACGCGCCATTGTCCGTATTTTGCGCTTTTTCGGGATTTTGAGTAATGTGGAGACGTTGTCGGAATCATCGACAGCGGGGGGAGTAACATGAAAAAAATCCATTATCTCATAGCATTGAGCTTGCTTACGCTTTCAGCTTGTGCCGATGACGGCGCAGATTACGAGAGCGAGGCGTATGAAGCGTCAGCTGCCGGTCAGGGCGAGGCTTATTCAGAAGCTGACGCATCGACCTTTCAGTTGAGCGACAATGTTCCGCCGCAGCCAGTTGAACAAAGCAAGCCGGCGCCAGCAGAAAACCGCGCCGCCGCACCAGCGCGTACTGAATTGCCAGCTGGCGCGGTGCGCGTTCAAAGCTCGAAAATCATGGATCGTAATGGTTTTGCCCAGCCAATGGTTGCGGCGACCATGCTGATCCCTGTGGGGTGGAAAACCGAGGGCGGTATTGTCTGGGCGCAAAACATGTCCGGATGCGGACTGAACACGCCGCATATCAACTGGACGGCGACGTCGCCGGACGGGTCGAGTGCGATTCAAATGTTGCCGGAAGAAAAGTGGTCCGGCCACAATATGCAATATCCCGGCATGCAACAGTCTCAATGCCCGAATGTTATCGTGACGGACCCGCGCCAATACATCACGCAATATGTGCAGCGCGTTCGTCCTGGTGCGCAACTGCTCGACTATCGCGAACGCACTGACATTGTTGAGGGCGTCTCCAGGATGATGCCGCCGCAACCGCCGGACATGTATGGCATGCAAACCCGACAATGGGTTGGGGCGGGCGATGCGCTGCTCGGCTATCAGCTTCAGGGCCGCGAAATGCGCGAGCTTGTCGGCGTTATCGCGATTTTCTCGCAAAACCGGATCGCGGACGGGATGGGCGGTGTGATGGAAACCTATACAACGCTTTCGTTGCCAAGTTTTGCTTATCGCGCGCCTGAAGGGCAGTTGGATTTCAACAAAGCCGCAATGATCCGCAATTCGTACAAAGCCGATCCGCAATGGTCGGCGAAGATTGCGCAATTTCACGCTAATATCAGCCGGACCAACGCCAAAGGCGCCGCGGACCGGGCGCGTATAAGCGCGCAGACCAATCGTGAAATCAGCGATATGCAGATGGATAGCTGGCGTAAGCAACAGGAAAGCAACGATAGGAACGCCCGCGAATTCAACGAAGCTATTCGCGGCGTTGAAACCTATAATGACCCGATAAACGGCGGCAGCGTTCAGCTCGACAACACTTATGATAATGCATGGCAATTGAACGACGGTACTTACGTCCTGACTGACGACCCGAGCTTCAATCCCTATGCCGCGACAGGGCAGGACGGTCAGAGACTGGAGCCAACACAATGAGATATTCACCACATCTTTTGCTGGCGCCTGTAACAGCAACGATAGCGCTGTTTTTGCTGACGTCAGGCGCCATGGCGCAGGACAGTTTTGGCGGTCAGCCGAAACCTCAACCCAAACAGGCTGAGCAGACGCAACCGCCGACGATGCAACAACAAGGGCAGCAGCAACAAGAGCAATCACAACAACAGCAGTTCGGATCGCCGCAGCCTGAACCGCGTTCAAATCAGAACTCGCAATTTGCGCAGGTCGAGCAGTTTGAGTCTCAGGACTTTGGCGTCGCGCCGGTAAGCCAGCTTTATGGCGGGGCGATGCATGGGCCGACGCCGACAACGATTCCCGGCGGTCTGGTGATTTCAACCGAAGCATTCTGGACGGCCCTGCAACAAAATCAGGGCGGCATTGCAATCTTTGATGTTCTTGGCGGGCAGGAGATATTGCCAGGCGCCTATGCTGCTTCTCCGGCGGCGGCGCCCGGTAATTTTAATGATCAGACCCAGCAGGAGTTTGGCCAGTTTCTGGCGCAGGTGACAGGCGGTAATAAACAAGTTCCGGTCTTGTTTTATTGCCAAAGCCCCCAATGCTGGATGTCTTACAATGCGGCGTTGCGCGCCATCAATATGGGGTATACGCAGGTTCTGTGGTATCGCGGCGGGATTGAAGCCTGGAAAAAGGCGGGTCTGCCGACAGAGTATCCGCAAATGGGCTATCAGTAGAATTCGCCCGTAAGTATAGTACGCGTTCGTGATGACTCCAGGATTGAAAAGATGACAGATACGCCCCCCGACCGATTGTGCAATGATCCGAAAAGCCCGTTTTACGACGAAGCCTTGCTTGAGCGCGGTGTCGGCGTGAGGTTTAAGGGCGAAGAAAAAACCAACGTTGAAGAATATTGTATTTCGGAAGGCTGGATTCGCGTCGCCGCCGGTAAAGCCGTCGACCGCAAGGGCAACCAGCTGACCGTATTGCTCAAAGGCCCGGTCGAAGCCTGGATCAAATAAGCCTCGAATTCGATGCGCCGCGTCGTTGAGGCTTGCTGAAATTATAAATCCGGGCGCTACGCCTTTAACTGGTCGCCGATGGGCAGGCTGCGGATGCGCACGCCTGTCGCATCATAGAGCGCCGCCATTAGTGCCGGTATAAACGCGGGAAGCGCGATTTCACCTGTGCCCCATGGGTGCTCGTCGCTATCGATGAAGTCCACCTCGATATGCTTTGGCGCTTCGTCGATGCGCAGCAGCCGAATGTGATGGAAGTTGTCGGTCGTAATCCGGCCTTCCTCAATGCCCACATTTTGATACAGGGCGGTCGAAAGACCGTCATGGATCCCGCTTTCTATCTGCGCGCGTGCGCCAAGGGGGTTGATAACGCGCCCGCAATCGACGCCGGCAAAGACACGCTCCACCGTGAAGCGGCGGTCGTCGTCAACGGAGACATCAACCACAAAGGCGACATAGGAGCCAAAGGTGAAATGGGATGCGATGCCGCGTCCCCAGCCATTCGGCAGATCCGCGTTGGCCCAGCGCGCCATACGCGCCGCCAAACTGAGGACGCCTTTCATTTTCCGTGTGGAAATACCCGCGCCCATTTTCATGGGCATCCACTCATCGAATGGAAATTCGCGATCTTCGCCCAGCAATTCCAGCCGGAGGTCGAGCGGATCTTTGTCGGCGGCTGCGGCAACCTCATTCAGAAACCCCTCGACCGCAAAACCGGAAATGTTGTTGCCGGGCCCGCGCCAGGCGCCTAGCGGCGTACGCGAGTCTTTCTTGACCTGCTCGATGCGAAGATCCGGGATCAAGTTTGCCGGGAAACCGCGCATGCGCGTATTGCCCTGAGAAGCGAAAACAGCGTTCCAGGCGACGACCTTTCGATTCTCGTCGAGGCCGGCTTTGAATTCAAAGCGCCCGGCAGGGTTTAGCTGGTCGTTTTGCGTGTCGTCTTCGCGCGTCCAGAACACTTTGATCGGCGTTCCCACGGTTTGCGACAGGAAGACCGCTTCGGATAGAAAATCGCTTTGCCATTTGCGGCCCAAGCCGCAGCCAATCCGTCCGGAGCGCACCTCAATCTTGTCTTCCGGCAGGCCGGTTGCTCTTGCAGCATACATCGCCGCATAGGGAGGGCTCTGGTGTGACGTTGCAATGATGCAGCGCTCTGCGGTGACGTGTGCGGCGCAATTGTTCGTCTCCATATTTAGATGCGCAAAATGCGGGGTCGTATAGGTCGACTGAACTCTCTGCGGCGCGCCTTCATATGCGGCGTCGAAGTCGCCAGCTTCGTGGAGGATCTCCCGCTCGCGGGATGAGTCGCGGATGACGCCGCGCGCATGTTCCTCATGCCATACATCGTTTTCGTGTGTCTGCGGGCCCTTGTCCCATTCGACAACAAGCGCGTCCCGGCCCTTCATTGCAGCCCACAAGGAGCTTGCGACGACGGCGACGCCCGGATTGTTAAGCCGGCCTTCTCCATCAACTTCTAGGCGTGGAAGTTCGATCACTGCTGTGACGCCGCGAACCGCGCGCGCGGCGCTGTCATCGTAACTTGCGACGGAGCCGCCGAAATAGGGGCATCTTGCGATGACGGCGTATTGTTGCCCGTCAATATCAAGGTCGATGCCGAAGGGTTCGCAGCCGGTGACAATGTCTCGCGCCTTCTTGTGTCCTTTATCGGCGCCGACAATGACGAAGTCATCGCTGTTTTTGCGGCGCGGCCCGCCGGCGTTCTCACTCGCCACCTCCAGATGATATCGAATCTCTCCTTCCTCTTCGACGGGTTTGATAATTTCGTTGCGAGCGGCGAGAGAGGCGGCTTCGTCTATAAAGTCTGCATAAGGATAAGAAGCGTCGCCATTATCAACCAAGACGCGGCTGTTTTGCGTCGTTAATCGGTTTGCAGCGACCCCAAGAGATTGCGCGGCCGCAGTGATGATTAAATGCCGTGCAAGCGCGCCGCAATCGCGCAAATTCATCCAGCTTCGGCGCACCGAACCGCTGCCGCCGCTCCCTTGCGTTGCGTATTTTTCGTGAAAGGCGCCGTTTTCACCGGCTTGGATAGCGGTCGCCATGCGTTGCACATCGATCAGATCCCAGTCCGCATCGAGTTCTTCGGCGATCATCATTGGCAGCGCCGTTTCGACGCCAGTGCCCATGTCAGGGATTGGCGTGTGAATGAGGATTGTGTTGTCGGGCCGCAATTCAACAAAAGGACCGATTGGGCGACCGTTTGACAAAGCGGCGTTCTGCGCCCGCCCGAAGACGGGAGGAGCGACAATCAACGCGCCCCCAAGAGCGAAAACTCTCAGCGCGTCGCGGCGCGTCGGGGCGGCTGCGAGATTATTGGTTTTCATCACGGCCTCCCATTAAAGAGGCGGCTCTGTGAATCGCCTTGCGCATGCGAAAGTAACTGCCGCAGCGGCATAAATTATCGTGGCGCCGGTTGATGTCTTCATCGCTGGGGTTTGGGATTTCCTGCAACAACGCCGCGACGGCCATGATCTGCCCAGCCTGACAATAGCCGCATTGGGCGACATCCTCTTCGACCCAGGCCTCCTGAACCGGATGCAGATTGTCGCCTGACGCCAACCCTTCAATTGTCCTGACGACGTCGCCGTCCTGTAACGCGGCGGCCGGGAAGCTGCAGGAACGCACGGCCTGATCGTTTACATGCACGGTGCAGGCGCCGCATTGTCCGATGCCGCAACCGAACTTTGTGCCCTTCAAACCCTTGTCTTCACGGATGACCCACAAGAGCGGTTTGTCATCATCGCCCTCATAAACCGCCGGCGCGTCGTTCAGTGTAAAGCTGACCATTGGATTGTCCTCCCTTAAGAGTGTTGGTTGCGCGCCGGTTAAGGCGCGCGGGCGGGCAAACGTTCGAAACGCATGTCTTGTCCAATGACATCAATGCGTACGATACGGTGCGGCGTTTCCGTCGTAATGTAGATCACGTTCTCCGGCGCCGCCTTCAGTTCGCCAACAAACGTTTCGAATTCGCCAGCCGGAACCTCTACTGTCTCGGCGCCAGTGACCGTGAAAGTCGCTTGCGCAAAATTTCGGGCAAGTGAGGAAAACCAGGAGAATGTGTAACTCACGCCTTCTTCCAGCGGCAGTCCGGTGGATAGCCCGAAGAAAGAAGCGCGCAGGACTGCATCCGGAAGCATGTCCATATCGAATGGCGTTTTTGTTTTGACGGTATCGGCTGGCCGCTTCAGAACATAGTCGCCAGAGACTTTCTCTTCGTTAAACCGAAGGTCCGCATCCAGGATCGTACGGCTGAAATCACCGTCAAGGACGAGCGATTTCGGCGCCAGCGTGTCAGCATCGATAACCGCCGTCAGGGACTCGCGTACATCCGGCAAAAGCGTGGTGCCGTCATGGATGACAATCTCATCGCCACGGCGCTCCAGCTCGTAGAACATTTCGCCCGCGACTTTCTCATGCTGAACGAGTTGAAAGCGGACCGGGCCGAACTCGACCTTTGAGATATCGACCGGCAACGGCTCAGCAGCCGCGGCGCCAGCGGATGCGGCTAAAATCGAAAGCCCGAGTAGCGGCGAATTGCGCATCATCTCCCCCTTTTGCATTGGGGATTTTTAGAAGCGCTTCGGGCTTTGAGTCTTGGAGGATTAGGTGGGCCGTGCGATTTGAAGGATGAGCTGAGGCTTGGCCATCATAGTTTTTCCGCGATGATCTCCATCACCAGGGGGGTGGTCATGACGGTGTCCGGATCGGCCTCAGCGGCTTCAAATTCGTCGATCACCTTGCTCGCCCATTCTTTGGAGACGACGCCTGACGCGGCGAGATCGCGCGCATGATTGGGGATAAACGTTGCCGGCCAGCGCCAGACATAGTTGTCGGGCCGGACGGCGTGGATGATTGGACGGGTTTCTTTCAGGCGCAAACCAGCCTTTGAGAGCATGGGCAGCAACTGCACGGCGATATCGGGCTCACCGCCGCTGGCTCGCCAGTCACGGATCGTCACCTCGATAAAGTCGGTCAGCGCATCGCGCCGGGGCGTCCAGTTCATGGTGGCCCAGTCCATATATTCATGAATGACAAAAACGCCGCCGGGCCGGATGGCGCCGCTCAGCTTTTTCAGAACGGCGATGGGATCGCTCAAAAAGGCGAATACCCAGCGAATCCAGACGGCGTCGACGCCGCTGACCGAGACGTCGTCGGTCACCAGATCGAAGGCGCGGGGGTCGATATTGCCGAGGCCGCGGGTCGCGGCCGCACTCTTCAGGGCCTCAAGGAAGCGGTCGGAGCGCTCCAGCGCGATGACCCTGCCGTCCTCCTCGACGATTTCCGCAAGATCGAGGCTGGCGTAGCCGGGGCCCGCGCCGGCGTCGATGACCGTGGAGCCGGTGGTGATCCCCGCGCGTCGCCAGGCGTCCAGAACATGCGGGCGCCACACCCGGTGCTGCAGCCCGAGGCGGCGGATTTCAGCATCGTGGGTCCCGAGATAGTAGTTTTTTTCTTCGCTCATGAGGGCCTCCGGAAGGGGTGTGTGAGGTCGGTCGATTTTAGAGCCTGGTCGCGCCAGGCGCAGCCCTATAATTATAGAGGTGCATTGAAGCCACCGTGGTAATCGCCATTGGAAATAACTTGCATGGAATAAGCGCCCCGACCCTTTGCAATGCGGGAAAACCCAGTCTAAAAGCGCGCAATCCGCCCGTGCCCCTGAGTCGCATTGTCTTTGGGGCGCATCATCGTAAAGCAGCGCCATCCGGCATTGAATTCAAATCCATACTCCAAGCTCACGGGACTGGGCCTTCAGCATTTGATATGACGTTCTCCGCATTCGCCTTTTATATCTTCGCCTTTGCCGCGATCGCTTCGGGGCTGATGGTGGTGGCGTCGAAAAATCCAGTGCATTCGGTGCTGTTCCTGATCAGCTCCTTTATCGCCGCATCCGGGCTTTTCGTGCTGATGGGCGCCGAATATCTCGCGATGGTGCTCATCGTTGTTTATGTCGGCGCGGTGGCGGTCTTGTTCCTGTTTGTCGTGATGATGCTCGACGTTGATTTCGTCGAGATGAAGCAGGGCTTTTTGCAATATCTGCCGATCGGCGGCGCGCTGGCGGCGATTGTTGTCTTTGAGCTGATCCTTGTGGTGGCGGTCTGGGCGTTTCCGGATGATGTGTCGCTGGCGCGCGCCCACCCGTCGCCGACGGCTGCGCAGACAATCGCGGACCCGAATGGTCCAAACAATATCGAGGCGCTCGGCCTCATTCTTTACACCGACTACATCCACTATTTTCAGATCGCCGGCATCGTCCTGCTCGTGGCGATGATTGGCGCGATCATTCTGACCTTCCGCACAAGGGAAGGCGTGAAAAAACAGGATGCGGCGGCGCAGGTCGCCCGCACGCGTGACGAAGGCGTTGAACTTGTCGATATCGGTTCGGGGCAGGGCCTGTCATGAGGGGGCGTTTATAAATGGCGGATATCGGCCTTGGGCATTATCTTTCCGTTGCAGCAATCATGTTCGCCATCGGCATGGCGGGCATTTTTCTCAACCGTAAGAATGTCATTGTCATCCTGATGTCGATTGAGTTGATGCTGCTTTCCGTGAATATCAATCTGGTGGCGTTTTCTCAGTTTCTCGGCGATCTCACCGGACAGGTTTTTGCGTTTATGGTCCTCACCGTGGCGGCGGCGGAAGCGGCGGTGGGGCTTGCAATTCTAGTCGCATTCTTCCGCAATCGCGGCGACATCGCCGTCGAAGACGCCAACCTGATGAAGAACTAAAGGCGCCTCATTATAATGGAACCCTTTGTCGTATTATTACCGCTGTTCGGCGCCATGCTGGCGATGCCGGTGGGGCGTGCTTTTGGTTCGCGCGCGGCTGAGCTGTTAACGACAGGACTGTTGCTGCTTGCCGCAATCTATTCATGGTTCCTGTTCTTTGATGTTGCGCTTGGCGGCAACGCCCGAACGATAACGCTGTTTGAATGGATCGGTTCGGGGAATTTCTCAGCGGACTGGGCTGTGCGCCTCGATACGCTTTCAGCCGTGATGCTGATTGTTGTGAACAGCGTATCGTTCCTCGTGCATACTTATTCGATGGGCTACATGAAGGATTATGGCGAGCAGTCACGGTTCTTCGCCTATCTGTCGCTCTTCACCTTCGCGATGTTGACATTGGTGACTGCGGACAATTTCCTCCAGCTGTTCTTTGGGTGGGAGGGCGTTGGTCTCGCGTCCTATTTGCTGATTGGTTTCTGGTTCAAGAAGAAGTCCGCCAATGACGCGGCGATCAAGGCGTTTGTGGTCAACCGGGTGGGGGACTTCGGTTTCGCCCTTGGCATCATGTGCGTGTTCTACGTCTTTGGTTCGATCCAGTTCGATGAAGTGTTTCAGGCTGTCGCCTCGAACGCCGTCGTGACGCCATGGAATGCTGGCGCCGGCGCGCCGATTCAGGATCTGATGATCACCTTTCTCGGCGCTGAATATCATGCGCTGACGGTGATTGGCGTTCTTCTGTTCATCGGCGCCATGGGTAAGTCGGCGCAGTTCTTCCTGCACACCTGGCTGCCGGATGCGATGGAAGGGCCGACGCCGGTTTCCGCGCTTATCCATGCGGCCACCATGGTGACGGCGGGCGTTTTTCTCGTCTGCCGCTGTTCGGTTATCTACGAATATGCGCCGAATGCAGCGGCGATGGTGACGCTTGTCGGCGCAGTCACGGCGTTTTTCGCTGCGACTGTCGGGCTTCTTCAGGATGACATCAAAAAGATCGTCGCCTATTCGACGTGCTCTCAGCTTGGCTACATGTTCTTCGCCGCCGGCGTTGGCGCCTATGGCGCGGCGATGTTCCACCTCTTCACGCACGCCTTTTTCAAAGCGCTGTTGTTCCTTGGTTCCGGCGCGGTGATCATCGGCATGCATCACGAGCAGGACATCAAGAAGATGGGCGGTGTCAAAGAGCTGATGCCGTTTACGCATCTGCTGATGGTGATTGGCACGATTGCGATAACGGGTGTCGGCATTCCCGGCTTTTATCTCTTCGGCGCGCCATTCGGGACGGCTGGATTTGTCTCCAAGGACATGATCATCGAAGGCGCATTCGCCGCCGGAGAAGCGGGCCGGGCGTTCGGCTATTTCGCTTTCGTGATGGGACTGCTGGCGGCGGTGATGACGGCGTTTTATTCCTGGCGGCTTATCTTTCTGACCTTCTGGGGGCCAAGCCGCGCGCCGGAACATATCCGCAAGCATCCGCACGCCGTGCCGGACACAATGATGATGCCGCTGGTGCCGCTGGCTATCGGCGCGCTTTTCGCCGGCATGGCGTTTTACGGACAGTTTGTCGGCGATAAGTCTGAAACATTCTGGAATGGCGCTCTTTACGCAGCTGAAGAACACCACGAGCCGGCGACTGAAGCGGACCATCTGAATTCTGAAGAACTGGCGGCATTACGAGCAGACGATCACGGCGAAGAAGACAGTCATGCGCAGGCCGGCGCCGCCGAGGCGCACGGAGCAGAAGAAGAGCACGACGAGGGCGGTCATCATGTGCCAACCTGGGTTTTGTGGGCGCCGTTCCTGGCGATGCTGACCGGAACGCTTGCCGCCGCCATGCACTATCTGAGCGGTGATCCACTAAAACCCGGCCTCTTGCGCCCGGGCGGCATGATCTACGCCTTCCTCAAAAACAAATGGTATTTCGATGAGATTTACGACTTCCTGCTGGTGAAGCCGGCGATCGCGTTCGGCCGTTTCTTATGGAAAGACGGCGATGGCAAGACGATCGACGGCGTCGGTCCAGACGGTATCGCGGCGGCGGTGGCGGCGGGCGCGCGCCGGATCGTCAAGGTGCAGAGCGGTTATCTATATCACTACGCCTTCGCGATGCTGGTCGGCATCGCCATCCTTGTCACATTCATTCTGATCAGAGCGGGGGGCGGGCAATAATGACGGAGAGTTTCGCCGGACAACCCTGGCTCAGCCTGATTACCTTCGCGCCTTTGTTTGGCGCCTTATGTATCATCGCTCGCCGTATGATGTCGCGCACCAATGAAAACGGCGCGATTGATGCAAATGAAGAAGCGCAGGTCGCCAACACTGCGCGTTGGGTCGCGCTTGGCATAACGTCGCTTACCTTTGTCGTGTCGCTTGGCGTTTATGCGCTCTACGACACATCGCTCGCCGGCTATCAACTGGTGGAGCAGGTCGACTGGCTCGGCGGCGGCATCAGCTACAAGATGGGTGTCGACGGGATTTCAATCCTGTTCGTTTTGCTGACCACCTTCATCATGCCGATCTGCATTCTGGCTTCGTGGGATTCCATCAAAACCCGCGTCGCCGATTACATGATCGCGTTTCTGGTTCTGGAAACCCTGATGATCGGCGTTTTCTGCGCGCTGGATCTGTTTCTCTTCTACTTCTTCTTCGAAGGAAGCCTCATCCCGATGTTCCTGATCATCGGTGTCTGGGGATCAAAGGGAACGAAAGAATTCGCCGGCATTGTCATGCCAAGCCGTGTCTATGCGGCGCTAAAATTCTTCCTTTATACATTACTGGGTTCGCTGTTGCTGCTGGTGGCGATGGCGTGGATGTACGCTGAAGCTGGCACCACGGATATTCCTGCGTTGCAGAATTATGAGTTTGCCGCCGGGGCGCAAAAGTGGCTGTGGCTTGCGTTCTTTGCGTCGTTCGCCGTCAAAATGCCTATGTGGCCGGTGCACACCTGGCTGCCCGATGCGCATGTTCAGGCGCCGACCGCAGGCTCCGTTGTCCTTGCAGCAATCTTGCTGAAAATGGGCGGCTACGGATTTTTGCGCTTTTCGTTGCCGATGTTCCCGATCGCCAGCCTTGACTTTGCGCCGCTGATTTTTGCGCTGTCGATCGTCGCGATCATTTACACCTCCCTCGTCGCGCTGGCGCAGGAGGATATGAAAAAGCTCATCGCCTATTCGTCTGTGGCCCATATGGGCTTCGTAACGATGGGGATATTCACCGGCACCAAGCAGGGGATCGAGGGCGACCTTTTCCAGATGCTCTCCCACGGTTTTATTTCCGGTGCGCTCTTTTTGTGTGTCGGCGTTGTCTATGACCGAATGCATACACGCGAAATCGCGGCCTATGGCGGGCTTGTCCATCGTATGCCGCTCTATGCGTTTTTGTTTCTCTTCTTCACGCTGGGTAATGTGGGCCTGCCGGGAACCAGCGGTTTTGTTGGTGAGATTCTCGCCATGACCGGCGCCTTCAAGGTTAATAGCTGGATCGCCTTCTTTGCTGCGTTTGGCGTGATCCTGTCGGCGGCCTATGCGCTGCGTCTTTACCGTCAGGTGATCTATGGCGACCTCACAAAAGAGGCGCTGATGGCGATCCCCGATGTAGATCGCCGGGAGCTTGGTTCGCTTGCTGTCTTGATGTTCTTTGCGCTCCTGCTCGGCTTCAATCCGGGCCCAGCGTTATCCGTATTCAGCCCAGCGGTGGACTTGGTGATTGAAAATTACAATACGGCGATCGCCGGGGCAGTGAACTGATGGGGATTTTCGAGACACTGTCCTTTACGTTTCCGGAACTCGCGCTGGCGATTGGCGCGATGGCGCTTTTGATCGCCGGTGTCTTCCTCGGCGATAAATTCGCCAAGCAAATCTCTTATGCCTGCGTTGCGCTTTTGATAGCAGCGGTTGCGCTGGTTATCTTTGGCCCGTCGGCATCGCAGCCGAGCCTTTTTGACGGCGCGTTCCGCATCGACGCCTTTTCCGATTTTTGCAAGGTGATCATTTTTGGTGCGGCGGCGTTGGCTATCTTGATGTCCGACCGATATCTCGCTGGCGAAAAGCTCGGTCGGTTTGAATATCCAGTTCTTATTGTTCTGGCCGCCTTCGGCATGTCGCTGATGGTGTCCGCGACGGATTTGATTTCGCTCTATATGGGCGTTGAGACGCAAAGCCTGGCGCTTTACATCCTGGCGGCGTTCAATCGCGACAGTCGCCGCTCAACCGAAGCGGGCCTTAAATATTTCGTGCTTGGCGCCTTGTCGTCGGGGCTCCTTCTTTATGGCGCCTCGCTGGTTTATGGCTTCACCGGTTCGACGTCTTTTGTAGCAATTGCAGAAGCTGCATCTGCCGAAGGTCAAAATGTCGGGCTCATTATCGGGCTTGTCTTTTTGATTTCAGGACTGGCGTTCAAGGTATCCGCTGCGCCGTTCCATATGTGGACGCCGGATGTCTACGAAGGCTCGCCGACACCGGTGACGGCGTTCTTCGCCGCCGCGCCAAAACTTGCGGCGATGGCGCTCTTCACCCGCGTTCTGACGACGTCGTTTTCCGGCGTTCTCACCGACTGGCAACCGGTAATCGCCATGATCGCTGTCGCCTCCATGACCGTTGGCGCATTTTCAGCGATCCCGCAAACCAATGTGAAGCGCCTGATGGCCTATTCCTCCATCGGGCATATGGGCTACGCCCTGATTGGCCTTGCGGCGGGCTCGTCCGAAGGCGTAAGGGCCGTCTTAATTTATATGACGATCTACGTGCTGATGACGCTAGGGACTTTCGCCGTGATTTTGATGATGCGCAGGCGCGGCGGGATGACCGAAAACATCAGCGATCTTGCGGGCCTGTCGAGAACGAACATGCCCATGGCGCTGATCCTGACCGTATTGCTGTTTTCATTGGCCGGCGTGCCGCCGACGGCGGGTTTCTTCGGCAAATGGTTTGTCTTTTTCGCTGCCGTTGATGCGGGTCTGATCTGGCTTGCGGTTGCTGGTGTGTTCGCGAGCGCCATCTCGGCGTTTTACTATCTGCGCATTGTCTGGTTCATGTGGTTTGATGAGCCTGCGCCGGCGTTTGAACGCGATAGCGGACCGGCGTTGACATTCGCCGCATGGGGATCAGCTCTGTTGATGTTCCCGCTACTGACTGTCTTCATGGGTCCTTTGACCCAGGCGGCGGGGCGCGCTGCGGCGTCTTTGTTCTAGCGGATGAAGGTCTTCCCCTCCGGCGCGGCGTTTCAGGTTTTTGATACGCTCGATTCAACAAGTCTGGAAGCGAAGCGACGGGCGCAGGCTGGCGAGACAGGTCCTTGCTGGATTATTGCGATACGCCAGACGGCCGCTTACGGTCGCCGCCAGCGCGCATGGCGACAGGAGGTGGGGGATCTTGCATCAACATTGTTGTTTTCGCCAACTGGGCCTGTCGAGAGCCTTGGTCAATTGTCATTTGTTTCGTCCCTGGCCTTGGCTAACGCGCTCGATGAATATGCGTCGAGTGATCAGATCACGCTGAAATGGCCAAATGATGTGATGCTCGGCAAATGCAAATGCGCCGGAATCCTGCTTGAGAATCTTGATGGTAAGATCGCGATCGGGATCGGCGTGAACATAGTGACGGCGCCGGATGATTTGCCTTATCCGGCTGCGCGCCTGATCGATTTCGCGCCGGCCCCGCCGCCACAGGAATTAGCGGGACGCATCGACAGCCATTTCTTCGCACTGTACCACCGATGGCGTGATAAAGGTTTCGCCCCTATTCGCGAGCGCTGGCTGGCTCGGGCCACAGGGCTGGGGGAGGAGATCACGGTGCGCCTGCCAAATGAGGAATTCAGCGGGGTGTTCGAGGGGATCGATAACGGCGGCGGATTGCTCTTGCGCTCCGGCGATGGAAGGCGGACTGTCGCTGCTGGTGAAGTGTTTTTTGGGCGTGATACGATAGCGGAAGACGCCGCCAGAAACTAGGAAGATATATGCTGCTCGCGATTGATGTCGGCAATACGAATTCGGTGATTGCGTTGTTTGATCATGACAAGCCGCTTTCCCAATGGCGCTCGTCTACCTCAACCGTGCGTACCGCCGATGAGTACGCCGTCTGGCTCTCTCAATTGATGGGCATGGCCGGGCATAAGCTGTCCGATATTCATGAATGCATTATCTCGACGGTGGTGCCGCAGTCGCTGTTCCATCTGCGCAATCTGTCGCGGCGTTATTTCAACTGCGAGCCGTTTGTCATTGCGCATGACAATATTCCCGGTGTCGCCGTGCGCATCAACAAGCCATCTGAAGCGGGTGCGGACAGGCTGGTGAACGCGGTTGGCGCTTATACGTCGCATGGCGGACCGCTTATCGTTGTCGATTCCGGTACGGCGACAAATTTCGATATTGTCGGTGCTGACGGCGCTTTTGAAGGCGGGGTCATTGCGCCCGGCATCAATCTTTCCATGCAGGCGCTGCATGAGGCGGCGGCGCGGCTGCCGCGCATCGCTATCGAAAGACCGGAAAAGGTCATCGGCACGGACACGGTCGGCGCGATGCAGACCGGTGTCTATTGGGGCTATATCAGCCTGATTGAAGGGCTGATCGAGCGAATTAAGGCCGAATACGGATCGCCAATACGGGTTGTGGCGACGGGCGGCATCGCCTCCCTGTTTGAGGGCCAGACAAAAGCCATCGACATTTTCGATCATGAATTGACCATCAACGGGCTGCTTGAAATCAGTAAGCGCATTAAATCTTCAGGCGCTGCCTGATGGTGAAACAGGACCTTGTGTTTTTACCGCTTGGCGGCTCTGGCGAGATCGGCATGAACATGAACCTTTACGGGTTCGGCCGCCCCGCTAACCGTCAGTGGTTGATGATCGATTGCGGTGTGATGTTTGGCGACCTGTCGACACCCGGCGTTGATCTGATGTGCGCGGACCCGTCCTATATTCTGGAGGAAAAAGAAAATCTTCTTGGGCTGCTGCTGACCCACGGGCATGAAGACCATATCGGCGCTGTCGCGCTGCTGGCGAAAAAGCTCGGCTGTCCGATCTACGCAACGGCGTTCACGGCGGCGCTTGTGCAACGCAAGTTTGATGAGCTTGAGATCACTCACGCTGACTTTCATATTCTTGAAATGGATGCGCGCTTTTCGCTTGGTCCGTTTAATATTGAATATGTAACGCTCACCCATTCGATCCCGGAGCCCTGCGGCGTTGTCCTGCGCACTGAATTGGGGACTGTTCTCCACACCGGAGACTGGAAAATTGACCGTACGCCGTCACTGGGGCCAAAGGTCGATAGCGCCGCAATCAAGAAACTTGGCGATGACGGCCTCCTCGCAATGATTTGCGATTCCACGAATGTGCTTTCGCCGGGCGAGTCGGGGTCGGAAACCGATGTGCGCAAGTCGCTGACCAGGCTTATCGCCAAACAGGACGGCCGCGTTGCAGTGACGACCTTCGCGTCGAATGTCTCGCGGGTGGTTTCTATTTGCGAAGCCGCTGTCGCCGCTGATCGCAGCGTTTGTCTGTTAGGGCGGTCGATGCTGCGTATC
Organism: Hyphococcus sp.; assembly: GCA_965230025.1. Lineage (GTDB taxonomy): Bacteria > Pseudomonadota > Alphaproteobacteria > Caulobacterales > Parvularculaceae > Hyphococcus. Next base: position 75,158 of record CBDDKD010000005.1, read on the forward strand.
GTTGATGCGGCGCGCGAAACCGGTCTGCTGCCTGAACACCTTTCCTTCGTTGAGCCGAAAGACGCCGGCCATCTGCCGCGACGGCATGTCTTGTATTTGTGCACCGGCAGTCAGGGCGAGTATCGCGCGGCGCTGGCGCGAATCGCCAGAAACGATCACCGTGATATTGTCTTGAGTGAGGGCGATACGGTCATTTTCTCGTCGAAAATTATTCCGGGAAATGATCGCGAGATTTATAATCTGCAAAACGATCTGGTCGATCTCGGCGTTAAAGTGATCACGGAAAAAGATGAGTTCGTTCATGTCTCCGGCCATCCTTGCAGGGATGAATTGCGCACCATGTATGACTGGGCGCGCCCGAAAATTTCGATCCCGGTGCATGGGGAAGCTCGCCATCTTGAAGAACACGCCGATTTGGCGCTGGAGCTGGGTGTCGAAGATGCGTTTGCGCCGCGCAATGGGGATCTTATCCGGATTGCGCCGGATGGACCGGAACTGATCGATGAGGTCCCGGCGGGCCGAATTTATCTCGACGGCAAGGTGTTCATGCCCGCTGGGGCGACGCCGATGCGCGAGCGGCGTAAATTATCTGAGACCGGCGCCATCTTTGTTTCTGTCGTGTTCAATGCAAGCCAGCAGCTTTCGCGTGAAATCGGCGTTGACGGTTCTGGCGTGGTGTTCGGTGAAGATCAGGATGCGACAGACTATGATGCTTTGGCTGGCGAGATTGAGGATGCGGTGATGTCGCTCAAGGCGGCGAAGCGAAAGGATGATGATGCGGTCGAGCTTGTCATCAAGCGCGCCGTGCGCATTTATTTTGACGATGTGTGGGGCAAGCGCCCGCTCATCAAAACGTTCATTCATCGGAATTAGCCATGACCATTGCAGGCGGCGTTGTTATTTTCATCATCTGGTGGTGGGTGGTGTTTCTGGCTGTGCTGCCGCGAAATATTCAAAGCCGCTGGGAAGCTGAAGACGACGGCGTCAAAGGGGCCGATCCGGGCGCGCCTGTTTCGCCGCAACTTGGCAAGAAGGCGGTGCTGACGACAAAAATCACCGCGGGGCTGACGGCCATAACGATCGCCATCATCATGAGTGGCATTTTTAATTTTCGCGAATAGCGCTTCGCAACGCCTTGCCAAAAACATAAGGCTCGCCTAGCAACGGCCCGCAGATCAGCAAATTTTGTTCGCGAAGGGAGGGGTTTATGAGTGATACATCGCACCTTGAGCCCCCCGAAGAGGATGGGGCGTCGGTCGACGACTCCGAAGACACGCAGTTTGCAAAAGACCAGACGCTGTCTGCGGAATTCGTCCGCTCCGTATCGGATGTCATCGGCGCCAAAGACGCCGAAGGGTTTGAGTTCCTGACCCAGGAGCTTCATCCGGCGGATATCGCCGACCTTATTGGTTTGCTGCCTGATGATGAACGCCAGGCGATGTTTGAAATGCTTGGCGGATCGCTGCCGTCGGATGTGCTGGCCGAGCTTGATGATGATCTGCGCGAAAGCGTCGTTGATGCGCTGGACCCTGAAGAAGTCGCCAAGGCGCTTTCGGAACTCGATACGGACGACGCAGCCTTTGTGCTGGAAGACCTGGACGAAGAAAAACGCGCGGAGATTCTGGCGGAGGTGCCTCTTGACGACCGGCTCGCTCTGCGCGCTGCGCTTGATTACGAGGAAGACACTGCAGGGCGTCTTATGCAGCGCCAGTTTTTCGCGGCGCCGGCCTATTGGACCGTCGGTCAGATCATTGATCGCTTACGCGGCACCGAAGAACTTCCTGACCGGTTTTTTGAAGTCTTTGTCGTTGATCCTGCGTTCAAGCCGATCGGCGAAGTGCCGCTGTCGACGCTTCTGAAGTGTCCGCGCGAGACTAAAATCGAAGATATCATGTCAGCGCAGATGATGCGGCAGATTCCGGTCACCATGGACCAGGAAGAAGTCGCCTATCTTTTTGAACAGTACAATCTCATCTCCGCGCCGGTCGTGGACGTGTCCGAACGACTGGTCGGTATGATTACGGTTGATGACGTTGTTGAAATGGTGCGCGAGGAATCCCAGGAAGACATGCTCGCGCTTGGTGGCGTTGAAGCCGATACCGGCTTGTCCGATACGGTTGTTCAGACTGTTCGCTCCCGGTTTTCATGGCTCGCTGTCAATCTTGCGACCGCCATCATGGCGTCGCTTGTGATTGCCCTGTTTGACGCCGCGATCGGCCAGATTGTCGCGCTTGCGGTCCTGATGCCCATTGTCGCCAGCATGGGCGGCAATGCTGGAACGCAAACGCTGACCGTTGCGGTGCGATCACTAGCCACGAAAGACTTAACCTCGTCGAATGCGGCGCGCATTGTCTATCGCGAAGCGCTGGTCGGATTTCTTAACGGATTGATCTTTGCCCTGATTATGGGCGCGCTTGCTGGCGTCTGGTATTTCGCCAGCGGCTGGGGCGATCAGCAGGAGGCCATCCGGTTGGGTGGAGTTGTCGGCGTGGCGATGATTATCAATCTGCTGGCTGCGGGTCTCGCCGGCATTCTCGTGCCGATCAGCTTGCAACGCGCTGGCGCCGATCCGGCGGTGTCGTCCGCTGTCTTCGTCACGACCGTGACGGATATTGTCGGGTTCTTTGTTTTCCTGGGGCTCGCCGCAGCAGTATTGTTACCCTCCGTCTAAAAACTGACGGAGATAGCCGCTAGCGGCGGCGCGTGCTTAGCCAATAAGCGCCAAGCCCCGCCAGCAGGATCACGATAACGCCAGGTTCCGGGACTTCCATGGGCGGCTCTTCCGGGCCCGGCGGACCAGGAGGGCAATCCGGATTGGGCGTGTCATCGTCGTCATCGCAGGGAATTGGCGGTGGCGGTATTAACACCGGCGGGATATAGGGCGGCGGCGGCCCAAAAAAGTCATCTGGCCAATAAACCGGATTCTCAGGCGGAAAAGCCGGCGCAGGCACAGGCGGCTGCGATGCAAGCGGTGCGGGAACCCGCCCGGTTTCAACTGGCGCAACCGGATTATAACCGGCGATGCGCAGTGGAACGGGGCGGGTCGTCAAAAAGAATTACTGGCGGCCCTCCCGGAGCCTTTGCCGTCGCAACAACCGCAGCTGATCACGATATCGTTCCGGATATCGCCGACTGCGCGGGACAGCCACGCCTCATAGTCTTCCGACGAATCGCCTCGGCCGCCACCGAATCCGCCAGTCCAGATTATCGCAAAAGCGAGGATTGCGGCGGCGATGATATTGGATAACCCATTACCCATGATACTACCTCTTGCGCCCCAGCATTCCCCCAATGTGGCGAATGACGCCTGAGCGGACAGCGCTGCATTGGAGCGAATACAGCACCGCGATTGACTATCCCAAGTCTCGTGCCAAGCCTCAAGGCTGGCGAGAGTCCGGAAATAAATATGAGATTCAATAGCTTACTGACAGGCGCATCATATATCCTGTTGATCTACCAGGCGCCAATCCTATCATGAAATGGACCGATCCGGGCCAGTGTCGCCGATTTGTGCAGATTTGACACAGAATATAGCTGCGCACAGGGGAAGAGCCGCTAGCGGCTACCAAAACCCTGTTCATCATGCTATTTAAATCGTTAACGAGGCGCGTTGGGGGCCGTTGTTCGGCTGAGAAGCGGCGGTTTTACCGCCCAAGTGTAACGAGGGGTGTGCGGGTCTGATGCGGACGGGAGATACCGGTCTTAATCTGATCAAGGGCTATGAAGGCCTGCGGATGACGGCGCATTATGCGCCCAGCGAACAATGGACTGTTGGCTACGGTCATGTTTCGTCGGCGCGTCATGGAATGAGCGTCACCGAAGGGGATGCGGAGCGGCTGCTTAAGGATGATGTTCAGCCCATTGAACAGCTCATTGGCGACACGGTCCGGGCGCCCCTTAACCAAAATGAACACGATGCACTGGTCTCCCTGATTTTCAATATCGGTGAGGACAACTGGAAACGTTCGACGGTTTTGAGAAAGTTGAACGCAGGCGACAAAATTGGCGCGGCGAACGCTATTGAGCTTTGGACCAAGGCATACGTGAATAACGAACTGGTGGCGTTGGACGGCCTTGTGCGCCGCCGCGCCGCAGAAAAATCATTGTTCCTTATGCCAACGGACGCATCACTCGTGGTGCCGACGTCGGATGTCGCACCGGCAACTTCTTGCGAACCGGACTTTGTTTCCGACGCCGAGTTGAATGCAAAGCCGCTGGTTAATTTTGACGAGGTCAAGAATGAGCGCAAAAAAGCGCTGACTGTTGAAGAGCGGGCGGCGCGTACACGGTCCTTGTTTGCTGCGACACAGGCGTTGTCTGGCGACCCTTCCAAGATGATTATCTCGAAGGATGAAGAGTATGCGGATATGGGCGTCACGGTCGGCGCGTTCCTTGCCGGTCTTCTTGCATTTGCTTTAACTGCGGTTGGCGCCTTGTTGCTATTAGGACAAGAAGCGCCAGGCGTCGCCGAAGCCATAGGATTTACTTATGATCGTTTCACGACGATCTTTGACAGTTTGCCATTATGGTTGTCCGCGATTGGCGCCGCCATGTGCTATTTCATTCTGTACATTCTCGTGAAGCGAACAACGCGGCACGATCTGAAGCGTCAGCGGGCTCGCGACCTCGCGCGCCTGCGTATTTCAGAATAGTTTCGCCTTGGCCGTATTTCGGGTGTGATGACGATTAATCTGGTCAAGCTTTGTGTTGGCGCTGAAACTGTCGAAGACTTGCGGGACTGGGTCAAAAAACGGGTGCGGCAAAGCGAACAAGAGGGCGCTGGCAAAGTTCATCATCATGTGACGCGTATGCATCCGCGACGGGACGTGGAACTGGCGGATGGCGGTTCCATCTATTGGGTTATTAAGGGCAATATCCTGGTGCGCCAGCGAATTATCGGTTTTGAAAAACGTCTTGGCGCTGATCAGATTGAGCGCACGGCGATCTTGCTGAAGCCGAACCTTGTTCTCACTGAAGCACAACCGCGCCGGGCGTTTCAGGGGTGGCGGTATCTGACCGTCGAAGACGCACCCAGGGATTTGCCGCGAAAGCGTGGCAAGAACCCGCCACCGGAATTAAGCGCGCAACTGGCCGACCTGGGGCTGTTATAAAATGATTGGCGGACTGAAATTTCTCCCCCTCGTTGCTGGCGCCGTTGGCGCAGCCAGCTTGGTCGGTGTCTCGGTTTTCTCGCCGGAGCCTGCCGACGAAGCGGGTTCTGCGGCAACTGAAGGGGCGGGTGAACCGGCTTCTCTCTGCTTCAAGAGTGACGTGGATTTCTGGCGAAGCCTGCGCAATCAGTGCTTATCGCGCGACAATATCTCAGCGCTGTGGGATGATCCGCTGATCGCAAACGGCCGATCAGTAGAAGTGGAATTAACACACCCAAGCGACCTTTCCGTCGCTGCAGTCGAGTGCAAGACCTGCCGTCAATATGCGGAAATGCAATGGGATGGCTGGTATGCACTGACCTCGCGCGATATGCGCCGCGAAGCCCGGTTTGTTTTTGCTTGTGGGACATTGGAATTGCTGGAGCGCGCGAGGCCGGCGGGTGAGAGCTATTTTATTGATGGTTCGCCGACCACTGAAGAGATGCAGGCGCTCGGCGCGACCTTACTGTTGCGAATCACCGACGGCTCAGCTGTTTCTGGTATTGGCTTGGAGGTCGAAGAACAGGCTGATGCTATGTGGAGCCTCATCACCGAGGACTATGCCGGCCGTGTCCGGGAGATCGTAAATGCTGATTTCACTGGCGATGGGATCGAGGATGTTCTGGTGTTTTTGTACAGTGCGCCTATTGAGGGAACGGCGAGTGTCGCGGCGGTAGCGGTTCTGGAAAAGACCATGCCGAATGGGCCGGTATCGGCGACCTTTCAAAGCTTTCGCCAGGGTCAGGGCGGTATATAAATTTTTCGGTTTCTTGGGGATGTGGCGCCTGCCGGGATTGGCGCGCGGGCCGTTGACCCCTATGATTACAACGAGCGGGGTGGAGATCGGGGCCTTTGTGTCTGGAGGATTTAATATCGTGCGATCCGTGAAGCTGTTGTGTTATCTCGCTATCGTCCTATTGGTCTCGGCTTGCTCGACTTTTTCGGGCCGCGCTTCCCGTGAAGCTCCGTTGGAGACTGACATTGCGGCGACGCAAGCGCGTGCAAACCAGCTTGAAATTGTTGTCGCCCGCCTGAAGTCAGAAAATGCGCGACTGGCGAATCAGGTGCTTGAGCTTCAGCGCGACAATGAAAAACTCGTGGCGCAAAATGATGAGAGCGAGGATGAAACGACCGAACCCGGTGCGCTGAGGGAAGGGCAAAATCCGACCCCATCAATTATAGCGTCGGCGGGTCCTCAGCCGCAGGCGAATGCTGTTGTCGACACCGCGAACGCGCCGGAACTGGAGCAAAGCGATGTACCGGTTGAGGAGGCGCCGCGTCTGGTGCAGCCTTCTTTTGCGTCAACAGAGTCGGTTTTTGAAAACGAAGCCGAAAGTGACGAAATTGAAACTGCGAGCGTTCTGTTTGGCGTGCATCTGGCGTCCTATCGCAATGTACCCGAAGCGCGTGAAGGCTGGCAGAAATTGCAGCGTGAAAACCCGGATGAGTTGGGGCTTTTAGAGCCTCGCCTTGAGACTGTTACAATTGAACAGAAAGGTGTGTTCCTGCGCCTTATCGGCGGTGGGTTTTCGTCCGAGGATAAGGCTGCGGCTTTGTGCACGAGCCTGATGGAAAAAAACCTCTTTTGCTCCGTCTCGAGTTTCCGGGGGCAACGTTTATCCCTTGCCGGGGCGGGTTAATTCCTGCGTCTTCTAATAAGAAGCCGATCCCCGGCGCCGGTATTTCATAAAGCTCTGTGTCAGCCTGGCGGTGCGATATCAAACTTCCGCTCATCGAACAGGCGGCCGTTAAATTCTTGAACGCCTTCATAGCGCAACGTCAGCTCGCCTTGTCCGAGTGATTCATACCCAAGGGGAATCTCGACCTTGCGCTGCCCGGCTTCCAGATAGCCGGCGACATTATCGCGAACGCCAAGCGCCTTTACGCCGTTTGGCTTTGATCCGTCTGTTTTGAATGTTGCAGTGACCCTGCCATAGGTTGAAATGTCGCCAAGGGATTCAATCGACGTCGCCAGAATTAACGACCCGTTTTCGTCGCGCAAAAGTTTGGTGTCGCCAAAGCGCGCTGACGCATTTTTTCCATTACGCAAGATCACGGGTGTTGAGACTCCAAGCTCGACATCAACCTGTAGGCCGTTATTGCTCGCATTACGAAGGGGAGTGCGCGAGGCGCCGGTTTCAACAAGCAGATGAGAGCGCCTCTCGCCTCGTGGTAAGCGCATGCCTTTTTTCAATTTGATTGTGACCTCAACGCGCGCTCCGGGTTCAAGGCGAAAAAAAGCTGGCGATAGAGTGAGGTAAGGCGCGGCGCTTAGCCGTTTACGAGTTTCAATATCGGCGGACGCATAGCCGGTCTCTGTCGCTTTCAGATCGACCCAGGAAACTTGCCCATCAAGAATGCGTTGAGACGGGTTGGAAATAGAGACTTTGGCTTCACTTGACGCCTCGCTCAGAACATGGCGCAAGGGGCTAATATCAATATCCGCCCGGACGGCGAATGTTGTTAATGACCAAAACAGCAGGGCGAAAAGCGCGGATTTCATAAAAGTCGCTTGTCCATCGAGAATCGGGGCACCATCTTCATTCTATGCGCCAGGGGCTTTCCCACTGGTAAGCAAAAATCGTGAAAATGCCGGTTTCGCCGGTTTTATGCGGGTTCGCAGATGACGCATGTGATTGTTCTCGGCAACGAAAAGGGCGGCTCCGGCAAGTCTACAACCGCCATGCATGTGATTGTGGCGCTCATGAAGGCTAGGCGGAAGGTTGGCGCCGTTGACCTGGATCTGCGCCAGCGAAGCCTCTCCCGTTACATTGAAAATAGAAAAAAGTTTATAGAAATCAAAGAGCAACCGCTCGAACTGCCTGTGGTGGCGGAGGTGTCGCCCGCGGACCTCGACAGTCGCGAAGAGTCTAAGCGCCAGGAAACGGAAGCTTTCAGGTCGGCTTTGGAGGGGATGGGCGCGTGTGATTTCGTGGTTATCGACTGCCCCGGCGCCAACACTCATCTGTCCAGGCTGGCGCACCTGCACGCGGATACAATAATCACGCCGCTAAATGACAGTTTTGTTGATTTTGACCTCCTCGCGCGTCTGCATCCGGAAACCGGAAAGGTGGCGGGGCCGAGCCTTTATAGCGAGATGGTCTGGGAAGCGCGCAAGCAACGGGCGATGACGGGCGTGCCAGGTGGTATCGATTGGGTGGTGATGCGCAACCGCCTGTCAGCGACAAGGGCGCGAAACAAAAAGAATATGGGTGAAAAGCTTGAGGATCTGGCAGGGCGCATCGGGTTCCGCCTTGCGCGCGGGTTTGGCGACCGGGTGATCTATCGCGAGCTTTTTCCAATGGGGCTGACGCTTCTGGATCTTGGCGGACGGAACGCGCCAGTGCGTCTGTCGACGATGAGCCATGTCACGGCGCGTCTTGAAATCCGTTCGTTGATCGCGTCACTGAATTTGCCTGCGCCCGAGATGAGCGAAGCTGCGTAACAGGCAGCCCTTCGGATTACGGAATAATAACTGAAGCTTTAGCTCGATACCTGCATCCCTGAACGTGATGTGATACTGATGGTGCGCAGTTTGAACGCCAGTGGCCAATGTCCTTAGGGTTTATCGCACTTCTTTTTGCCGGCGCTGCGGCTGGCTGGCTTTTGCTTCGCGTCGCCGGCGGGCAGGCAGCGGGTGCGGATAAAAACATCACGGTCCTGAAGGTCATCATCTGGCTTGGGCTTGCCGCGGTGTTGTTTGCCGCGAGATTATGGCCGCTGGCGTTTATGGTGCTGCTCGCAGCCGGCGGCGTCATGGCGATAGAGATGTGGCGCGCCAATGCGATCCGCACGGATGGCGATGGCGGTGACACACCGCTGCCCGTGAAGCAAAAGATGACAGTAGAGGAGGCGGCCGCTGTGCTTGGCGTCGCTTCGGACGCCAGCGCGGACGAGATTACCGCCGCCTATCGCAAGCTGATTACGCAAATCCATCCCGACAAGGGCGGCACGGATTACCTGGCGGCGAAAATCAATGAAGCGCGGGATGTGATGATCCGAGAGATAGTTGAGGGCGGTTAGAATGCGCTCTGCTGCTCAACACAGATCGATTTGCTATCGTTTGTGGAAAGGGCTGCATCAAGCAAGCCGCAAAGATGAGGCGCGCCCTCAGGGTCATTTGCTTTGAAATAGCGGCAGGTCCTGCAGACGCCAAATGGTTGTCCATCACGCCGGCGCAATGTTTCCTTGAGAAGAGATTCAAGGTCTTCCGAGAGGGCGCGCCGCTGGCCCGCCGGTAGTTTTGACGCGGATTTTGTCAGTGCTTCGATGGGGTCGCGTTCAAGCAGCCGAGCGCCTTTCGGCGTCAGGTTGAGGTGAACCTGTCGTCGATCTGTCGGGTCAGTCTTTTTAACGGCGAGTTCTTTTCGCTCCAGCGCATTTAGCGTTTGAGACACTGTGCCTTTGGTCATGCCGAGATAGGCTGTCAGACCTGATGGCGTGCGAGAGAAACGGTTCGCACGGGCGAGGTAGCGCAACGCCTCCCACTGGGTCGGTTTCAGCCCTTCCGAATGCGCTTCGTTTTGCAGCACCCGCGCAAGGCGTTCGAGAAGGACGCCGATATCCTGCGACATTTTCATCCTTAAATGGTATCGACTAAAAACTTTTATTGCAAGCAGAATTTGTGTTCTCTATAAAGTATTGAGTCGATACTAAATGGAGAATGCTATGAAACGAACAACACTCACTGCCAGCGCATTGATTCTCGCCGTTCAGGTGCTTGCTGGCGGCGCGACCGCCCATGAAATAAATAGCGATGTTGATGCTGCAAAAACGCCGGCGTTTGACATCACGAATGCAGAAGCGACTACGGACGGACGCTTGACAACATTCCTTATGGAGGTTGCGGGTGTCGCTGGGAGCGTTAAGCCGGTTCCAATTGGTCAGCTTGCGGGCGCCAAGGTCGAATCTTATGTCTGGCCCACCAATCTTGACCCTGCGACGGTCGGCTTCGACAAAGCTTCCGGCATTCTCGCGCTCGCAATCACCGCGCATCCCGATTTTGACGATACGCCGCTGTTCGACGAAGACGGCGACGGGGATCCGGCCAATGACGGCGCCGATTGGCATTCCCACTGGGTGGTGCTTGTAGAGGAAGAAGCTTGTGGCGCAGGCCTGAAAGTTCGCGACGTTTCGCCGGGCGTCGATCTGTTACCGGCGACCGCGCCGTATTTACCGATTGCGCTCGACAGCCCCGGCATGAGTCCAGTCCTTGACGGCGGCATGGCCAAGATCACCGTTCCTGTAAGCGAGACGGAAAGCGCTGCATTCGATGCGGTGACAGCGGAACTTCAAGTGAATACGCAAGGCGCCGCGCCGCTTCTTTGCGTCACCGGTGTTCACGACATCGCGTCCGGAGATTTATCTTTGCCTGGCGTCATTATGCGAGAGAAATAATTATGTATCGCTCGCAGTTTTTCATGGCTGTCTTCACTTTAAGCCTTGCAGCATGCAGCTCAGCCAAAACGGGCGGCGCTGAATACGGGACGAGAGCGCGTGCTCATCTTATCGACCAACATGGCGCCCGCGTCGGCGAGGTGACCGCATGGAATGCGGTTGAGGGCGTGCTCATTACCGTGCGCGCCGAACACCTGCCGCCTGGAATGCATGGGGTACATCTTCATGCAATAGGCGATTGTTCGGACCATGGCCTTTTTAAAGCGTCCGGCGGCCATTTGGGCGGGGCGCACGGTGTTCACGGGTTTCTTCATCCCGCCGCCGCTCATCTCGGCGATCTGCCCAACATCTACGCTCATGAGGATGGTGTCGCACGGGCGCATTACTTCGATACGAAGATCAGAATTAATGATTTGCACGACCAGGACGGGGCTGCGCTGGTCATTCATGCAGAGCCTGACGATTATCAGACGCAACCCATCGGCGGCGCCGGCGCGCGCCTTTTATGCGCCGCCTTCAAACCAAAAGGAGATGAATGATGAGCTCATATTTTTTCTTCGACAATCTCAACGTGAAAGAGCCGGAAAAGCTGGATGAGTACGTGCAGAAAGTTGCGCCGATCGTGGAAAAATTCGGCGGCAAGTACAGAATTGTCGGAGGTCGCTCAACAATTTTCGAAGGTGGTTGGCAACCTGTATATCCAGTCATTATCAAATTTGAGAACGCCGAAAAAGCGCGCGCCTGGTATGAGTCGGATGACTATCAACCGCTAAGGGCGCTTCGTCAGTCTGCGGTGGAATGTAATGCTGTTCTCATCGATGATTCTCAATAGGCGCGTTTTGTGATGGAGGATTCAATGTTGTTAAGGATTGCGCCCGAACTGATCGCAAGTCGCTGGCTCAATACGGATAGTCCGCTGACGCTGCAAGGTCTGCGCGGCCGCGTGATTTTGATTGAGGCCTTCCAGATGCTTTGTCCGGGATGTGTCTCCCATGGCTTGCCGCAAGCAAAAAGAGTGGCCGATACATTCAGCCGCGATGATGTTGTCGTCATTGGTTTGCATTCAGTCTTTGAACACCATGCAGCGCAGGGAACGCGCGATGCGCTTGAGGCGTTTTTGCATGAATACCGCATTGCCTTTCCGGTGGCGATTGACGCGCCCGGCGACGAAGGTGGCTTGCCGAAAAGCATGACGGCTTATGGCATGCAGGGGACACCGACCCTGATCCTGATTGACCGGCAAGGCCAGCTCAGAAAACAGAAATTCGGCATGGAGCAGGACCTCATGCTTGGCGCGGAGATCATGACGCTTATCAAAGAAGAAAGCGCATGCTTGTCTGCCCCAGGAGAGAGCGCACCGTCAGGGGCTGTATGCGATGAGGCCGGATGCGCTATTTCTTCATGAAATGCAGAGAGTTACTCATACTTAGGTAAATGTCTCTGCGAGAAAGCTCTTCATTGCTGTCCATGAGCGCCGATCAGCATCTTTATCATAGACAGTGCCAAAATCCGGATCGTTCGCGACGGGATTGGTAAAGGCGTGCATGGTGCCGCCATAGGCGTGAAGCTGCCAGTCGGCGCCGGCATCGGTCAGTTCCTTGCCTAGCGATTCTACATCTGAAGGCGGCGCCATCGGGTCATCCCATCCATGCAGCGCCAGGACTTTCGGCGCAATCTTTTTTGCAGTGTTGCCCGGCGCGCCCAGAAGGCCATGGAAACTGACGACGCCTTTTACGTCTGCGTTTGATCTCGCCATATCGAGGACGCATAGCCCCCCGAAGCAAAAGCCGATGGCGGCGGTTTTTTGCGCGTCGACTTCTTTTTGATCTTTGACAACATCCAGAATTTTCGCCAGTCGCGTTTGCAGCATCGGGCGGTCTTCAACGAAGGGCGTCATCAATGCCTGGCATTCTTCCGTCGACGATCCAAGCACCCCTTTGCCATAAAGATCAACGGCGATCCCCGTAAACCCAAGCTCGGCTAACGCTTTTGCCTTTTCGACTTCAAAGTCGGAGCGCCCCGCCCATGCGTGGCAGATCATGACGCCGGGTTTTGCATCGGCGCCATTGCTCGCGAGAACGGCTTCATAGCTTACGCCGTCGATCTCGTAATCGACTGTCCGGGTGATGATCGTCATGAATGGCTCTCCTTGAATACTAGTTTTCGGCGCCCAGCCGGCTGATCTTCAATGTGTTGGTTTTACCGCGTCGCCCAAAAGGATACCCCGCCAGAATGATGATGCGATCGCCGTCTTCAGCACCATGGGTTTTTGCGAGGACCTCTGCTTTGTTATTCATCTCATGGAAATGTGCGATGTCCTCAGTGGCGACGGGCTGTACGCCCCAGTGAAGCGATAACTGCCGTGCGACTTTTGTGTCGGGTGTTGCCGCGATAATCGGGCAGTGCGGGCGATCGCGCGAGAGACGCCGCGCCGTTGACCCTGTCTTTGTATAAGCGACGGCCAGTTTGCAATCGAGAACTTCAGCGATGCGTCGGGCTGACAGGGTGATTGCATCCGCTGTTTTATAGTCCTCCGTCTCACGCTCGGTGATCTTATAGCTCCCGGAAGCGTCGTCTTTCTCGGTTGCCGCGATAATGCGGTCCATAATGGCGACCGCCGTTGGGGGGTGGCGCCCGACTGCGGTTTCCGCCGAAAGCATGACAGCGTCGGCGCCCTGATAAACGGCGGTCGATACATCAGATGCTTCCGCACGCGTCGGCGCAATCGATTCCACCATGGATTCCAGCATATGGGTGGCCACGATCACAGGCTTGCCGGCGCGGCGGCAGGTGCGGATGATCCGGCGTTGCAACAGCGGTACGTCTTCGGGCGCGCATTCAACGCCGAGGTCGCCCCGCGCAACCATCACCGCATCCGACAACTCGATAATGTCATCGAGAAACTCAACGGCGGAAGGTTTTTCAATTTTGGAAATGATGCCCGCGCGCCCGTCAATCAGCTTCTTTGCTTCAGCGACGTCGCCTGGTTGCTGCACGAAAGAAAGGGCGATGTAATCGACGCCAAGCTTAAGCGCGAAGGCCAGATCTTCACGGTCCTTATCCGTTAGCGCGGAGATTGGCAGCGTGCGTCCGGGAACATTAATGCCTTTGCGACTTGAGAGTTCGCCCGGTGTATCGGCGCGTGCGATCAGATGGTTCTGGCGTCGCTCCGTCACGGTGATCTGCAATTTACCGTCGTCGAGTTTCAGCACATCGTCCGGCTCTAAAATATCGAGAAGTTCTTTGTGCGGGATTGGGATTGTATCGGGATCGCTCGACTGGTTAGACAGGGCCAGTCGATATTCGCCGCCATATTTTAACTTGATCGAGCCTTGCTCGAACGCGCCAGTCCGGATTTTTGGTCCCTGAAGGTCGGCGAAAATCGCAATCGGGATCTGGGTGTCTGCTTCGATCCGGCGAATGGCGTCATAGATGTCGCGCAACTTGTCGTGTTCGCCATGGCTCATATTCAGGCGGAAGATATCGACGCCTGCATCATGGATCAGCCGTAACATCGAAGGGGATGAACTGGCCGGACCGATGGTTGCAACGATCTTGCAAAGGCGATTTCTCATGCGGCGCTCGCGTATAATTTGACAGACGCCAAGCTACGCAGATTTCCCGGCGATGAGAACAGCAAATAGACTTATTGAGCGGGCTGGGCGGCGGTGGCGCCAGCGCCATCATAGAGCGAAATCGTCGAGATCGACATTTTCGCAGATCCTTCGATAGGGCGGCGGCTGTAAACAATATAGATGAGGGTATTGTTTTCAGCATCAAAGACCCGCCGCACGGCGATAGATTTGAAAATCAGCGACATCCGCTGGGAAAAAACTTCCTCACCGCTCTTGTCGAGGTCGATATCGCCGACGGTGATTGGACCGGTCTGACGGCAGGCGATTGAGGCGTTCGAGGGGTCTTCAAACCAGTTGCCTTTAGACACCCGGTCCCAAAAGCCGCGATCGAAATGTGACAGGTGACAGGTAACGCCTGCGACCTTGGGATCGGACAACGCCTGCACCTTGATTTCATTACCGGCGAAATCGTTTTTGAACTCGCCGACTTCATTTTCCTTGTTCCCGCCACAGGCGGCCAGGAAGAGAATAAGAAATCCGGCGATTGTTGCTTTGTTCATGAGACAGTTGGCTTTCTGGCGGCGTCTTCAGAGATAAGGCCGCCCCCGCCGGATGCAAGTCGGAGAAGACCGTATAAAAACAACCCCGTTGGTCCGAAGATAAAAGTAAAGAACAGGGTGGGGATGACTTTCCAATGAGCGATGCCTCTGGAAGTCGCGTCGCGGCTAATCCAGGCGCCGACGAAAAGATCGAACACCAGATAGTGCGTCCAGCCGGTCAAAACGCCTACAGGCGCTGAAAAAAGCGCGGATACACCCGCAATGCTGCTCATGCCGGCGTCATCTGCCGATTTGCCGAACATGATAGCGGTAAGGAGAAACGCAATATAGAGCCCGCCATACAAAAACGGATACAGGAAACTGTGCACGAGTTTGCGCGTGATGCTCCAGCGCGGCGCCAGAATAAGGAGCGCCCAGGCAGGCATAACGCCTGCGTTGATCGCCGTATAAATTGTGTCAAAAGACATTGGATTATCCGCAGATTTTCGCTTTGGCGGCCTCATATTCTGCGATGAGTTTTTCGACATAGGCGGCTGTCGATCCGGCGCTCTTGATGGCGCCGATGCCTTGCCCGCAGCCCCAGATATCTTTCCAGGCTTTTGCGTCCGTATTGCCGCCTGACCCGAAATTCATTTTCGATGGATCGCTTTGCGGCAGGTTATCGGGATCGAGCCCTGCGCTTTCAATTGAAGGCCGCAAATAGTTTCCATGTACGCCCGTAAAAAGGTTCGTGTAGACAATATCGTCAGCGTTGAAATCGACGATGGCCTGTTTGTAGGCTTCGCTTGCGTTCGCCTCGTCGGTTGCGATGAACGCGGAGCCGATATAGCCGAAATCGGCGCCCATGGCCTGCGCCGCCAGCACCGCGTCGCCGGTTGCGATAGAGCCGGAAAGAGCGATTGGTCCGTCGAACCATTCGCGGATTTCCTGAATTAACGCGAAAGGCGAGATGACGCCGGCGTGCCCGCCAGCGCCCGCAGCGACGGGGATCAGTCCATCCGCGCCTTTCGAAATCGCCTTTTTCGCGAAAGTGTTGTTGATCACATCATGGAATGCGACGCCGCCATAGGAATGAACCGCTTCATAGATTTCTTCCCGCGCGCCCAGAGAACAAATCGTAATCGGCACCTCTTGCCGTACGCAGACTTCCACATCGTGCATCAGCCGGTCGTTTGACCGGTGGACGATCTGATTGACGGCGAAAGGCGCTGAAGGATTATCCGGGTTCTCGTCATCATGCCGAGCGAGCGCTTCCTTGATCTCGACAATCCACTTTTTAAGCTCCTCGGCGGGGCGTGCATTGAGCGCGGGAAATGAGCCGACAATGCCCGCCTTGCACTGGGCGATCACGAGTTTCGGATTGGAAACGATGAATAGCGGCGCTCCAATAACCGGAATGCGCAGGCGAGATTTAATGTCGTCGATTGTCGGCATGAAGCAGCTCCCTAAGCGTTTGGCGCAAAGTACGGGAGAGGACCGCGCTGACGCAAGCAGCGCAGACAGTAGAATGTTCAATTGCATTTCCCTGATTTCTCTTCATAGTTTTCACGGCATGAGGAGGTGCGCCGATGACTGATCTGGAAATTCTCAATCCGCCTGTGGTCGCAGATTTGATCAGGGAGCAGGCGCGGGCGCGCCCCAACAGGATTGGTCTTTCCTTTGAGGGGCGCGATTTCACCTATGCGCAAATGAACGAGCGCGCTAATCGCGCCGCTCAGGCGCTGTTGTCGCTGGGTCTGAAACCGGGCGATCGGGTCGCCTGGCTGGCGCGTAATATGGCGACATTCTGGGATGTGCTGTTCGGCGCGGCGAAAATAGGCGTTGTGGTGGCGCCGATCAACTGGCGGCTGGCGCCTGCCGAAGTTGTTCAGATCCTGAATGACGCCAAGCCTGCAATTTTTGTTGGCGAAGCGATGTTTATTGAAGCGCTTGTGAGTGTTGGGGGGTACGCCCCGCCCACCACCTTTATTCTGGAGGGCGGTGAAGAGAGCTTTGATGCGATTATAGATGCAAGTGAAGCCAATGAGCCGGATTATAATCCGAAAAGCGATGATGTGGTTGTGCAGCTCTACACTAGTGGGACGACGGGCCTGCCAAAAGGCGTTTTGCTCTCGAACCGTTGTTACTACGAAGTCGGCGAGGCCGGCGCCAAAATCGGCGTTGTTATGCCGCGCACTGACGATGAGGCGATCCTCCACGCTTTGCCGCATTTTCATATCGCCGGGGTCAATTTCGGATTGATGGGCATATCGCGGGCGATGCCAATCATCCAGCATCGCCAGTTCGACCCGGCGGCGCTGGTTGAGGCGGCTCAAGGAGCTGCGCCGTTAAATGCGTTCTTCGTACCGGCTATGGTGATGATGATGCTTCAGGCCGCGCAGGCTGCAGGCGCATCGTTACAGAAATATGTTGCGATCAGTTATGGGGCGGCGCCGATGCCGGAGGCGCTATTGGATGCTGCGATGGCCGCGATGCCGGATGCAAGTTTCACTCAGTTCTATGGTATGACAGAGACAACCGGCGGCGTCACTGTTTTAGACCCTGAAGACCACGAACCTGGCAAACACCAGCGCGTCGCCGCCGGCAAGCCTTTGCCCGGATGCGAAGTGCGGATCTGCGATCCGGAAACCGGCGCGGAGAAACCGCAAGGGGAAATCGGCGAAGTTGTGGTCGAAGCTCCCTTTGTCATGAAGGGCTATTGGGAAAGGCCTGATGAAACGGCCAAGGTTATTCGTGACGGTCAGTATTGGACCGGGGATGCAGGTCGTTTCGATGCGAATGGTTTTCTATATGTGGTCGACCGGATTAAGGACATGATCATCTCTGGCGGAGAAAACATCTATCCGGTGGAAATCGAAAAAGTTCTTGCGTCGCATCCGGCGGTGGTCGAATCCGCAGTGGTGGGAGCGCCCGACGAAAAATGGGGGGAGGTTGTGCGCGCCGTTGTCGTCAAGCGACCGGATTCCGATCTCGACGCTGAAGCGGTGACGGCTTTTCTCACTGACAAAATTGCAGCGTTCAAACTTCCAAAATATGTGGATTTTGTCGACGCCTTACCGCGCAACCCAACCGGGAAAATTTTGAAAACCGCGCTGCGTGAGAACGGGTAGCCGGTTTTGCGCGATGCACAATCGCGCATTGATTCGATTACGAGCCGGAAATCCACTATTTCATTTCGGAACGGCAATTACGCCCGGAGAATCTAGGTCGAAAATACCCGCTTAGGTTGTTTTTACTGCAAATAATGAAAAAAATGCGCTGAATTCAGCCGTTTTGGGCCGTTAACCACCTTTCATTGCCCCTTAACTTTTGGTAAATTGGTTAATTATCCATTTAGATGGAGGGGGAGTACATGAAACGACTATTTGCCTTAGTAACTAGCCTATTTTTTGGATCAATTTTGGGGGCGCATGCGGCCCCAATGACCCTTGGCGGCGTCAACTTTGACACTGACGATGCTGCGTCTGAAGTGTTATGGGCGCAGGGCGGCGTTTTCGCCGGCCTTCCTCAAAACCGACGCGAAGCCTGTATCGACCCAACGGATCGGAATTCGACCGTTGGCGCCACTGGCGAAGAATGCCGCGCGGTTGAAGCCGCCGGTTTTGACTTGGACGAAAGCGTTGAACTGGACGAGAACAACGTGGTTTTACAGGATCCCGACGTTCTTGCGGTTTTCTTCGACGAGCCGCTGATTAATGGCGCTGGCGATGACATGATCGTCTTCGAAACGCTCAATCAGGATGACTCGCCAGCGTTGACGATGATGCTGAATGGCGAGCAGCTTACCGGCACCAATCTCGCTGTCGTGGAAGTTGACGGCAAGGACTACACCATCTGGGGTTTTGATTTCAGCGATCTGCCGCTCAATCTTGCGATGGGCGCGACCATTGGCGAACCGATTTTCCTGCAGACAATCAGGGATGACCAGAACACGCCGATCGGATCATCCGACATCGCTGCGATTGTCGGGCTTAACTTTGGAGAAATCCCGGAGATTCCGCTTCCTGCGGCGTTCCCGTTGTTTCTTGCGGGGCTGGCCGGGCTTGGATTGACGCGTCGTCGTAAGGGATAACGCGAAAGTCAGTCTTTTTAAGTTGGTAAGGGACGTACAAAGATTGTGCGTCCCTTTTCTTTTGTCTAAAGGCCTAGCTGGCGCGCAGCGAGATCGTTCATGATCTCTTCGGAGCCGCCGCCAATCGCCATGACGCGCACCTCGCGGTAGATCCGCTCAACGCGTCCGCCGCGCATAAAGCCGGCGCCGCCCAGAATTTGCATCGCTTCGCGGGCGCAAAATTCCATTGTGCGTGTCGCCTGAACTTTCAACAGCGATAAATCGGCGATGGGTGACTCGCCCTTCATGACGCGCCATGCGCAATTGTCGAGATAGGCGGTGGACGCGTTCACATGGCGTATCATTTCTGCAAATTTATGCCGAACGACCTGATGCTTTGACAGTGGCTTGCCGAATGTATGGCGCTCGCGGGCCCAGGCGGCGGCGTCTTCGATGCAAACCCTGGCGAAGGCGATCGCCTGTGCGGCCATGGTCAGGCGTTCCATATTGAAGTTCGTGACAATCCCGGCAAAGCCTGCATTTTCCTGACCGATGAGATTGTTTATCGGAACGTCTACATCATCGAAGTGAATGGTTGCGGTGTCAGACATCCACCAGCCCATTTTCTTTAGCGGAGTGCGCGAAATGCCCGGGTGATCGGCTTCGATCAATAGAAAAGAAAGGCCGCCAGCGCCATCGCCGCCTGTACGCACGGCAACCGTCAAATAATCGGCGCGCATGCCCGTTGTGATGAATGTCTTCTCGCCGTTGACGACGAAGCCGTCACTCTTCCGCTCGGCTTTTGTCTTTAGATTGGCGACATCGGACCCGCCCGATGGTTCTGTGACGC
The DNA here is from genome assembly GCA_965230025.1 of Hyphococcus sp. Taxonomy (GTDB): domain Bacteria; phylum Pseudomonadota; class Alphaproteobacteria; order Caulobacterales; family Parvularculaceae; genus Hyphococcus. Next base: position 94,741 of record CBDDKD010000005.1, read on the forward strand.
ACAATGCGATCAGTTTTTCGCCTGATAAAACGAGTGGCGCGATACATGCTTTCAATTCGTCGGAGCCTAATGCAATGATTGGCGGCAATCCGATGCCATGGGTCATAAGCCCGGCGACGAGACCGCCGGAACCGGCGCGCGCAAGTTCTTCAGAGGCGACGATGGAATGGAAGAGATCAACGCCTTCCCTGACGCCGCCATATTCCTCCGGAAAGCCAAGGCCGATTAAACCGATTTTGGCGGCCTTCTTGTGAAGTTCGCGAGGGAAGGCGCCAGCTTCGTCCCAGTCGTTGACATGGGGCGCTATTTCCCTTTCCACAAAGCCGCGCACGGTGTTTCGCCAAGCTTCATGGCTTTCGTGCATATGCGGGCAAGGCAGGCGCGTTGAGTCGAAAAAAAGTGGTTCAGTCATAACTGCATCTGAATATTGCAAATTGATGTATTGCGATAGATTCTTTGTCACTTCATTACTCTTGCTCCGGGATCATACCGGAAATGATGAGAGATTATGGCTTCAGAGAAAGCGAGTGGGAGCGAAATGAAACTCTATCATTGCCAGGGTGCTCGGTCTTTAAGGGCGCTGTGGGCGCTAGAGGAGCTGGGGCTCGACTATGAGCTTGAAGTGTTGCAGTTCCCGCCGCGTGTCTTTCACAAGGATTACAAGGCCATTAATCCGCTGGGTACGGTGCCGTGTTTCATCGATGGCGATCTCGTCATGACTGAAAGCGCTGCAATCTGCGAATATCTGGGTGTGAAATACGGGCCGACACCATTAGCTGTGACGCCGGAAGAAGAGGGCTACGGAACCTATCTGAATTGGCTCCACCGTTCTGATGCGACACTTACTTTTCCGCAGACACTGGTGCTTCGTTATTCTGCGCTGGAGCCAGAAGACCGTCGGCAACCGCAAGTGGTCGAGGACTATCGCAAGTGGTTTCTCGGGCGATGGCGGGCTGTGGATGCAACGTTAGCGGATCGGGAATATTTGTGTGCAGACCGTTTTACATTGGCGGATATTTGTGTCGGCTACGCACTTTATCTGGCGAAGACTCTTGGCATTGAAGAAGCGATGACACCGAATGTTGAAAAATGGTGGGCCCGGCTGGAACAGCGAGAGGCATATCAAAAAGTCGCGAATCGGTAAGACCGCTTTCACCTTATTTTTTGGGCCACAACACCATCTGCGTACATCGAAACAGAGCAATTGTTTTATCCGTATCTCGGTGTTTTACCTTTGCATCCCAGAGTTGGGTCATGCGTCCTAGATGCGCGGCCTCAGCGCGGCACTCGATGACGCCATCCTGCGCTGTTCCCAAAAAATTCGACTTCAATTCAATAGTCGTAAAGCCGGTTGACCCTTCTGGTAACGCGCGCACACAGCCATATCCGCAGGCCGTGTCTGCAAGGGTGACGACACTGCCGGCGTGGAGAAAACCATTCGGCGCCATCATATGTTTTTGTACGGTCAGTTCTGCGATTGCGAACCCGTGGCCGACTTCCAGGAAGTGAACGCCTAGGTGTCCGGGTAAAAAACCCTTACTGAATGTGTTCAGTTGCTCTTTGTCTTGCTGGTGTTCATTCATTGCCTGGCGCCTTCCAATCATATCCGTTTAGGAAGGTAAGAGGAGGATAAAATCGCTTCAAACAAAGGATGCAGCTCGAACTGCTATTTACAGATTTCGCCGCCGGATAAACTTTTGATAGAATGAGGATATGGCGATGCAACATGAAGGAGCTGCCAGATGTCCCTTAGCGCCTATCTGTATTTTGACGGCGAGTGTGCGGATGCATTCGAGTTTTACAAGTCTGTTTTTGGCGGAGAGTACGCCGCGTTTATGCGGTTTTCAGACGGCCCGCCGGATTTTAAATATGACGAAGCCGACAAGGAAAAGGTAATGCATGTTACGTTGCCGGTTGGCTCTTCGGTTTTAATGGGGTCTGACGTCGCCAAAGGGTATGGCGAACCACCCAAGCCCGCCAATAGTTTTGCGATTTCCTATGCGCCGGAAACCAAGGCGGAAGCTGATCGTGTGTTCAATGCGCTCCATGCAGATGGAGGCGTCGTAACCATGGCGTTAGAGGAGGCGTTTTGGGGCTCCTATTTCGGCATGTGCAAAGACAAGTTCGGCGTGCACTGGATGGTGAACTTTGATTTAGGTCAGCACTAATCCTGTAAGCCTCACGTTTTTCCGCTCTTGACTAAACCCCGAGCACGCACGACAGCAGTTTCGATCTCACGCCGAATCTCTGTTGGCCGGGCCAGTATCGGAAATTCAATAACTGCGATACCGGTGCCGCGTATGGTCAATTTTCCAAACCCCAGAATGCGCCCGATAAAAGACTGGTGGACAAGCACTTCTTCGATTTTATCGAGGCTGACTTCGTGAGTGTCGCGAGCGACTAGTCCTTTCTTTAGTATAAGCCGCACTGTCGTGACCGCGATAACGGTCGTCCACTTATGAACATAGCGAGTCAGCAGGATAAGTGCGCCAATGCCTAATGCGCCAAACGAAAACGCAGAAAATACTGTATCGGCTTTACTGGTGCTAAAATTATCGCGAACAACGACAGTCAACCAGATTCCAAATGGGATTGCGCCAAAGATCAGCCAGAACCAGCTTCCAAAATCGTAAGTCCAGTTAAATCTCGCGCGATAAAGATATTCCTCACCGGGAGCGAGCGTTTTTTTCACATAAGCCATCTTCTGTCCCTTCATCGGTAGTCAGACGAAAGGTGTTAGACATATGAACTGAATGAAGCTACGTAGGAATTGTAAGTCGCATCGCTGGCTGTTAGTTGACCTAAGTCAAACAGTTCATTTCATCATTTCACTTTTTTCCCTGATTTTTTGTCGCTGGCGCTGCTTGTGTGTTGTTATTGCGTATACTGACGCCCACATAAATGAATATTGGCGCGGTTCACAGTGTATCGCCATCTGAAACGCTGGCGAGAGCTATCTACACAGCCTGATGGAAAGGAGCCCGTATAATGGTTTGGAGACGTATTTTTGTACCGCTTCACGGTGAAGATGAGGACCATGTAGCCTTGGCGGCGGCGGGTCGACTTGCGGACGATTTTAAAGCCCATCTGGATGTTGTGTTGATTAAGCCGGACCCGGCTTCATATGTTCCGCCGGTTGGCATTGGCAAGCTCGCGGACGAGATAAGGGCGGAGCTTTTTCAAGCTGCTGAAGATTCATGGGCGGAGACCGAAGAGGCTCTGTACGGAGAATTTCAAACCGTTGCTTCAAAGGAAGGGCTGGCGATTATTGATGCGCCCCAAGGGCCAGGTTCCGCCAGTGCTCGGTTTGTTGCATTAACTCCCGATGATGCAGAAGAAGCCGGCCTTCGTTACGCACGTGCGTCGGATGCGGTTGTTGTATCAATGCCTTCAAAACGCCACCGAAATGGCGGCGCGGCGTTTGCTCAACGCATGTTATTAAAATCCGGCAGACCGGTTCTTTCTATTCCCGGAACTGGTTTGCCGCAGGAAATCAACCGCGTTGGTATTGCCTGGGATCATGATGACGAAGTGGTGCGGGCTGTATCTTCCGCCATGTCATTTCTTGCCATGGCGAGTATGGTCGACGTTGTGACGGTTGCTGATAATGTCTCGGCGGATGCGCATCCGGAAGATCTGGTTGAGTATTTCGCTTGGCGCGGTGTTCCCGCGCAAGCACATCGGCTCGAGCCGAACTATAAAACCGTCGGGGAACGCCTGGTGGAATTCATGGAAGCGCAGAATTGGGACATGATCGTGATGGGCGCTTATGGGCGCGGTCATTTTATTGAGCGGTTTTTTGCCGGGCCGACGCGCGGCGTTCCCTGGAAAGCGACAGTCCCCGTTCTTCAGGCGCATTAATATAAGTCAACCATCATAGTTTCGGATTCGGAATCATCTGCATCTAGCCTGAAGCCGTGTGAAGCTCCGGAGCTGGCTTGCGAACAGTTTTGTAATCGGTTTTTCCTATTCATTTTATAAAATCACAGCGTTTCAGCGGCGGTCAGGCGAAGCATTTCTTCAGGCTTCAAAAAAGTTGCGCCTGTGGACGGAAAGTAATGATCCGATCCATTGATCCGGGCGTTTAAAGAACGATTTTCACAAGGCAGGCGCGATCCCACGCGCCTCGTAGGTATTCTTAACATTGGAGTTTCACAATGCAGCTAAAGACTATCGCCTCCGTTACTGCGGGCGCCGCAGCCCTTTTGGGCGCCGCGCAGGCGCAGGACAATTATGTCTCCATATCCGGCGGCGCCTCTTTCCTGAACAATTCGGACAATGAAGGGAACTTCAACGGCGTATTCACAACAGGCGCCGGTACAACCATCCCCGGTGGCACGGCGCTTCCGGTAGACTCGCCAGTTGGCTGGACC
>CBDDKD010000006.1:0-67286 GCA_965230025.1 Hyphococcus sp.
GCGAAATATCTCGCCCGCGCCGGGGTCGCCTCGCGCCGCGAGGCGGAAAAGCTGATCGCCCAGGGCATCGTCACAGTGGACGGCGAAGTGCTGACGACGCCGGCGGTCAAGGTGACGCCGGACATGGATATCCGCGTCGACGGGACCCGGATCGGCAAGCCCGCCGCGCCGCGCCTTTGGCGTTATCACAAACCCGACGGGCTGGTGACGACCCACAAAGACCCGCAAGGGCGCCGCACTGTGTTCGATGCGCTGGAAGGGCGCCTGCCCCGGGTTATCTCCGTCGGCCGCCTTGACCTGACGACAGAAGGCCTGCTGCTGCTGACGAATTCCGGCGACCTGTCCCGACGTCTGGAACTGCCGTCAACCGGTTGGACGCGGCGTTACCGCGTGCGCGCCTATGGCCGCGTCACGCAACGCCAGCTCGACAGCCTCAAAGACGGCGTCGAGATCGATGGCGTACAATACGGCCCGGTGCGCGCAAAACTGGACCAGCAGCAAGGCGGCAACGTCTGGATCACGCTATCCATCAATGAAGGCAAGAACCGCGAAGTGCGTAACCTGATGCGCCATCTTGACCTCCATGTGAACCGGCTCATTCGCACCGCCTACGGACCGTTTCAGCTCGGCAAGCTGCCAAAAGACGCTATCGATGAAATTTCCGGCAAGCAGCTGAAGGAACAATTGGGTCGAAAGATTTGCGAAGAGGTTGGGTTATGAACAATGTCATCAACCTCAATTGCTTTCGTAAGAAAAAGAAACGCGCAGACGGTGAAAAACGCGCCGAAGAAAATCGTGCAAAATTCGGCCGTACGAAAGAGCAAAAGCAAACCGACGCAAGGGAAGCCAGAAAAGCTGCTGACCGCATTGACGACCACAAGCTTGAAGATGACGAGCGCTGATGCGCATCATTAGCGGAAAATTCAGCGGGCGGCGGATCATCGCGCCAAAAGGAACTGTTTCACGTCCGACGACCGACCGTACACGAGAGTCATTGTTCAATATTCTCGGCGCGCGCGATGACATGGATTTCGACGGCGCGCGGGTGATCGACCTTTTCGCCGGTTCCGGCGCGCTTGGGCTGGAGGCGCTGTCGCGCGGCGGTGCCTGGTGTTTGTTCGTTGAGACCGATTCTGCCGCCCGCGGCGCCATTCGCGACAATGTGGAGGCGCTGGGGCTTTTCGGCTGCACGCGCATTCACCGGCGCTCAGCCGCGGCGCTCGGCCAAAAACCTGCCAGCGCCGGCGAGCCGTTCACCCTCGCTTTTCTCGACCCGCCCTATCGCAAGGATCTGGCGGCGCCCGCCATGGAAACACTCCACACCGGTGGCTGGCTCGCGCCCGGCGCGCTTACCATCGTTGAACAGGCGGCAGACGAAGCGGCAGCTGCCGTGGCGGGCTTTCAGGAAACCGATCGACGCGAATATGGCGATACACAGGTCGGTATTTATCTGTTCCAGGGGTGACAGTTAGCGCCCATTGGCGCTCATCACACAACGTTAACACTCCGCTAACCAACTAAATTGCAGCTTGAACAATAAGAGCTTGGCCGCTTTCCGGCAGCCAAGGGTTTTGAGCAACTGCATTGGTCATATTCAGGGATTGTTCAGCATTAAATGTTTCTCTACAGACGGCGTGGAGAACCCCATGATTTCAGTATTTGATGTCTTTTCCTTGGTTTTGTTGATTGCGTCGATGTCGCTCTTCGTACATCGCTACATGAAGCAAAACCCGCCGGTTTATCCTTATCTGATTATCGCCTGTACATGCCTGGTGGCGAACTGGCTGGGCGATCTGGGCGGCGGTATTTTTGCGCTGGCGCTGCTTGTCGCCGCATCGTTTTCGTTCCTTGGCTGCCTGCTATATCCAAGCTGGCGGAACATGGGCCAGCCCATTGACGGCGCCAAGACGCCTTCCCCCCAAACCCTGACGCGCTAAAACGCTCTACACTATTTGATTTTTTCACCCGCCCCTCTTTACGGAAGGAGGCGCGGCGCCTACTTTCTCTGCGCTGCCCGGCCCGTCAGGACGACATTCCCCGGGGCCTTATCTCTTCTATCGGGAGCTGTCTCTGGTTTGGGCCGTGGCCCTTCTCATGCGGCGCCCACCTGTACCTTAGGGTCCAGGGCGAACAACAAGTCCAACGGCCAGGGCGGCGCTTTTATCTCACCTCCGGAATGAGGCTTCGCAGTGCTTCCGCCCATAGCGCCGATACTTAATCCCAAACATGTGTTGCGCGAGCGCATGAAGGCCGAACGCCGTATGGCAGCCAAAGCCCGGCCTGACGCCGCTATACATGCGGCTCGGAACTTCTTCGCTTCCATTCCGATTGAAGACGGCGCGACCCTGTCGCTTTATTATCCGATCAAGGATGAACTCGATACTGAGCCTCTGGCCGCAGCGCTTTTTGAACGGGAAATCCCCGTCGCTCTTCCGGTTGTTACCGGTAAGAACCAGCCGCTTGTTTTTCGCCGCTATAAGCCAGGCGATGCGATGGTTGACGGGGCGTATGGCGAACTGACGCCCGATGAGAACGCCGAAGCCGTTCTGCCGTCCATAATTGTCGCGCCGCTCCTCGCCTTTACCCGCAATGGCGGACGCCTTGGCTATGGCGGCGGTTATTACGACCGGACGCTTGCTGAGCGGCGCGCTGACGGAGCTGTTCTTGCGGTCGGCTACGCCTATGGCGCGCAGGAAGTTGACGCGCTCCCCCTCTCCCCCGTAGATCAGGCGCTGGACTGGGTTGTCACCGAGCGCGAAGCGATCCGGTGCTGACTTGCGAAGCTACACCGGGAAGCGGGGCAATTCGTGCGCATAGCAGTTTTTGGCGACATTGTCGGTCGCAGCGGACGCACCGCACTGGTGGAAAGACTGCCGCGCCTGCGCCGTGATCTGGCCCTCGATTTCGTTGTCGTGAATGCCGAGAACGCCGCCGGCGGCTTTGGCGTAACGCCCCGGATTGTTGAAGAATTATTCGACGCCGGCGCCGACGTCCTGACCACCGGCAATCACGCCTATGACCAACGCGACGACATCGCGATTTTTGACCGCGAGCCGCGCTTGCTGCGCCCGGCGAATTTCGCGCCGTCCAACCCGGGACGCGGCAGCGCCATGTTTCAGGATGCGGAAGGCCGCAATATTCTCGTCATTCATGTTCAAGGCCAGCGCGGCATGTTTCCTATCGACGATCCTTGCGCGGCGATCGACCGGGAACTGGCCGAAGTCAAACTCGGGCGCGAGGCGGACGCGGTGATTGTTGACTTCCACGCGGAAGCAACATCGGAGAAATACTCCATGGGTCACCACCTCGACGGCCGGGTGAGCCTGGTTGTCGGCACCCATACCCATGTGCCGACGGCGGATGACCAAATCCTTCCCCATGGCACAGCTTATATTACCGACCTCGGCATGACCGGCGATTATGACAGCGTGATCGGCATGGAAAAGACGGAACCGCTGCATCGCTTTGTCACGAAAATTCCTGGCGGAAGGTTCACGCCGGCGGCGGGCGCGGCGACGATCTGCGGAGTCGTCACAGAGACTGACCCGAAGACGGGACTTGCACAGTCGGTCAGCGCCTTGCGCACCGGCGGGCGGCTGCGTGAGATTCGTCCGGATTTTTAAAAGTCTTCTCGTTTATGCCGTTGCCGCAAAAACGATCTTCCACCGGACAAGGAAGAAGGCAAGCGCCGCAAGCGCCAGAATAAAAAACGTGTGATGGCCTTTACGCCAAAAGCTCCAGCCTGACATTCGCCACGCCGGAAACAGGCTGACAACGCCAAGCAGCGCAACGACGACGAACAAAGCGCCGACCAGGCGCACCATATTGATCGCCGGCAGGGGATAACCAGCAAGATCGGTAACGCCGAGCGACGACATCGCGCCGGCTGTCGCAATCATGCTCCCCAGAAGCAGAAATACGACCAGCGCGGCAGCCATATCGGCCAGTCCCAATGCGCGGCCTGTCGCGGTTTGCGCTACGGCGCGGCCCTGGCGCCGCCAGGCGCCCGCAAAAGTCGTCACCGCGAAAAGAACGGCGGCGCCAAACGCCCCGCCAAGGGCCACAGGATGCGACAGAAACGATATCCGATCCGCGGAATGAACACCCATAACGCCCGTGAAATGCGTAACGCGTCCGTTTTCATCTCTGGAAAACGCCACGCGATCGCCATGGCGATTTTCATAAATATCACGCGCGCCATCGACCGGATTATACCGCATGGCGCCGCTGGAGCCCGATACCGTGATCGAACCATCTTCTGTCGCCGCAACGGTCGTTACGCCCGAAAGAGCGAACGCTTTTTCAAATTGCGTAAAACTGCGCCGATTACCAAGATAGACGCCAGCCGCGTCACTCGCCTGCGCTGTCGCGGTTTCACTCACTTCATTCCGACTACCGGAGGGCTCACCCACAACATGGTCGATAACCAACTTTGACAAATCAGAGACCAGCGTTCGGTCTGTGGTCGCATTTTGCGATACATAAATTCCAATCCCCAATTCAGGAATCAAATCCATATAGGTGAAAAAGGCCGCTGTGGCGCCGCCATGTCCGTAGGCGTCATATCCACGATAGGAACGAGAGAAAAAGCCGTGTGCGAGATCGGCGCCGCCGGAGCGATCGTCAAATGCGCGCCGCCACATGTTCGCGTGGGTTTGCGGCGTCATCAGCCGCACATTATCAACGGAACCGCCGCCGAGATGCAGCTGCATCCAGCGCGTCATGTCCTCAGCGGTCATGCTCATCGCGCCCGCCGGCGCATAAGGACCGATATTCATCAGATCGGCTTCAACCAGCGCGCCGCCTTTCAGCTCATACCCTTTTGCAAGGCGCGCGCGCAGCGCCGGCGGCATCGACGCAGGCCCGAAAAGCGCTGTGGAAGACATCCCCAACGGGTTCAAAATTTCCAGAAACAGAAAACCCTCATAGGTCTCGCCAGTCACATCTTCGATGATTTTCGCAGCCAACGCCGAGCCCCAGTTTGAATATGAGGTGCGCGCCCCCGGCGGGAAAACGCGGGCCGGCATGCTTTTGTTCAATGCGTCCGTCAGGGAAATCTCGTCTTCACGCGCGATGGTGAAAACGCCAAAGGAGTCTTCAAAACCCGCCCGATGCGCCATCAGGTGATTCATCGTCACCGGCGCGCCGAACTTGTCAGGGATTTCGACGCCCTTCAGATAAGCGTTTACATCTGTATCAAGATCGATGGCGCCGCGCTCGGCCAGCATCATGACGGCGGTCCAGATAAATGTTTTCGAGACAGAGCCAATGCGGAACAGCGTGTCATCGCCGCTGGCGCGCACGCCGCTTTCCAAGTCCGCAAAGCCATATCCCTTGGCGAACAGCGGGCGACCGTTTCTGACAATGCTGACTGAGACACCGGGAATATCATGCTCACGCATATGGGCCGCGACAACGCCATCGACATAGGCCTCAAGCACCGCCTCTTCCCGCGTCGGTTCAAACGCCGCCAGTTCAACAATTTCAACCGGCGTCGATGGCGCGGCGTCCGGCGCCTGCGCCAAAACAATAACCGGCGAAAGCAAAACCGCCGCTGCGAAAAACAAAACCCGCATTTCAATCCCTCTGTCGATCGAGGGGGCGACCATATCAGAGATCGCGGTTTTCCAAAGAGCGTGAATGCAAGGCGTTTAAACCGACTAAATGCTGCTTATTGCGGGAACCGCTCCGCCGCCCGGCGCTGATCGGAAACGACGCCATTGGGAACGGCCAGCGATGGCGTCGATACCGGCGCCGGCGACCTTACATACCAGGTCATCACCGCGCGCTGCGGCGAGCGGCGAACAACCTCGCCGGTGGCGCGGTTCGCCCATACGGCGTCAAATGTCCCCCTGGTCGTCATCAGCCCGCGCCACATGACCGCTGCATCATCGAACAGCGCCTGATCAACGTCCCAATAACTTCGCGGCGCAATGTGTTCCGACAGTTGAGCGGTGACATGCTCGCCATCTGCAATCCCCAGGAAAACAGGTGAAGCGACGTGTTCGACAGACCGCCGTTCGCCATCGATTTGGCGTTCAAGGCCCCAGCCGATTTGAATTGGCTGACCGGCGCGAATAGCGGCGAACAAATCATCCTTTGAGCCTTCCAGAGTCTCGCCGTTGAGGCCGTTCTTGAAAACGGCTGTCCAGACCGGTTCGGGCGGCGTCGCTGCACACCAGAAGATCCGCACGCTCATCGCCGGGCTTTTGTCGCCATTGCTGAAGGCGCCCTGCATCTCACCCGTCGTCCCCAGGGATGCGCGCCATTCCGAATAGTCATCCGGAAGGCGCATGTCGCCTTCTCCGCGGACCGGTCGCTGGCGATGGATCGCATCGACCTGCGTAAAGACTTCACCTTCCCAGATCGACAGATAGCTGGCGTCCGTCCAATGAGAAAGGTCCGCTGCGCCGTCATCATCGAAATCAATGTCCCACCCGACCCGAATGGGCTCGCCGCGCTGAACCGCGTCAATCAAGGCTTGCTTCGAGCCGCCGAGCGGCTCACCGTCAAAGCCCGTGGCGTAGAGTTGATGGGGACAACGCTGCGCTTCCTGCGCATTTGCTGCATTGATGGAAATGGCGGCGAGCGCCGCAATGGAAACAAGACGCATCGCTTTTATCGACATCAACGCACTCCTTCGTCACTTGAGATGCGGGTGGCGCTATCACTCGCAGGCGCGGCCCGCCACTCGCATCAGACAACCCGATGCAATCACACGATGAACCGAGTCTTTAAAACAAGCGGCAAAACAAGCGGCGGCGTATCGCCATGATACGCCGCCGCCCGTACTGAAGACATCACGCGCGGTTGTCCATCTGCGATCTCACAGAGACCCGCCCCAGCATGGTAATGCGGTACGGCCCGCTATTGCGCGAAGCGATGAACCTTCGCCGTCTCAGCCTGGAGAAGACATCCAGCGTGCAGTCGGCAAGCGTCCAGCCTTCGGGACTTGCGCAGTTGACGTCAATGATTTTGCCCTTCTCGTTTTTCTCAACAAGAATGGCGCCCCCCGCGCGCGAGGACATGGAGCGTTCTCTGCTCCGCTTTCGAAATATTCATTTTTGAAGAAGTCCGATTGTAATCGCTAAACCGGGCGCATACGCTTAGTCAGGTCCAGTCAAATGACTTAACCTGTTGCACTGATGCGCCGTCTAAAACGGATTAGCGGGTGACAATCTCTAACATAAATTCCTCAGGCTGATATCTAGGCGGAGGGTTTTGAAAACTCAAGTCCGTTCTGCGATATCCTGGTGATCGACCTGGAGGCGCGCCGGCACCGTTCGGAGCAATACCGAACTTCATCCCAGCACGCCGCCCATTTCCTGCGCCACGCGAAAGGGCGTTCGCAGACTGGGCAGGTTTTTTCAGGCAGGCCATGTTTCTTATTCATGCGGAGAGACGCCTGCTCGCTAATGACTGGAGCTGGGGGCGTATCTTTAAGAAGAAATCATAAGTGCGATTTAATATCCATCTGAAAGGCTGACGCTGCGCGACAAGACCCGCCGCCCGAAACGCCGGCAGTCGGGACCATAGTTTTGTGAATGCGTCGCCACCGGAATAAAGCGCGCCCCTTTCATCAAGGACATGAAACCGGGCGCGCGCATCGCAGGCGGAAAGTCCGGGCGCCACTTCGACGCCGCTCGTCTGACTGATATCTGTCCAGACGATCTTATCAGCGCCTTTGCGGCGGCGGTAAAAAGCGATTTCGCGCATGCACAACGGACACGCGCCATCGAAAAAAACAATCAACTTTTCAGGTTTTTTCATCACGCATTATCTACGAAGACCGGCGGCGATTAGATCTGGTCCTGATCAGCTCAAGAAGTGATCGGCTGGCGGCTATCGAGCGTATTTTGATTATATGAAAGGTCAAAATATGCAGCATGGATCTCTTTTGATCGTTGACGACGACGACGCCCTACGCGCCCGTCTGGGGCGCGCCATGGAACGGCGAGGCTTTCAAACGACCCTCGCCAGCGGGGTTGACGAAGCGGTCGACGCCGCCAGGCAAAACCCGCCCGATTACGCCATCGTCGATCTTCGCCTCGATGACGGCAGCGGCCTCGACGTGGTGAACATCCTTCATGAAGCGCGCGAGGACTCACGGGTCGTCATATTGAGCGGATATGGCAATATTCCGACCGCTGTGGCCGCCGTCAAAGCCGGCGCAATCGACTATCTCCCCAAACCCGCCGATGCGGACGATCTGGAAAAGGCGCTGTTGGCGCCGGAAGGCGAACATCCGGAACCGCCCGAGCATGCTCGGTCCGCCGACGATGTCCGTTGGGCGCATATCCAGCATGTGTTCCTGCGCAACAACCGGAATGTTTCTGAAACGGCGCGACGGCTCGGTATGCACCGCCGCACCCTTCAACGCATGCTTGCAAAAAGAAACGTCCATTAACTTAAACACTCCCGCCTCAAGACCAATGACTTACAGAAATCCTCGCATCGCAATCATCGGCGCCGGCATGGCGGGCGTCGCTTGTGCAAAAACGCTTCACGACGCCGGCCTCTCGCCAACCATTTATGAAAAAAGCAGAGGCCTCGGCGGGCGTCTGGCGACACGCCGGGCGGGTGACAGTCTGGCTTTCGATCATGGCGCGCAAGTTTTCTCAGTGCGCGCGGAAGATTTCGCCGAATTCGTTATGGCGGCGACAGATCCCGGGGACATACAACCCTGGCGCAGCCTTAATGAAAAAGAAGAGAATGCAATTCTAGTCGGCGCGCCGGCGATGAATAGTTTTATCAAATCGGCGGCCGCCGATTTTGACATAAAGACTAATCAACGGGTCACAGCCATTACCCGCGCCGCTGGCAAGTGGCGGTTGCAAACTGAAAGTGGCGTCGATGAACATTACGATATCGTCGTCAGCACCGCTCCGGCGCCGCAAACCGTTGCGCTTGCCGAACATGCGCCGGACCTGGCCGAGCGCATTGCCGACATCGCCATGGCGCCATGCTGGACAGTTATGGCCGCTTTTGAAGAACCGCTTGATTATCAGTTTGACTATTGGCGTTCCGAAGACAGTGCGCTCGCATCCGCAGCGCGCAATAATTCAAAACCGGAACGTGCGCTGATGCGGGAATGCTGGGTTTTTCAAGCGAGCGCCGGCTGGAGCCTTGAGCATCTGGAAAAAGATAAATCTGAAATTATCGATGCGATTCTAAGTCTGGCGGGCGAAGTTTTGCCATCACCCATACCAAGCCCTCTTTATACGGACGCCCATCGCTGGCGTTACGCCTGCGTCGCCCAACCGCTGGGCAAACCCTTCGTCCGCAACGAAGACGATTCTTTCTATGCCGGCGGAGACTGGTGCCTGGGCCCCCTTGTGGAAGACGCCTATCTGAGCGGCGCGACCATCGCCCGGGCTATCCTTCTAAACGCCAGACAACAATCCGTTGGCAATCTAGCGTACGTATGATGCGCCATTGATATCGATGGTCGAACCGGTCGCCGACGGGCAGGCGCCGGTCAACAGGAACGCAATCGTCGAGCCGACCTCTTCAGGCTGCGCAACGCGCCCAAGCGGGATTTCTTTCAATGCGTGCTTGCGATCCTCAATGTCCTGCGGCGCCATGCGGGTTTCAACCCACCCCGGAGCGATGGCGTAAAGAAGAATGTTTTCGCCGGCCAGGCCCCGCGCCCAGGTTTTCGTCATGGCCAGCACTGCGCCCTTGGACGCCGCGTAAGCCGCATTCTCAACACCATCCCCACGATGCCCGGCGCGGCTTGCGATATTGACGATAATCCCGCCATCGCCGCGTTTCCTGAAATGCTCGACCGCCGCACGGCAGACATCCGCCGGCGCCTGCACATTGACCGCAAGCGTCGTCGCCCAGCCATCCGTCCATGCCGCCATGTCGCCGCTGAGCGGCGAAGACGTAAACATGCCGGCGTTATTGACGACGCCATCGATCTTGCCGGCGCGCTCCAGGGCGCGCTCCATCAGCGAAAATCCGGCGCCGGGCGCGGAAAAATCCTCATAAAGAAAGTCCCCGTCCGTCTGTCCGACAGCCGCCGCCGCTTTTTGCGCGCCATCGCTTGGCGCAGATGCATGAAGAAGAACCGACGCTCCCGCCTTATGACATATCCGCGCCGCCGCCGCGCCAATACCGCGCGCCGCGCCGGTGATAAGAATGGTCTTTCCTTTAAGGTCCAGCATGATCGTCTACCGTTTCATTCCATTGAGGTTTATTTTCCAAAGATTGTTCTATGCACTCCGCCAACGATCGCAAGCATAGGGCGCAAGATTTTTTACCGCTGAAATAGCCGGGCGTGGCGCGCCGCGTCTACGCCGTCGCTGTGGCGTTGTTTCGAATATGCGTCAGCAATTCGAAATGATCCGGCAATTTGCGGCGATACATATCGAGCCGCTGTGCATTCAGTCCGAGATATTCCCGCCAGTTTGCTTCCGACAGAGAGGCGGATTGCGGGTAGTCCCGCTTCTTCAAATATCGCTTGCCGAACAGCGCCGCGCGATAGGATGTGGCGTTGAAAAGACATTGGCCGGCATGTCGAGGTCGCTCGGCATGGCCTCACGCCACAGCTCCAGATTTGCTTTTAAGCTGTCCGGTATCTCCATCTCATGACGCACCGCGCGCCAGTAAGACGTGTCTTCCCGATTACTCGCATAAAACAGAAGGCAGATGTAATCGACAATCTCATCATAAAACCTGTCGATATGCGCATTATATCTATCGATCACGACCGGGTTGAAATCGCTGTCGGGAAAATACGCGCGCAGCCAATCTAGGCCCATCCCCACCGAATAGATCGCCGTTGCTTCGAGGGGCTCCACAAATCCACTGGAAAGACCGAGGGCGAGACAATTCTTCACCCAGGACCGCCGCGCCTTTCCAATGCGCATGCGGATGACACGCGGCTCTGCATTCTCCGCGGCGGGTCCGACAAACGATTTGAACTCATCTATTGCTTCTTCATCGGAAAGGAATTTGCTCGAAAAAACGTAGCCTGTGCCAACGCGATTATATAACGGCACGCGGAAAGACCACCCGGCATTCATGCCGGTGGCGCGAGACGTTGGCTCTATGCGCGTGGGATCGCCATGAGGCAGCTGCACCACCGCCGCACGATCATTGAGCAGGTACTTGTCATAAGGCTCGAACGGCTCGCCAAGCGCCTTATTGATGATAATGCTGGCGAATCCCGTTGCATCGATCACAAATTCAATGGGGTGAACGCCATTTTTCTTCAGTATAAGCTCTTTGACAAATCCGCGATGATCAATCGTAACATCGTTTACGTGATCAAGTATCTGACGAACGCCCAGCGCTTTGCCGCATTCCTGCAGCATTTTCGCTAGTTCAACCGCATCCATGTGATATGAATACGGAATATCCCCTTGATAATCCCCGGCGATCTGAACTTTTGGACCTTTGCACGCCCGTATCAATGACGGGCAAGGCGACACGATTTCAGTATAGTCGTCTTTAACCGGGCCACCGTCTTCCTGCATGCCATATGTTGAATAGAGATGGCCCGGATTCAGACCCTGTATGGTTGGCTGAGAATAGAACGGATTAACCCAGGTGACGCTTTCGCCGTTTTCGTCTTTTTCCCAATTCGTGAAATAGCCGCCGATCTTGAACGTCGCGTTACAGCGTTTGATGAACTCCGCCTCATTGACGCCAATGATGCGCAAAAAATCCACCATCGGGCGCGCGGTCGATTCGCCAACGCCGATGATGCCCACATCAGGGCTTTCGATGACGGTGACCGTCATCTCGCCGGATACAACCTTATGCTCGAAGACCCGCGCCAGATAGCAAGCCGCTATCCAGCCGGAGGTGCCACCACCAACAATGGTGATGTCTTTTATAGGCGCAGCCATGTCTCTCTCCCGACCATACTGTCGCGCGTGGACTGTCAGCAGGTCAAGCGCGCCAAAGACCGCACCGCGAGCCTTGAACCGGCGCGGCCCACGCGCTACACGGGCGGCCTTCCTAAGCTTGCGTTATCCGAGAAAAGAGGTCGCCAATGGCCGGACACAGTAAATGGGCCAATATTCAGCACCGAAAGGGCCGCCAGGACGCCAAACGGTCAAAGATGTTCTCCAAACTCTCCAAGGAGATCACCGTCGCAGCGAAAATGGGCGCGCCGGACCCGGAGTTTAATCCGCGCCTGCGCCTCGCCATTCAGGCGGCGAAAGCCCAGTCGATGCCGAAAGACAACATCGACCGCGCCATTAAGAAATCGACGGCTGCAGATGAGGCGAGTTTTGAAGAGATCCGGTATGAGGGCTTTGGCCCGAACGGCGTCGGCGTCATCGTCGAAGCGCTGACCGACAACAGGAACCGCGCTGCGAGCGACATCCGCGCGATCTTTTCGAAAAACGGCGGCAATATGGGCGAGACCGGATCGGTCTCCTTCATGTTCGATCTTGTCGGCTATATTGAATATGCTGGCGGCGTTGCGAGTGAAGACGCAATGCTGGAAGCGGCTATTGAAGCAGGCGCAGAAGATGTTCAGTCATCTGAGGAAACCCACGAAATCTATTGTGCGTTTGACCAGCTTGCAGACGTTGCGGGCGCGCTCGAGAAAACTTTCGGGGAAGCGCAAGCCGCAAAGCCTGTCTGGAAGCCGCAGAATACGATCAATGTCGATGGCGACAAAGCCGATACGCTGATGAAGCTAATGAACGCGCTCGACGATTGCGACGATGTTCAAAATGTCTATGCGAATTTTGAACTGTCGGACGAGGATATGGAACGCCTGGCCGGTTAGGCGTTCGCTAGGGTCTTTGACTGCGGGTCAAGGCGCCCCCATCGGGCGATAACCGCATCAAGCTTATCTTTGCTGATCGGTTTCGGCAGGTAATCATCCATCCCGGCTTCGCGGCTGCGCTCAATGTCCGTTGTCATGACATGCGCCGTCAGGCAGATGATGGGCGTGCGTTGCTTGCCGGTTCTCTCTTCCAAGGCGCGCAACGCGGCGGTTGCTTTGTAGCCATCCATCTCCGGCATTGAGACATCCATCAGGATGATATCGAACCCTTCGGCATCCTGCTCCACGGCCTGCACCGCCTCCGCGCCGTTCGAAACTACAACCAGTTCAACAGCATTCGGATCAATCATGTGTTTTACGACCAGCTGATTGACCTCGTTATCTTCCGCCAGAAGGATACGAGTGCGCGCCGCCAGCAGGTGTTTCGGCGCGTCCTTGATCGGCTCGATCTTTGAGGGCGCCGGTTTTTCGATTGCTGCGCTATCCACAATCGGCGGGCTGGCCATCGCGCCGCCAGGATTGCGCAGCATACCGATGATCGTCTGGTAGAGAAGCGTGGAGCGCATCGGTTTGACGAGGTAACCATCGACGCCAATCTCGCGAAAACGTTGCCCGTCACCGGCACGATCGACAGAAGTCATCATCATCAGTGGAGCGTCACGCAGAGACGCATCCGATTTGATCAGCTTGGCGAGTTCATAGCCGTCCATTTCCGGCATGAAAAAATCTATGACGGAAAAACTGTAAGGGTCATTTTCTGTTACTGCGGTTTGCATTATTTCAAGCGCTTCGAGCCCACTGGATGCAGCATCCGGCCGGAACCCCCATGCCTCGAACTGTTCGCACAATATACGGCGGTTCACATCGACATCGTCGACGATCAGCATGCGCCGGTCACCGGGATCAAAAGTGGATTGCCATACGATCTCTTCGTCTTCGCGGACCGGCAGTCTTACTTCCAGCCAAAAAGTCGATCCCTCGCCGCCAACGGAAGAGACGCCGATTTTCCCACCCATCGCCTCAACCAGCCGCCGGGATATCGTCAGCCCAAGGCCGGTGCCGCCGAATTTGCGCGTCGTCGATGAATCCGCCTGCTGGAATGCGTTAAAGATTTCTCCGACCTTGTCCTGATGGATACCAACGCCGGTATCGGTGACGCTGATGCGAATGAGTGCATCCACATCAACATAAGCGCCGGAAACATCGATAAGAACATACCCCTGATGCGTAAACTTCACAGCATTAGCGACCAGATTGGTGATGACCTGACGCAACCGGCCGCCATCCCCTATCACAGTTGTTGGCAAGTCCGGCTGAAACCTGACGATCAGTTCTATCTGTTTTTCCTGAGCGCGGGTCGACATTAACGCGGCGACATCTTCAACCGATGTGCGCAGATCGAACGGCGCTTTTTCCAGATCGAGTTTGCCGGCTTCGATTTTTGAAAAGTCCAGAATATCGTTGATAATCGTCAACAACGCGACGCCTGATTTATGGATTGTATCCGCGAATACACGTTGCCGGCTATCAAGCTTGGT
This sequence comes from Hyphococcus sp., assembly GCA_965230025.1. Taxonomy (GTDB): domain Bacteria; phylum Pseudomonadota; class Alphaproteobacteria; order Caulobacterales; family Parvularculaceae; genus Hyphococcus. The sequence goes on from CBDDKD010000006.1 coordinate 14,290, forward strand.
CCCTGCGAGCAGTTCAGCCATCCCAAGAACGCCATTCATGGGCGTACGGATTTCATGACTCATATTCGCAAGGAACATTGATTTTGCTTCAGAGGCTTTTTCGGCGACAATGCGCGCATGTTCCAGTTCTTCGATTAAAACATCGCGGTCATGATTGGCGCGGGTCACTTCCTGACCGGTCATGTATCCGAACGTCAGCACATAGCTGATGGTGGCGACCAGGATAGGTATCAACGCCAGAACGGGCAGGAAAACACCCGTACTCGTTGCCGTGGAAAGACAGAAAACAAACGCCGCCGCATAAGGCGACGTCGCAATCAATGCGTTGCCGGGCGTTGCGCGAAATTGCGAAAACGCCAGCATATAACCGGTGACGATATAAAACATTGCGGCGACCTGCCCGAATGCATGCCCTGAAGTCCACGCCAGAACCGGCGCCGCCGCCCAGAATGAGCATGACGCCATAGCAACAAAGGCGTAGCGGCGATTTTTTGTTGCAACGTGTTTCGATTGCCGGTCGCGCATACTTTTTTCAATTGCCGTACGCGCGATGCCGGCCGCCAATGTCAATGTGTACCAGATAACGGTTGTCGTGAAATCAACCAACGTAACAAGCAACAGCGCCCAGGCCGAAATATGAATATATCGGGACGCCTGAGTCGACAGGATCGTTTTCAGTGACGCGCGCAGATCGCCATCATCATCATACGAGGATAGTTCCCTCGTTTTTTCACGTGCGACGTCGTTCATGGATATGCGCTCTCACCAGGACCGTGCATGGCGAAAGATAGCGGCAGGGGATTAATCCATTGTTGATACTCACCCTCAGTTGAAGCGCTCACGATTGCGACGAATCGACAGCTTTTCAAGGTGAACGGACTGTTCACATTGCCGGTGCGGATTAACGATGTTTGGCTACTAATGTAGCATGCCGCCAGCTACCCGGGAGGCGAGACCTATGAATTTACGAACCTTGTGCGCTCTAAGCGGCGCTATCGGCGCCTTGTCAGCAAGCGCGTTCGCACAAAATACATTAGGCGCAACACAACAACAGTTTGAAGGCGTAAATACGATTATCATCTCAGACTTTACGGGCCGGGTGATTGTAGAAACCGGCGGCGACAGAACCAGCGCCTCGCTGCAAGGCGGAACGCTTAACCCGCCATTCGACATGTCCCAAAATGGGTCGTCGCTGGTTTTTGAGGGGGAAGAACGCCCGCGAAGGTTTAACATCTCAAAAGAAATTAATTGGCGGCGGCACGGCGAAGACGCGTTCGAGATTTATCTCGCAGACTATCCAACGCTGAAAATAACCGCTCCTCCCGGCACTGCGCTCGAACTTGATGACGTGATTACGATCGCCGCGATCGGCGATTTGAATGGCGATCTCGTTATTGATGGCGGATATGTAGACGTAAGCGCAGGCGACGTTGCGTCCGCGCGGATCGGCCTTCATGGATCCGGCGATATTATCCTCGGCGCTGTGGAAGAAGAATTTAAAGCATCTGTACACGGATCAGGCGATATTTCGGCGAAAAGCGCCGGAAGCGGCGATCTTTCGGTTCATGGGTCCGGCGACATCAGCGTCGGCGCCATCGATGGCGACGCTGATCTGAATATTCACGGGTCTGGCGATATCGACACTGGCGACATTGGCGGCGATGTCACAGCGTCCATTCACGGATCAGGGGATATCAATGCAGGCGCTGCAAGCATGTCCGGAGAATTCTCTATTTACGGGTCCGGCGACATTTCGATGCGCAGCATCGACGGTCCGGCGGAAGCCGACGTCTTTGGCAGCGGAAGCATTGAAATTTCATCCGGGCGGGCTGAATCGCTGAACGTAAATATTAACGGGTCAGGCGATTTCGTCTTTGGCGGCGTTTCAACCAATCTTGTCGCTCATGTGCGCGGATCGGGAGGAATTGACATTGCCCGCAATGAAGGGACAATCCGCATGTCGGGTCAGGGTGATATCCGTGTCGGCGGCCTTCAAATGAATGATAACTAGACCGGTCTGGGGCGACCATTCGGGAAAGAGCGCTGAATAACTATAATTTGACATGTTCCGCGTATTTTCGCGCGTCGCATGCGCCCGGGTTGCGTGATGGGGGAACGGATGAGCGTCTTAAGGGTTGCCGCAGCATTATTTTCAGCGCTTGCGGCGCCCGCATTGGCGCAGGAATGCCCCGCGCCGCCGCCCGCCAGCTTTGACAATATTGAAGAGTGCCTTGTCAGGCGCGATTTCGAAACGTATCGCCCCCGGGCCAAGGCCGTACGCATCTCTGAAGATGAAGCGCCTGTCATCGACGGGGATTTATCCGACCCCATCTGGCAGCGTGCGGAGCGAATCGACGAGTTCTATCAAGTTGAACCCATCAACGGCGCCACGCCCAATCAGATAACGCACGCCTATATTCTTTACGATCGCAAGACGCTTTATGTCGGCATCTATGCTTACGACACGGAGCCGGAACTCATTCGGCGTTCGCAATTACAACGTGACTTGCGGCTTCGCGACGATGACGGCGTCAGGGTCCTGATCGACCCGTTCGGCACATTCAGAAACGGCTTCATATTCGGCGTTAATCCAAATGGCGCACGGGCCGATGGACTGACGCAAAACAACAACCAGTTTCTGGGCGAGTGGGACGGCATCTGGCGAGCGAATGCAAAGGTCGTCGACGATGGCTGGATGATTGAGTACGCCATTCCCTTTCAGACGATTTCGTTCGACTCTTCGCTGGAAGACTGGAACTTCCAAATCATCCGTGTTGTCCGCCGCACAAATGAAGAAATCCGCTGGTCGAATATTGATCAGAACCGGGGCCGCATCGATTTAACCAATCCCGGCTCTCTTTCGGGGCTTGAAGATATCTCAAGCGGCATCGGGCTGGAGGTGCAGGCGTTTCTGGCGGGTGCGACCAACTATGACTGGGAGACCGAAGATGTCGATTTCGAGTTTAATCCAAGCGGCAACGCCTTCTATAAAATCACGCCGTCGCTGACCGGATCGCTGACAGTCAATACCGACTTTTCCGATGCCCCCCTTGATGCGCGCCAGGTTAATACCGGCCGTTTTTCGCTGTTCTTCCCAGAAACGCGTGACTTCTTTTTGCAAGATGTTTCGGTTTTTGAATTCGGCGGCCGGACTTTTCGCGACTTTAACAACGGCCTGCCTTTCTTTTCGCGCAATATCGGCATCGTCAACGGATCACCCGTCGATATTGTCGCGGGCGCCAAGCTGAGCGGCAAGGCAGGCCCTGCAAGCGTGGGGTTGATCTCCGCCCGCACCGGCGCCGCAGACGCCTTGAATATAGACGGGCAATATCTCTCATCCGCACGCATTTCAATTCCTGTTCTGGCCGAGTCCAAAGCCGGCATCGTGTTTTCCAATGGCGACCCGACAGGCGAAACGGACAACACCGTCGCCGGCGCGGACTTTCAGTTTCAGCGCTCCAATGTGTTCGGCCAGGGGACGCTGTTTGCGGACCTTTCATATGTGCGAAGCTTTACGGACGGCGTCCAGGACGATCTGGCCGCCGGCGAGATCGCTTATCGCAGCCAGAAATGGAACGGCACCTTTACTGTGCGCGATATCGGTGAAAACTATTCGCCGGAGCTTGGTTTTGTGAATAGAACCGGGTTTCGACGATATCGTCAGAACGCCTTTCGCCGGTTCCGGCCGACGAGCGGATTTATTCGCCGATATGAGTTCGGCTCTTTTTCCAACATGGTCACCGATCAGGATGATATCCGTACAGATCATGTCTACGGCGCCTGGACCGAATGGCTGTCCAATGACGGGGATGAATTCGGCGCGACCTACCGGCGCGCTTACGAGGAAATCCGGCAGCCCTTCTCAATCGCCGGGGTGGTGCCGGTCAATCCGGGAATCTATCGCTGGGAACAATACCGTGTCTTCTTCGAAACCACGAGCGCGCGCACCTTCGGCGTCGGCGTTGAAGTGAATTGGGGCGGCGTCTATGACGGCGAGACAACGCAGATCGAGTCGAACATCTCTTTTCGGCCGTCAAGATATTTTGAACTAAGCGCAGAGCATGAATATCTCGATTTCGATCTGCCAACAGGTGAAATTGGCGTCCATATTGCGTCAGTAAACTCCACAATCGCATTCACGCCCAATATGGCGATCAATACCGAAATCCAATACGACAACATTTCAGAGACATTCACCTTTTTCTCCCGGTTCCGTTGGGAGCCTGTCCCCGAGCGGGAAATCTTCATCTCCCTCGGCCACACGGCCCTCATTGAACGAGAGACTTTCCCCGGCGAGTTCGTCTCCCGCGGCTCCAACTTCGGCGTCCGTCTCGGTCATATATTTCGGCTTTAGATCGCCCCGCCTTGCCTCATAGTGGCCCGCCTGCTAGAGCGGCGCGAAATCAGACCTCGCGAGCGCCCCATGAAAATCAACGGTAATGAAATCCGCCCCGGCAATGTCATCCAGCATCAAAACAGCTTGTGGGTGGCGGTGAAGATAAATGCGGTCAAACCAGGCAAAGGCCCGGCCTATAATCAAGTCGAGCTCAAAAACCTCTTGAACGGCAGCAAGCTGAACGAGCGTTTCCGCGCGTCGGAAACCGTTGAACGGGTGCGACTCGAGCAAAAAGACCACACCTTTCTATACGCCGAGGGCGATATGCTGGTCTTTATGGATCAGGAAAACTACGAGCAGATCAGCATCCCTAAAGATATGATCGGTGAGCGCGTGGCCTTTCTTCAGGACGGCATGCAGGTCGTCGTCGAAAGTCACGAAGGAAAAGCCATCGGCGTACAGATGCCCGAACATGTCACCCTCGAAATCACCGAGACGGAGCCGACAGTAAAAGGCCAGACCGCATCCTCTTCCTACAAACCATCCACTGTTGATAATGGTCTGCGCATTATGGTGCCGCCCTATATGAGCGCTGGCGAGAAAATCGTCGTGAACACCGAGACCCTCGAATATGTAAAGCGCGCAGAATAAGCGCTTCGGGTTGCCGGTAAACTCTAACTGGTCCATTTCAGGAAAACTGTCGTACGCAACCGCAAGCGTGTAATGCTTGGCTGGCGAGCCGATCCGCTATGAGTAATAGCCTGGAGCAGACAGACATATGCAGAACACATTGGATCAGAAGCGCTCCGCCCCTCCGCCTGACGCGGCCGCACTCGCGGAAAAGAAAAAAACCCAGATCGTGGTTGTTGGCGGCGGCGCAGGCGGCCTGGAGCTTGTCACCAAGCTCGGCAAACGCTTTGGCCGCAAAGACTATGACATCATCCTGCTCGAAAAAAACCCGACCCATATCTGGAAACCGCTGCTGCACGAGGTCGCTGCGGGTTCTTTAGACGCCAATCTCGATGAAATCGGCTATCGCAGCCACGGCCACGCCAACCGCTATCGTTATTTTCTCGGCGCGCTTCAGGATATAGATCGCGAAAATCGCGAAGTTATTGTCGCGCCGCTTCATGATGAAAACGGGTCGGAAATCATGGGCGAGCATCGCATTCGATATGACTACCTCGTGATCGCCATCGGTTCGGTCGCGAATGATTTTGGCGTGCCGGGCGTTGTTGATAACTGTCTGTTTCTGGAAAGCCGTCAGGAGGCGGACCGGTTCCGGCAAAAACTGCTTAACCAATGCCTGCGCGTTTCCCGTGCGATGAGTATTTATGCAAGCGCCGACGAATATGTGAATGTCACGATTGTCGGTGGCGGCGCCACCGGCGTTGAACTGGCGGCGGAGCTTTATAACGCTGCATCGGGTCTGAAGCATTATGGTCTTGAAGTGTTTGATGAGTCGCGCCTGAAAGTAACGCTGCTCGAGGCCGGGCCGCGCATCCTGCCGGCGCTGCCTGAAGATCTCGCCGAAGCCGCCACCGAAGAACTTCGCGACCTGGGCGTCGAAGTTAAAACGAACGCGCAGGTCACGGAAGTCACGCCCTATGGCATGATGCTGAAATCCGGCGAGGCGATCCGCGGCGATCTGAAAGTATGGGCGGCGGGCGTGAAGGCGCCTGATTTCCTGCAAACGATTGGCGGGCTGGAAACAACCCGCGCCAACAAGATCGTTGTGCGCCCAACCATGCAGTCAACGCATGACGAACGCATCTTCGCCATCGGCGATTGCGCCCATTACATACCCGAAGGCGCGGATCGCCCGATCCCGCCACGGGCGCAAGCCGCACATCAGATGGCGGATACAGCGTTTCACAATATCGTTTCTCTCATTATCGGTCAGCCGCTCAAAGACTTTCGCTACAAGGATTACGGGTCGCTGGTGTCGCTTTCAAAATACTCAACCGTCGGCAGCCTGATGGGCAACCTTATCGGCGGGCGCATGGCCGTCGAAGGGCGTATGGCGCGGTTGATGTATGTGTCCTTATACAGAATGCATCTGCTTGCCATTCACGGCTGGCTGCGCGGCGTATTCATGATCCTCGTCGGACATGTCAATCAGGTCATCCGTCCCAAGCTGAAACTGCACTGATGCGTCCTTACGGCTAAAACAGGCGCAACGCTACGATTGTGGCGCCCGCAGCGCCTTAAAAACGCCTCACCCCTGCGACGAGTCGCCTGTCCTGAACGACAAAGCGAGGAAGCGCCCATTGCCGCTGCGCGCCGCCCATGGGTAGCTGCGATGCGACAGGGGCGCTTCAAAAATCAAAAACTCAGGGTGGTGAAAATGGCTACAAAAAGCAAACAATGGACCGCTGCGCTTCTGGCGGCGGCGTCAGCCTTTGCGATCAGTACGACAGCGCACGCAGGCGAAAAAGAAAATGTGCTGATTGCAAAAATTGTCGATGCGTATGGCGGCGACCGGCTGACCAGTCTGCGTTCTGTCAGATTTCAGGAAGAGTATAAAAACGCTTTTCCCGGTCAGGGCTACACATCCGGCTATGTGGAATTCACGCCCCTGAAGCAGGACGCACAATTCGACCTCGCCAATCAGCGCGCCAGCATTGAAGGCTGGTCGGCAAACTGGAACTTTAGTTTCAACAACCGTACTGTTTCAGTTGATGATGATATCGTTGCAATCAACTATAATACAGGCACGTATCAACCCGCAGCGAGCCCCGATTACTACACAGCTTTTGGTCCGATGATCAGGTCAACTGATTTATTGCTGGCCTATGAACTCGCGAACCGCGCCGACAGCGCCGAACATCAAGGCGAAGAAATCTATATCGGGCGCCCCCATGAAATCATCAGTTTTGAAATTCCAAACTCGCCTCCTCTGACACTGCATGTAGACGCTGAAAGCGGCTGGATATCAAAAATGACGCGTGAGACGCCTTTTGGCGCACTGACTTATCAATTCCGCGATCACACAATGGTCAACGGCGTCGGTTATGGTTCGAATTTCGAGTTTTTCGTCGGCGAAGACGCCAATCTTGTCAGCATCAACCGCACGATGACCGTAAATTCAGTACGCTCATCCGCCTTCAGCATCGACCGCGGCATTGAGGAAGAGCCGGCGCGCGTCGACACGTCCGAAATGACCGTCGATGAAATCGGCGACGGGGTTCACCTCGCGGGCGCCGGCAACGCCTATACGATGTTTGTCGACGCCGGGGATTACGTCGTCGGCGTCGGCGGCTATGCCGGACTTTCGGACCGCTTTACGGCATACAAGGAAGCCGCTGGTCATGACAAGCCGCTGCGCTATCAGGTCGTCACCCATCACCATACGGATCATCTTGGCGGCATGGCGGATGCGCTGGCGCTTGGCGCCATTTTCGTGACGCCCGCCAACGCCGTTGCGAATGTGAACACCGCGGCTGGCGCCGAAATCCCCGAAGACCGGCTGCAAATCATCGACGGCCACGCCAGCGTTGGCCCCGTTGAGGTGCATGATATCTGGACCAGCCATGCGGAAAGCTATGCGTTGGCTTACGTGCCGTCCGCCAATACGGCTTTTCAGGCGGATCATTACAATGGCAATTATGTCGACGCCGCCTCGCCTGCGGGCATCGGAACCGTCACGCTGCAACGGGCGATTGATGAGCTTGATCTGGACGTCGACACGCTTTTGTCCGCCCATGGGCGCAAAGTAAATATGTGGTCGGATGTAGAAGCGGCGGTCGCCGCCTATGACCCTGATCCCTGCCCGGCGAACCGGGCGATTTGCCGGTAAGAAGACGCCAAGTTTATCTAAGAACCCAGAGCGCGCCCATGTGGCGCGCTTTTCTTTTCGAACCTGCGACACACCCCAACCTATGGTAGGCCATAAATTGTTAACCACCATGTTGGGGTACCCATTTTTTTCTTCCCGGAACCTAATAGCGCCGCTGTTGTTTCATCATGAGTAACAGTCAGCCTTTCGGGGGGCATAATGAGTATTTTCACAGACCCAAAAGCTTTCATCGCAAATACAGGCGCCACCAAACCCGCCCTCATGGCGGCGGCGGCCAGTGTCCTGATAGCCTTCTCCGTCCAAGCGGAGACACGCCAGCAGTCGCCAGTCGCCAAGACCGCTGCGACAGAAGACGCGAACGCCCCTTTCGCCAATCAGCCGGCCTGGCTTCGTGAATTTTATGAGGAGCGAAATTACCGGCCGCTCTGGACGGACACGCGCCGTAATCGGCGACGTCTGCGGGATTATCTTGAAATCTTGTCGAAAGCGGAACGCTACGGCCTCAACCCCGATATTTATCGCTATTCCTGGCTGCGTACGAATTTGCGCCCTCAAACCGCCAGCGATCTGCGCATGCTGGAACTGGAGGCTTCGAAAAGCTTGTCCTCCTTCGCCAGAGACATACGCGATGGTCAAATTAGCCCGCGCATCGACATGACCGATGACGATCTGAGCGGCAGGGAAGTCGTCGCCGGCGATCTTTTGGCGAGATTCGCGAAGCGACCGAAGCCAAAATCCTTTTTTGCGGCCTTGCGCCGTGACAATCCCGTACAGGCGTCCCTCGCCAAAGCGCTCAAACGTTATCAGGAATATGCGCGAGACGGTGGTTGGGAGCCAATAACGCTGAAGGCGGATAAGCTTGAAGTCGGTTCGCGCGGCGAAGACGTTATCGCGGTCGCCAAGAGATTGCGTGCGGAAGAGTTTTTCAAAGGGTTGATTAAGACAGCGCCGCCTGAAGACGGCGCCGCCACGGGAAAGCGTGAGCCGGTTTACAGCGAAGCGCTTGCCGATGCCGTCACTGCTTTCCAGAAATCGCGCGGCATTGAGCCAGACGGCATTGTCGGACCGGAAACACTCAAACGCCTGAACGAGCCGGTAGAAGATCTGATCTCAAGCATCAAGTTGAATATGGAACGCGCCCGCTGGCTGCCTCAGGATTTTGCCGAACGCTATGTCCTCGTGAACATCGCCCGTTACACTGTTGGCATGTATTCCAACGAACGCCTTGAAGACGAAATGCGCGTCGTGGTTGGTAAATATCATCAGCAGACGCCGGTTTTTGCAGGAACTATGCAATACGCCGTGGTCAATCCTTATTGGAACGTTCCCGCAAGCATTACGCGAGGTGAGATTGCTCCAAAAATCGCTGAGGATCCGTCTTATCTCGCTGCAAAAAACTATGAAGTCGTGCGCGGCTGGGGCGATAATGAGGAGATCATTGACGCCAGCACAGTTGACTGGAATGACCTGTCTTCAACGCCGGGAATTCGAGTGCGGCAAAAACCGGGAGCCAGCAATGCGCTTGGGTATGTCAAGTTCATGTTCCCGAACGAGTACAATGTTTACCTGCACGATACGCCAGCGGATTCTCTTTTTTCAGAGACAGACCGCGCTTTCTCCCACGGCTGCATTCGACTGGAATACCCCAAACGCATGGCGTCATGGGTGTTTAAAGATGCGCAATCGCCAAGTAATATCGATCGACTGATCGATAAAGGTGAAAGGCGCATGGTTAGTCTGGATCGTGAAATTCCTGTCTATATTACTTACTTTACAGCGTGGGCGGGACCAGAAGGCGGCGCTTACTTCCTGCCTGACGTTTATAACCGGGATCCACGTATGGCGGCCGCAATTGAAGCAGTTCATCAGACGCCAGGCGGCGGGCCCAATACTGTAATCGCGCAATAAGCAGCGATTGGCGCTACCGGCCCCAACGGGCCGGAGCGCCCCGAACATCCACATGCACAAAAGGCCCGTGTGCGGCATTACGGTCGTAACTGCCAATGCCGCCCTGAACACTTAGTTCTGTCTGTGTACGGTCAAAATTATCGATAAGATCGTATAGATACGCCGCATCATTTTTATCTACACTGCCGTCGCGATTGATATCGTCCATATCACCGTCACGCGGGTCGAAATCAACATAAATATCCGCCGCATCACCGTAGACATGGCGGCTATAACGCACATTGCCGATGGCGGCGTTATAATAGGGCGTGCGATATCCGCTCATCACATAAAGGGAATCCGCCTTGACCCCTGCCTCCTTCAGAAGTGAGACAACGCGCTCAAGCTTCTTTAACAAAACCGGACGCAGAACCACATATTTCGCTGACGCATCTGTCGTCTGCTTGCACAAAAACTGGCCAATGGTGAAGTTTGGGGAAACATTCACATTCGCGATCTCCGGCGTCACTTCAATAAATCCAAGCGGCTTGGCGTAGACAGGGTTGCCTCGCAACGGCTTGTCCGGATAGTCGCCAATGCGATAACCGTTGAGTTTTCCCTGTTCGATTTCTCTCGCTGGGGTCATCACGAATACATTCAGCGTCGTCACCTCACCGCTTTCGCCATCACGAATTTCGATTGGATAAAGACCGGGCTCATCCGGCGCTTTCCAGGCGAGCTTCAGATCGTCAATCAGCATCTCGCCGGCGCCACCGGCGTTGAAGGCAATGTCGTGCTCCGTCGGGCGTCCACGAACCTGCACGTCCAAAATCTCACCCGGCAACACAGGCGCAAAGAATACATCATAATCAACCACCTGCCCCTGGATCTCCAATTGTAATTCGGTCGTCGTCTCCTGTACCGACTGCCCCGCCGACGGCGCCGCCAGGGCGGTTGAAACGCCGCCCCCCATGAGACAGGACATCGCGATAAAACTGACAGACATACGCATGAGCTCACCCTTTAAAATTACTCAGAATATCAACACGCCAGCCTCGTGATCGATCCCACTCTGACTGTGTATCGGGCTTTTGAGCGCTGGTCCTTACGCTTCGCCGGTTTCGTCCAAGACCATCGCCAAATGTCAAACCAAGACGACACTCATAACTGTCAACTTTGATTTCGATCAAATTGGCGGTCGGCAAAAATGTTCTCATGGATCGACCGCAACAGGGCGAAATATCCATGCGCATTGTTCTCATCCATCCGAATTATCATTCCGGCGGCGCAGAAATCGCCGGCAACTGGCCGCCCGCCTGGGTCGCCTATCTCGCCGGCGCCGCTAAAAAAGCCGGGTTTGGCGACATCCACTTCGTCGATGCGATGACCAATCACCTGGATGATGATGCGCTGCGCGAGCGCCTCGTTGAGCTTGCGCCCGATGTCGTCGGCGTCACGGCGATTACGCCGTCAATCTATACGGCCGAACGCGTGCTTGAAATCGCACAGGAAGCAGCGCCGGATGCGGTGCGCGTCCTGGGCGGCGTTCACGCGACTTTTATGTACAAGCAGGTCCTGTCCGAAGCGCCGCAAGTCGATGTCATTGTGCGCGGCGAAGGCGAAGAGATTTTCGTCAATCTGCTGCGCGCCATTGACGCCGACGCGTTCAAACAGGCGCGCTATGAAATCAAGGGCCTTGTTTTTCAAGCTGAAGGAAAGATCATCGCAACGCCAGCGGCGCCGACCGTCAAGGAAATCGATGACATCTCCCCCGACTGGTCTCTGCTTGAATGGGAAAAGTATATCTACGTTCCCCTCGGTAAGCGCGTCGCCATTCCGAATATGGCGCGCGGCTGTCCGTTCACTTGTTCTTTTTGTTCGCAATGGAAATTCTGGCGCGATTACCGCGTGCGCGATCCGAAGAAGGTTGTCGATGAAATCGAACGCCTCGTTGAGGATCATGATGTCGGGTTTTTTATTCTCGCCGATGAAGAACCCACGATTAACCGCAAAAAATTCATCGCTTTCTGCGAGGAACTGATCGCTCGCGATCTCCCCAAAAAGATAAAGTGGGGCATCAATACGCGGGTGACGGATATCCTGCGCGATGAGGAATTGCTGCCGCTTTACCGCAAGGCGGGCCTTGTTCATGTCTCCCTTGGCACTGAAGCAGCTGCGCAGTTGAAGCTTGACCGCTTCAACAAGGAAACGAAAGTCGAGGATAATCGCCGCGCCATCGAACTCTTGCGCAAGGCGGACATCTTCACCGAAGCGCAGTTTATCGTCGGCCTTGATAACGAAACGCCGGAAACGCTGGAAGAAACCTATCAGATGGCGAAGGACTGGAACCCGGACCTCGCCAACTGGTCAATGTATACGCCCTGGCCGTTTACGCCGCTGTTTCAGGAGCTGGGCGATAAAGTCGAGGTTTTTGATTTTTCCAAATATAATTTCGTCACGCCGATCATGAAACCGGAAGCCATGGAGCGCGGAGACCTGCTCGACCGCGTGATGAATAACTATCGCCGGTTTTACATGGCGAAGGCGCTCTTTCACTACCCATGGCGCGGCACGGGGTTTCGCCGCAAATATCTGCTCGGATGTTTGAAAGCGTTCATGCGTGCGGGCTTTCAGCGCACCTTCTACGATCTCGGCAAGGTTGGTTATTGGGGGCCTCAGACCAAGAAAAAGGTCGACTTTCATTTCGACGAATCGAAACGCATCGCCCCGGCGCAGCTTGACGATTGGGAAGCCGCCGCTGACCGCAAAGAGCGCATGGCCGCCGTCCGCGATCAGGTGCGCGCCGAAAAACGCCGCAAGGCAGAGGCGCAAGTCATGGCCTGTGGCGGCGGCGATGAACAGATGCCGGAACTCGTTTCGGAACATGCAACGCCTCCCGCTGAGTAACAGGAGTACGGATTATGTACTGCATGCGCCCTGTTGACGCCGTATCGCTTGAGGCCGCAGAGGCAGGCCTTGCAACACAAGCACTTGAGCCCCGTTGGCGCCGCGCTGATGAGATTATAAGCCGCCCCAAACCGGTTACGTCAGGATGCGTCGGGCCAAATGCCGTGCTGCAGTTGGCGGCGGCGCTTGCAGGTCCAGCGGAACGCCCCTTGCTGGTCCCGGTCTTTGAAAAGGCGGGATGCGCCGACTATCTTAAAACCCCGCCCGAAGAGATGATCCCGGAAAGCGACGCAGCCGCACTGCATCAGGCGCTTTTCGACATTGCCGGGTCGGAACGCGCGCGAACAATCTCAGCCGACGCCGGCCGCCGCACGGCGGACTATGTGATGGCGAATCGCATTCCCGGTTTTGCGAAAACAATCCTGCGCGCCCTGCCGACGCGGTTTGCCGCGCCGCTGCTGGCGTCAGCCATCGCCAAAAATGCATGGACGTTCTGCGGGTCGGGAAGTTTTTCTATTGTGAAAGGCGGCGGTGCGCGATTACTCGTCATCAAAATTACCAACAACCCTCTTGCAACGCCTGGCTGCGCGTGGCACTGCGCGGTGTTCGAGCGAATGTTTCGCCAGCTTGTCAATTCGAAAGCGCTAGTCCGTTACAAACAACGCCATTCGCAAGACAGCGAAGCCTGCCTGTTCAGTATAAGCTATTAAGCCCTGAATCACTGAGCCTGCAATCAGTTTCTAAGACACCCGCCGCCACACGGCGTCGAGGCTTTCAAGGTCGTTGATGACGCGCCATTCGCCCACAGCTAGTCATTCTCAGCGCTATTTTTGTTTTCTTCTGACGCCTCAGCTGGCTCGTTGATGCTTTCGGCCACAACAGCTTCTAATTGCAAGATCATGTCGCCGACGGCTTGACCGGCTTTTCCTGCCCACCCTGTGCGTTGCACAATGCGGAGATCATCAAGCGCGCCTGCATAATCTCCGACCTCTATTCTGGCGCCCGCACGCAACCGCAAAAAAGTCGAATGCTCAAGAGATGAAAAGCTATCACCATATTTTTCTTCGATCTCGTTCAGAACCTGAAGAGCTTTTTCGTAATCTTTCCGTTTCAGTAACCGCTCCACGCGCTTGAGCTGAAAAAGGACAGGTCTTCGTATTTCAGGACCCGCTGACGCCCCGCTCGCCAATAAAAACGTTATCCCGGTCACAACATCTTTTCTTGTCGTGGGCTCACCATCAACAAGTCGGGGACGATACCGCCATTTCCTAACTGAACTCAATGCAGAATGATTGAAGCATGAATTCGTCGACTCAATAACTTGTACGTTTTCCGGAATGCCCTCACTTGAAATATCAAATTCAACAATAACTGATTCTTTATTCTTGGCCCGGTCTTGGCAACGGTCCGGATATTGCGGCGGCACGCGAGAAAGGACGCGTGCGTCGAAATCAATCGCTCGCGTTTCTTCTTCCAGCACAAATGAAAACGTCGTCTCAAGACCTGTTTGACCGCGGCCCCTCTCATAATACCAACCACGAACCGCTGATATTGATACATCTTCAAAACATGGATTAGATGACTCGGCAACGCGAACGTTTTCCACCGCCCCGTTGGGATTTACGTCATACAGGACAGTGACTGTTTGAGGAATGATGAATTCATCCTCTCGCGGCATACACGCCACCGGATATTCAGGTGCTATGCGCTGAATTGGAACGGCCGGTATTTCATCGTTGGCTTCGGCAATACCTGGAGCCAAGATTAGCATCGTTGCCGCAAATGCTGCGAAGGTTTTCATTGCCGCCCCGAGAAAGTTGCAGGGGGCAGCCTAGCAATATCAGGCCTGGATGTGTACCCGTGAGTAACCTAGGTCAGCTTTAGAATCCGCACGGCGCGCCTGGCATTTATTCTACGGCGCTAAATACACACGGTTTGTTCTTTAATTGAAGAGCCGTGCTCGCACTCTAAGACACCCGCCGCCACACGGCGTCGAGACTTTCAAGGTCGTTGATGACGCGCCATTCGCCGCCGCCCTCTTCAACGCGGTTGCGCCATTCCTCTATGCGGCCGGTATATTCGCGCGGATCGATATTATCGGTTCTGAGCTTGGTCACATTGAGAGCAACGACTTCGAACCCGTCAAGCGCAAATGGAATATCGCGCACATAACCTTCCTCAAGGTCTTCCTTGAGGTCTGAAAAGATCAGGATGATCTTCCGGCCTGTCGCTTTCTCGGTCAGGAACTCTGACGCCTGCAGAACGCCGCCGGTAATATCCGTATACGGCGCCGGCTTTACTTCGGTGACAAACGCATCAACCGCTTCGCGGAAAGTCCGCTTTTGCTGGTTGGAAACGGAAGGCCGGTCGTCGAACTGTACTTTCGCGATGATGTCGCGTTCGGAAAAGCTGCCAGTATCAACCCGCGCGACAGCAAATGCGTCGGCCGGCTCAAGACGGGCAAGCACGACATTGATGATCTGCTGCGCCTGCTCGACTTCCTCCGTGTAAGTACCCGACGTATCGACTAGCATGTAAACGCCGGTGTTGCGCGCCTGCGGCGGTTCGGCCGAGCAAGACACAGCAAGCGCGGCGGCGGCTATTGTTGCAACAAGTCTTTTCATGATCGCCTCCTTACCCGGCAAGACGCCGTTCGGCGTCATCCAGCATCGCCTTGGCGCCGACAGGCTCCGGCTCGCGCGCCGTCGCCGCCGGAGCGCCGCCCCGTTCAATGAGGCGGCGCTCAACCCAGAGCGGTGCAAAGATAACGACGTCGTAGAGTTCATTGAGAACGCTACTCGCCTCATCAAAGAGACGCGCGAACAGATTAAAGAAAAAGCTGACGGCGAGCAGCGCGCCCGCCGCCGCCCAGCCGAGCACCGCGCGCAGGGAGTGCACGAATGTCTCGAGCGGAATAGCAACAAAGGTGAGTGCGAAGGGCAGGACAAAGCCCATGCCCATTTGCGCCGCCGTGGTAATCCATAGGAAAGACGATGTCGCCGCGCTGGCGTCGCCCCTTAAAAGCGCCGTCGTCGCCAGCTCGTCGACTAGCAATAGCTCGCGCATATAGGCGAGCCCTGCTTCGACACAGGCAAGCGAAAAGAGGATCGTGAACGCAACGGCGGCGAGACGTCGGCGCACACGGTCCGACAAAGCGCTCACCGCCGGAAAAAGATTGGTGATCCTGAGACACTCCATGACGAAGAGGCCCATGGAAAGTTCAACGAGAATGATGACAAGCGCCGCGATGTCGGCGGTGCGGAAGGCGCCGATAAAGGCGGTGCCGCCCACCATCTCAGACATCGGCCGCGCGATCAGGTGAAAGTTGACAATGGCGCCGCCGAACGCGACGAGCAGAACGAGCCCGGCGATACAAAACTGCACAAGCGCAGAGGACTGCAACGCCGCTGCGGCGCGGTCGGAACCGGCCGACATCTCTTCATATTTCTGCATATGCCGGTCGACGGACGACGCGCGTTCATTGAGCGCATCGAACCGCGCCTTGACGTCGCCAAGAAGCTTCAACGCCTCGCGCCAGTTCGGCGCCATCTCAT
The DNA here is from genome assembly GCA_965230025.1 of Hyphococcus sp. Classification (GTDB taxonomy): domain Bacteria; phylum Pseudomonadota; class Alphaproteobacteria; order Caulobacterales; family Parvularculaceae; genus Hyphococcus. Next base: position 30,773 of record CBDDKD010000006.1, read on the forward strand.
TCAACGCCTTGTGCCGACCGCGATAATCCTGGCGATAGGCTTCGCCGGCTTCATTCGCTGCTTTCCTGAAGGAACCGTGGATGCTTTCCAGCACCTGACGCAACACGGGATCGGCCTTCGCCTGCACAGCGGCGACAGCGTCCACCGCCTCGGCCCAGCCCGGCGGGGACGGCGGGGTCGCAGTTGACGCCGCATAGTCTTCATCAAGCTTGCGCGCGTTTTCTGCGAGCGCCTGATGCAGCGAGGGATATTGCCCGATGTCGCGACGAACCGCGTCGCCATAGCGCTCAAACTCACGCTCGACCATACGCTCGGCGGCCTCGCGTCCTTGTGCAAGCAGAACCTCGCGATTGCGCGCGACGAGATTCGTGCGCGCATTCGTAATGGCGCCATAGGCAAAGCGCAGGCCTTGAGCAATCGCCTTGCAAGACGCCGCAATGACGCCATGCATCGGCGTGCGCGCAAAATAAAGCGCGCCAATCGAAAGACCAATAACCGCCAGCGTGCCGACGAGATCGCCGCCAAAGAGTCCAACATTATCCATGGCGCCCCTCCTCCAGTGTCATGGCGCTAAACATTGTCGGGTTCAGCGCGGGCAAGATACCGATTTAGAAGGGGACCGTGTTTTCAAACGCCAAAGGAAGTGCGGCGAATGCTGATAAAATTTGGCGCAATGTTGCCGGACTTGTCGCGCCAGCAAACGCCGCCGCCTCATTCATGCGCGAATGCAGCATTACAAATGCGAAATGTCGGCAAGGGCGCCAGTATTATTCTTCAACGTAACGCGGATAGGTCCGCTTGCTGGCCCTGGCGAATTCGAGATTAATCTCGACAGTCGCGAACGGATTTTGCGCGTCCGTTTGCGCAAGAATGTTTCCTTCCGGATCGATTACCCAGGCGAGCCCCCCGCAATTGGTTTGCGCGCCGGGCGGGCGCCAAAGATTGGACGACAGACAATACGCGCCGGATGACACCGCCGCCGCCCGTCCGCCCATGAGCCATTTCTGGGTCGTCCCGTGCGGCGTCGCACGCGGCACGCAAAGCAAGTGCGCGCCGGCAGCGCCATAGGCCCTCGCCCATTCGAAGAACCACATCTCCGTGCAGATCTGCACGCCGATCGTCATGCCGAGCGCTTGCGTTACATAGAAGCTTTTCGGGCCGCGGTCATACCAGGTCGCTTCCCAGTATCCGTCTTCATTCGGTAAGTAATATTTCTGGTGCACGCCCACCGCGCGATCATTCTCTTTTGTCCAAAGATAAGCCTCGTTGCGGCGAGAACCTTCAGCGTTGATTATGGGGCGCGTTCCGATGACGGCCTTCGCGCCAAGACGCCAAAGTTTCCCGATGTAACCAGCATGGCTTTCAACCGCCGCCGCCCATTTGTCAGCATCAGGGTTCGGATTCGCGGCAAGCCACGACGAGAACGACATTTCCGGCAGCAATAGAAAATCACTTTTGTGTGCTGCGATGTGATCGCTCAGCTTATCAAGGCAGCGATCAAGCTCATCCTTATCCGGATCAATCTGACAGACGGTGACTTTCATGACCGCTCCAACATGACTAACTGTCAATCTTCAACGCCTTGATGAACGCTTCCTGCGGAATCTCGACGCGGCCAAACTGGCGCATCTTTTTCTTACCCGCTTTTTGCTTCTCCAAAAGTTTGCGCTTGCGCGTTGCATCGCCGCCATAGCACTTCGCGGTGACGTCTTTCCTGAGCGCTGCAATGGTTTCACGCGCGATGACACGTCCGCCGATCGCCGCCTGGATCGGGATTTTGAACATGTGGCGCGGGATCAGGTCTTTCAGCTTCTCGCACATGGAGCGCCCACGCGCTTCCGCCTTGTCACGGTGAACGATGATCGAGAGCGCATCGACAGGCTCTTCATTGACGAGGAGCTGCATCTTGACGAGATCGCCGGGGCGATGATCGATGATCTGATAGTCGAAACTGGCGTAGCCTTTGGAAACCGACTTCAACCGGTCATAAAAATCAAAGACCACTTCGTTGAGCGGAAGCTCATAGACAACCATGGCGCGCGAACCCGCATAGGTGAGGTCCTGTTGAATGCCGCGCCGTTCCTCACACAGTTTCAGAATACCGCCGAGATAGTCATCCGGCGCCATAATCGTCGCCTTGATCCACGGCTCTTCCATGTGGTCAATGCGCACCGGGTCCGGCAGATCCGCCGGATTGTGGAGCTCGATTTTTGCACCATCGGTCAGGTGAATGTCATAGACGACGCTCGGCGCCGTGGTGATCAAGTCAAGGTTGAATTCGCGCTCCAACCGTTCACGGATGATTTCCAGATGCAAAAGCCCTAAAAACCCGCAGCGGAAACCAAAGCCAAGCGCCGCCGAGGTTTCCATCTCAAACTCGAAACTGGCGTCATTGAGGCGCAGCTTGCCCATGGCGGCGCGCAAATCCTCAAAGTCGTTCGCATCCACCGGAAAGATACCGCAAAATACAACCGGTACTGAGGGTTTAAAGCCAGGCAGCGGCTCCGCCGTCGGGCGGCGGTCGTCGGTGATCGTATCGCCGACGCTGGTGTCCGCGACTTCCTTGATCTGCGCCGTCAGATAACCGATTTCACCCGGCCCCAGCGTATCCACCGGGGTTTTCTTCGGCGTCGATACGCCGACCTGATCGACCGTGTATACGGCGTCGGCGCCCATCATGCGGATGCGCATGCCCTTTTTCAAAACACCGTCAATAATCCGCACCAGCACCACGACGCCGAGATATGGATCGTACCAGCTGTCAACCAGAAGCGCCTTCAGGGCCGCATCGGCGTCCCCTGACGGCGCAGGCAGGCGCGTCACAATCGCTTCGAGGACGTCAGGCACGCCAACGCCGGTCTTGGCGGAAATCTCAACCGCGTCCGAGGCGTCAATACCGATGACGTCTTCGATCTGCGCCTTGACCCGGTCGGGCTCAGCAGCGGGCAGGTCGATCTTGTTCAGAACGGGGACAATTTCGAGATCCACATCGATCGCCTGATAGACATTGGCGAGCGTCTGCGCCTCCACCCCCTGGCTGGCGTCGACGACCAGGAGCGCGCCCTCACAGGCGGACAGCGAACGGGAGACCTCATAGGTGAAATCCACATGGCCCGGCGTGTCGATAAGATTGAGGGTGTAAGTCTCGCCATCCTCAGCCTTATATTGGAGCCGCACGGTCTGCGCCTTGATGGTGATGCCGCGCTCGCGCTCCAGTTCCATGGAATCGAGCACCTGCTCCTTCATCTCACGGTTAGCGAGGCCGCCCGTCACCTGAATCAGGCGGTCGGCGAGGGTCGACTTCCCATGGTCGATATGGGCGACAATCGAGAAATTGCGGATATTTTTGAGCGGCGTCATGGACATAAAAACACTATGGCGAGCGAGGCATATAGACGTCGGCGGCCCTCGCGACAATGGCGCCCATAGTCTTCGGTTTTAAGCGGTCACGGCCTCTTTGATCTGGGCCAGCCGGTCCCTTGCCGAAATACATCGCGTCGCCGATAAAAAATGTCGGAACGCCAAAGGCGCTGCGCTCAACGGCGGCGCTGGTATTCTCCACCAGCTTCGCCTTTACCACCGGGTCTTGCGTTTGCGCCAGAAGAGCAGAGCCATCAAAGCCCGCCGCCGTCATCGCCTCGGCGAAAGCATCCGGATCATCCATTTTCAGCCCGTCTTCCCACATCGCCTTCAGACCGGCCTCAATATAATCGCCAAGGCGGTCGTCCTGGTCGGCGGCGACCGCGCCGCGCATTAGCATTAACGTATTGACCGGAAAATTCGGATTGAACCTAAACTTAGAAAGCGCGTATTTTTCGATGAATCGTTGCATCTCTAATTGTTCGTAAGCCAATTTATTAGGAACGCCGCTGAAAGCAATCATCGGGGCCTGATTGCCCGTCGCCTTGAATATTCCGCCAAGCAGACATGGCAGATAACGGAACTCGACATCCATTGCTGAAAAAATCTGCGGTATCGCGCGATGGGCGAAATACGCGTTTGGGCTTGCGAAATCAAAAATAAAATCGACTGTCTTGCTCATCGTCATGTCACCATTTTTCTTTCCATGGGCGAAGATCCAGCTCATGCGTCCACGCTGTCTTTGGTTGCTTGTGCAGCATTACATAATTCGCGGCGATATGATCGGAGTTTAGGATCGCATCTTCCTCGCGCAGCTTGTCAACATTGGGCAAATTTTCACGGATGAATTTTGAGTCAATCGCCCCATCAACAATCACATGCGCCACATGGATACCTTGGGGCCCAAGCTCGCGCGCCATGGATTGCGCAAGCGCGCGCAAGGCGTGTTTGGCGCCTGCAAAGGCTGAATAGCCAGCGCCGCCACGCACGCTCGCGGTGGCGCCGGTGAAGATGATCGTGCCCGAGCCGCGCCTCGCCATGCGCGCCGCAACCTCACGGCCCATCAGGAATCCGGCGAAGCACGCCATCTCCCAGACTTTGCGATAGACGCGAGACGTCGTTTCCGCGACCGGAAAATTTACATTTGCGCCGATGTTGAAGACCGCTGCTTCGATTGGCGCGATATCGTTTTCAATCTGTTCAATGAGAGCGGCCATCGCCTCTTCATCGCGCGCATCCGCCGGCAAGGCGACGGCGCGATGACCGTCGTCGATAATTTCCTGCGCAAGTTTTTCCAAAGCCTCTGCGTGGCGCGGGCGACGTACAAGGCACGCCGTCATGCCTTCGCGCGCGAACGCCCGGCCGATTGCCGCGCCTGTGTCATCACCGGCACCAATGATCAGACACGCTTTGTGTTCGGACATTGCAGCGACCTTTAATTGCCGACTGCGGTACAGCTTTGATGTTTTAAAAGTTCAAGTAAACCATTTTCGGCGCCCATGACCGGCATAAAAAAGACCCGGCGTCCTTTCGAAAGCCGGGTCTCTTCTCACTGGGTAGGGGTAGTTCTTTTAAGCACGCGCCTTTAACAAGTCGCGTATCTCAGCAAGCAGCACCTGCTCCTTTGGCGGTTCGACCGGTTTGTCATCCGGCGTCGCTTCAGCTTTTTTCTTGAGACTATTCATGCCCCTTGACCAGCATGAACACAGCCCAGGCGACAATCAGAAAAGAAATAACGTTGTTGATGAACACGCCGATATTCATCGTGACGGCCTCAGCGTCAGCCGTCGCCTGCTGTAGCGTGATGACAATCTCTGAAAAATCGATCCCGCCCATCAAAATGCCAATCGGGGGCATAATGATGTCGCTGACCAGCGATTTCACAATCGTGCCGAAAGCGCCGCCGATGATGATGCCGACGGCCATATCGACAACATTGCCCTTAACAGCGAATTCCTGAAATTCCTTGATGATGCCCATTATGCAGTCCCCTTCCTCACGCATGGCCTCGCTATTGGGCGCGATGCCGTGCGGCCTCGAATCATTTCCGGACCGGACGCTAGTCTGATTTGTATTCGACGCAAAAGGGAAAAGGCCGCTTCAACCCGTCTTAAAAGACCGTCATGATGTCCTTGAGCGGCTTCTTGATCAGCGCATGATTGGGAACTTGCGCATCAGGGGCCGGGTGTCCTGTCACCACCAGAAGATAGGGCTTTTCACTCGATGGCCGGTTGAGCTTTTCACTCAAAAAGCCCATCGGGTTCGGCGTATGCGTCAGCGTGGCAAGCCCCGCGTGATGCAACGCCGCAATCAAAAACCCGCAAGCGATGCCAACGCTTTCATGGATATAATAGTTCTTCTTATCCATCCCCGCTTCGACGCCGCCGCGCCGCTGAGCAAAGACAGCGATCAGCCATGGCGCGGTTTCCAAAAATGACTTGTTCGCATCCGTACCGATGGGATCGAGCGCTTCGAGCCATTCCTCGCCAGCACGCCCTTCGTAAAAAGCGCGCTCTTCTTCCTCCGCCGCCAGACGAAGCTCTTTTTTCACAGCCGCGTCGCCGATCAGGCAGAAATGCCAGGGCTGATGGTTGGCGCCGGAGGGCGCGCGTCCCGCCGCTTCAATGCAAGCCTCGATCACGCTGCGATCAACCGGCGCATCGGTAAAATCGCGAATCGTATGACGCCGCTTGATATCGTCGAAAAACGCAGCAGCGCGCATGCGCATCTCTTCATCGCCGCGCGCAATGAAATCGCCAAGCTCGCTTAGCGCGGTAAACTTGTCATCACTCATCAGTCACACTTTCCAAAACGCTCATGAGCGTCGCGAACATCACTCCGCTTGCCAAACAGCGCATCCGCCTCGTCCAAAAGCAGTATCGAATCCGGGTCGGCGTCGCGATACACCAAACCATCGCCATCGGAAACATGACCTTCCTTTTCCACATGAGTGGAGACAACACGCACAATGTCATCGTCAAAGACTATTTCGGATCGCACCTCGACGATTTTCGGATGCCCTTCCACTTTCTCAATCGCGACAAACCCCGTCTCCGTCGGCTCTATCTCGCCAACCGTATGAAATCCCGTTGTCGTGAAATAATGGAACACATATTTCTTCGCGCCCTCATCGTAAAAGAAAATCGTGCGCCCGCCATAATCGCCGCATTCAAGTCGATGGGTCGATTGTATGGCCCGCCCGCCGAGAATCATTTCCCACATGGCGATGTCGACAATCGGCTCGCCATTCGGCCCGGTCCCCTCGCCGCGCAATACTCGGCCGTCAAGCGGTTCGAAGGCGCGCATCGGCTCATAAAGGTTAGCCGATGTTTTCTCATTCGCAGCAGACGCCATACCGATGGGCGCCAGCAAAACACTCATTAAAAGAAAAAGCGTCCGAACCATTTCTATCTCCCCTGAGAGCATCGCACCTTTTAACGCCGCCCGAACAACCGTTCGATATCGGCGAGTTTCAATTCCACATAAGTCGGGCGTCCGTGATTGCATTGCCCGGAATGGGGCGTCGCCTCCATCTGGCGGAGTAAGGCGTTCATTTCGTCTGCATTAAGCCGCCGGCCCGCACGCACGGAGCCATGACACGCCATGGAAGAGCACACTTCCTCAAGGCGTTCTTTGAGAATATGCGCATCGCCAAAAGCACTAAGATCCTCCGCCAGCGACCGCACGAGCCCCTTGATATCAACTTCGCCAAGAAGCGCCGGCGTCTCACGCACCATGACGGCATCTTCGCCAAACCGCTCAATTACAAGGCCAAGCTGGGCGAACGCGTCAAAGTGCTTTTCAAGATGATCAGCCTCATCTTTTTCCAGCTCAATGATTTCCGGCAACAGCAAGCCCTGGCTGGCGACGCCCCCCTCGGAAAGGGCGGCTTTCATTTTTTCATATACCAGCCGCTCATGAGCCGCATGCTGATCAATAATAATAAGGCCGTCTTCGGTTTGTGAGACAATATACGTCTCATGCAACTGCGCGCGCGCCGCGCCAAGTGGGTTGGCTTCAAGGGCAGTGGCGTCAACAGCCGCCTCTTCCGTGCGCGCGCTCGGCGCATCGACGCTTTCAAACGCCGCCTGGCGATCGCTCAATCCTTCGATCGGCGCATAAACATCGCGCGCATATGGATTGGGCGGCGCCGGGCGGTAACCCGGTCGCATAGGCGTCACAGGGCCGGACGATTGCGGCGTCATGCGACCCAGCGCATAGGCGCTCGTCGTGGTTGAGGCGCGATGTCCGGCCTCCGCCAGCGCATGCCGCAAAGCGCCAACCAATAGCCCGCGCACGCTGCCTGCATCGCGAAAGCGCACTTCAGTCTTTGCCGGGTGCACATTCACATCAACCATGGCGAACGGCACGTCGAGGAAAAGCGCAACCGCAGGGTGACGATCCCGCGCAAGAAAGTCCGCATAGGCGCCGCGCACTGCGCCAACGATCAGCTTGTCACGCACCGGTCGTCCGTTGACGAACAAATACTGCTTGTCAGGCAACCCGCGATTATATGTCGGCAAACCGGCGAATCCCGTCACCCGCGCGCCGTCGCGTTCGGCATTGATCGCCAATGCGTTCTCACCGAACTCCCTGCCCATAATCGCTGCGAGCCGTTTCAGCCGGCCGTCTTCGCCCGGCGCCTGCGCCGCAAGGTTCAATAGCTTGCGTCCCGACGACATCAGCGTGAAGGCAACGTCCTCGCGCGCCATGGCGAGGCGACGCACCACATCGCCAATCGCAGTTGTTTCCGCCTGATCGGATTTTAAAAATTTGAGCCGCGCCGGCGTTGCATAGAAAAGATCGCGCACTTCGATGCGGGCCCCATGACCGCCGAACGCCGCCGGGTTCGGCCCCGACAACGCGCCGCCCTCAACCGACAGTGTCCAGGCGCCCGCGTCTGCTTCAGCCTTTGACCGCGAGGTCAGAGAAAGCCGCGCCACCGCGCCAATCGACGGCAGCGCTTCCCCGCGAAACCCCATGGTCGCGATGTTCATCAGGTCGTAATCACCACTCGCCCCTTGCGAGAGCTTTGACGTCGCATGGCGCTCTACGGCCAAAAGAAGATCATCCGCGCTCATGCCTGCGCCATCGTCGCTGACAAGAATGCGGGTTTTGCCCCCATGCTCGATTTCGACATCGATGCGCGTCGCGCCCGCATCAAGCGCATTCTCGACCAGTTCCTTTACGACGGCGGCGGGCCGCTCAATCACTTCGCCAGCGGCGATGCGATTGATCGCGCCAGGCGGCAGGCGGTTGATCACGCTGCGGCGTTCAAGGGATTGGGCTGGGCGATTCGTCATGGGTGATTATCGCCCAATGGGCTGAAAGTTCAAACATCATCGCCCGGCGTGATCGCGGCGATGACATACCGAATTGCATTGAACAGCATCAAAACCGCCGTGATCACGAGCCCCGCCAAGAGGGCTACAAAAACTACAAGCACGTAATACATGACGATAAACCAGCTATCTTCGATCTTTTCGAACTCACCGATGGGCATGGACAGAACCATAAGCAGTAGAACCGCGCCGCATAATGAAATCGTACTGATCAACGCAATTCGGTTGACGCTTTGGTAAACCCCGATATCGAGGTCCGTTTCCGCCCTCCGACCCAGTCCTAACAGCGTCAGCATCAACGCCAGAATTGTCGCCGAAGACGTGGCGACAGCGGCGCCAAAATAAAGCGTTGAGTCACGCAAAGCTTCGATCAGTTGAATTGCTTTCGCCTGACTGTAGACGCCGCCGATAAGAAATTTCACGCCGAGCGTCACGAGCACAGCAAGACCACCGCCAATAAGCGGCCAACGCTCACTTTTCAGACCAACTTTTGAAAGCACCCCAAAATCTGTTGGTAATGCTTTGTCTTTTTTATTGTCGTCTTGCCGTCCATTGTCATCGTCCTTGCCGGACATGGTCGCCTGCTTTCACTGGTCTTAAAATACGCCCGGCAGGTTCAGAACTTTGGACTTGTTGATCTCAACCTCAGCATTTTCGCCGATGGCGCGATCAATGACAGCCTGACGGGCCGCCATCCATTCTTCGGGATTTTCGACCCGCAGCGGCGCAGCGGAGTCGTCAATATCATCGCCGTCAAAATTCCAGAACAGGAGCTGATTGGCGAGGCTGCGATCTTTCTCCGCGCGGCCGCCATTTTCGGCGTTGAGAAGGTTGCGAATGCCCGGATCCGCCGCAAGGGCGCCGGTTTTGCGCAAAAACAACTGTTCGCCAGCGGTTGGCGGCGCGGCGTTCGCATCACCCAACAACACCTGCTGCGCACGCTCTGAGGGTGACAATTCCTGTGGACGCGATTCGCCCGGACGCGGCGGGGCAAGCGCATAATCCGGCGGCACCACCAATGGCGCTTTCGTCGCGATAGCAAATTCGTCAGGGGATTGTTTGCCGCTGAAAGCCCTGTTTATGCCGCAACCGCCCGTAGCCGCCATTAGGGAAAGCGCCAGCAAGGAAAGGCCCAGGCGCGAAAATTTCGTCATGTTCGTCCACTCCACATCGTCAAGGCCGCCCCCGCGCGCGCCGCACTATATCCGCCTCGCCGTAAAGCGCAAAGCCGGGATCGGCAAAGTTATTGTTTTTCTGCCGGCGTCGTCTGATCCGGGCGCTCCCGGGTCTGCCAGGCGTCGAGCAGCAACAGCGCTACGCCCACATTGATCGCCGCATCCGCCACATTGAAGACCCAGGGAAAATAAAGCCCGGAGAAATCAATGAAGTCGACGACATAGCCATAGGCGAGCCGGTCATAGAGATTACCGACGGCGCCGCCGATGACGAATGAAACGCCCGTGGCGGCGACAGGCCGGCGCAAAGTCCCCAGCCAATAGGCGAGCCCGAGGGCGACGCCCGTTGAGATCAACGAAAGAATGATGCGCGAGCCCATGCCGCCAGAGAGCATGCCAAAGCTCGCGCCATAATTTTGCACATAGGAAAAATCGAAGACACCGGAGATTTCGATTTTTTGCCGCGATGGCAAGTCCAATACATGCACCATCAGATATTTTGACGCCTGATCGAACACCGCCACCACTGCCGCCCCAAGAAGGCCATAATGAAAGAGGCGGTTTGTTCGCGCCTGCGCCCACCAGGCTCCGACTCTTTCTCCAAAGCTCTGATTCGGCGCGTTACTCATGCAGCAGACTTTCCCGCATCCGCACTTTCAACTGCGTCTGCGCAACGCTCACAAAGATCAGCATGCGACTTATTTTTCCCGACTTCCGGCAGGATACGCCAGCAACGACGGCATTTTTCACCGTCAGCTTTTCCCGGCGTGACGACAATACCGGTCGCATCGCCCTCCAGCCGGAACGCATCGTCCGGCGAGGCGTCACCGGTGAGCGTCGCCTCCGACGTGATAAAGATTTCAGCCGCGTCGAGCCCTTCATAAGCGGCGCGCATCTCAGCATCCGGCACAAAAACGGTCGGCGCAGCCTCAAGACTGGCGCCAATGCGTTTCTCACGGCGCTCAACTTCCAGCGCACCCGTGACCACCCGGCGCACATCGCGGATTTTCCGCCACTTCGCCGCCAGCGCATCGTCGCGCCACCCATCAACGAGTTCCGGGAATTGCCGCAGATGAACCGATCCATCCTCTGACGGATAACGCGACAGCCACGCTTCTTCTGCTGTGAATACGCAGATCGGCGCAAGCCACGCGGTCAGTCGGTCAAAGACGGTATCCATCACCGTGCGCGCCGCGCGGCGGCGCGGATCGTCCGGCCGGTCACAGTACAAACTGTCCTTGCGGATATCGAGATAGAAAGCCGACAGATCGAGCGAGGTGAAGTCAAAGACCTTGCGCCAGACGGTTTTGAAATCAAACGCGTCGTAAGCCGCCCGCACCTCGCCATCCAGCACCGCCAGGCGATGAAGAATGTATCGCTCAAGTTCCGGCATTTCCGCCGGCGCGACACGTTCATCCTCGGAAAACTCATGAAGCGCGCCGAGCAGATAACGCAGCGTGTTGCGCAACTTGCGATACGCATCGACCGCCGACCCGATGATCTCATCGCCGATACGCAAGTCATCAGTGTAATCGGAACTCGCCACCCAGATGCGGATGATTTCCGCCCCATACTGACGGATCACCTCATCGGGCGCGACGACATTGCCGAGAGATTTCGACATTTTACGTCCCTCGCCATCGACAACAAATCCGTTGGTGATGACGTGCTTGTAAGGCGCGCGGCCACGCGTCCCGCAACTTTCCAGCAGCGATGACTGGAACCAGCCGCGATGCTGGTCCGAGCCCTCGCAATAAACGTCCGCCGGCCAGGTCAGATCCTCGCGATCCTCCATGACAAAGGCGTGCGTGGAACCGGAATCAAACCAGACATCGAGAATATCTTCGACTTTTTCATAATCGTCAGCGGCGTAATCAGAACCTAGAAACTCCTGCGCGGGCTTATCGAACCAGGCGTCTGCGCCATGCTCTTCAATCGCTTTCAGGATACGCGCATCAACGCCTTTGTCGCGCAAAACCTCACCGGTCTCGCGATGAACAAAGATCGTCAGCGGCACGCCCCAGGCGCGCTGGCGCGAGATCAACCAGTCAGGGCGCCCCTCAACCATGGCGCGCAGACGATTGCGCCCCTGCGGCGGCGTAAAGTCCGTCTCATCAATTGCGGCCAGAGCATTCTCGCGCAACGTTTTGCCATTGGCCGTAGGCTGATCCATTGCGATGAACCATTGCGGCGTATTGCGGAAAATCACCGGCGCTTTGGAGCGCCATGAATGAGGATAGGAGTGAGTCAGTCGCCCGCGGGCAAGGAGTTTTCCTCGCTCAATCAGCGTTTCGATAACCCGCTTGTTCGCGTCGCCGTCTTTCCCCTTCTTCTTACCTTCGATAACAAGGACCTTGGCGCCTTCAAGCCCCGGCGCCTCGTCCGTATAAGCGCCGAACGCATCCACCGTATGCGGAATTTCGGCGCGTGTGCCGAAAGCCTCAACCCAGGCGAAATAGTCTTCCGCGCCATGCCCCGGCGCCGTGTGAACGAAGCCGGTTCCAGCTTCGTCCGTTACGTGATCACCGGCCAATAACGGCACATCGAACTCATAGCCGCCGCCAAAACCTTTGAGCGGGTGATCACAGGCGACGCCGTTCAACGCCTCAGCCGGCACATCGGCGACACGTTTCCATTCCGCGATCAGCCCCGCCTCACGCACGCTTTCCGCCAGCGCGTCAGAGACAATCAGCCTGTCGCCCGGTTTCGACCAGGGCTCAAACTCCAGATCGCTCTTCATCGCGACGACTTCGTAAAGGCCGTAAGAGAGTTTTGGCCCGTAACAGATCGCCCGATTGCCGGGGATCGTCCACGGGGTGGTCGTCCAGATGACAATCTCGGCGTCCTTCAATAAGGCCCGCATATCATCGCGGGATTTTGCGTCAGGGAAACGATCAACCGCATCAAATACAGTGTCGTCAATCTTGGCGACCGGGAATTTCACCCAGACCGTTGTCGACTGGTGATCGTGATATTCAATCTCGGCTTCCGCGAGCGCCGTTTGTTCAACCGGCGACCACATCACCGGTTTTGACCCACGATAAAGCAGGCCGAGATCAGCGAATTTCAAAAGCTCCCCGGCGATCGACGCCTCCGATTTGAAATCCATCGTCGTATACGGATTATCCCAATTCGCCTCACCGCCGAGGCGTCGGAATTCATCGCGCTGCACATCAAGCCATTTCTGCGCATATTCGCGGCAGGCGGAGCGAAATTCAGTCGATGGTACGTCGCGTTTGGCGCGCCCCTTACCGCGAAACTCTTCCTCGACCTTCCATTCAATCGGCAAACCATGGCAGTCCCAGCCAGGCACGAAGTTCGCGTCGAACCCTTGCATCTGCCGTGAACGGACGATCATGTCTTTGAGGACTTTTGTCAGCGCCGTCCCCATATGGATATGGCCGTTGGCGTAAGGGGGGCCGTCATGGAGAACGTAAGGCGTGCGGCCCTCTCCATCAGCGCGCAGGCGTTCATAGACGCCAAGGCGCGCCCAGCGCGCGAGCCATTCCGGTTCGCGCTTCGGCAACCCCGCCCGCATCGGAAAATCCGTCTCCGGCAGAAATAATGTATCTTTGTAGTCGCGGCTTTCCTTGTCGGCGCCATTCGATGCATCGGGCATCGTCAACTCTCTTCTTTTTCATGTTGTAAGGAGGGTGCAGTCAGGCCCGGTCCCGGGCGCCTTTGTCAAGCCTCAATGAGGAAAGACAGCGCCGCAGGCCGGGCTGATAATTCGCCCGGACGCGCGCGTAATCGCCGCAAATATGAAAAGACCGCCGTTCATGAGGCGGTCTTACCAGATCAAAAACGGCTCGTCACCCGCCATAGGTCAGCTCAAAGTGTTCAGATCAGTTCCAGGAGATAGACCCGACGCTCGTCCGCTTCGCAATACATCGCGCGGGTCCACTGCTCACCCTGCCGGTTCTGCGCCGTCACATTGGCGGTCATTTTCCATGCGCCGCCAATATCGTCCGCCGTGTCGGGGCGGTCGGGCGCGGCGAGCACAAAGTCGCGGTCCGCCAGCGCCTGGCGCGCATGAACGACGCAGGTGTCGTATGCATTTCCATAGGAAAGACGGATGGGTTCAGGCCCGCCATCAAGCCGGCGGTCGAGGTCGGCGTCCTCACCCGCGCCGCCATAACTCTCGGCAGGCAGGGTTTCCTCGCCGGCATAGCCATTGTCGAGCGGCTCGGCCCGGGATTCATAAGGGTCGTAATAGTCGCCCGGCCTGCGATCATCATAGCGCCGATAATAACGGTCTTCGTAAACTCGCCGGCGCGCCCTGTCTTCGGCCAGCTCGTTCAGAATGATCGCGCCGCCAATGACGCCAAGCGCAATCGCGGCGCCGTTGCCGCCGCGGCGATAATGACGCCGGTGATGAAAGCGGCGATAGGGCCGACCGTAGCCAAAATGGCGATAACCAGCGTAATGGACGCCGCCATAATAGGCCGGCCCGTAAAATCCGTAGGAAACAAAACCGCCGCCAGCCGCCGCAGGCGCGCCGGCGCCAAGCACTGTGGCCGCCGCGGCGCCCGCCATCGCGCATTTCCGGATAAATGATATAGCCATTACGCAACCTCCAAGCGCCAAGGATACGCCTTGCGCCTTGAATACCATGCAATTTTTCCGCCGCATTGTGTCGAGAATGTGGCGGGGCCATCACAAGCGCGAGGGCCTATGTTAACCCTAATCGCGCACAGCCTTGAGCGACAGGGTCTGGCTTTTCTCGGCCAGCACCTCGCCATCGCGGGTCAGAGAATATTCCGCGCGATAATCGCCGATTTTCCACCCCTTTTCAGGCTTTTTCGCCCCGGCGAAGACAAACCAGCTGATGTTGTTTTTCTCCAGCGCCCGGTCGAGGCGAACCAGCTCCTTACCGTCCGGGCCGGTCATCACCAGGCGCTCACGGTCGTCCTTTTGGGCGCCTGACAGATCCACCCAGAACACCAGCGCCGACGCGCTTGCATTCACCGCAGCGCGATCATAAGCGCCGCTACGTGCAGCTTGCACATCCGCCGGACCATTGTGAAAACCGCTGCTCAGGACAACAACCGGGCGATAGGCGAGCTTGGCGAGCGCCGCCGCCGACCAGAGCGGCTCCGTCGCCTCGCCGCAGAGCCGGAATTCGCCAACCCCCACAAACGGATCGATAGCGATCCCGCCGCGGCGTACAGTGAATTCCACATGCGGAAACTCCGTATTGCCCGAAAGGCCGACCTCTCCGAGCACATCCCCGGCCTTTACAGTATCGCCCACCTTGACGCTGATGCTGCCGCGCTTGAGGTGGCTGTACTGGGTTTCCCAGCCATTTCCATGAGTGACCGCCACGGCATTGCCCGCCTCGCGCCCTTCAATTGAGGCGGCATCAATATCGCGCACCGAGACATCGTCCATGCCGTCGCGCGCTGCGCGCACCACGCCGTCCGCAGCCGCCAATACAGAAACGCCCTGGTCCATGGCGGGATAGTTCGCGAGGCGAAAATCCGTACCCGTATCGCCATCCCTGCTGAGACGGCCACAGGCGTAGTCAAGACGTCCGGGACCCGGATCGTGATCAACATATTTCTGAATGCTGCACTCAGCGGACGGATCGCAATCGATAGGCAAATCCAGTACGGGCGCCGCCGCTTCCTGCGCAAGAACTCGTGCGCTGGACGCTAAGCATAAGAGCAGTATTGAGAACAGAAGTTTCATGACAAGACTGTCGCCGAGATCACGCCGCCCGGTCAATCGCGGTTCAGGATTTCTTTCGACGTTGTCATGTCTTTTTCGATCTGCGCTTTCAACGCATCAAGACCGTCGAATTTTTTCTCGTCGCGAATAAACTCGACAAACGCAATTTTCATGGTTTTTCCGTAAAGGTCACCGGCAAAATCGAACAGATGCGTTTCAAGCAGCGGCGCGTCCGAACCAACGGTGGGACGACGGCCAAAATTTGCAACACCTTTGTGTGTTGCGCCATCCAGCGTCGCCGTCACGGCGTAAACCCCGCGCCGCGGCTCAATGTAATCGCCGAGCGTCATATTCGCCGTCGGAAACCCTAGGGTGCGGCCAAGCTTCTGGCCTTCAACAATGTACCCATGTACAGCCCATGGGCGCCCAAGCATAGCAGCGGCGCTCTTTACATCACCGGCCTGTAACGCTTTACGCACCGCGCTGGAGCCGAATTTTTCTTCTGCGCCATCATCCGCCAACACATCGACAAGATGAATATTCAAACCCGCCGCTTTGCCTAATGACTGTAAGGCGGCGCCGTCGCCGGCGCGCTTGGCGCCAAAGCGGAAGTCGGCGCCGGTCACGGCGCCGGCAAGGCCAAGCTGATCGCGCAACACGCTGTTTACAAATGCTTCCGGCGAAAGCGAAGCGAGCGCTTCATTAAAGCGCAGCGCCATGACTTCATCGACGCCGCAGTCACGCAACAGGGCATCGCGCTGCGCTGGCGTGGTCAACAGAAAAGGCGGGTCATCAGGGCGAAAGTAGCGCCTTGGATGAGGTTCAAAAACGATAACGCCCGTCCTTGCTCCATGGCGCCTGGCGAAGCGCGCTGTTTCCTGCAGCAGATGTTGATGCCCCAGATGCACGCCGTCGAAATTGCCGATAGCGGCGATGATTGGCGCCTTGCTCACCATTTCAAAGCCTTCGTGACCGCGACTGCATGAACGCCGGCGTCATCGAGACGGATGCGGACTGTTTCCGGATCAGCGCCGCCTTCATGAACACCGCCATCGCCAGCTACGAAAATCGCATCGACGCCTTCCTTATTGGCGCCGGCGATATCTGTTTTGACGCCGTCGCCAATAGCGAGGATGCGCGACTTGTCCGGCGCCGCGCCAAGCACATTGGCGACCGCAGCTCTCGCCAAACGATAGATCGGCGCATGGGGTTTGCCGCCATAGACAACCTCGCCGCCCAGCCCCGCATAGATTTCCGCCAGGGCGCCGGCGCACCAGATCATCCGGCCGCCCCAGTTCACGACTATGTCCGGATTGGCGCAGATCATCGGGAGATTGCGGCGCGCCGCAAGGGCGAGCATGTCATGATAGTCTTCCGGCGCCTCGCGCTGGTCGTCCTGCAATCCGGTGCAGATGATGAAAGTCGCCTTTTCCAGCGGCGCAAACTCGATGTCGAGGCCTTCAAATAGCGGGTCGTCCTTTTCCGGACCGATGCGATAGGCCGGGGCGGGCAAGCGCCGTTCGATCTCGGCCCGCGTCGCATCACCGGAAGTGATGACTGCGTCATATGCCTCGCGCGGCAGGCCAAGCCGGTCCAGCTGCGCCGGAATGATGGAGGACGGGCGCGGTGCGTTGGTGAGAATAACAATGGCGCGACCATTTTCGCGAAATCGCATCATCGCATCCGCAGCGCCGGGAAACAGCTCAACGCCGTTGTGGATGACGCCCCAGGCGTCGCACAGCAAAGCGTCATATTGCTCTGCAATCGATTGAACGCCGTCGATGAACTGCGGACTTGTCACGATAACGGCGGATAAGGCCGCCGCCGGGCGCGGTCAAGCCGCCAATGCTGTCAGCCTAGGAAGCGGCCGCCAGTTCAAGCCGCGGGCGCATATAATAAGCAGCCGGGCGCGGCGGCCCAAACAACTCCCCTTGTCCGTAATCAATACCGAGAGAGAGTATTTCCGGCATATGGCTTTCAAGCTCGACCTTTTCGACGATCAGATCAATGTCGCAATCGCGTAGTTTTTCCTTAAACGCCTGAGCGCGGCCCCGCGCCTCGGGATCGCCTCTGTTCTCGTGCAGCAACATGGAGCTTGTGGCTTTCACGAAGCGAAAATTCTTATCGCTCAAGGCCTGCCAGTTATGGTCAAAGCGCCGAATGTGATCGACGGAAAATGCATAACCGCGGCGGGCGATGGAATCGAGATTGCGCGCCACGCGCTCATGCAACATTTCCACTGCCGGATAGGTAAACTCAAACACCAGATGCGGCGCCATGTCGGCGTTTGCATCAAGGTAATCCGTAAAGCGCCCGAAAAAATCCTGATCGAAAATTGTCGCCGGTGAAATATTGCAGAACACACGGTAGTTCTTGCTTTCCGGGCCAAGATTGCGCAGCGCCTGCACCGCGCGCAGCAGGATCATATTGTCAATAACGCCAATCCGGTTGGCGCGCTCCGCGGCGTCCAGATATTGGAACGGGCGCAAGATACTGCCGTCATCCGCACGCAGCCGAGAGAACGCCTCAAAATACCGATGCTTGCGTTGCGGCAGGCTGACGATAGGCTGCAGGTAAAGGTCAATCCTGTCATTCTCTATCGCGTCTTTTACGCAGTCTAGAATTTGCGCGTCCTGCTCGCTGA
Organism: Hyphococcus sp.; assembly: GCA_965230025.1. Classification (GTDB taxonomy): domain Bacteria; phylum Pseudomonadota; class Alphaproteobacteria; order Caulobacterales; family Parvularculaceae; genus Hyphococcus. The sequence goes on from CBDDKD010000006.1 coordinate 48,964, forward strand.
TATTAGCTGCTGTCTCGAAGGTCACTTCCGGCGCTTTGACCTCATTTGCCCCTCTGGAAGATATTTTGCGCACCAGCCCGCGCAGCATTTCCAATTCCTGTTGCGCACGGCTCAAGGCGAAGCCAGCGCGCGCATGCAGGATCACGGAAACAACAAGGGCCGCGGCCAGGGCAATTTCAAAGTCGGGTTCCAGACCGGCGGTGACTGAGGCGGCGATGAGCATGATGCCTGCAATGCCGGCCGAAAACTGTACCGCCGCACCATATCGAGAACTTTTCTGCCGCAAATTCATCTGTTAGGCCCCGCTCAGCTCTACCTTACGGCCTGTATGACGCGGCCATGGGAGTTTCGGACAAATTTAGGAAATCACTGTTTAAAAGCGATTAATCTATTGGGCGCGAATTGGCGGTATCTCAGATAAAAAGACTTAAAATCCGGAAAGAAATCAGCCCGCCCGGCGACGCCGGACGGGCTGATCTTAAGAAACTACGTTTGAAGCCGGAACAGCCTAGCTGTTGAACTGGCTCTCAATCGGATCGATGACAATCTCGACCCGGCGGTTTGCGCTCCGGCCGGCATCGGTTGAATTGTCAGCAATCGGGCGGCTTTCGCCAAAACCCACCGCCTGCAATCGGCCCGCCGCCACGCCTTGCGAGGCAAGGTAATTTGAAACGGACAATGCGCGCTGCTGCGAAAGCTGCATGTTGTAGTCTTCAGGCCCCGTTGAATCCGCATGGCCATAAACGCTGATGGTCGTCTTATCGAACTCGTTCAGGACAATCGCGACGGAATTCAGCGTTTCATAGAACCCTGAGCGAATGCCGGACTGATTGACGTCGAACGTAATGTCGGACGGCATGTTCAAATAGATATTGTCGCCATCGCGTGTCACGGAAACACCGCTGGCGGCGAGACGTTCGCGAAGCTTGGCCTGCTGGCGGTCCTGATAGACGCCAATGCCAACACCGGCCGCCGCGCCAATTGCAGCGCCGATAGCCGCGCCCTTGCCTGGACGCCCTGCAATCGCGCCGCCGATAGCGCCGGCTGCAGCGCCGGCGGCAGCGCCGCCCGCGCCGCTTGTTACAGTCCGGCTCGCCCGGCGCTCGCCGGTATAAGGATTGGTTGAACATCCAACGGCGAGAATGACCGCCGCCCCTAAAATCAATAGTTTACGCATTGCAATGCTCCTTTTTCCCGCTTTGCGATAATCTGTAATGAGATTCCCGCGCCCTACTAGCGCGCGCCCGGCGACGATCACGTTAATTCGCTGGCGCAATATGACCCTATTGCCGTTCAGTCGGTATTAAAAACACGTAATTGCGGCGAAAGTTGCACATAACTTCCATCTAATTACGGCACGCCATCACGTTATCGCGACGCCTGTTTCACGGCATACAAACAGCGGCTAAGCACACAAAGAGTGCGAAACATCAAGGATTCATGATCTTTCCCCTTGACGGTTAGCGGGTCTCTGCCTAGATCGCCGCTAGCACTCTCATACATTGAGTGCTTGCAGATCGAATAAGCGGTCTGCGTTTTGTTTAACCGGTTGTTTTTATTAAAAAACTCAGCCCAGGGAGACATGAACTCATGGCATTTCGGCCTCTCCATGACCGCGTGTTGGTTCGTCGCATCGACGAAGACGAGAAAACCGCAGGCGGCATCATCATTCCAGACACCGCAAAAGAAAAACCAAGCCAGGGCGAAGTGATCGCCGTTGGTTCCGGCGCTCGCGGCGACGACAATGAAATCGTTCCGATGGACGTCCAAAAAGGCGACAAAATCCTGTTCGGCAAATGGTCCGGATCTGAAGTCCGCGTCGACGGCGAAGATCTCTTGATCATGAAAGAATCCGACATCCTCGGAATTATCGACTAACCCCAATTCACCAGTTTTAAGGAGACGCAGACATGGCTGCTAAGGAAGTCAAATTCGACGTCGATGCACGCGATAAAATGCTGCGCGGCGTCGATGTTCTCGCTAACGCCGTAAAAGTGACGCTCGGGCCCAAAGGCCGCAACGTCATCATCGACAAATCTTTCGGCGCACCACGCACGACCAAAGATGGCGTCACGGTCGCAAAAGAAATCGAGCTAGAAGACAAGTTTGAAAACATGGGCGCACAGATGGTGCGCGAAGTCGCCTCAAAGACCAATGACGAAGCCGGCGACGGCACGACGACAGCGACGGTTCTCGCGCAGTCTATCGTGAAGGAAGGCCTGAAAGCCGTTGCCGCGGGCATGAACCCGATGGACCTGAAACGCGGCGTTGACCTTGCGGTCGGTAAAGTCGTTGAAGACATCAAGTCACGCGCAACAAAAATCGCTTCCTCTGACGAAATCGCCCAGGTCGGCACGATTTCATCCAATGGCGAAAAAGAAATCGGCGCCATGATCGCGCAAGCCATGGACAAAGTCGGCAATGAAGGCGTGATCACGGTTGAAGAAGCCAAGTCGCTCGAAACCGAACTTGACGTTGTTGAAGGCATGCAGTTCGACCGCGGCTATCTTTCGCCTTACTTCATCACCAATGCGGAAAAGATGATTGCGGACCTCGAAGATCCGTTCATCCTGCTGCACGAGAAAAAACTATCCAACCTTCAGTCGATGCTGCCGCTGCTCGAAGCTGTCGTGCAGTCGAGCCGGCCGCTGCTGATCATCGCCGAAGACGTTGAGGGCGAAGCCCTTGCGACTCTCGTCGTCAACAAGCTGCGCGGCGGTTTGAAAATCGCTGCTGTGAAAGCGCCAGGCTTCGGCGATCGTCGTAAAGCCATGCTGGAAGACATCGCCGTCCTCACCGGCGGCCAGGTGATTTCTGAAGATCTCGGCATCAAGCTTGAAAACGTCACGCTCGACATGCTCGGCACCGCCAAGAAAGTCGAGATCAACAAAGATGACACAACGATTGTCGACGGCGCTGGCGAAAAAGGCGACATTGAAGCCCGCACCAGCCAGATCCGTGCGCAGATCGAAGAAACAACCTCCGACTACGATCGTGAAAAACTGCAGGAACGTCTGGCGAAACTCGCCGGCGGCGTTGCCGTGATCAAAGTTGGCGGCGCAACGGAAGTCGAAGTGAAAGAGCGTAAAGACCGCGTCGATGACGCGCTGAACGCGACCCGCGCAGCTGTTGAGGAAGGTATTGTTCCTGGCGGCGGCACGGCGCTTCTCTATGCATCGAAGGCGCTTGAAGGTCTGGAAGGCGAGAACGCCGACCAGAACGCCGGCGTTCAGATCATCCGCCGCGCATTGCAGGCGCCGATCCGTCAGATCGTCACCAATGCTGGCGGTGAAGGTTCGATCGTTGTCGGGAAACTGCTTGAGCAGGACAACTTCAAGTTCGGCTTCAATGCGCAGACGGACGAATATGGCGACCTGATTGCGACGGGTATTGTTGACCCGGCGAAAGTCGTTCGCACCGCGCTTCAGGATGCGGCATCGGTTGCCGGCCTTCTGATCACCACCGAAGCCATGGTTGCTGACGCGCCGAAGAAAGATGGCGGCGCTGGTGGCGGCGGCATGCCTGACATGGGCGGCATGGGTGGAATGGGCGGTATGGGCGGTATGATGTAAGCCCAACGCCTTACAGTTTTAGTTGCGTATCGAAAGGGCGGCTCGAAAGAGCCGCCCTTTTTCTTTTTATCGCTTGCGTGTTTTATTTCTATGGCAAACCTGCCTTCTTCAAGGCTTCAAGCAAACGGTCTGCGCGTGATCTTGGGCGAAAAGCGAGAGTTTGACGCAAGAAGCCAACAGTCTCGTTCGGCGAGGCAGTTTGCAGGCGGACCAATGCTTGGCGCGCCTCGTCCATTCTATCTAATTCAACAAGCGACGCCACATGCAGTCTGATCGCCGTTTCAAAGGCCGGGTTGGTTGCTCCAGCAGCGCGCGCGCATAATTCAGCACCCTCAACGTCACCCATTTGAAAGAGGGCTGACGCTCGCGCAGTCTCCAAAACGTAACGGAAGGGATCGCGCGGGCTTAGCCTTTCGGCCACATCGAGACAAGGCTCAGTTTCACGGACATCGCCCCAGTAAGAATTCGCCCAAGCCTTGCTGAGCCAAGCCACAAAGGAGTTATTACTAATTGCCAGCGCGCGGTCCATGAGGGAATCAGCAATATCGTATTCATGCGCGCCATAGCCAACGATAAATCCTGCAAGAGCCAGCACGCGCGCATCTTCCTCTCCGAATCGAGCCGCTTCGCGTGCAAGACGCACAGTTTCCGCAATTTTTTCCTTGGTTTGGTACGGATCGCCTTGAAGGCGCAAATAAGCGAGCATGACAAGCGCCGGCGCAAATTTGGAATCCCGTAGCAACGCTTGTTCGAGGAGAGCAATCGCTTCCGCTTCGTCGTGACCGCTTGGCGAATAAATGAACTTCAGCGCGCGCAAATAATAGTCATAAGCCTCAAGCGCCTCTGTCGGCTTGGTTCGAGCATGAATAGCGTCGGCTTCCGTAATTTTCGGTTCGATGCGTCCGGCAATGGCGGCGCCGACGCTGTCCTGCATTTCAAAAATGTCCATCGCTTCGCTATCGAAGCTCTCAACCCAGATCTGCTCGCCCCTATCTCCGTCGATAAGTCGGCAGGTAATGCGAACACGCTCTTTAATGCGGGATACTGATCCAGCAACGACATAGCGCACTCCGAGTGTTGCTGCGATTTCTCTTGGATCTGCATCAGCTTCAAACGCGAATGAAGATTGTCGAGCAATCACGAACAGCCATCCGTAACGGGACAATGCATCAGTGATTGCATCGGCCATCCCTTCTGCAAAGTACTCGTCGCCCTGGGGCCCTGTATTGCGAAAGCGAAGGACGGCGATAGACGGCTTTCGCCGCGCCACATCCGCTCTGGCGTCGCCATGCGAGACCTTTGGCTCAAGCGCGCGGCGCAAGGCGCCAGTCTGCGAAGCGCCGTTGGCCGCCAACTGCTGTTCGGCAATAGCCGAAAGAGACGCCGCCTCCTGATGCCGACCAGACAATACGAGCGTCCGCACAAGCGTTGCATGCGCCTCTTCGTCTTCCGGCGCGAGCGCGACAAGCTTTCGGGCATAACGAACGGCATCTTCCGGGTCGCCGGCAGAGCGTATAATCAAGGTTTCCAGCACGCGCTTCTCCGCCAACCTTGCCGCCTCTCGCTCAGCAATCAGCCAAGCCTGATATTCAAATGCGTCCGGCAGGTCGAGCGCTTCCATGAATATGCCCCCTGCCGCGTCACCGGCGCGCTGAAGCGCCTCAAGCGAGCCCTTCTCAGGATTGCGCGCCAACGCCCGAATTACGGAAATATCCGTGTTCACCCCGGATAAATCCAATGCGACACTATCCCGGTCCGCTATGATCCGCTTGTGTGTGTCGTTATCCACGAGCGGTCGAAGCCGGGAAAGACTCCAGCGCAAGGCGGCTCGAGGATCATCCGGCAAATGCCAAAATAGTTTGCATAGCCGCTCCCGCCGTTGCGGCTTTCCAGTTACGGCGAGATACCCAAGAAGCGCCCGCGTCTTGCGCGATTGCGGCAATTTCATTTCAACGCCGTCCCGCTCAACCGCCAAGGAGCCTAATAACCGCAAACTGATATTGCCCTGAGCTTGAAGGAAGGCCATTTTTACTCCCTTGAAAAAAACGAAGAGTCTGTGGGGCCCGTATCACACATTCCGATCTTCCTTTAACTTTTCAGTGTCAGCGTGCGAGTTTGCGGCCCCGATAGCCTCGACTTCGAATACCTTCTCAAAGCCTCCGCGCAGGCGACGTTTTGCGGCGTCAAGCGATCTCTTCTCCACGTTGTATGCATCATATCTATTCCCCGATAACGGGAGCGTAAAGCTGCGCTGCAGTGCACGATTTGCGCTTCATTGATTTTTTTTGCTAACTTCCCGCCGGGGTTTGGCGGGGCGTATGAATGATTAAAAATCTGGGTAAGGCAATTGCGGCGATTTCCGCCGCAGGGGTTCTGTTATCGGCGGTCGGTGCGCAAGAACCGGACGCACAAGAAAACAGCGAACCGATCATCGAAGGCGCCATAGAAGCGCTGTCCGTGGCTGACGACATACAAGTCGATATTTTTGACAAAGATGAATTTCGCACCCGAACGATTGTCTGCCCGTTCAAAGGCGCTGTCGACTATGAGCCCGGCGAGGTGTCATGCGGGCTGCTTGAAGTTCCCGAAAATCGCGAAAAGGCGCGCCCGCGTAAAATCGAACTCCATTTCGTCAAGATTCACGCCCGAGAGCCGGATGATTGGAACACGGAAGAAAATGGCGCTTGGGCGAAACGTGACGATCCGGTTATCTATTTAACCGGCGGGCCCGGCGCCAAAGCCCAAGGCTATGTGGATCGACTAAAGGATCATGGCGTGCGTGACGCGCGCGATCTCTACATTCTGGAACAACGGGGCATCGGCTGGTCGGCGGATTTCTGCCCGACCTATCCTTTGTTTGACCCGTCGGCGTCGAACTCGCCGGACTGGGAGCGATATCAGCGCGCCGGCCTCGACGCGATGGAGGCATGCTTCGCCGCAGCAAAGGCGGCGCGTGTCGACCTCTCGGGCTATTCCACCATTGAAAACGCCCGCGATGTGGAAGCCCTGCGCCGGGCGCTGGGCCATGATCAATGGAACGTCTGGGGCATCTCCTATGGTTCAATCCTTGGTCAGGCTTATTTGAAGCAGGATCCGGAGGGCGTTCGCGCGGCTGTCATAGACGCCATCGTTCCTCTTGAGCAGGAAGCGACCTTTCATCATATCGCCCGCTATTACGACCGGGTGCTGACAATTCTTCAGGACGCCTGTGACGCGGACAAAAGTTGCGCTAAAAGTTTCCCTGACCTGCAAGCGCGGATTGAAGCGGCAATCACAAAAACGTCCATGGCGCCAATCGAAGTAGACGCGCTGGATGAAGAATTATTCCCGTCAGGAAAAGGATACTTCTTCCAGGACATTGTCGGCGGCGCGCCTTTTGTATTGTTCTATGAGCAGGACAATTACGCGAGCCTTCCCGCTTTCATTGACGCCTATGTGCGCCTTGTCGAAGAACAAAACTTCGAGCCCTTTCGTCTGCTGACAGCGGGCGGCGGGCCGGTCGCCTTTGACATCTCTCAGGGCATGTACAACGCCATTGCCTGCAATGACGGTTGGAGCGACGCCATGCGTCAGGCGTTCGAGGATGACCACGCGGACTACCCTGCGCTGGCGATGATTTTTGGCGATCCGGCGCTGGTCGATGAGCAGGCGCGCATTTGCAAAAAATACGGGCTCGACCCGCGGCCATCGGAAGACTACGCGCCTCTTGAAACGGATATCCGCACCCTGATTGTCGAGGGGGCGATGGATCCGATCACGCCGCCGCCGCTCGCCAGGGCGATTTTGCCAGGTTTCTCAAACGGCGATTATGTAGAATTCGCCTATGCCGGCCACGGCCCGACACGATCCGTCGAATGCGCAGGCGAATTTCTGACCAAATTTTACGACAATCCCATGGGCGAGCTTGATCGCTCCTGTCCGGAAAGCATGGAGGCGCCGAAATTCACGGGCCCGCTTTTTGAGACCAATGCAATCACCACACTGGCAAGCCTCGCATCAGAGGACGAAACCAAGATCGTCATACCTGCAGCCTGGGCGGCGATCCCCGCTGTCTTTTTGATCTTTGGGTCACTGATTTACACGCTCGCCCCGGTCGCGCGTATTGTGAATGGGACGGGCGGCCACCCAACGGGTGGCGCGCGCTTTGTCGCCTGGGTGACGTCACTCCTTGGCGCGGCGTCCATCGGCGGCCTCGGTTACGCCGCCTACGCCACCTATGAGGCGAATGAGTTTGCGCTTCTGGTCGGATTGTTGGGATGGGGACGATGGTTTGCCTGGGCCGGCCTCGCAGGGGGCGTCGCCGGCCTCTGGCTGTTGTGGCTTACGGTTAAGGCGCGTGGGCGCGCGGCGCTGCCAATTGGCGTTCTGGGCGGATTGCTGATTACGGCTTTATCTGCAATCGCCCTGGCCGCATGGCTTGTCCGCTGGGGGCTGACGCCGCTCTAACTCTTGCGATGCGCACGCGCGAACGCATCGCGCTTGCTATTGGCTTCGGTTTTCGGCAGGTAGGCCGAAAAAAGAGCGATCCCCATGCTTACACAATTCGGTTCGGCTTTCATCGCCGCCTTCGTTACACTTTTCATCGTGATCGACCCGATCCTGGTGACGCCTATTTTTGCGTCTCTCACAAAAGACGAAGCGCCGCGCGCACGGTTGAAGATCGCGCTTTCCGCAGCATTTTATTCCGTCGGCATTCTGATGGTCTTCGGCCTTGCGGGGAACGCCATGCTGCACCACCTTGGCGTCGACTTTGCGACCTTCCGGGCGGCGATGGGCATCATTCTGTTTGTCATGGGATTTCGCATGTTCTTTGATCCTGACAGCGAAACGCAGGCGAAGACCCCGGGGCCGCAAGCCTCTGCTCGCGACAACATCGCATTCTTTCCACTTTCAATTCCCATGCTGGCCGGACCCGGAGCTATCGCGACAGTTATGCTGTTAATGGGTCCGCGCGTGCCGCTGATTGAAAAAGGCGCGGCAGTGTCGGCAGTCATTATTGTCCTGGGCATCGGCGTCTTGATGATGAGTTTCGCCAGCCGTATCGGCGATGCGCTGGGGCGCACCGGCATGAACGCCATTACACGTATTTTAGGGATGTTGCTTCTGGCGCTGTCGACACAGTATATTTTTGATGGGGTGCGCGCAGGCATTCTTGAAAAGGCCGCTACATCACTGTGATGGAGGCTCTAAAGCGCGCTGTCGAGCAACGCCTTTGTCTCTGAAAAACCGTTCTCGCCGGGACTTGCGCCGTAGCGCAACACGCCGCCGCGAAATGAGGCGCCCCCGCCGTCACCAGCGCATACAAACCGCGTTACGCGCTGTGCTTTAGCTTTACCCGCACGATTACGACAAATCGCTTCAAGCGCGCCGAGCGCCCCGTCGCAAGATGCGGCAAGGCTGACGCCGTCCGGCCAGTCAGCCGCAGACCGCCAGTCGATGGTCGCCGTGAGGGAATGACCGCATACGGAACGCGTATAGGCGGCTTCGCGCTCAAGCGCCTGCTCATTCGTCTCGCGGGCGCGAATTTCTTTCAGAGATTGCGCTGAGGCGCCGCCGCCAATAACGACGCACGCGACCACAGCGACCATCGTCGCCCGTGATCCGTTCAAGACTTTCTTGCTTATCGTCATCCCGTTTAGCCTTGTTCGCCAATACGGCGCTTTTAGGACGCAAAAGCGGAATTTTTCTTACCAACCGCGAACTTTAAAGGGTTTCTTCCAGAAAACGGGCAACGGCCGTTGACGACGGACGCCCGGAAATGTCCGAATTTGGCACATAGCGTATTTCCAGGGTCTTTTCTTCAAGGCTCACGCTGGGCGCTTCCCCTTCGATAAAAGTCACATTCGCAATACGGCTGGCGATAACACGCGCGCCTGTCGGATCGTCGGCGACTTTTTTCAAACCGCCCGCCGCCCGCACCACCGCGTCGGCAAGCACTGTCGCTTCCTGCGTTATTTCCGGCGTTGGCGCCGCGTCAATATTGAACATGATGGGCGCGCCGGTCGCGGCGCTGATGATGGCGGTCGCCGCCTGCGCGCGCCGAGCCGCATCCGCGAAACCGAGTCTGGGCAGGCGGAGCGCCGAATCATCGCCAAAGGATTTGGAAGCTGCAAAGCCGCGTATCCCGCCCGGCCAGAACACCGTTGCGCCGCCGTAAGAGGCGATCCGCAGCAGTGTCTCGCCTTCGGCATTCTTGTAAATTACGTCGCCGCGCGGGCCACGCGTCGGACGCAGCATATAAATCTCAGGCGCCGCGCCGTTTTGATCAAGAACACAATCAAGGCGTTGGTCGCCATCGCCGCAAAGAAATGTAACCCGCGCTTCGTCCGTCTGATTTTCGAACAAAAACACGCGATCATCCGAAGCGAGAACATACCGTTCTATTTCCCCGGCGCCCTGTCGCCCGGCGCGTCGTTCACGGCGCTTTCCGACAAGCGAGGAAAATGGATTGGAAGATTGCGCGCCTGCAATTAGAGCAGGCGATGCGGCATGTACTGTCGTACCGCCAACAGCGCCGGCGGCAGCCACAGCGACGATCAAACCAGTCATAATGCTTCGTTTCAAAGCCAACGCAGGCCGCCTTTAGTCATCTTCGCAGTGGAATACTCTAATCCGTCAATTTGGTGAAAAAAGGGCCTCGCTGCGAAAAATCGCAACGAGGCCTGATATCATCAAGCCCAAAAAATAAAGGCTCCCGGCCCTAGGAGGCGATATATTGCCCGCCATTGGCCGTGAGGACCGAACCGGTAATAAATCCAGCCTTGTCGTCGGCAAGAAACGCAACGCAGTCGGCAATCTCTTCGGCTTCGCCAAGGCGGCCGACCGGAATCTGCGCGATGATCTTCTCAAGCACTTTTTCATCCATGGCGGCGACCATCTCCGTCCCGATATAGCCTGGCGCGACAGCGTTCACGGTCACGCCTTTGAATGCGCCCTCCTGCGCCAGCGCGCGGGTAAAGCCGATCATGCCTGCCTTCGCCGCAGAATAATTGGTCTGGCCCATCTGACCCTTCTGACCGTTGACGGAGGAGATGTTGATGATCCGGCCAAATTTCCGCTCGCGCATGCCCGGGAAAACCTGGTGTGACATGTTGAAAACGGAATCGAGATCCGCACGGATGACCTCCCCCCATTGCGCCGGGCTCATCTTATGGAAGAACCCGTCCCGAGTGATCCCCGCGTTATTAACCAGAATATCTGTCGGGCCTTGCGCCGCTTCGATTTCCGCAACGCCGGCCTTGCAGGCCTCGTAGTCGCCGACATCCCACTTATAAACATTGATGCCGGTTTCTTCCTTGAACTTCGCCGCCGCTTCATCATTGCCGGCATAGGTCGCCGCAACTGTGCAGCCGTTCTTTTTCAGACCTTCCGCGATAGCGCGCCCGATACCGCGGCTGCCGCCCGTTACAATTGCCGTTCTAGCCATATTGCCTTCTCCCTTTTGATTGCCGGCATTCTGTCCGGCTTATTGTTCCGTACCCACATTGACCAGTGTTATTAACGCTCGACGCACATGGCGATACCCATGCCGCCGCCAATACAAAGCGTCGCCAGTCCCTTGTTCTTGTCCGCGCGCTTCATCTCGTGAATGAGCGTGATCAAAATCCTCGCACCCGATGCGCCAATCGGATGGCCAAGTGCGATTGCGCCGCCATTGACGTTGACCTTTTCAGAATCCCAGCCAAGCTCCTTGCCGACCGCCAGAGCCTGCGCCGCAAAGGCTTCGTTCGCTTCAATCAGGTCGAGATCATCAAGACTCCATCCCGCTTTTTCGAGAGCGATACGCGAGGCTGGCGCCGGGCCAATACCCATAATCGCCGGATCAACGCCACAATGGCCCCATGAGGCAATGCGCGCCAGCGGCTCAAGATTGCGCTTGTCGGCTTCCTTTGCGGACATAACAATCAACGCTGCGCCGCCATCATTGAGGCCAGACGCGTTCGCCGCCGTCACGCTGCCGCCGTCGCGAACAAAGGCGGGCTTCAAGCCGGAAATAGAATCCGTCGTCACGCCTTCGCGGATATACTCGTCATGGTCAAAAGTGACAGCGCCTTTGCGGGTCTTGATCTCAACGGGAACAATCTCATCCTTGAACTTGCCGGCTTCTCTGGCCGCTTCGGCCTTGTTCTGACTGGCCACCGCAAAGGCGTCCTGTTCTTCCCGGCTGATCTGATATTTCTGCGCCAGATTCTCAGCCGTCTGGCCCATGTGATAATTGTTGAACGCATCCCACAAGCCATCGACGATCATGGTGTCCGCGAAACTTGTCGGGCCCATTTTGACGCCATTGCGCAAATGACCCGCATGCTGGGCCAACGACATATTTTCCTGCCCGCCGACCGCAACAATATCCGCATCGCCAAGACGCACCTGTTGTGCGCCCATCGCCACGGCGCGCAAGCCGGATCCGCAAACCTGATTGATGGTGATCGCAGGCCGCTCCTGCGGAATGCCAGCGCCCATGCTGGCCTGACGGGCGGTGTTCTGGCCCTGCCCAGCCTGGAGAACGTGGCCCATGATGGTTTCATTGACATCGTCGCCACTGATGCCCGCGCGCTCAATCGCTGCGGAGAGCGCTGTTTCACCCAGTTTAGAGGCTGGCACACTGCTCAACCCGCCGCCGAATGAACCGATTCCAGTCCGCGCGGCGGATACAATCACCACATCACTCATAGTCTCTCCTGTTTTGTTGCGCTGCAAAAAAGTTAATATGACGCCAAATTGAGCGCCATCTACCGTGAAGGGCCAAATAACTCAACCACTTAAGCTATAGGAAACGCGCTGGAGCGCGTAGGCATTTGTCAATTATATGTTATAGCAGGATTAGCTGGCGCACAAAAACCATGCGCGGAATAAGTAATCCGTTTTCGGGCTCACGGGGCTTGAAACGGTTGGGATCGGGAGAGACCGCCTTATGACTGAAAAAGACCATAAAGGGCGAAAGAACGGCGCGGCTGGCGACGCCGCAGTAATCAAGAAGTATGCGAATCGGCGCCTCTACAATACGGCCACGAGTTCTTACGTCACACTGGATTATCTCGCAGAGATGGTGAAAAACGGTGATGACTTCGTCGTCTATGATGCAAAATCAGGCGAAGACATTACGCATTCTGTTCTGACACAGATCATTTTTGAGGAAGAAAGCAAAGGGCAGAATCTTCTGCCTATTCAGTTCCTTCGACAGTTGATCAAGTTTTATGGCGACAGCCTGCAAAACTTTGTGCCGTCCTATCTCGAAATGAGCATGGACGCGTTTTCAAACAACCAGGATGACATGCGCGAACGTATGCGCGGCGCGTTTGGCAACACGCCTGGCTACGCCATGTTTGAAGATTCCGTGCGCAAGAACATGGAGCTTTACAATCAGGCGATGAAAATGTTCTCTCCGATGAGCGGCATGTATGGCGGCGCAACGGATGAGACCGCCCCTTCTGACACCGCCGACATAGACGAGCTGAAATCACAGCTCGCGGCGCTACAGAAAAAACTCGACAAGATGGAAAAAAACGGAGCCTGACCCAAGCCACGGCTCTTATGAGCCAAGCCCCATACGGGCGGTCGGCTCGTTAGGCGCGCCGTCAGGCAACCAGTCCGGATTGGTTTCCGGTTTGCCGAGCAGGTATCCTTGCAGATAGTCGACGCCAAGCCCTTTCAGTAGCATGGCGTCGGCTTCATTATCCACCCACTCCGCCACTGTTCGCATGCCGAAATTTCGCGCAAGATCGAGCAGCGTGCGGACAAATAATTGATTTTCACGCGATGCGGAAACGCCCGTCACGAATGAACCGTCAATTTTCAAAATATCGATGTCCATCGCCTTGAGATTTCGGAAAGACGTATAGCCGGCGCCGAAATCGTCAATCGCAAATGCGCAGCCAAGCTTTTTAATCTCTGATACAAATTCAATTGACGCATCAATGGCGTCAATGACTTGTGTTTCGGTCAATTCAACTGTGATTCTGGACGCCACAGCCTCATTGGCGCGCAAGTGAGAAATATATCCCTCCGCCCAGACGAAGTCTTTGACGGTCTCCATGGAAATATTCACGTTGAGATGAATGTTCGGGCATACATTCAGTGTATTGATTGCAAGTTCCAGCACCCGGCGATCGAGAAGGTGTACAAGCCCAAGACGCTCAGCAGCTGGAATAAACTCAGGCGCCGGCACTTCCTTCCCATCCTCACCGCGCATGCGGATCAGGCATTCAAATTTATGCGGCGTCTCACCAAGATCAGAAACGATTGGCTGGAAGGCGAGCCTGATGCGTCGCTCGTTAAGCGCCGTCAGAATAACATCGGACATGTGAGTGTTGCGGCGGCGGGTGCTGATCGCGTCGGTTTTTTCAGAAAATGGCGCCCAGCTTGATTTACCCAGGCGTTTGGCCGCATCAAGCGCCGCCTCAGCCCTGGCCATCGCCACATGCGAACTCGATGCATGTTCCGGCATCATTACCGCACCCAGGCATATCGACGCTGCAATGGCGGTATTGCGCGTCTCGATGACATGCTCACGCACGGCATTTAGAAGGCGGACACTGACCTCACGAAGCATTTCCGCATCACAGTCGTGAAGAACAATGCCGAACTTGTTGCCTGCGGCGCGGCCGATGTGATCATTCGGTCCTATGGCGCTGGCCAGCCGTTTGGAAACTTCGATAATCACCTTGTCGGCGGCGTCAAAACCAAAATCGGCGTTGACGGCGCCAAGCTCATCTATGCCAGCCAGCAGATAAGCCGTCTTGCGGCCTTCCGTCTCGCTGCATCAATGGCGGCGTCGAGTTGCTTTCTTAAGTGAACCGGTTGAGCAAGCCGGTCAGTTCATCATTCGTTGCAAGCCACGCCAGCTCTGCTTCTTTCTTTTTTGGCTGTCGATGGAGCGAATGACGCTGATTAATCTTTGGCGGTCCCTGAGCCAACCCAGCCGCCACGCTCTTCAATCCATTGCGCTTCTGCATTGTCGCGTTGCAGCTGATACTCACAGCAATAGCTAAGCGCGTTACCGTCAAACGCCGCCTGACGCGTTTTATCCGGCTCACCCGTCAGCCGCCGATCGAGTTCTGCAAGGGTGGAAACTGATTTTGCATCCGAAACGCCAAGGATACGCGCCGCGGTACTGTCATCGGACCACCGCAGCACCCCCTTATCAGGGTCATATTCCAAACATGGTCTGCAGCGCCGCACCTTCGGCGCCCACAGCCGCATGGTCAACGCCAGGCCGCACAGGACCCGCAGCGCCATCGACGCGGCCAGGCTGTTCAGTGGCGTTTCCACCGGAATTTTTGGCCGCGAAACGCTTCGGCGTTCTCTACCATTCGACACACTCGGATATTTGCCGGGTGATACTAAACAAAGAGCCGTAAATAAAATTTGAAGTTTGCCTGGCCGATGCGGCGCCGGTCTTGCTGTATTCTTTCTATGAAAGGAATTGTTAACCTTCCCACCGTTGCCGCCCCACGGCAAACTGCATTAACGGGCACAAGTCCCGCGACGAGTTGCACTGTGACAGTACTCAGACCTATCACACGCACGCCTGCGGTGCGCCGCTCCAACCGAAATACCGCCGCGCCGCTAAAGGCGCCTCACGGATTTATCGCCGCCTGTTACCGACGCACGCAATGCGCGCCGCAACAAACGAGCGGCGCGCATTTCAACATGGTTGCATGATTTAAGAGCTTCTTAGATCCGCCTCAGCGCTATTTTCCAAGCCCGCCATCGGCGACGGACAAATCACGTCTCGCCGTAACAGTCGTAACGATAAAGCCCGCCATAAAATCGAGGAATGTCATCGACATAAAGAGGAAAAAGACCGAATTCCCGAACCCCTCGACAATGATGAACAACAACAGCGCGACCACAAACACAACAACGGAAAGCGCGTTGATTCATGATTGATTCCGAGCCGGTTTTTGTTGACCGCAAAAGCTCGACAAACAACAGCCCCATACTCGCCAGTAAGAAAAGATCGCCCCAGCTGACCTTCCATTGGTCACCCGAAACCATCGGCAATTCGATAAACAACATGTCATACCAAGGCCCGGCGGCGCTGCCGATCGCGCCGGTAAGCGTCAAAACTGCGTAGACGATGAGACTGATCGCAAGCAGCGGAAACATCTGGTACATAGCCCGCTATTCTCCTTTTTTCCGCCGCCCCCCAATTAGCGGCCCGTGTCTCATCCTAGCACACCAGGCTCAGCCAAAAAGCCATTAATCTCGGGTCTCGGTTATAGATTTTGGGGGTTTGGACCGCGAAATCAGCCACATGACCCCTAGAATGTCACGCAGCGCAACCAAAAAACGCCCCAGATTGGTGTACTTGGAGGCGCCATGCACCCGTGTGCGGTGCGAGACAGGGATAAACTCAACTTGGAATCCCTCCCGGCGCATCAAGGCTGGCAGATAACGGTGCATGTGATCGAAATAGGGAAGCCGTAAAAATGCTTCGCGATGAAAAACTTTTAAACCACAACCGGTATCCATGGCCCCGTCCTTTAACAAACGCCGCCGTAATCCATTCGCCAGAGAGGACGCCCACCGTTTGGCGGCGTTATCGCGACGGGTAATCCGCTCGCCGGCAACCATTGCAACAGGAACGCCCTCGCGCTCCGCGATCAGCTTTTCATAGAGCATTGGAAGATCGGCAGGGTCGTTTTGACCATCGCCGTCCAGCATCGCGATAATGGCGCGCGCGCCGCCAGAACGCCTGTCCGGATCGCCCGGCTTTGCCCCGCATTCTCACCATGCCGAAGAACACGTAATTGGCTAAACGCATCCATTGCGTTTTCAAGTAAGGAGGCGGTTTCATCATCGGAATGATCATCGACAATGATGATTTCATGATCGATTCCCGCCAGCGCCTCTGCAATTTCATTAACCAGCCCGAGCACTCCGCCGGCTTCGTTATACATAGGCGCGACAACGCTCAACGCCGGCGCCGGCTCGGACGCAGGCTCTGGCCAGCAAAGAAAGACGGCTCTTGCATTGATATGGGCGTTTCTACCATAAGGCGCGCTCATAGCCGATCCTGGCCCGCCGGTCACGGGGGCTTGATCGATATTGCAAGTGACGCAGTCAGAACCTTTGGAGTAAGACTGCTATGTCTCATGACGTAGACAGGCCTGTCAGCCGAGGGGAAATGGAATCGGGTACGATAGAAGACGTTAGCCGAGATAACATTCGGCTGTTGCTTATCGTGGCGGCCTTCGCCGCGTTCGTGGCGTGCGCCGGCCTTTGGTCGCTGCCGCCGATTGATCGCGATGAGTCCCGCTTCGCGCAGGCAACCGCGCAAATGATCGAAAGCAGCGATTATCTCGTCATCCGCTTTCAGGATCGCGAGCGTAATAAAAAACCGGCGGGCATTTACTGGCTTCAGGCGGCAAGTGTTTCTGTTTTATCGGACGTTGAGAAAACGTGAAATCTGGGCTTATCGCATCCCTTCGGTGGCAGGCGCCATCCTCGCTGCGATTTTTACATTTTTGATTGGCAAAAATCTTTATGATCAGCGTACCGCTTTTCTAGCAGCTTTACTCATCGCCTGCGCCCCGGTAACCGCCGTTGAGGCGACAGTGGCGAAAACAGACAGCATGTTGCTGGCGCTGATATGCGCGGCGCAATTCGCCTTTGTCAAAATTTACGCCGGCATGCAACAAAACAAACCCGCCGGTCTGAAATGGCCAATCACTTTTTGGGCCGCTCAAAGCGCCGCCATTCTGGTCAAGGGGCCAGTCGCGCCAATCGTTTCTGTTTTAACAGGCGTTGGCCTGCTATCAAGAAAACCGCGAACCGCGTGGATAACCAGAATGCGGCCACTTCTGGGAGTACTGATTCTCATCACTCTTATTACGCCTTGGGCGCTTGCGATCGGCGGCGCAACCGAGGGCCGGTTTTTCTCTGAAGCGATGGGTGGTGATTTGCTGAGTAAGATCGCCAGCGCCCAGGAGAGTCATGCGGGCCCGCCGGGTTATCATTTACTATTGGTATGGATTCTCTTCTGGCCTGCCGCAGCGCTACTGGCGCCGGGACTCTTTCATATCTGGCGGGAGCGTGACCAGTGGCAGGCGCGGTTTCTGCTTTCCTGGGTAATCCCTGCGTGGGTTATCTTCGAATTCACGGCAACCAAGCTGCCTCATTATGTTTTGCCGTTATATCCAGCGCTCGCCATCATCGCCGCACGCGCCGCCACCCGGCCTGCGGCGCCCACGAGCGCCTTTGTCCGGCCAGGCGCCTTGCTTTATGGCGTTGTCAGCCTTGTCGCCGCCGGATTTATTGTCGCCTTGCCGGTCTTGCTTGAAGAGCGATCCCTGATCCCGGCGAGCATTGCCGCCGCAGGTTTTGTTGGCGTCGCGGGCTTGTTCATCACCAGCCTTTTTTGGCGCGGCCGCAGCTTTCAAGGAGGGATTGTTGCGAGTGGTCTTGCGGCGGCGGTCGCATGGATTGTGCTGACCGGCATAATGCCCGCATTAACAAAACCAGCCATTTCATCAAGGCTCTCAGCCACTCTGGAAGAGGCTGCGCGCCACCCGCTAACGGACGATGCGCTGCCGGTCGCCCTGGCGGGTTATTCCGAGCCCTCGGCGGTATTTTTGCTGGGAACGGATACCGTCCTCACCTCCGGCGCCGACGCTGCAAACAAGCTGCTCTCGGGTGAAATCAGCGCCGCTATTATTGATCGGACCGAGCGGCGATATTTTCTGTCATATGTCGAGTCAGCACAAACTGGCGTCCGTGCGCTTGCCGAGATCGACGGCCTCAATT
>CBDDKD010000007.1:0-35633 GCA_965230025.1 Hyphococcus sp.
CGAGGGTCTGGTTTTCCGGCTGGATTGTAGTTTTTTCTTTCGCCTCACAGGCCTGATGCAAGCCGTCGGACCAGCGGCGGCCTTCCATCATGCGTCCGGTGAACTCGTCGATGATCACGACTTTATCATTGCGAACGATGTAGTCCTTGTCGCGCTGAAAGATCTTATGGGCTTTCAGCGCCTGATTGACGTGGTGGACGATTGAAATATTGACCGAGTCATAAAGGCTGTCGCCCTGCAGCAGGTTCGCCTCGCGCAGAAGATCTTCGATTTTCTCGTTGCCTTCTTCAGTCAGCACGACCGAGCGGGCTTTTTCGTCGATGTCGTAGTCGTCTTCTTCAAGCCGCGGCATGAAGCCGTCGATGGTCATATACAATTCGGACTTGTCGTCCGTTGGCCCGGAGATGATCAGCGGCGTGCGGGCCTCATCGATCAGAATGGAATCAACCTCGTCGACAATTGCAAAGTGATGGCCGCGCTGGACCATCTCTTCCATCGACGACTTCATGTTGTCGCGCAGGTAATCAAACCCGAACTCGTTGTTGGTGCCGTAGGTGATGTCCGCTGCATAAGCGGCCCGGCGTTCCTGATCGTTCAGTCCGTGTACGATGCAGCCGGTTTTGAGGCCGAGGCGTTCATACACCCGGCCCATCCATTCCGCGTCGCGGCTGGCAAGATAGTCATTGACCGTGACGACGTGGACGCCGCGTCCGGTGAGGGCGTTCAGGACCACCGCAAGGGTTGCAACCAGGGTTTTGCCTTCACCGGTCTTCATTTCGGCGATATCGCCGCTGTGGAGCACCATGCCGCCGACCATCTGAACGTCATAGTGACGCTGGCCGAGGGCGCGTTTGGCGGCCTCCCGGACCGTCGCAAACGTCTCTTCGAGCAAATCATCCAGGGTTTCGCCGTCTTTATAGCGCTGTTTTAACTTTTCAGTTTGTTCAATCAGTCCATCATCGGTCAGCTGGGCGATCTCGTCTTCCAGTGCATTGATCGCCTCCACGCGGCGCCATAAAGGCTTAAGGCGGCGGTCATTAGAGGAACCGAAGAATTTTTTTGCGATACCGAGAAACGCCATGAGTGATGGGCCTTCGTGGAGCGATGAAGGAAAAGCCGGCGCCCGCATGATGCCGGAGCGTGGCGCGCTCTTCATCGGCTGGATTGGAATTACGTTGCCCCGTAGGGTTGCCGGAGAAATAGTGAGGCCCCCGGCGACTGTCAACGAACCGGGTTTGGGCTAAAACGCCATGGAAACGCCAGACGGCAAGGAATTCAAAAAGGATCAAGCCTCCAAGGCGGTGAGCGCCGCGGCGTCGGCGTTGGGCAGCGCCGCGCTGATGCTGGCGCGGGCGATCTGGAAATTGATCATTACGACCTGGCGGCTGGCGGCGGCGCTTGATTCAGCCCTGTGGCGGGCGACGAAACTTATTGTTCGCAAGGCCGTAAATGGCCTTTTTTATGCGCTTGGTCTTGCGATAGATGCGTTCCAGAGCCTGCTTTTGTGGCTGCCGACCCGGACAGGCCGGGCCTATAGCGCTGTTTCAGGGGTGATGCTGGCGGTGGCGAGCCTCTGGATCATTGACGAGTTACGCGCCGGGCCGGGCGCTGACGTTGCGGGTCAGTCGCTGTTGCGCCCGCCAATTGATGAGGCGGACCCGATCCTGGCGCGCATTGAAGGGCGCTATGTGCATTTGTCGGAAATTGAGGCGGCGGCCCGCGCCGGCGGGTTTTTAAGGAACGGCGAGACATTGACGCCGGAGACGGCTTTTCAGCGTGAGCTGGTCCAATCCTATGTGGAGCAGCGCTTACTGGCTCGCGCTGCGCTGGATACAGGGATGCAACGCTCGCCCCAGGTTCTGCGCCGGGTGAATGCGGCCCGCGACCGGGTCCTCGCTGCTGCATTTCTCGACTCCCAGATACAGGACGCCATTGAGCCGGAAACCGTCGAACGCCTTTATAATTCGCAGCGGGACGTTACCGCGCTCGGCGATCAGGTCCGGGTTCGCCATATTCTGGTGGCGACGGGTGAGGAAGCGGAGGCCGTTATCACACGCATTGGCGAGGGAGAGGATTTTGGCGAGATCGCTCGCACGGAATCCCTTGATCGCGCTACTGCGCCGCTCGGCGGCGAGGTCGGCTGGTTCAGTCGGGGCATGATGGCCCCGACCTTTTCCAGGGTGGCGTTTTCAACCTCCGTCGGCGAGATAGCGCGCCCGTTCCAGACCGAATTTGGCTGGCATGTGATTGAAGTCCTGGATCGGCGTTCTACGAGCGCCGTCCCGTTCTCTGAGGTGCGCGACAATATCGCCGAGTTTTTGCGCCTGAGAGCGATTGACCGGACTCTTCGTGACCTTGAGGAGGAAAGTCAGGTTGTCTACTTCATGCCCGAAAGCGAGGAGAGGACGACGTCGCCTGCACCCCCAGATTTATCCGCGCCGGAATTGGTCGATGGCGAAGGCGTCAGAGACGACGGGGCGTATAATTAGGTGCCCGCCTGCTCGAAAAATCATTAAAATTTAAACGAATTGGGCAATCTTCCGGCAAGAAAGCTCGCGTATCAATTAAGGCAAGAATATGGCGAAGCTTCTGCTGGTAGCCGCATGTGCGCTGATAGACAGAGATGGAAGGGTACTGTTGGCGCGCCGTCCCGAGGGAAAGCCGATGGCTGGCCTTTGGGAATTTCCGGGAGGGAAACTCGGGGATGGCGAGACGCCGGAGCAAGCGCTGATTAGGGAGTTGCGAGAGGAACTCGGTATCGAAACGGACGCGTCATGTCTGGCGCCGATCGGGTTTGCGTCATGCGATTCAGGGGGCTTTCATTTATTGATGCCACTCTTCGTATGCCGAAAATGGACCGGATCGCCGGCGCCAAAAGAAGCCCAAGACTTAAAATGGGTCAGGCGCGAGAAATTGTTGGACTTTGAGATGCCGCCGGCCGCCAGGCCATTAGCGGCGCAATTGAGGGACTTTTTATGATGGGCACAAACACGAAAAAAGCGTTGCGAAAGACGCGCGCGTTGCCGCTCACCAAAAGATTTCGCGCTGACGAGAGCGGCGCCACCGCAATTGAATACGGATTGATCGTGTCGCTGATTTTTCTGGCGATTGTTGGCGCGGTAAAAAGCTTCGGTTCGACATCGAACGAGATGTACAGTGAAATCGAAACTGAAATTAACGGTGCTATTAATTAGTCCGACTTCTTGATTGCTTTTTCCAGCGAAGTTTTAGCCGAGCCTGGTTTCAAGGGTTTTTGTTGGCTTTCATGGGGCGCCCAGCCTGTCAAATAAACAAGATCAAATCGCGCCTCGCCGCCGCTGTCGGCAAATTCTGAAATTGACTGCGCCAAAAGCTTTCGTGTCATTGGTTTGGCGCTCTGCCTGAGAACGCTTGTCTCGCCCATGCCGCGCAGGTCTGAAAACAGACGCGCCGGGTTTTCATATTGGACCATCACACTATCCATATCCGCGACGGGTAAGGCGAAGCCTGCGCGTTGCAGGCAGGCGCCAAGGTCGCGCACTGTGGCAAACGGCGCCACTCGTGCAGAAACGCCGCCCGAGACGACGGTTTCCGCGCGATAAAGCGCTGCTTTAAGGGCGGACAATGTTTCTTCGCCGAAGAGAACAGCGAGTAACAAACCATCCGGCTTTAACTGCGCGCGCATCTGCGCCAACGCACCGATCAGGTCGTTTGAGTTGTGAAGCGTCAGCAGACTGACAATGAGGTGAAACGATTGTGACGCAAAGGGGACTGCGTCCTCAGAGAAGACAACGCGCTGGCGCGCATCCAATAGCCGGGAGGGCGTCAAATCGCCATGCATAATCTCCCCGACCGCGCATGCCGCGGTCAGCTTGGATGCGAGATCGCCAACGCCGTAAAAAAGAGCCCTCGGGAATTCTCGGTTTACAGACTCCAGCCGGTCGACGATATCCGTCATTGCACGGCGATGGAGGAAATCATAATTGAAAAACTCTTTTGCTGACCGCTCGCGCCGCTTCGCATAGAGCCGGCGGTCAAATAATTCTGGTGGTTGCCCGGGCATCAGGGTTTTGCAAATCCATAGTTGTCAAAAATCGGGTGTTCTGCGCGCATCACCAGCGTCGATGATTGTTGAGACGTCAACGCCTTTTGCGGCCATGCGCTTCATAGCGTGGCGGTGGGACAGCGCTTTGCCGGCCAGGCGGGAGCCATTGCGGCTCAGTTTTGCAATGCTGTCACTCATGATCGTTTCCGGTTTCGGCATTAAGGCGTTAGTCTATGCGGCGTGAAATCTCAATTCTTTCGATATGCTGCTGACACGGCGATTGACGCCGGGCGGCGAGCGCTTGATGCGATCATGCCGCCGCTTTGCCCGGTAAGCAGCGAACCTGTTGCGGTGTCAGGGCAATTAAGCCCGCAGGTCTGGGCGGCTTTACATTTTATTGATGACCCTTTCTGCGCCCGGTGCGGGGTTCCTTTCTCGGCGGATTATGGCGACAACATTGAGTGTCCTTCATGTATTGCCGAACCGCTGGCTTTTGATCGCGCCCGCGCGGCAACCGTCTATGATGACGCCAGTCATAAACTGATCGTTGGCTTCAAACATTCCGACCGAACTGAATTGGCGCCGATCTTCGGTCAATGGTTGTTACGGGCGGGGCGGGACTTGATCACGCCCCAGAGCATTCTTACGCCCGCGCCATTGCACCCGCGTCGCTTGCTGGCGCGCCGCTACAATCAATCGGCGATCCTTGCGAAATGGGTCGCAAATTATTCGGGCGCGCCGTTTGCGCCGGCGCTGCTGACCCGCACGCGCGCAACGCCGCCGCAGAAAAACCTTTCCGCCAGCGCGCGTAAACGCAATGTCGCGGGGGCGTTCGCCGTCTCCGAAAAAGCGGCGAATCTGATCACAAATGCTCACATTGTTCTTATTGACGATGTCTTGACCACCGGCGCAACATTGTCTGCATGCGCGCGAACCTTGAAAAAGGCAGGCGCTGCAAGGGTTGACGCCCTGCTCTTGGCTCGGGTTGTCAAAGGTGGAGTCGGCGCCATATAGCCGGATCACACCGGACTCAGGAGACCATCGCGATGCAAGACGTCACCGTTTATACACGGCCCATGTGCCCATTTTGCGTGCGCGCGCTTGGGCTGCTTCAGAAAAAGGGGGCGAACGTCACTGAGATTTCCGCTGCTTTCGACCGGAAAAAACGCGATGAAATGCTGGCCCGATCCAACGGCAAAACCACTTATCCGCAAATTTTTATCGGCGATACTCATGTGGGCGGTTGCGATGAACTGATGGCGCTGGAGCGCGCCGGAAAGCTGGACCCTTTGTTGAATGGCGCATAGCGATCACATTTTCACGGCAGCCTGTGTGCAGATGCGCTCAGGGCTTGATCGCGCGCAAAACACCAACGATGCGCTGGCGCTGATCGGCGAGGCTGCTCGCAAGGGCGCAAATTTTATCGCAACGCCGGAAATGACCAATGTGGTCGATCGAAAGGCGTCGCGCCTTTTGGCCGACTTGCCTGATGAAGGGGGACTAGACGAGATTCGTGCTTTCGCCAGTGCAGCCAAAGAGCACGGCGTCTGGCTGTTGATCGGCTCGTTGGCGTTATCGGTTAAAGGCGGCAAGGCCGCCAATCGCAGCTTTTTGTTCTCTCCCGATGGCGCGACCGCCGCACGCTACGACAAGCTCCATATGTTCGATGTGGATTTGCCCGGCGGTGAAAGCTGGAAGGAATCGAAGATTTACAAGCCGGGCGGCGAGGCGGTGATGGTTGAGGCGTCACCGGCGAAAATCGGCTTAACCATCTGCTATGACTTACGCTTTCCAGGCCTTTATCGGAAATTGTCCCAGGCCGGGGCGCAAGTACTTTGCGTTCCCGCCGCTTTTACGCGGCAGACTGGAGAGGCCCATTGGGAATCCCTGTTGCGGGCGAGGGCTATCGAAAACGGGGCGTTCGTGATTGCACCGGCTCAAGGGGGCGTACATGAGGATGGCCGTGAGACTTTTGGCCACTCCATGATCGTCAACCCATGGGGGAAAATCCTCGCCCACGCCAACCATGACGAGCCTGGCGTCATTCTTGCTGAGATTGACCTCTCACAGGCGCGCGAGGCGCGAGAGCGCATTCCAAATCTTGGGCTTGAACAACAATTCAAAATCTCCATTGTAAAACAATGATCAAATATCAACTGACATGTGATTCGAACCATGAGTTCGAAGGCTGGTTCCGCAACAGCGATGATTTCGACATTCAGTCTGGCGAGGGCCTGATTGACTGTCCGACCTGCGGGTCGGACGCAGTGCGCAAAGCAGTTATGGCCCCGGCGATCAAGCGCCGCTCGGGCTCACGGGATGAGCGGCTTGCCGCTATCAAAAACGATATCGTCAAAGCAGCGTCCAGAGCGCGTGATTATGTCGAGAAGAACTATGATTATGTTGGCGACCGCTTTTCTGATGAAGCGCGGAAAATCCATTATGGGGAAGCCAAGGAGCGCGGTATTTATGGCGAAGCCACCGGCAGTCAGGTCAAAGAGCTTGTGACGGAAGGCGTGCGTGTTGCGCCCTTGCCGGACGTAAAGAAGAAAACGGACACTGCTGGTGATGTGAAGACCCGGCTGTTCCATCGAAAAAGCTGAACTAAAAACTGAAAGACCAAACCCCATGATCAAGGCAATAACAATTTCAGTATTGGCTTTAGGGCTTGTGGCTTGTGGTCAGGAAGCGGCTGATTCGGCATCGGAGGCGCCGGCCGAGGTAATTGCAGGCGAGGTCGTTGCAAGTGGCGTCTTTGAAGGCGCCAGCGATCATGTGACAACAGGTGGCGTCACTATCCGTAAAAGCGCCGACGGTTACTATGTCACGCTTGAAGAAGATTTCAGTCTCGATGGCGCTCCTGACCCAAAGCTCGGTTTCGGCAATCCGAACTATATGGTCGAAACTCAATTCTCCGCGCTGAAGAGCAAAACGGGTTATCAATCATACAAGCTGCCAGAAGGTTTTGATCCGACCGGCTACCAGACGATTTATGTCTGGTGTGAGCAGTTTTCTGTGCCGCTCGGCGTTGCGACGCTCAGCTGATCGTTTTTCTACAGATTTGGAATATGCAAAACCGCTGTGCGGATTAGCTTGCGCGCCGGTGACGCCGCATTTGCCATTGACGCATCGACTGCACGGTCTGGCTGTCAGGCGCCTTGCGGGCGAAGGCGGCGGGATAAATCTCTTCAAACAGTTTTTCAAACGTGTTGGACCACGAGAAGTTGTCGAGAACGTGCTGGCGTGCATGTTCCTTGACGGGCGTGAGGCGGTCCATCCAGACAGCGGCGATATTCGCCGCCATTTCCGTTGAGTCACCGGGCTCGCCGAGGCGGCCAAGATGCGGACGGACGCGGTCGACCATGGCGCCGGCGCGTACGCCAACGACCGGCAAGCCGGAAGATTGCGCTTCAATAACCGAAATTCCGAAGGTTTCGTCTTCCATGCCGGACACATAGATGTCTGATGACGCCAGATATGTCGCCAGTGTTTCCCGGTCATCGACAAAGCCTGGGAAGTGCGCGTTGTAGCCTTCGCATTCTTTCGCCAGCGCTTCTCTCGCCTTGCCGTCGCCGAGCATCACCAGTGCGGCGTTCCAGCTTGGGGGCAATTTCTTGAAGGCGTCGACAACGACTTTCGGTTTCTTTTCATAGTCGATCCGCCCGGCGTAGATCAGCAGGGGAGCGTTATCGGCCACGCCCAGCGAGGCGCGCAATTCCTGCGATCGTCTGTCAGGGTGGAAGACTTTGGGATTGGCGCCAAATGTCAGTACACTGACATCGGGGATGTCGAAAGTTTCAAACTTTTTGGCTGTAATGTCTGTCAGGGAGTAAAACGCGTCAAACCGGCGATAAAGATTGGCAGCGTATTTGTAGGACCGGTCTTTCCACCAACGCCCAGCAAATCCGCCAAGTCGTTTGGACATGAAAGGCTCGACATAGACGGTCGGAAAGTCCGTATGATAACCGGCTACCAGCACAGTCTCCGGGAATTTTTTTCGGTGGAAGAGAGCTGTCCACGGAAGGTTATAGGCATCCAGGCATTCAATAAGATTAGGGCGCACTTCGCCCAGCGCGCGATAGACGGCTTTTGAGCGCAACAGCAACCTGTAATTCGGGCTGCCAGGGACTTGTGGAGACTTGATTTCAATTTTTGTGAGGCGGCCATCCGTTGTGGTCCGGTCCTCAGGTCCCGGAACAATAAGGCAATGGCGCGCGTTTGTATGCTCCAGGATATAGCGGCGCTTCTCCGACAAATACGTCCGGATGCCTCCGCCCTTCGCCGAATAGGATTGCGTCACGTCGCACAATAAGAGCGGGTCGGACGAGTTATTGAAAATCGCCGATGTCAAAAGATCTCTCTATTTTGCCTTGCGCCCGCTCATTTGCCGGACGGGTTACGTTGAGTAAGGCCCGACACTAAACTCAGCCTAAGATTATAGTACGAAACGTGAGATAATATGTCAGCGACAATTTGCAATACTCAAGGTTTTGTTACAGCCCCACACCTCAAGCGCCCCATTTTTGGCGGTCTGCATGATCAAAAGTGCGCCTTTTTAGGCTGTGCTGCAGTTTCACAAAACTTAAATCTAATTTGAACGGCTCTGATGTTCGGGCGTGTGAAGGCCTTGATTATTGGAAGTTTTCTGGCGCCCCGCCGGGAATGTCGCTAGGTAGAGCGTTATGCGGGCCGTCCTTGAGCGATTGTCGGAGTTTCCCTTTTTCCGGGATCTTGATCCTGCGACGCTCGCTGACCTTGTGGCGCATGGGACATGGCAGTCGCTTGCCGGAGGCTGGGAGCTATTCAGCCAGGCCGCGCCGTCAGAGGCCCTCCATTTCAACCTGTCTGGCCGGCTGATCGTTGTGCGCCGGGGTCAGGAAGGCGGCGATGAGGTCGTTGGCTATATTCGCGCCGGCGAGCCGGTCGGCGAGATGTCGCTTCTGTCCGGGGAAGAGCATACGGCGTCCGTCTTTGCGTTGCGGGATACGGAGATCCTGTCTTTGCAAAGAGACGATGTTGAAAAACTGTTGCGTGACCATGGCGATTTCGCGGGAGCGTTGACACGGGTTATTCTGGCGCGCGCCCGTCACCCAAAGGCGAGCTTCCAGCAATCCGCGCCGCGCGTATTCGCTCTTATTGGGTCGTCTCCCTCCATCGATGTGGATGCGCGCGCGAAAGATCTCGCGGCGCGCATTGCGCGATATGGCTTGCGGGTTTCTTGCCTGCCGGTTGCTGAAAAGGCGCCGCCTGATGGCGTCTTCGATGAGGCCGAAGAAAACAATGACATTTTGATACTGGCGGCCCGTGTTGACGGAAGCGGCTGGTATCGGTTTGCGCTTCGCCACGCTGACCGGTTTCTGGTGCTGGCGCGCCGGGATGCACGGCCATCGCGGCCATTTCCCTTAGCGCTGGAAACCGGCGCTCGGGCGAAAAAATTTCGCCTGGTTGATCTGGTGATGTTTCATGAGGGAATTGCTGCTTGCCCCGTGACTGATTGGGTGGATGCAATTGGCGCCGCCCGTGTCATTAATTGCCGTGGCGACGCTTGCGTGGAGCGCCTCGCGCGCATCATCGCCGGCAAATCCGTTGGGCTTGTGCTTTCCGGCGGCGGCGCTCGCGCCTACGCCCATATCGGCGCGGTGAAAGCGCTGCGCGAGGCGGGCATACCTATCGATTTCGTCAGCGGCGCATCAATGGGCGGCATTGTTGCAGCCTGTGTCGCTATGGGCTGGTCTGATGAGGAGATCGAAGAGCGCATTCGGGATGCGTTCGTTGAGTCGAATCCGTTAGGCGATCATAGATTGCCGGTAGTGGCGTTAACCAAGGGCGCGCGTGTCGAAGAGCGTTTGCTCAAACATTTCGGCGATACCTTGATTGAAGACATGGTCGTGCCTTTCTTTTGTGTCTCATCCGATATTGTCGAGGGCGCGCCGCGGGTTCACCGTGAGGGGCGATTGCGCGACGCGCTGCGCGCTTCAATTGCCTTGCCTGGCATTTTACCGCCTGTCGTTGATGGGGATGCGTTGCTTGTGGACGGGGCGGTCACCAATAATTTCCCTACGGATATTATGGCGACCATGCATCGGGGCCTGACGATCGGCATTGATGTGGCGCGCCGCGGGGTCATCGACATTGACGCATTTCGTGACCCGCCGGGGTTTTTCTCATGGATTGCGCAAAATGGGGTGGGCGCCGCGCCGCCGATTATCTCGCTGCTAATGCGCACGGCGACAGCCCGCCATGAACGGATGCTGCAGGTTCACCCAGCCGACATCATGATTGCGCCGCAGGTTAAAGGCGTCGAATTGCGCGACTGGACCAAATACGAACTGGCTGTTGAGGATGGCTACAGAGCTGCGAAGGCGGCCATTGAAGAACGCTGGTATACGTTGAACGCAATCGCCAGCGCCGCCGGTTAGTTCGTAGCGGCTTTTACGGCCGTCAGCATATAGTTGACGTCGGTGTCCTCGCTGATGCGCCAGATATCCATAAATGGATTGTAAGATACGCCCGTCTGTGCGGTTGTCGTCATGCCGGCGCGAGACATCGCCGCCTTGATCTCGTCCGGTTTGACGAATTTGCGCGGATCGTGCGTGCCCGCAGGCAGCCACCGCAACACATATTCCGCACCGATTTTTGCAAGCGCCAGAGCTTTCAATGTGCGGTTGATGGTGGCGACTATCATCATACCGCCGGGCTTCACGAGAGACGCGCTGGTTTCTAGAAAATGGTCAACATCGGCGACATGTTCGACGACTTCGAGATTCAAGACGATATCAAATAGCGGTTCGCGAGACGCTTTCAGGTCTTCGGCGGTGGTGTTGCGATAGTCGATATCAAGGCCAAGCGGTTCCGCGTGCGTCATCGCGGTTTTGATGTTCCGCTCGGCGGCGTCAATCGCCACAACTTCCGCGCCGAGACGGCGCATGGGCTCGGCGACAAGACCGCCGCCGCAACCGATATCGAGAAGGCGCAATCCGTCGAGTGGTTTTTTGGCGCGCCGATCGCGGCTGAAATGCATACAGGCGCCATCGCGAATATAGGCGAGGCGCACCGGGTTAAATTTGTGCAACGGCTTGAACTTGCCGAACGGGTCCCACCACTCGTCGGCGATCGCGGAGAATTTTTCGATCTCGCCCGGGTCGATGGTGGTTTTCCCCGCCACCGCCGCGCCCTCTGTTTCCGCCTGATTCATGGTTTAGGTATCCTCGCTTGCGTTGTTTAAGGCCACTGCCTAGAGATACGCGCCAGAGTTACGGTTTCGATCACCGGATACAAGGCGGCGCAATTACGCAACCCGATTAATCTTATGTCGCGCATTGTCATGAAGTTTGGCGGTACATCCGTCGCAGATATGGACCGCATTCGCGCGGCGGCGGCTTTTGTGCGCCGCGAAGTCGACGCCGGCAATTCTGTTGCGGTCGTCGTTTCGGCGATGGCGGGCGAGACCAACCGGCTTATCGGTCTTTGCGAGGATGCAGGTGCGCCCGCGCCGGCGCTCGATGCGCGCTTTGTGGAATTCGACGCCATTGTCGCTTCGGGTGAGCAGGTGACCGCCGGTCTTCTGGCGCTGGTATTGCAGAATTTAGGGTATCGCGCACGTTCCTGGCACGGTTGGCAGATTCCCCTAAGGACCGATCTGGCCCATGGACGGGCCCGGATTTCCGAAATTGACGATACAAAACTAGGCGAAGCGATCGACGGCGGTGAAATCGCCGTTGTCACCGGATTTCAGGGGATTGCGCCGGACGCGCGCATCGCCACGCTTGGCCGTGGCGGGTCGGATACGTCTGCTGTGGCGCTGGCGGCGGCGGTTGGCGCTGAGCGTTGCGACATTTATACTGATGTTGATGGCGTCTACACCACCGATCCTCGCCTGACCAAACAGGCCCGTCGGATCGCTAAAATCGCTTATGAAGAGATGCTGGAAATGGCGTCCGTGGGGGCCAAGGTTCTGCAGACGCGATCGGTTGAGATCGCCATGGCCTACAAGACGCCGGTGCGTGTGCTTTCGAGCTTTGATCCGCCTGATGCGCCCGGGCCGGGCACGACCATCTGCGACGAGGATGATATTGTGGAACAGAAAAAAGTTGCCGCCGTCACGCCTGATTTTAACGAAGCTTCGGTGACCGTATTGGCGGTGCCCGATGAGCCAGGCCGCGCCGCACGTATTTTTACGCTTCTTGCAGAAGCCGCCATCAATATCGATATGATCGTGCAGAGCGCGTCGCGTGAGCAGGGCTTCGCCAACATTTCTTTTACAACGAAGGAAAATGATCTGGAACGCGCGATCGAAACCCTGAATAGTGAAAAAAACGCGATCGGATTTTCCTCTCTGCAATCCGACCGCAATGTCGCAAAGGTCTCGGTCATTGGTCTTGGGATGAAAAGTCACGCCGGCGTTGCCGGTACGATGTTCCAGACATTGGCGGACAAGGGCATCAACATTCAGAATATTTCCACCTCGGAAATCAAGATCAGTGTTCTGATTAATTCGGATGCGGCCGAATATGCGGTGAGGGCGCTTCATGACGCCTATGGTCTCGACAAACAGACAGTCACGGCGGATGCCAAAGCTTGAGTGCTGAATGAATATTGAGAACACACGACCGCCCCATGGCGGCCATGGCGACCGCGGCATTACAGTGCTGTTGCGGCGGATGCATGACGCCGTCGCTCAGGAAGGGACTGCGCAGGACCGCCTTGACCATCTGACGAATGTGATCGCCAGTCACATTGTTGCGGATGTGTGTTCGATTTATCTGCGCCGGCCCGATAATGAACTGGAGCTTTATTCAACCGAAGGTCTGAAGCGCGAAGCCGTGCACAAGACACGCTTGAAGTGGGGCGAGGGACTTGTCGGGCTTGTGGCGGAGACCCATGCGCCGCTGGTCACCAGCGATGCGCCGTCGCATCCCGCGTTCGCCTATCGCCCTGAAACCGGCGAAGATCCATTGAGCGCTTTTCTGGGCGTGCCGCTGATCCGTTCCGGCAAAACGCTCGGTGTGCTGGTCGTTCAGAACAGGGCGGCGCGCGATTATTCCGACGATGAGGTGGAAGCGGTGCAGGCGGTGGCGGCGCTGCTGGCGGAAATTGCCGCTTCCGGCGAGCTTCTTAGCCGGGAAGAAACGGCCGTCGTTGATGAGATGCTGCATCAGTCGGAGACCTTGCGCGGGGCCGGCATTGTTGGCGGCGTTGCTTCAGGCCAGGCGGTGTTCCTCCAGCCGCCGGCGCGCATGCACAAAGTATTCGCCGCCGATAGCGCCCTCGAAGCGCAACGGCTGGAAGAAGGGCTTAGCGCGCTGCGCGCTTCCGTCGATGACATGCTGGCGCAAAATGCGTCACTTAGCGGCGTCTCGCGTGAGGTTCTCGAAACCTATCGACTTTTCGCCTATGACCGGAGCTGGAAAGACCGGTTGCGCGCCGCGGTGTTTTCCGGCCTGACCGCTGAGGCTGCGGTGGAACAGGTCAAGAATGAAAACCGCGCGCGGATGATGCAGGCCCGCGATCCTTATCTGCGCGAGCGCCTGCATGATCTGGACGACCTTTCACACCGGCTCTTGCGATTATTGTCCGGCGAGGCGCTGGGCGCCAAGCGCGCGCTTTATGAAAAAACAATTCTTGTGGCGCGTGAGATGGGGCCTGCAGAATTGCTGGAATATGATCGCAAGTGTCTGACCGGGCTTGTGCTTGGAGAGGTTTCCGCAACCTCCCACGTGGCGATTGTCGCGCGCGCGCTTGATATTCCGATGATCACTCGCGTCGGCGAAGCGATCGATAGGACCGAAGAAGGCGACACGCTGATTATCGACGGCGACAGCGGCGAAATTCATATTCGTCCGTCATCTGATATTGTTGAAGCCTATCGCGCCAAGCGGGAATTGCAGACCGAGCGCCAGGCGGCGTTCGCCAAGGAACGCGACCTTGCGACCGAGACAAAAGACGGCGTCAAATTGACGATCATGATGAATGCGGGGCTCGCGCTCGATATGCCGCATCTTCATGCAACCGGCGCTGAAGGGGTCGGGCTTTTTCGCACTGAGCTGCAGTTTCTGGTTGGCTCGCAATTGCCAAGCGTTGCGCAGCAGGAAGCACTTTACCGAGAAGCGCTCGAGCTTGCCGGCGACAAACCTGTCCTGTTCCGAACAGCCGATATTGGTGGCGACAAAACAGCAAACTATATGGACCACGGTTCGGATGTGAACCCGGCAATGGGATGGCGCGGGCTCAGAATGGCGGTTGACCGGCCCGGCATGTTGCGCCCGCAATTGCGCGCTCTGATCGCCGCCGGCGCTGGCAAAACGCTCCACATCATGTTTCCGCTCGTGACTCTGGTGAACGAGCTGGACGCTGCGCATGCGCTCGTTGACCGTGAGATCGAGCGCGCCAAAAGGCGTGGCCAGACTTTGCCGAAAGCGATCAAGATTGGGGCGATGATTGAAACGCCCGCCGCCGCCTGGCGGGCCGATGTGATTTCCGCCAAAGTCGATTTTCTCTCAATCGGCGGCAATGACCTGGCGCAGTTTTATTTCGCCGCCGACCGCGATTCCGAGCGGGTTCAGCGGCGCTATGACCCCATGAATCCGGGGTTTTTGAGTTTCCTGAAAATGACCATCGATAAAGCCAGAACCGGTGGCGCGCCGCTCGCCTATTGCGGGGAGCAGGCAAGCGATCCTTTGACCGCTGCGGCCCTTGTGGGCCTTGGCGTTCGGGAATTTTCACTCCCTGCGACCTCGGTCGGGCCTTTTCGGCGTATGGCGCGCAGCCTGAACGCCTCAGATATCGCTGAATGGCTTGAGAAAAATCTGCCGTCGCCCGACGAATCACTGCGTGATGCGTTCAGGCAATTCCTGAAAACCTATGGGGTTGTCATGGAATGAGCGAGCCGCGGCGAAATTAAAGCCAAGGTTAACAAATTCCTGTTTTATTGAGCTTGCTTGCGGCGAATTTGATAAAACCGACTTGAATTTCGGGTAATGTGCAACTGATTGCACCGGAGATGCGTTAGTGGCGTCTAATAACGGATCAGCAGAGATTTTCGATATGGAAGACGCGCGCGCGCGTCGGCAGGCGTCGGATTTGCCGGGTGCGGATTATGAACATGCCGGGGCGCATCTGCATGCTGTTCGTGAAGCCTCCGGGCTAACGATTGCGGAAGCTGCATCGCGCACGCATATCAAGGAAGCTCACCTGGCGGCGATTGAGGAAATGAGTGTTTCCGGACTGCCGCCACGGCCATACGCCATCGGTTTCGTTAAGACCTATGCGGAGTTTCTTGATCTCGACGCCGGTGAAGTTGTGGCGCGGTTCAAAGAGGACGCCGGCTATACCGCGCCGGAGCCGGTTTCGGTTGAAAAGTTTGAAGCGCAGGAAGCCGCCGCGCAGGATGAGCAGGGGGATCTCTCCCTCATCGCGGTCGTCGCGATCATGGTGTTTATCATCTGGTGCGCATGGCAGATTACCCGCCCCCATGACGTGAAAACACTGGGCTCGAATGCTGATGTGGCTGCAGTCAGCGACGTTGGCGCAGCGGGCGCCGCGCCAGCTGTTACGACAATTGACCCCATTTCGGATATCGAGTCGCAGAATGTGGTTGAGGCGCGAAGCCTCGAACGCATCGATCCGGTTTATCCTCGGCGCTGCGCCGGGACGGCGGCGCCGGTGGAAACCGTGGTTGTCGCCTTCAACATCACTTCTGAGGGCCGGGTTGCCAGCGAACGCATCACGCAAACTTCAAACACCTGCCTTGATGATGCAGCGTTAAACGCCATCAGGCGCTGGCGATTTGAGCCGCGGACGGTTGATGGCGCGCCGCGCCCTGCTTATGATCAGCAATACAGCTTTTCTTTCTCGCGGCCCCGCTAAAACAGGGGCTTTGCGGCAAGGAAAGCCCGGACCATAACGGTCGGAGCGGCAGGGGGCTTGACTTCCCGGTCAACTCCGTAATTTTGGCCCATAAGCTGCTACCGGAATTGAAGTTTTCGAGCTTGAGGCAAGGCAATGTCAGTACGTCCATGGCGCGATATCGAGCGCCGTAAATGTCGCCAGATTTATGTAGGCAATGTGCCGATTGGCGGTGATGCGCCAATTGCTGTACAGTCCATGACCAATACGCTGACGTCGGACGCGCAGGCGACCATCAGGCAGATCAATGAGATCGCCGAAGCGGGCGCCGATATTGTCCGCGTCTCGTGCCCGGACGTTGATTCAACCGCGGCGATGAAAGAGATCACCAAGGCTTCGCCGGTGCCGATCGTCGCCGACATTCACTTCCACTACAAACGCGGCATTGAAGCAGCCATCGGCGGCGCCGCGTGTCTGCGGATTAATCCCGGCAATATCGGCTCTGAAGATCGCGTCAAGGAAGTGATCAAGGCGGCGAAAGACCATGGCTGCTCCATGCGGATCGGCGTTAATGGCGGTTCGCTGGAAAAAGACCTTCTGGAGAAATATGGCGAGCCCTGTCCGGAGGCGATGGTCGAGAGCGCCTTAGACCATGCAAAAATTCTTCAGGATAATGACTTTCACGAATTCAAGATTTCCGTGAAAGCCTCCGATGTTTTTCTGACCGTCGCTGCGTATCATGCGCTTGCGGAGGCGATAGATTGTCCGCTGCATCTCGGTGTAACGGAAGCTGGCGGATTGCGCATTGGCTCCGTTAAATCAGCAATCGGCATGGGCAATCTGTTATGGGCCGGAATCGGCGACACCATTCGCGTATCGCTTTCCGCCGACCCTGTGGAGGAAATCAAGGCTGGCTTCGATATCCTGAAATCGCTGAATCTGCGCCATCGCGGCGTCAATGTGATTTCATGTCCGTCCTGCGCGCGTCAGGGTTTTAACGTCATTGAGACGGTTGAGACGCTGGAACAGCGCCTTGCGCATATCACCACGCCAATGACGCTGTCGGTGATTGGGTGCGTCGTGAACGGGCCCGGCGAGGCGCGTGAAACGGACATCGGGTTCACTGGCGGCGGCGCCGGCAAGGAGCACGGGATGGTCTATCTCGGCGGCGAGGTCGATCACCGGATCGACAATGACAAGCTGGTCGATCACCTTGTCGAACTTGTTGAAAAGCGTGCGGCGGAAATTCAGGCTGAAGAAGCAAAACAGTCTGTCGCTGCGGAATAGCGCTGCAACATTGTGTTCACGCGCGGGAGCCAGTCTCCCGCGCGTTTTTATTTTGCATAAGGAATGTAATGATGAAGATCTTTTTATCGCTCTTTGCTGCACTGATTATCTCTGCTGCGCCAGCAATCGCCAATTCTGACAATCAGAAAAGCGTATCTGAAGAGAACGTGTCTACCTATCTCATGATCCGGTTTAACGTCGCTGAAGACCATTTGGGCGATTTTCTGGATATCATGACGGACATCAATGCTTTGATGGCTGGTGAGGAGGGATTTGTCAGCGCGCAAGTCTATCGCAATGCCGATGACCCTTTGTCGTTCACGCTTATCGAACAATGGCAAAGCCGCGCACTGCATGAGAAGCATTATGACGCGATTGTCGCCGCTGGTGACTGGGCGAACATTCTCGCCATGCTGAGCGCTGAACCTGAAATGAGCTATAATGCGCAACTCTGAGTCGAGGCGCAGCTTTGGCGTTTTGCGAAACTGGACACCCAAATGATCCCTCAGGAAAAAATTGAAGCGCTGATCGCCAAGTTCGACAAGATCGAAGCCGCCATGTCGTCTACGGCGAATGCGGACGATATTGTGCGCCTGTCGAAAGAGCATGGCGAACTAAAAGACGTCGTTGAAAAAGCCCGCGAACTCTCCTCGGCGCGCTTCCAACTGTCTGAGCTGGAAGAGTTGTCACAAAGCGACGATGAAGAAATGGCGGCGCTCGCCAGAGATGAGCTTGTGGAGTTGAGGGAAGCGATGCCGGCGCTGGAGCATGATCTACAGATCATGCTGTTGCCGAAGGACAAGGCGGATGACTCATCCGTCATTCTTGAAGTCAGAGCCGGCACGGGCGGCGACGAAGCGGCGATCTTCGCCGGTGATCTTTTCCGCATGTATCAGCGCTATGCATCTTTGAACGGATGGAAAGTTGACGTCCTGTCAGCATCGGAAGCGGAAATGGGCGGCTATAAGGAAATTCAGGCGAGCGTAAACGGCGACAGTGTTTTCGCGAAAATGAAATTTGAATCGGGCGTGCACCGCGTGCAGCGGGTGCCGGAAACGGAAACGCAAGGGCGCGTGCATACTTCCGCCGCCACGGTTGCGGTGCTGCCCGAACCTGAAGAGGTCGATATCGACATTAATGAAAGCGACCTTAGGGTTGATGTGTTTCGCGCATCGGGGCCCGGCGGGCAGTCAGTCAATACGACCGACTCGGCGGTGCGCATAACCCACATTCCAACAGGCGTCGTTGTCAGTCAGCAGGATGAAAAGTCACAACATAAAAACAGAGCTAAGGCGATGAAGGTTCTTCGCGCACGCCTTTATGAGGCCGAGCGCGCGCGCGTTGATGCGGAACGCGCGGCGGAACGAAAAGGCATGGTCGGGTCAGGCGACCGGTCGGAACGTATTCGCACCTATAATTATCCGCAAAGCCGCGTCACCGATCATCGGATCAATCTGACGCTTTACAAGCTGAACGAAGTGATCGCCGGCGACAGTCTCGATGAATTGATCGATGCGCTGATCACCCAGGACCGCGCCGATCGTCTTGCAGCGATGCAGGGCGATGACGCGTGATCCCGATACGCTTGGCGATGTCTTGCGCGAAGGTGCGCGGCGTCTCTCGGCATTAGAGTCTGCTCAACTCGACGCCCGGGTGCTTTTGAAATTCGTAACCGGCTTTAACGATGCAGGCCTGATTGCACGGTCACAGGATCCAATTGATCCGGCTGTAGAGGCGCATTTTTTCAGTCTTGTGTCGCGTCGCGCTATCAATGAACCCATCGCTTACATCACCGGCGTTCGGGAATTCTGGAGTCTGGAATTCCAGGTCACGCCGGATGTTCTTATTCCAAGGGCGGATTCAGAATGTCTGATTGAGGCGGTGCTGGACCGCCGCGCGAAAGATGAACCATGGTCAATTCTCGATCTCGGGGTCGGGTCGGGCTGCCTTTTATGCGCGCTCCTGCATGAGATGCCGGCGGCGCAGGGCGTTGGGGTCGATGCGTCAGAAGCAGCGCTTTCAGTGGCGAAAGCCAATGCGGATAAGCTGGGGTTTGGTCGTAGAGCTGCTTTTATCAAGAGCGACTGGGGTAGGGCGCTGGATTGCGCCTTTGACGTGATCATTGCCAACCCGCCCTATATTCCGGTGACGCATCGGGCCGTCATGCCTGCGGATGTGTCGGATTTTGAACCGGAGAGCGCGCTCTTTTCGGGGCTGGACGGTTTCGACGCCTATTTGGCGATCCTTGAGGATGCGCCGCGGCTTCTGGCGCCGGGCGGGCTGATCGCCATTGAGGCGGGTGACGATCAGGCCGCGCGACTCAACGACATGGTTGCAACCGCTTTTCCCAAAACCGTCCCGGTTATCGTTAATGATTTGAAAGGGCGCTCTCGCGGGGTGGTTTCCGATCAAAATTCTTTCGCAAAAAAGGATTGAACTCGCCGGTGGAGTGGCTATTATAGACAAAAGGCAGTCGTTCAGCGCTTTCATTAATCTATACGTGCTGGGCATGCTTTAAATCCAACAACAGTCTGGCTAAGGATCGGTCCGGCTCTTTGTACGCAGCTTGCCTGCGGAGATGGAACACGAAAACTACGTGATGATAAAGGCGTCTCGGATCGCCAACTGCAACCACACAATCGGATATGAGAATGCGGCGCATGCCGCCACTGATCTCGAAGGGGCTATAAACAGGGTGCAAATATGAAGCGTGGTCGTAACCAACGCCGCCGTCCAGGGGGCTCCAATCCAAATCGGGCGCTGGATTCAAATGGCCCCGAAGTGCGCATTCGGGGCACTGCAAACCAGATTTACGACAAATATACCGCTCTGGCGCGGGATGCGTCTTCGTCCGGCGACCGGATTAAAGCCGAAAGCTACCTTCAGCACGCCGAGCATTACTTCCGAATGATTCGCTCCATGCAGCCGGCGCAACAGCAACAGTCTCAAAGTGAGGGTGAAGGGGACCAGCCCTCAATCGACAACAGCGACGATTCCAATAAAGGGCGCCGCAGTAGTGAGCGCGAGCCTCGTAATAACGCCTCACGTAACCGCGACGAGAGCGCGGGCGAGGCAAAACAGCCTGCCGCAGAGGCTGAGGCTGCAAACGCGGAATCCGCTGCGCCAAGCGCCCAGCAGGCGAATGACGAAGAGGCGGAAAAGAAGCCAAAGCGACGCCGGCCGCGTCGCACCGCTAAAGCCGCCGCTGAAGACTCCGATGCGCCAGCCAAAAGCGACGACAAGGCCGCCGCGACGGCAGCCGAATAAAACCGTCTCATCGGAAGAAACGCGTTTAACTGACAATCAGCCTTTGCGTTGGCGCCGGATCGCCTATGCTGAGCTCTCATTGACGATGGGAGGTGTCGGGTATGGCTGACAGATTATCGCTATTTGATCTAAACGGAAAAACCGCGATTGTTACCGGCGCCTCGCGCGGCATTGGTGAAGCGATTGCGCGCCGCCTCGCGCAGCACGGCGCCAATGTCATTGTCTCCAGCCGCAAGCGGGATGCGTGTCAGGCGGTTGTCGATCAGATTAACGAGGCGGAAGGGCGCGAGGCGGCATATGCTGTCGGGTGCAATATTTCCCACAAGGAAGAATTGCAGCGTCTCGTCGATGAGACAAAAGTGAAATGGGGCGGGGTTGATATTCTCGTCTCCAACGCGGCGGTAAATCCGTTTTACGGCCCGTCGTCTGAGATGACGGATGAGCAGTTCGATAAAATCCTGACCTGTAACGTGAAAGCGAGCCACTGGCTGGCGCAGATGGTTTTGCCTGGCATGCGCGCAAAAAAAGACGGCGCTATTATTATTATCTCATCCATCGGCGCGTTTTTGGGATCGAATGCGATTGGCGCTTACAATATTTCCAAAGCGGCGGACTTACAGCTTGCGCGCAATCTCGCCGTTGAGGCGGGGCCTGACAATGTGCGCGTCAATTGCATTTGTCCCGGGATTGTCAAAACCAAATTCGCGGAAGCCTTATGGAGCGATCCGGAAACCGAAAAAATGATGACGCGAAAATTGCCTTTACGCCGTTTCGGCGAGCCGGACGACATCGCCGGCGCGGCCGTGTTTCTGGCGTCCCCGGCCGCGCAATGGATGACCGGTCAGGAAATCATTATTGACGGCGGCACGGTTATCGGGATTGGCGGCCTGTAGGGCTGATTTTGATTATTTCGGTACTTTGCCAACTGGCCTTAACAATCCAAACGTCGTTTCGAGCAGGGGATGTCTATGCGGATTTCGATATTTTTAGCGCTAATGTTGCTGGCGGCTTGCATGACAACACCAACCGCCCGTTGGGAGGAAATCGACGCAAAAGCACGCGAGCTTATGGAAAACGAGAGCGTAAAAGGCATGGCGCTTGCCATTATTGAAGATGGCGAGGTTGTCTATGTCAAATCATTTGGTATGCGCAATGTTGAGAAAAACTTACCACTCGAAACAGACACGATCATGTATGGCGCCTCGCTTACCAAAACGGCTTTTGCCTATATGGTGCTGCAACTGGTTGACGAAGGCGTGTTTGATCTGGACACACCCCTTGCGCAATATCTGCCGCAACCGATTCCAAGTTATGATAACTATGACGACCTCGCCGGCGATGATCGTTGGCGGCGGCTAACCGGTCGGCATGTACTGACCCATTCAACCGGATTTCATAATTTCCGTCAGCTTGAAGACGACCGCAGGCTCCGTTTTCATTTTGAACCGGGCGAGCGCTACGCCTATTCCGGAGAGGGCTTTTACCTGCTTCAGTTTGCGCTTGAAGAGGAGCTTGGTCTTAATATCAAAGATGAAATGCAACGGCGCATCTTCGATAGATTTGAAATGCCCGACACAAGCATGCAGTGGCGACCGGATTTCGCGGAAAATCTTGCGGACGGTTATGCGATGGACGGTTCATATGAACCCCATGATGAGCGCAGCAATGTCAGCGCCGCCGGTTCGATGGATACAACGATCAAGGATCAGGCGAATATGTGGGCGGGAATCGTTTCTGGATATGGGCTGTCTTCTCAATCGAGGCGCGAACTTGTCCGGCCGCAGCGGCCGATTCAAACTGCAAACCAGTTTCCGCCACTATGGGAAACATATGATCGCCGCGGCCCGGAAATCGAACTTTCCGCCGGACTTGGCCTCGTGACATATCAAGGAGACGCTGGCCACGCGTGGTTCAAGGGAGGGCACAATAATTGGACCGGCAATTTTGTTATGTGCCAGGACAACGAACAAGACTGTGTTGTGATGATGGCGAATAGCGTACGAGCGGAACTTATCTATCCGCAATTGGCGGCGTTTATTCTGGGGGATTCAAAAACACCGTTTTGGTGGGAGTATTCGCATGTTGAATGACATCGGGCACTAATGTGAATAACGTAAAAAGACGTTCGGCGGTCACATATTATTATGGCGGCGCGGTTATCGGGATCAGCGGGCTATAACGTTTCTCACAATAACACCGCCGCTTCCTGCAAAGGCAGGAAGCGGCGGCTAAATTGAACTGACTGGAAAAACTTAAACTAAGCGGCTTTTGCTTTGCGTCTCGCGACGCCGCCAAGTCCGGCAAGGCCAAGCCCCATTGCCCAGACCGCAGCCGGTAACGGCACTTCCGGCGGGTCGGTCATCACGCCAAAACCACTTGCGTCGTTAAGCATGGCGCTATCAATGCCCTGATAACGCACGCCGAAATTATCGAGGGTTATGGTGTCGTCGGTGACATCTCCGGAAAAGACAAGCGCGATCTGGAACATCTCACTTACGCCAAAAGCCACGCCGCCGCCCGAATTGTTACCGGAGCAGTTAGCGCCAGCAGGTTGGTTGGAGAAGCAGACTTCGACCGTCGGGCCGCCCGGAAAGAAAACGTTGGTTTGAAAATCGTCATCAAACGGATCGCCGTCAGGTGTTGCGCCGGCATCGATAATGTCCGGATCGGTATCAAAGCCCAAAGCCGTGATGATCGAATCTGTAATATCTCCACCTGACGTGTTGCTGAGGATCACGTCGAGAAGAAGGGTGGTTTCTCCACCAGCGAAACTGGCGCTGACGAAAGAGAACGACGCTTCGCCGGTTAGGCCAGCCGTTTCTGATCCATCAACAAGGCCGTTGAAAAAGACTGAGCCCAGATTGTCCCCATTCATCGCCGTCGATAAGTCGGCTGTGATGACAGCTGCCTGCGCTGCGCAGCCCGCAAAAAAGGCGCATGACGCAGCCATGATTGATTTAAAAATACGCATTTACATCCCCAATTGAGAAATTGCCCCAGCCAAGCAAATTATGTACCTCATCTTACTGCTGCAAAGCAACAAGGCTTCTACAAGGGTATTTCTTTCAAGCAAGGCTCAATCAAACTTGAAAAAATTCTAATGTAAGAGGAAGCGTTGAGTTGAAAACACCCTGAAGTTGTTTTGCTTAAATCGCCCGCGTGGCGTTCTCGAACCAGTCTTTGATCTCGCCTGGAATTTGTGAGCCAAGCGTTGAGCGCACGCGCGCGTGATAGGCGTTCAGCCAGTCGCGCTCTTCGTTCGTCAACAGTTCGGCTTTCACGAGATCGAGATTAATCGGCGCAAGGGTGATGGTTTCAAACTCCATCATTTCGCGCTCGCCGCCGGGTTGCGGTCTTGGCGGCGTGACGACGATCAGGTTTTCAATCCGGATGCCGAACTCGCCGGCTTTGTAAAAGCCCGGTTCGTTAGAAAGGATCATGCCCGGCTTCAGCGCTTGATCATTGGCCGCCTTGGCGATGCGTTGCGGGCCTTCATGAACGCCGAGGAATGAACCGACCCCATGGCCGGTGCCGTGATCGTAATCGAGGCCGACATCCCAAAGCGGTTTGCGCGCGATGCTATCAAGCTGGTGCCCGGTCGTGCCTGCCGGAAACTTCATGGTCGCCAGCGCAATGTGACCTTTCAGGACGCGCGTAAAGCGGTCGCGCATTTCGTCGCTCGCGTCGCCAATCGGGACAGTTCGGGTGATATCTGTCGTGCCATCCGGATACTGACCGCCGGAATCGATCAGGAAAAGCGTGTTACGGTCCAGCTTGATGTTGCTTTCGGTAGAGACGCGATAGTGACAGATGGCGCCGTTTG
Source organism: Hyphococcus sp. (assembly GCA_965230025.1). GTDB lineage: Bacteria > Pseudomonadota > Alphaproteobacteria > Caulobacterales > Parvularculaceae > Hyphococcus. The sequence goes on from CBDDKD010000007.1 coordinate 24,246, forward strand.
ATCCCGCGCCGGAAATCGTATCGAAACTTAAGTCGCGCAATAAATCGGATTGCGCGCGAAACTTTTCGAGTTTCTTCGCAGCGGTGATTTCATCGATCTCACCACTCTGTGCATCGGTGTCGAGCCAGTGGAGAAATCTTGTGACCGCGACGCCGTCACGGATATGTGCGGTGCGGGCGCCCTCAATCTCCGCGTCGTTCTTGGTCGCGCGGGGAAGAGCGCATGGGTCGGTCAGCTCGATGATCTCCGCGCCGGCCGCCGTCAGATCGTCGACATATTTCGATGGCGCCAGCGCCGGGTCGATCGCGACGCTGGCGCCGCTTGCGCCAAGTTTTTCAAGCGCAGCAGCAACATCCGCCTCGGCGCGAAGATCTACATCGTCGCCGAGATGCGTCGGCAGCTCATTGCCGGTCTTTTCCGGCGCCAGAAACAGGGTCGCCTTTCCGTATTTGTCGATCAGCGCTCGTCCCAGTGGCAGCGGCGACCGGGCGACATCCTGTCCCCTGATATTAAAAAGCCAGGCGATGGACGGCGGCGCGGTGATAAGCGCTGTATCCGCGCCCGCGCCTGCAATCGCGTTGGCGATTTCCCTTCGCTTTTCATCGGATGATTTGCCCGCGTAGGTAAGATCGTGTGGCTTTACCGGGGTTGTCGGCGCGCCCGGCTGATCCTTCCATGCAGCGTCCACGGGGTTTTGCGAAACAGCAATAAGATGGAAGCCGGTTTTTTCGGCGGCAGCCTTCAACCGGTTGACGCTGGCCATGGTGTGCAGCATCGGGTCGTAACCGATCCGCGCGCCTTTGGCTGCGTTGTCAGCAAGCCACTCTGCGGGTGAGATGTCCGAGATATCGACATATTCAAAGTAATCTGCATCGGTCTGCTGGCGTACCTGTAATGTATAACGTCCGTCGGTCAGCATGACGGCGCGATCGCTCATCACAATCGCCGCGCCTGCCGATCCGGAAAACCCTGTCGCCCACATCAACCGTTCGGCATATTCCGGGATATACTCATTTTGGTACTCGTCATCATGCGGAATGATGAAACCGTCGAGGTTTTGTCCCGCCATTTCTGCGCGCAAAAGCGGTAAGTGTTTGCCGGCGAAAGAGCGGTCGGAGACGGGTTCAAAAGTTTGAAACATGAAAGACTATCCTGACTGAGGGCAGGCTAAATATTGCGCTTTGGCGACGCAGTCTCAAGAGGCGCGGCGCGATTTATGTTTTTACAAACAGGAGCACGGGCCAGGTTGGCTGATCAAGACGGTTGATCTGCCGGAATCCGGCCGCCTCATAAGCGGCGGCGACCTTTCCTTCCTGTTCGTCCATGAGCCCCGCCAGCATAACCCGCCCGTTTTTGCTGACATGCTCCGCCATGGCGGGCGCCAGTTCCGCAAGCGGCCCCGCGAGAATATTCGCAAAGACGAAATCAAAAGGGGCGGCTGTTGCGATATCGGGATGATCAAAGCCGGCGGCAGTCTGCATCACCACGAAATCTTCAACATCGTTCAGCGCGACATTTTCGGTGGCAATCTCCACAGATTTGGGGTCTATGTCTGTGGCCAGCACCATGCGATTCCAAAGTTTCGCAGCGGCGATAGAAAGAACAGCAGAGCCGCAGCCAAGATCAAGGATCTTTTTGGGCGCAAAACCCGCAAAGCGATCAAGCAGGGTGAGGCATCCGGCGGTCGTCGGATGATGGCCCGTCCCAAACGCCTGATTGGCGTCGATGCGGATCGGGATGTCGCCGTCTTCATTTGGCAGTTTGTCCGCATCGTGAACGCCATAGAGCACGAACCGTCCGCAACGTACGACGCCGAGACCTTCAAGCGCATGCGCGACCCAGTCGATATTGGGAAGCTCTTCGAGCGCGCCCTCGCCAAGCCCGCCATGGTCAGCAAGCAGGGATTGAATGGCGTCCATGTCGGGCGCCGCTTCGAAATAGGCGTCGAGCCGCCACGCGCTGGCGCCGTCTTCCACGGTTGCGTCTTCTTTTGTAAGGCTGACAGCGCCTGCCGGCGGCCATAAAAGCTCAGTCAACGCATCGCTCGCCTGATGCAGCGCGGCGCGCTCCCCCGCCCAGGTGATTTTATATGACGTCATAAAGCTTTCCGTATTTATGCAGATCAATGGCGCGGCGGCGGTTTTTCGTTTTGATTACGCCGCCTCGACAAAAGTATCGATGACTTTCTTCGGGCCGGAATGTTCGAAGTCAACCGTCAGCTTCTGGCCTTCGATGGAAGAGATCTTTCCGTAACCGAATTTCTGGTGAAAGACACGCTGGCCCTTAGAGAACTTTGACTTCCCTGGCGCGCTGACAGAAATGGTTTTGGCGCGGCCCTCAAGCAAAGGCGCTGGTGCGGCCGGCCTTGCGTTGGCCGCACGCGCCCGCCGCCAGCCCGGATTGTCATAATAGTCGTCTTCTCTCAGTTTCGCGCCATCGAAGCTGGAATGACTGGCGAGGTCGCTGGCGGTGTTGCCGTAAAGTCCCGGCTCGGACACCACATCCACATGCTCTTCCGGCAATTCATCGATAAAGCGGGAGGGGATCGCCGTCTGCCAGCGCCCATAGATTTGCCGGTTGGCGGCGAAAGAGATGCGGCAGCTTTCCTCCGCACGCGTCACGCCCACATAGGCGAGGCGGCGTTCTTCTTCCAGTGCGGCGTTTCCTTTTTCATCGAGCGAGCGTTTGGAGGGGAAGATTTCTTCTTCCCAACCGGGGAGGAACACCACCGGGAACTCCAGTCCCTTCGCTGCGTGTAACGTCATCAGCCACACCTGGCCGTCGCCGGTATCCTCACTGAGTTCGGAGACGAGCGCGACATGATCAAGATAGCCTTCAAGCGTATCGAATTCAGAGACCGCCTGGATAAGTTCTTTAAGGTTATCGAGTTTGCCCGGCGCTTGCGGAGATTTTGAATTCTTCCACATTTCGATATAGCCGGACTCTTCGAGGACGAGTTCGGCAAGATCCGCCGGCGCCATATCTTTTGCATCCCGTGACCACCGGTCGACGGTATCGACGAAGTTGACCAGCGAACGGCGTGCAGCAGCGTGAAGATCGTCACTTTCAAGCGCGAGACGCGCCGCCGTCATCAAGGGGACGCTCTGCGCCCGGGCGAGCTTGTGCAACACTTGCAGTGCTTTGTCACCGAGGCCGCGTTTCGGTTTGTTGATGATGCGGTCAAAGGCGAGGTCGTCATCCGGGCTTCGGATCAGCCGCAGATAAGAAAGCGCGTCGCGGCTTTCCTCCCGCTCGTAAAAGCGCGGGCCGCCGACCACCCGATAGGCGAGACCCAGCGTGTTGAAGCGTTCTTCAAAGGCGCGCATCTGAAACGAAGCGCGAACCAGCACCGCCATATCGCTCAGGGCGCGGCCCTTTGACTGCTCCGATTCAATATCGTCACAGACAAGGCGCGCTTCTTCATCGCCGTCCCAGACGCCGCGCACCTTGACCTTTTCGCCGTCCTCGGCGTTGGTCCAGAGGGTTTTGCCGAGGCGTTCCTTGTTGGCGGCAATCAGACCGGAGGCAGCGCCGAGGATCGATGGTGTTGAGCGGTAATTGCGTTCAAGGCGAATGACTTCTGCGCCCGGAAAGTCCTTTTCAAAGCGAAGTATGTTTTCCACTTCCGCGCCGCGCCAGCCATAAATCGACTGATCATCGTCGCCGACGCAACAGATGTTTTTATGTCTTTGTGCGAGGAGGCGCAGCCATAGATACTGAGCAACATTGGTGTCCTGATACTCATCGACCAGCATATAGCGAAACCGGCGCTGATATTCTTCCAGCACATCCGGATTGTTCTGAAAGATTGTCAGATTGTGAACGAGAAGGTCGCCAAAGTCTGCGGCGTTTAGTGTCGTCAGCCGCGCCTGATAGGCTTTGTACAGAGCAATGGCCTTGCCATCGGCAAAGTGATACGCCTCATTGGCCGGAACCTTGTCTGGCGTCAGGCCGCGGTTCTTCCAGCCGTCAATAACCGTCGCCAGCCCGCGGCCGGTCCAGCGCTTTTCATCGATATTGGCCGCCTCGATGACCTGCTTGGCGAGACGCGTCTGGTCATCGGCGTCGAGGATCGTGAAGGAGGATTTGAGGCCCGCAAGTTCCGCATGGCGGCGCAGGATCTGCGCGCCGATGGAGTGGAACGTGCCAAGCCATTTCATGCCCTCCACATGGTCGCCGACGAGGGCGGCGATCCGATCCTTCATCTCCCGCGCCGCCTTGTTGGTGAAAGTGACGGCGAGGATCTGCCAGGGCTGGGCGCGGCCGGTGTTCAGCAGATGGGCGAGGCGGGTGGTGAGCGCCCGGGTTTTGCCTGTGCCGGCGCCCGCGAGCATCAGCACAGGGCCCTCGGTGGCCAAGACGGCCTTGCGCTGCTCTTCGTTTAAGCCTTTAAGGTAAGGCGCTGTTTCATCTGTATTTTCCGGTGACCCAATAGGCCGCGCCGACGCCATCGCGCGCTCTGATATGGACATTTTTCGGGGCGTGTTGGTACTCATCGCGGCAGTCTACAAAAACGAGAACGATTCTGGAACATCCGTGATGCCTTGGCTTGGTCAAGATTGCAATGCAAGGAGATCCACCCCGGCCGGAATCAACGTACAGCGGTCAATAATATCAGTAAGGAGGCGCGCCAATGGCAGGCAAATTTGAACTTTATAAAGATAATGCAGGCGAATTCAGATTTCGGCTCAAAGCCGGAAATGGCGAGAACATTCTCGCCAGCGAAGGCTACAAGGATAAGGGCGGGGCAGAGAACGGCATCGCCTCGGTGAAAAAGAATGCGTCCGAGGACGGAAATTACGAGCGTAAGGAAGCGGCCAACGGCAAGTTTCACTTCAACTTGAAAGCGGCGAACCATCAGGTTATCGGGACGTCACAGATGTATGCATCTGCTGACAGCCGCGACAATGGCATTGAAAGCGTTAAATCAAATGCGCCGGACGCCAGCGTTGACGATCAGACGGGCTGATCGTTATTCAGTATTGAGCATGGCGCCGCCTCATTTCTTCGGGGCGGCGTTTTGCAATTTTGCAAGGGGAATTGATCCCGCTGTCTCTGCGCAATAGTCTGAAGGCAGATGAAACAAAACCCTGATTTCATGCATCGGCTTGCAACCCGCGATGACATGCCGACCATCATGTCTTTGATGAAGCTCGCGATTGCACAGAACATGAAAGCGTTTCTGTCGCCAGCGGAGATTTCAGCGGCGCAGGCGACCATGGGTCTCGATACGACGCTTATTGACGATCGAACCTATTTTATTATTGAAGCGATCCGCGATGGCGAAACGCATATGGTCGGCTGCGGCGGATGGGGCAAGCGCAAAACGCTCTATGGCGGCAATCACACCACAGGCCGCGATGACAGCTTTGCCGATCCGGCGACGGATGCGGCGCGCATTCGCGCCATGTATACACATCCTCGGTGGACAAGGCGGGGCGTCGGGACATTGCTGCTTGATCTTGGCGAAGCGGCGGCGCGCGCGGCAGGGTTTAAATCGATAGAACTGGGATCGACGCTGCCCGGCGAGCCTTTATACGTGGCGAGGGGGTATTGCGAAGTCAGTCGTGATGAGCAAATTACTGAAAGCGGCGCCAAAAACGTGATTATCGTGATGCGCAAGGCGCTCTAGCGGCTTACTCGCTGGCGCTTTCCACTTCCAGCGTCATGACTTCATCATCTTCGACGTCATTGGTGAGAAGATTGTCGTCGTCTTCCAGTGTATCGCCTGCTTGCGCCGCGATACTGGCTAACGCCTCATCACAATTGGTTTCGACAAAGGCGAGATCGTCGATCAGATAGCGAAGGACCTTTTTTGACTCCACTGCGTCTTTGCTCTTCATGCTGATCGCAATCTTTGTCGCAGGCTCGTCGAGGAAATAGGCGCCGGCCATATGGCGCCAGCGTACCGTGTCCTTGGTCCATTCAAATTCCGCCTTTGCCGCCGGCAGCTCCACACCGTCTTTCGTCCAGCCTTCGATGGTGAATTCAAACGGTTCGCCTTCCTTGCCGCCGGTTGGGTAGATTGCCATGGTCACGACACAGACCGGGCGCTCAAATTCAATCCTCAGCGGCTGGTTTAAATAGCTGAGATAACCGGCGGAAAATTTCCCGCTTGGCGCCGCTGCATAAGTGCACATTGAATTGTACTGATAAAAATCCTGGCCATCACAGATCTGGCGCGTCAGGCCGGGACCGAAGCTGACCCCCAGATCATTTTTGTAGGTGGTCTCTATAACGTCGCCATGGCGGCCGGGCGGCGCTTCAAAGGTGATCACCGAATAGGGCGGATCGTCCGCCGCTAATGCGGCGTCGCCGACTATGGAAATGGCGCCTGTGTTGGTCGCCGGGTTGGTGTCATTGTCCGGGTCCGGGCCAATACCGTTTTCGTGCACCCAGCCGTTATTATGATTGTGAGTGCTGTCGGCGCCGTCATAATGCGGGTGGGCGAGGGCGTTTGCGCCCATCAAAAGCGTACCGGCCGCAAACCCTGACGCTCGTATTGGTTTTTTAAAAACTTGCTTCAGGCGCATAAGTGACCCCGTTCCCCCAATAATCATAATACTATAGCGGCGGATTGGTTCCAAGCAGAACGGTGATACGCTGCAACAGTCTGAAATTTTTGATTTTTTTGTAGAAATAGACGAGTTGAGCTTGACGTCAGGGTGCACTTGCGGCCCTATTTTTCGGTCGAATCGATAAGGGTAACGAGTGTTGAGATTTACAAAAACCGCCAGCGCTGTGCTGGCGCTTTCATTGTCGGGCGCTTGTGCGCCTCAGGAAATTGGTCCTTCTGCGGATGCGGCAAGCGACACGACGGCGGCCGCCGTTACCGCTGCGGCCGTTCAAAGCGGCTTGGCGCCAAACGCCGCCGCCCGGATCGAGGCAGATGTCGTTTATCTTGCAGATGACGCGCGCGAGGGCCGGGAGGCTGGAACAAGCGGCTATGAAGTCGCCGCCGCCTATGTCGCCGAACGTATGGCGGCGCTGGGTCTGACGCCCGGCGGTGACGATGGTTGGTTTCAACAGGTTCCGCTGCGCGCTGGCGTAACGCGCCAGGACGAGGTCAGCCTGTCCGTGACGGCGCCTGACGGTGAAACGCAAGTCTTGAATAATCTGGAAGACTATCGCCTCTATCCATCCCTTGGCGACTCGTTATTTGACGTTACCGCGCCCGCCGTTTTTATCGGTTATGGCGTTCATGCGCCGGAAGCCGGACATGATGATTTCGCCGGTCTCGACCTTGACGGAAAAGTGGTTGTCTATTTCGCTGGCGCCCCGGACAGTTTTGAGAGTGAACAGCGCGCCCATTATGGTTCCGGTGCGCTGACCCGAAAAGAAGCCGCGAAGCGCGGCGCAATCGGGGCGATCAGCCTGCTGACTACAAGCGCCGACAAACGCTCGCCCTGGGAGCGGCGCATAACGAATCCGCAAAGCGCATCGAAGACATGGGTTGGACCGGATGGCGAGGCCGATCTCGCCGGGTCGGAAATCAAAGGCTCGGCTGTGATGAACATCGATGCCAGCCAGGCGCTGTTCGAAGGCGCTCCGCGATCCTTTGAAGATATCCTGTCTGAAGCTGACGCAGAAGGCGGGGCGCCGAAGGGTTTTGATCTCGCTGTCACCGTCTCAATGAAAGGCGCGCTCGATATCAAAGATGTCACCAGCCCGAATGTCGTCGGGGTGATCCCAGGAAGCGATCCGGCGTTAAAAGATGAATATGTCGTTCTGACCGCGCATCTCGATCATGAGGGCGTGAATGAGCGCCTTCAGAAGGAAGGCGAGGACGGTATTTATAATGGCGCCATGGACAATGCGTTAGGCGTCGCAACCATGCTGGAGGCCGCCCGTCGGCTTGTCGATGAGGCGTCTCTTGCGCGCAGCGTGATTATTCTCGCGGTAACCGCGGAAGAAGACGGTCTTCTCGGGGCGGATTATTACGCCCACTTCCCGACCGTCCCGATTGAATCCATCGTAGCGAATGTAAATCTCGACATGCCGCTGGTGCTGCATTCTTTTACGGATGTTATCGCTTTTGGCGCAGAGCGGTCTGGGTTGGGACCGATCGTCGCCATCGCGGCGGAAGAGGCCGGTGTGAAAATGTCGCCGGACCCAATCCCGGAACAAGGTTTATTTACGCGTTCGGACCATTACCGGTTTGTTGAAAAAGGCATACCCTCTGTCTTCCTCGTTGTCGGTTTTGAAAATGGCGGCGAAGAGAAGTTTCAGGAATTTATCACCACGCATTATCACAAGCCCACGGACGATATCTCACTGCCGATCCTGTACGAAGACGCTGCGCGGTTTGCAGATGTGAACTATGAAATTGCGCGGGCTGTCGCGAATGCGCCTTCGCGTCCAACCTGGAACGAAGGCGACTTTTTCGGCGACTTGTTTGCGGGAGAATAACCCGGAAGCGCTAATCGATTGCAAACACCATGGTCACAGTAGCGGTGATTGCGGATTCTCCAGCCTGAAGCGGTACTGATTCATCCATGTTCGCTGACATTCGCGCCATCATTGGTTGCGGGGAGGGCGTGCTGACATAGCCGTCCTGGATCGTCATGACCTCGCCCAGTTGAACGCCTGCGGATTGCGCATAGAGTTCGGCTTTCGCGCGCGCTTGCGATATGGCGTCTTTGCGTGCGGTTTCCATGAGCGGCTTTGGGTCGGCGAATGTAAACTGAATGCCGCCGAGGGAATTCGCGCCTGACTGCACCGCCTGATCAATCACGGCGCCGGCGAGGTCGAGATCGCGCAGTTTGACCGTCAGCGTGTTTGACGCCGTAAAACCAATGACTTCCGGGTTCGACCGATTGTTTTCATAATTATACCGAGGATTGATCGACAAGCCCGATGTCTGGATGTCACGTTCTGCGACATTGAGGTCCCGAAGCTTTTTGATGGTTGCGGCCATCTGTGATGAGTTCTGGCGTAGCGCTGCGGCGGCGTTTGGCGCATCCGTGCGCACGCCGATTGACAGGATCGCCATGTCCGGCGCCGCTGACGCTTCACCCTCGCCATTGACGGTAATCGACCGGAAAGGCGCCTCAGATTGTGCAATCGCGGCGGGCGGTGTGGCGCAGGCCGATAATATGACGGCCGCGATAGCGGGAAAAAACGACTTCTGCATATACATTGAATTGTCCTCCTTCGTTCGCGCCACCAGACCGGTTTGATGGGGCGAAATCAAGACCAAAAAGGCGCGAGTTTGGGCCAAAGCCTCACTGCGATCATGAATGTTATTTGACGTTGGGGCGCTTGTTCCGAATAGTTCCGATCATAAACATCGCCAGGCAAGGCGGTAATTTCATGGGAGAGTGATATGGCGGCGTTGTTGAGAGTTTTTTTGTCTGGCTGTGCTTGGGTGGACTGTATTCTTCGGCGCTGCACATGCTGAAGGGCGCAAGGCGCTGGTTGGCGGGCGTTTGATTGACGGCTTCGGCCATGCGCCCATTCACGACAGTGTCATTCTCGTTGATGACGACCGCATCATCGCGGTTGGAACAGTCGATACCTTAACGCCGGCGGATGGATACGAGGTTATCTCAACCGAAGGCATGGATGTGCTGCCCGGCCTGTGGGAGAGTCATGCGCATTTGATGCTCACGGGACATGCGGATTATCCGTACTGGCAGGCGACCTATGGTGATCGGTATGCCAATGAAATCATGCCGGCATCTGCTGAGCAGTTATTGCTCGCCGGCATCACGTCGGCGCGCGATCTCGGCGCGCCGCTGGAGGCGTCGAAGTCTGTCAAGGAGCGCATCGACGCTGGTGAGATTCCCGGCGCGCGATTATTCATGTCCGGCCCATTTTTACAGGCGGACGTTGAAGACTGGCAAAAGGGTTATCGCTGGGCGGTGACCGGCGCCGGGGATGCGCGCGCCAAAGTCGCGCGCCTTGATGCGGCTGGCATGGACATCGTCAAGCTGATTGATCAGGACAAGATGCCCCGTACAACCGCAAAAGCGATTGTTAATGAGGCGCATAAACGCGGGATGAAAGTTGTCGCCCATTCGCACCGGCCCGACGAAATCCGGGTTGGCCTTGAAATTGGTGTTGATAATTTCGAGCACACTGGCCTGACGACCGCGCCGGAATACCCGGCCGATATTATGGAAGCGCTTAAGGAACGCACCGCGACAGGGCGCATCGCCGGCGGCCCGCTTTACTGGACGCCAACGGTTGAAGGTTTGTGGAATTTCGACCGCACGGTCGCCAATCCTGAAAAACTTGATGACGCTTGCTGGCATCGCGGTCTTGAAGAAGACACCATCGCCGACATCAAACAATCAATCGCCGCGCCGGGTCAGCTCGGCTATACGCGCCTGACGCCGCTTCGCAAGCCGACACTGAAACGCAAGATCGAACAGTTGCGCGAAGCCGGCGTTGTCTTTCTGGTCGGCACGGACAGCGGCATTCCAATGAAGTTTCACTGCCAGTCTACCTGGAATGAAATGGATGTCCTGGTGCGTGTGATGGGGCTGCCGGTGATGGATGTGATCCGCGCCGCCGTTTACTGGCCGGCGGTGATGATGGGCGTTGAGGAGGATCTCGGCACGGTGTCAGCTGGCAAGAAAGCGGATATCATCGCGGTTCGGGGCGATGTCCTGGAGTATATCAATCTCCTGCAACATGTTGATTTCGTCATGAAAGACGGCGTGGTTTATAAACAGGACGGAAAGCCAGTTGAGCGCTAGCGGAGGTGTTTGAAACAAGGGCTTCAATCGCGCTGCGTTAGCTGCTAAAGCGGCGGTCCCGTGAGTGCGTCCAGGCGCCGTCCGGGCCTGTAGCTCAATTGGTTAGAGCTGGCGGCTCATAACCGCTAGGTTGGGGGTTCGAGTCCCTCCGGGCCCACCACCTATCATGGTAACTTTTTCGTTTTTCGTTTTTTTAAATAATTTCAGGCGGCAGGTGTCGTTCATGATATGGAGTAATTTCTGCGGTTTGAAACAGCAGGTTTTCACTGGAAATGGATGCTTATCTTTCTGAAACCGATTTCCGCTCTCGGTGTCAAAGCAGACATTGGAACCACATGCCTCCTCCAACTCCGGCGAGGTCTTGGCTCAATTGTCGGCTATTGGCGTAATTCAAACTCAAATGGCCCGAAAATCAGAGGTCAGGTCATTAGCGGATGTTTCATTTTATCAGTGTACGGTGAAATTCATTGTCCACTCATCGAGAAAAGACCCCCCGAGATTATGTTGTTCATAAAACCTCACTCGCAGGGTATTGACGCCATGATGAAGCACAAGCCCAGTCCTGTCCTCTATGCCAACATCGCCATATGAGCGGAAAGGCGCGTTATTATCGATTGCGATTGTCGCATCGTTGATCAGGATTTCAACACTCCCGATATCTTCCAGCCGATCATGAGGCAGTTTT
>CBDDKD010000008.1:0-42475 GCA_965230025.1 Hyphococcus sp.
CGCCAGCTCCTTGATCAGGCGTGGGACGTAATTCTTGAAAACCCATTCTTCGGTTCGGGCGATTTTATCTCGCACAGCGCACTTCAATCCCTGCGGCAGGGACAAGGCATTATCGATATTGTGAACACCTATCTGCAGGTCGGATTGAAATCAGGTCTGATCGGACTTGGCCTTTTTCTGGCGTTCTTCGCCTCCGTTGTTCTCGCTTTGCACAACGCGTTGAAGACCGCCCGAACACGCGATCCTGTATTTGCAAATTATTGCCGGGCTTATCTCGCAACGCTTATCGGGATTTTGCTGACAATCTTCACCACCAGCAGCGAGGGACAAATCCCCGACATTTACTGGGCCTTCGGGGCTATTGGAATCGCCCTGGCGCGTATCGCCGCCGCACCATCGCTCAACCAGGATAATTCACAACCAAACGCAACTCAAACTGTTGAAAACGAATCGTACGCATGGAAATAGGCGTAGACGCGCTTTTCATACCTTTTGGAACGATACATCTGGAATATGGATAAGAAACTCAAGATAAATTTTCTACTGTTCAATCCCGCACTCGGGGGCGGCGACCGCGTCGTATCGATCTACGCGAAATATTTGGAAGAACGCGGGCACGAAATCACAATCACGGCCTTAAAACCGGCTGATGTTCGATTGCGGCACAAAATGACTTACTTCCTGCGAACCGGCGTCGTCCTCAAGCCAGGCTTCTCCGCGGCGCACTACGACAACGCCGGAATCAATCTGAATATCGTTGAGGGGCAGGACAACCTGACAGATGAAAACGTTCCCGATGCGGATATCCTCATTTCAACATTATGGCTGACGGCGGAGTGGGCCATGGCGATGCGCCCCAGCAAAGGAGCAAAAGCGTATTTCGTACAAGGCCATGAAGTGTTCCCGCATTTTCCGAAAGACCGGGTTCAGGCGACCTATCGCGCGCCCTTTGACAAGATCGTCGTATCGAAATGGCTTGAGCGCACCATGCGGGATGAATATGGCTCCCCTGCGATTGCACGCGTACCGAACACCGCCGACACAACGCAGTTTCACGCCTCACCACGCCCGAAAAACACACAACCCTGCGTCGGATTTCTCTATGCTGACAGTTGGGTGAAAGGCGTAGAGACAACGACCAAGGCAATCGCAAAAATTCGCAAGCGTTACCCGGACCTACGCATTGTTTCGTTTGGCGCAAGTTCGCCGAATTCTCAGGTGCCGCTGCCGCAAGGGTGCGAATTTCACTACAAGCCGCCGCAGGAAAAAATACGTGAGGTTTACGCGCAATGCGATCTCTGGCTGTGCGGAAGCCGTGTTGAAGGGTTTCACCTGCCGCCGATGGAGGCCATGGCATGCCGGTGTCCGGTCGTCTCCACCGCTGTCGGCGGACCGGAAGATGTTATTGAAGACGGCAAGCAGGGTTATATTGTACCTGTTGATGACGCCGATGCGCTTGCGGAAAAGGCCATCAACGTCCTCGAGGCGAGCGATGATGAATGGCGACAGATGTCCGATGCGGCCTACGAGACGGCGACGCGCTATACATGGGATGACGCCGGCGCGCTTTTTGAGTCAGCATTGTACAAGATCGTCGAAAAAGCAGAACGGAACACAGATGCTTGATGTTCAGAAGACCAGCCTTGACGGCGTTTTGATTTTAACGCCAGCGCGCTTCGGCGATGATCGCGGATTTTTCAGCGAGACCTACAATGAGCGCCGGTTCATTGAGGCGGGCGTCGATATCCGATTTGTGCAGGACAATCATTCACGCTCCGTCGAGAAGGGCACGGTTCGCGGATTGCACTATCAGGCGCCGCCCTTTGCGCAGGCAAAGCTTGTGCGGGTCGCAGCCGGGAAAATTCTCGACGTCGCCGTGGATGCGCGCACCTCATCGCCGACATTCGGCAAGCATATCGCCGTGGAGCTAAGCGCTGAAAACGGCGCACAGTTATTCGTGCCCGAGGGATTTTTGCATGGCTTCGCAACGCTTGAACCGGACACCCACGTGATTTACAAAGTCAACAACTATTACGACCGGGACAGTGACGGCGCGGTGCGCTGGAACGACCCCGATCTCGCAATCAACTGGGGCATTGACGAGAACAGTGCGACGTTATCGGAAAAAGACGCGGCGGCTGTCTCTTGGCGGGATTTTAACTCGCCATTTTAGAGCTATATCGTCGGTATGCCATACAGACAGTTGCAGGCCGGGTATTCCCATTACGAAAAAAGAAAATCCCCGGCATTAAGGTCGCCCAAGGCGACGCCAGTTAACGTAATCGTATCGCCGCTCCCGAAATTGATGATCACATCATCTACAGCCTGCGTCGCCGCTCCGATCACTTCGCCAAACGTATCAAACGCACTACCGAAGCCGAGTAAACGGATGACGTCACCACTTGCGGCGCCTGCCACAAAGTCCGTAATCACATCAGCGCCCGGCGCAGCGGCGAAGAACTGGAACGTATCATTGCCAGCCCCCCCGGTCATAGTGTCGTCGCCAGCTCCGCCGGTAAGATTGTCAGCGCCGCCGAGCGTCTGAAGGATGTCATTACCGGCGCCGCCATCAACGCGGTTCACACCGTCATCGCCCGCCAGCGTGTCGTTAAAGGTTGAACCAATAAGATTTTCCATGTCAATCAACTGATCGCCGGTCGCTTCGCCTTGCGTCCCGTCGCTGTTCCATAATCGAACCTGAACCGCCGAAGTCGCGCTGGCATAAGAGGCCGTATCATTATTGCCATTGCCCACGAGACGGTCAGCGCCCAGACCGCCATTGAGCGTGTCACGACCATTACCGCCCAACAGCGTGTCATTTCCCCCATCGCCAAATAGCCGGTCATTGCCATTCGAGCCCAGCATCAGGTCATTACCGCTCCCGCCGCGCAAAAGGTCACTTCGATTCGATGCGCCTAACGTATCGTCGCCAGTACCGCCAAGAAGCGTGTCGCTACCCGGACCTGTACGGATCAAATCAATGCCAGCGCCGCCCTCAGCGCGGTCATCGCCGAAACCGGAGAACAATTGATCATTGCCGCCATCGCCGCGAAGCGTGTCATCGCCAGCATCGCCAACAAGCGTGTCAGCGCCATCACCGCCGCGTATTAAATCATTGCCCGAAAGGCCGTTATAACTATCGTTTCCAGCGAGAAGCGATACGACATCATTTGAAAACTCAAATCCAAACAGCTCGTCACCGCCAGCTGTCGGTTTGCGCACAGGCAATCCAATATCTTCAAAAATAGCAACGTGTATCGGCGCAATGTAGCTGCGCGAACCAACAAGCAAGGAGGGATCCATCAGATTTTCAAAGCCGCCATCAGCGGCGGAAGCCAGGTGACTCATCGAGTCCGGGTCCAGAAGAATATCACCGCCGAATATCGCAGTCGCCGACGGCCCCACAAATGAACGGCCTCCCGGCGCGTCCGGATCAACCCAGACATCAAACGGGGTCAGATCGATAAAGCCTGAATCTGACGTGTCCGTATCGTCAACGGCGTCCATTCCCGCCGAATTGATCGATAAATAGCCAAATCCATGCCCAAGCTCATGCAGCATTACCGACATGAAATCACTTTTGCCGAAGGGAACAGGCGCGGTGCGGGCAAATGGGTCAGGGTCGAAAAAGAATTCGCCTCCCTGAAGCAGCGGGGTATCAACGGTAATCGTTATATCGACACCGGTCCCGCCAACCTCGCTACCGGTGATGTACTCCTCCATTGAGTCGACCTTCCAGACCTCCAGGCCAGGCCCTTCTCCACCGACAAATGAAAGCCCGCTGCCGCCAGTCGCTAAAGTAGAACCAGGAAGATTGGCAAAAGCCAGCTCGATTTTAATGTCAAAAGCCCCCTGGGAAAAATAGCGATTCCATAATTCTGCAGCGGCAAGAATATTATTTTTCACAGAAGTGATAACGCCTGAAGAAACGCCGCTCGCTCCGACAGATGCGTCTTCGACTATTGAAAAGGTTGTCATTGGCTAACCTCGTTTTTGCCGACCAATATTTCGCACCAAGTCTGGCCCTGAATGAACTAAGAATGTAAAACTGCAAAAGGACAAATTGCTCTACGTAAAGATTTAACCGGAGCATTCACTAGTAGCATAAGATGCACTCCACAAAATATGAACAATCCAACAGATATGCCCTGGCTGCGCAGCTTTTGAAGCCCACATTTTTATTGAAATATCTTCGGTTTTTCAGATTTCACCGTCTCAGCACACTATCACTTGCGGTAATTCAGCTAATCACAAGTTTGTCACGAAAATGCCGTGCGAATGCGGTGAAATCTTTGCATGCCTCTCCCGGCAAACTCTGGCCACCCAGTAATGCATAAAGCGACAACGCCAACTGGCGCCAAAGATCTGAAAAATGGTACCGCCTGGTGGATTCGAACCACCGACCTCTTGATCCACAATCAAGCGCTCTAACCTACTGAGCTAAGGCGGCAAACCCTACGGCATGAGCACGCCGCAGAACGCGCTCTGGTAAACCCGTAAATGGTAAATTTCAAGCTCGCTGGCCCATCAACCGGCGACGCCACGCTCCAAATCCGCCTGACCTCTTGGAAGCCAGAGCTATCAGGCGAAACGGAATGTTACAGCAGCAGCCCCAGGCCCTCTAGGCGCGCCCCTGAAGGACAGAAATTTCGCGCCTTAGCTGGGCGATTCGCGTTCCATCGCTTGGGTGCGTCGACATGAACTCCGGCGGCGCGCCGTCCTTCATGGATGACATCTTCTCCCAGAAGCGGAGCGCCTGATTCATATTGTATCCGGCGATGTTCATGTAACGCAGACCATATTTGTCGGCCTCAAGCTCGTGCTGACGCGAGAAAGGCAGGATGACGCCATATTGCGCGCCAAGTCCAAGAGCGCCAAGCGCCATTTGCGAGCCCTGCCCACCACCGCCAAGCGCGACCTGCGCCACGCCGAGCCCGGCCTGCGTCGCCGCCGTCCGTCCATAACGCTGGCCGGAATGGTTGAACTTCACATGAGCAACCTCGTGGCCCATCACCGTCGCGATTTGAGAATCGTTTTCCATGATGTCGAGAATACCGGTGTAAAAACCGATCTTGCCGCCGGGCAGCGCAAAGGCGTTCAAATCATCGGAGTCAAAAACCGCAACTTCCCAGCCCGCAGGATTATCGCCAGCGGCGCGAATAATTTTCGGCATCACCCGGTTCACACGCGATACATATCTGGGATTATTTGTGGTGGGTTGCTTACTTTTCAGATCGGTCCACGCCGAGCCCGCAAGCTCCGCCATTTGCGCGCTGCTCGGCGTAAAAGCTTGCGATACGGTTTCACAACCAGCGCTTAAAACAACGATATTGCCCGCCGCCGCCGCCTGCACAAACGCGCGGCGTGACATTGTAATTTTCTTGTCGAGGACTTGATACTTCTCTGTCATGTGATTTCCCATTCCCACCTGCCTGTCGACAATTATAGTCGACGATCTGGCAATGCACAAATCGCAAACAGACGGCCTGGAACTCCGGTTCCGTATCCCGGTAGAGAAAATCCCGCCGGCCCTCATGAAGATAAGTCAGCGGGAGCGCGCTTAAAACCTGGGATGGCGTTTTTCGACACGGCCGAATCCCGAACAAAGCCCGTCTCTAATCTTCCATATTCTGCTCCAGCGCTTCAAGCTTTAGGCGGGCCTCATCGTACCATGGCGCGATCTCAATCACCTTCCTGAGCGCCGCGATCGCCGCTTTCTCGTCGCCTTGCAAATGGTAGGCTGAGGACAGACCCTCCCACCCGGCAATCTGGTCAGGGTAAAGCTCTGCATAAAGCTTGAATGTATCTATTGCGGCGTCCGCCTCACCCCTTTCGAGCTGACCATATCCAAGATTCATCAGTACGCGTTGGGGTGGTTTTACGACCCATGCAAAACGCTCGGAAACCTTTTGATAATGTCTTTCAAGACCGCGTGCAGTTGCTGGAATATCGCGACCTTCGATCACAAAATCCTGAAATACGAAACCTAGCCCCTGAAGCATTGCTATAACCGGAACAGAGCTATGGTCTTCATCAGGGAAACGGCGGAAAGCCCAGTCAAGCCAGGAAGGGGCGCCAATCGCCAGCATGGAGTATAGCTTATGTACGCTGTCCCCTTCGCCGCCCGGCTCATCACCCATGGCTACAAAAAGAGACTTTGGCCTTGCCGCATCATTAGCAAAAGACTTTTCCAGTGTTTTTAAGGGTCTGTGATCGGCGAAATCCATAGAAGGGGAAATCGCGATATAGCTATCAAAGATATCAGGGCGCGTTGCAAGCACATGCGATGCAAACAAACCGCCAAAAGAATGCCCGACTAAAACTCTGTATTGTTGAGTGCGGAAGCGCGCATCAACGGCTGGGATAAGCTCCTCAGCAAAAAACGCCGCAAAATTATCGGCGCCGCCACCCGATAGCGCATCACTCCCCCACGCTTCAGGGGTTAAATCCCGCGACCGGTTTTTGTTTGGAATGGCCGCCAGGATCATCTTTGGATAGCCGCGTTGATAGAGAGCATCGAGCGCACCAGCGGCGTAATGGAAGCTCTCTTCGCCATCCAGTACATAAATGACGGGATGCGCCTCTGTTGTCGCGCCATATGATTTCGGCAGGTAAATATCGACCGGCCGCGTTTCACCGAGAATCTCAGACTGAATAACCAGCCGCCGCAAGCGTTCTACGTCGGGGGCGACCTCCTCAACATTGCTGGCCCAGCCAGGCGTGGCCGGTTGAAAAGAGGACATTGCAAAGCAAAACGCGACGGTTAGTTTTTTGAGTGACAGCATACGGCTTCCTTATCGATTTTGGGCTATTTCGATGGGACGCAGTACCGTGGCGGCGAAATTTTGTCCTGAAGCGCGGTTGAAAGATTTCTGAATCAGACTTTCTCAGCTAAAATTCACAAAGAGCAGCGGAATTGATGAGAATGCAGTATGTGAAACTCGGGTCATGGATTGTCGATGCGGAGGCTCTGCGCCTCGTATCGTCAGATGGCGAACATCACCCGATTGGCGGGCGCGCCATGTCGGTATTGCATGAGCTCATTTCCGCCAATGGCGCCGTCGTCGAAAAATCACAGCTCCTGGAACGCGTCTGGGATGGCGTAGCTGTAACCGAGAATTCGCTAAATCAAGCGGTGACGGAACTGCGCCAGCTCCTGGAAGACGACCCGCGCACGCCGCAACATATTGAAACAGTGCGCGGCAAAGGCTACCGGCTATTGCAAGCTGCAGAGCAGGTCACCTCATTACCTTCCAAAACTTTTGCAAGGCGTCTCTCTCGCGCAAATAGCCACCACTACATTGTTGGCTTGCTATTCGCGCTTAGCGCTCTCATCGCAATATTTTTATGGGCTCCGCCACAGGGGTCGACAAAATACGCGTCTGCCGCATCTCCAGACGGCCAATGGCTTGCCTATCTTGCAACAAACGGCGAGCTTACAACGCTTTATGTCATCGATACAAAGACCGGACGACGCAGGCCCCTCGTGGATGGACCGACGCCTGAATCCTACGCCCTTGCGTGGTCGCCCGACGGGACCCGCATCGTTTACAACGCAACCGAAAGCACCGCGCCTAACTATGCGATCAACATCGTCTCACGGATAAACGGCGAGATTTTTTACATTAAAAACGCCAAAGATCCCGCGCGCCACGAAACAGACTCCGTTCCCACGCCCCTTACAACGCCGGAAGCATATGTAACCCATACGGAATGGTCCAACGGCGTCACTGACATTCATCGCATCAATCTTGGCGATGATTTATTGGTGGTTTTATATGATGACGGTCGCGTCACAGGATTTAACTGGTCAGAGCACAATCCTGAAGATGCTTGAACTGAACACCATAAAGTTCAGTTGAAGCCAAATTTCAGGGCTCGAGCTCCGTATCCCAGTAGAGAAAATCCTGCCAGCTCTCATGGAGATAATGCGGCGGGAAGGCGCGGCCACGCTCGTTCAACTCAAACATTGTCGGGCGTTCCGGCGTGCGCGCCGGCACCATTTTCGCCTCTCGGGGCAACCGGCCGCCCTTCTTGATATTGCAGGGACTGCATGCTGCAACGATGTTTTCCCAGGTTGTTCGCCCGCCCTTTGATCGCGGAATGACATGATCAAAAGTCAGAAGATCGCGCGCAGTGGAGCCGCAATACTGACAGGCGAAGCTGTCGCGCAGAAAAACATTGAACCGGGTGAAGGCCGGGGCGCGCGAATGATTGACATAGGTTTTCAGCGAAACAACCGATGGCAGCCGCATTTCGAAAGTCGGGCTGTGCACCTTGGTTTCGTATTGCGCAACGACGTCAACGCGATCGAGAAAGACCGCTTTCAACGCATCCTGCCAGGACCAGAGAGACAAAGGAAAATAGCTTAAGGGACGAAAGTCCGCATTCAGCACAAGCGCCGGACAGGCTTCAGGCAAACGGTTGGCGATACTCACCGCATGCCTCCACAAGAAGCGCAACCACTCTCAATAAGGTGCCGACACGAAAACCTGAAAACGCGGTCTCCCCTGCTGCGAAGATATAATAGCGCATTCATGAGTAAAACACATAGCTGATTCCTCATGACAGAAGTTTGACGAAAACGGCGATATTTTCGCAACAGTGCCTAAATCGGCGTCCTGCCGCGGATATGGGCGTAATAAGTCCACAGAATATGAGCTGCGACACCGCGATAAGGCGCCCATTTCCGCGCCCGCAGGTCGAACTGTTTCATGTCGGGACGGGCCCCGCGTCGGCGCGCCGCGCTATAGGCGCCGAGCAGCGCCACATCTCCCGGCGGCCAGATATCAACCCGCCCCTCGCAGAACAGGAGATAAATCGCCGCTGTCCATGGACCGATCCCCTTGATGGATTGAAGCATTTTCGACGCCTCTTCATCATCAAGGCCAGGTAGCGCCGCCAGGTCGAGATCGTCTTTTTCAATCGATTCCGCAAGCGCCAGAACATACCGGATCTTCGGGCCCGAGAGACCGAACGACCGCAAACCATCCTCACCCTGACGAAGGGCGCCTCGCGGCGTCATCGCCGCCATGCCATCTTGACAGCGGCCCCAGATGGCCTGGGCGCTGGCGACGGACACCTGCTGTTCGACGATAATCCGAAACAACGCTTCAAACCCGCCGGGGCGACGGCGGATGTGCGGACGCTCAATTGCGTCTAATGCTCTGGCGAGCGTTGCGTCTTTTTTTGCGAGCGTAGCGCAGGCGGCTGTCGTATCTCCAAAAACGTCGAGATGCGACATCGACATCAATTAGTACTTACACTCTTCGAAAAGAAGTTTTGCATCGCCGTTCAATTCACCGGCGAACAATTGCGCGGTGTATTCACCCATGGTGACGCCGCTTTTTGCGATCTTCACCAGCGGATCGAGATAGGTGGTCTCATCTTCCTTGAGGTTACCCGACTTAGCACGACGGCGCAGGCCCTCACGAGAGATCTCGAGCACTTCAAGGGCCACGTCCTGAACCGTCCGCCCTCCAACCTTTGCTTTGAGGCCGTCTTTCGCCGCATCGTCGCGGAGCTGTTCACGCTCACCTTCGGACCACGCTTTGGCGACATCCCACGCGGCGGCGAGCGCATCGCCGTCATATAGCAAGCCGACCCAGAAGGCGGGCAAGGCGCAGATGCGCGCCCAGGGGCCGCCATCGGCGCCGCGCATTTCCAGAAATTTCTTAAGACGCACTTCAGGAAAAGCCGTGGAGAGATGGTCTTCCCAATCTTCCATGGTCGGGCGTGTCCCCGGCAGGGCCGGCAGCCTTCCTTTCAGGAAGTCACGGAAAGATTGACCCGCGGCGTCGATATACTCGCCATTGCGGCGAACAAAATACATCGGCGTATCGAGCATGTAATCCGCATAGCGCTCAAATCCGAAGCCGTCTTCGAAAACGAATTTCAAGAGTCCTGTGCGGTCAGGGTCGGTATCAGTCCAGATATGCGCGCGATAGGAAGCGTATCCGGAAGGCCTGCCCTCATAAAGGCCTGAATTGGCGAAAAGCGCCGTCGCAATCGGCTGCAACGCGAGGGATGTTCTGAACTTCGCGACCATGTCCGCTTCGCTGTCGAAGTCGAGATTGACTTGCACCGTACATGTCCGGTGCATCATATCGAGCCCGAGCGATCCTTTGGTCGGCATGTAGCGGCGCATGATATTATAGCGTGGCTTCGGCATGCGCGGCATTTCATCCAGCGTCCAGGTCGGCGCAAAGCCCATCCCCATAAACGCAACCCCCATGGGGTCGCATACCTTTTTTATAGCATCGAGATGACGATGCACTTCGTCACAAGTTTGATGAACGTTTTCCAGCGGCGCGCCCGACAATTCGAACTGACCGCCGGGCTCGAGCGAAACGCTGGCGCCTTCGCCCTTCAGACCGATCGGCAAGTCGTTTTCCGCAATGATCGACCAACCGGTTTCTTGCCCGAGCTTTTCCAATATCGCGCGGATACCGGTTTCGCCCTCGTAAGGAACTGGTTCCAATGAAGTTCGGCAGAATACGAACTTTTCATGCTCCGTACCGATGCGCCACTCATTCTTTGGTTTACAGCCGGCGGCGAGATAAGCCGTTAACTGGTCGTTTGACTCAATCAGCGGCGCGTCGCCCTTTGTTTCGCTAGCCGTTGTCACTCTTTTCTCCCGGCCCTCTTCCCATAACCGTTCGCTCTAGAACGCCCGGCCCTCGCCGCCAAGCCCTATTTGCATCACGCATCCGTGACGTCATGCGCGCCGCCAGTCGCCGAGCGCCGCCTGCCATAAGGTCAGCGCGGCGATTGCCGCGGTATCGGCGCGCAGAATACGGGGACCGAGCGTCACTGGAACCACGAACTCTTTTGCGCGCAGGGCTGCGCGCTCCTCCGGCGTGAAGCCGCCTTCCGGTCCAGTCAGCACCGACCAGCCTTTAGGCGTGCTATCAACCACTTTCAGCGCTTCTAATACCGGCAGGGCGCGCCCGCCCCACCCGCCCCATTCCTGAGCTTCATCATCGCCCGCTTCATCGCAGAACATCATGAGGCGATCTTGCGGCCACGCGTCGATGATGGATGCGAGTTTTGCAGACGCGGCGATCTTTGGCGCGGTGAGCCGGCCGCATTGCTCGGCGGCCTCTACAACGATCGCCTGCAACCGCTCTATATTGACTTTTGGCGCAACCGTCCGTTCCGTGATGATTGGCGTCAGGCGCGCAACGCCGATTTCCACCGCTTTTTGCACAATGGTTTCAAGGGCGCCGCGTTTGACCGGCGCAAACAGTAAGTGCAGGTCCGGCTCGCTATCCTGCTCGCGGGTTTTTGAGATGACTTTCGCCAGCCCGCCCTTTTTTTTCATCTCCACGATCTCGGCCGCGAACTCTCCATCACGGCCATTGAACAGGAGAATGCTTTCGCCGGCGTCGCGGCGCAGGACATTTTTGAGGTAATGCGCCTGCGCAGCAGATAATGGGGCGATAGCGTCGGTTTTAAGAGGAACGTCAATGTAAAGGCGAGGGATCATCGTAAGAACTGTGGCACCTTCACCTTGAGAAGTCTCACCAATCCTTCCTCCATGAATTCAAAATCGTCGGGGATACCGAGAACAATTATACGCTTTCCTCTCAGATGGTTCTTAAACTTTTTAGACAGTTTATTTCTGTGCGCTTTTTCCATAACGAAAATGGTATCAGCCCAAGCAATTTGCTCTGTCGACAACGCGACAACCGCGTCAGGCGCTAATCCAGCAGAATCGCATTCAAGGCCATCATAGATTGAAAAAACCTGCTCAGCAGTCGGACTACGGAGGCGGTTTTGAGTACAAACGAATAGAATCTTCTGGGTCATTACGCCGTTTGACCTCCAGTTCGCTTTTGGGTCAAGAAGAGGCATGGCAAACCAACCCACTGCAACGCCCGACGCCGCGCCCGGCAACTGGGTGACCCACGCCCCAAAGGCGACACAGCCCTATTTGCGGTTGATGCGCGCCGACCGGCCGATCGGAGCGTGGCTGTTGTTCATTCCCTGCCTTTGGGGGCTCGCACATGCTGCGAGCACTTTGGCCGCCGCAGATAGATTTACCGATCTTCGACTCCTCTATTACCCTATCCTGTTTGCAGTCGGCGCCTACGCCATGCGCGGCGCAGGCTGCGCCTATAACGACATTGTCGACCGGGATTTCGACGGCCAGGTCGAGCGCACGGCCTTGCGCCCGATCCCGGCCGGGGAAATATCCGTAAAACAGGCCTGGGGGTTTCTTGTCCTTCTTTGCCTGATCGGTCTTGTCGTCCTGTTGCAGTTCAACCGCTTCACGATCCTGCTCGGCTTTGCCTCGCTTGGTCTTGTCGCCGCCTATCCCTTCATGAAACGCATCACCTATTGGCCGCAGGCGTGGCTTGGGCTCACCTTCAACTGGGGCGCGCTGGTTGGTTACGCCGCTCTCGCCGGCGCGCTTTCGGTTGCAGCGTTCAGCATCTATGCGGCAGGCGTTTTCTGGACCCTCGGCTATGACACGATCTACGCTCATCAGGACAAGGAAGACGACGCGCTGATTGGCGTAAAATCCACCGCGTTGAAATTTGGCGGCGCTACAAAATGTTTTCTCGCTGGGTTTTACATCATGACGCTCGCCGGCTTCGCGCTCGCCGGCGCCGTCATCGGCGCAGGGCCCGTCTATTTTCTCGCTCTTGCGCCAGCCGCCGCCCATTTCGCGTGGCAGATCCGCAAACTCAATATCCATGACGGCCGCAATTGCCTCCTTGTCTTCAAATCGAACCGGGACGCCGGCCTTTTGTTACTGCTGGCGCCAATTTGTGAAGCCGGCGCCGGTTTTTTGTGAGGTGATTGATCGCTAAGTCATCTCCAAACGTATCGAGTAGCAAAACAGGAACGCCTTTATGACCGGCCCTATGACGAAATTGAGCCGACGCAGCCTGACTCTTGGCCTTCTGGGCGGCGCGGCGGCGGCGTGCAGCGGCCAAGCCGAGGCGAAAAAGGAGAGACAGATGGCGGAAGACAGCCCCGATCCCGCGACCATCCCTGATTACGACAAATGGCAATTGTCTGAAAAAGAATGGAAAGAGCGCCTGTCGCCGGAAGCTTACGCCGTTTTGCGTAAGGAAGCGACGGAGCGTCCGGGATCGAGCCCGCTCGATAATGAAGAACGCGAAGGCGTTTTCGCCTGCGCCGGCTGCGGTTTTGAACTCTTTCAATCGGATCAGAAATTCGACAGCGGCACCGGCTGGCCGAGCTTTTTTGACTACATTCCGGGCGCGCTTGGGTTGAAGCGCGATTTCAAATTGATCGTACCGCGCACGGAATATCATTGCGCGCGCTGCGGCGGTCATCAGGGTCACGTCTTTAAGGACGGCCCGGCGCCAACGGGGTTGCGCTATTGCAATAATGGCGTCGCCCTCACCTTCAGGCCCGCTTAGGCGGTCTTGCGGTCTCCACTGCTTTCAGCCGCTGATTCAGCGTCTCAATCAGCACCGCCTGAATTTCTGCGGTCTCAACAAGGCGCTGTATCCATTCGCCGGCCGCAAGCCCCTGTTCAGGGTCAAACGTCGCCTCATTCGGCATCGCCGTGAGGTGACGCCTTTCCCGCCAATGTCTTGCATAACCATCGAGCGTCAGCGGGTCATAATCACCGCCGATGCGCGCAACGAACTTTCGCAATGGCTCGTGAAACCGCTGCTCAATCCTCGCTGGTTTTTTCTCTCGTGAAACCGCGTCGCCGTTTTCATCTTCTACTTCCTCAAGCTCCGCAGGGACCCGCCGGTCGGGTGTCTTCGCATCCCACTTCACGATGTCGATGGCGCTGTCCAAAACCTGATCAAAGACATAACAGCTGAGCAACGCGTTATCGTCATAGACGGCTTGCGCATTAATCGTTCCTGTTCCTTTGTCACCGCCTGTCGGGTTGCCGAATAACGCACCGCCGCCATCTACATGCAGCAGCGCCTGCGGGCCGGCCTCACCGATGCCCAACCTGCCATTATCGGCGCACATGAAATTTGCGTTGCTGGAATTGTCAGCTCCGCGGAAACGGTGATTGACCGTTCCGCTGCCATTGCCCTTGTTCACATCATAACGAACATCGCCGGTTGTATTTGTATCCCGGAAAAAGCGAAAGGTCGCATTAGATGATGGCGCTGGCAGCAGATTGATATCGTAGATTACCTGACCTGCGCTGTTTTCAGCCTCCATTCTATATTGCGCAGGCGATGCAGTTTCTATCGATATCTTCCCGCCCGCCGGGCGTTCGAGCATGACCTTACCGCTGTCATCAAAGATGTGAAATCTTTCGACTGGCGATCCGCCAATGCCAATATGGCCGTTATCCTTGTCAATGGTGATCGCATCGCGCCAGCTTAAGCTGTCCGCTGACACCTTGATTGTAAAGTTATCATTCCCGATCAGCCCGAATTCCGCGCGCCCGGAAAAGCCAGTTTGAAACAGGACTGAACCGGTGTCCGGATCGGCGGCCTTGTTCACCTTGACCAGGCAATCATTATTCCCCGGCGTCACATCGTCATGGCTGAAAAGAATCGCATCTGATTTCACAGCAAGGCGGTTCGTTGCATCCGCACTCGTATTGACACCGAATAGCGGCGCCGTCTCCGCCGCGCCGCCACCGGTCACCACCCCCCAGCCGGCGCCGTTAAACGCGGCCAGCGCGCCTTCAGCGGCGATCCAGGCGCGAAGGCCGGTGACGGACGTTATTTCTATCCACGCGCCATCCTGAAAAACCGCAATGTTGTCAGCGCTGAAACCGGACCAATCGGACCCGGTTGGGCTGGCGGGCAAAATATAAGCGTCCCCTTCCGACGGGGCGCCGGGCTCCGCCGCCACTGTCCGCGACAGGACGGCGAGCTGCGTCAGGGCATCAAGGCGCCGGAAGCTTTCATTCACCGTGACATGCTTTTGCGCCTGCGCGGGCATGACATAAGACAAGGACAGGCGGGGGGATTGCTCCATGAGGGCTGCCTCCAAAAAGTTCAAAATCCGGAAGCGCCATCATAAGGCCGCCGCGAAGGGCGGGGATAAGTACGCACCAAATGCGGGATTCATGGAAGAATTTACGGTTATTGGGGCGCCCGGCGGGCGCAGTTCCCGCGATGCGGGCGCCCTTCACTTTACCCCGCGGATCGCTCTATAGCCGTCGCGTCAAGAGTGGAGCGTAAGACATGCAACAAGACGGTGGCCAGGCTTCTCAGCCAACGGAAAATATCGATATCGCAGTGACCTTCCTGCAAGGCATGCTGGAAAAAGCAGTCGCCTATGTCCCGAGCGTCGTCGGCGCGTTGGTCGTTCTGATTGTTGGCTTATGGGTTGCAGGCCGCATCAGAAAGATCGCCGCAAAATCCATGGCCCGGACGGAAAAGATTGACGAAACGCTCGGCGGGTTCCTTTCAAGTCTGATCTATTACGGTCTCGTCGCGCTGGTCATCATCACAACACTTGGCGTCTTCGGCGTGCCGACCACCAGTTTCGCTGCGATTATCGGCGCCGCCGGCCTCGCCATCGGCCTGGCGCTGCAGGGAACGCTCGGCCATGTCGCCTCCGGCGTGATGATGCTCGGCTTCCGGCCGTTCGATGTCGGTGACTTTGTTGAAGCCGCAGGGGTTTCCGGCAGTGTGAAGAATATCGGTCTTTTTACAACGGAGATTGCAACGCCCGACAACAAGATGATCATTGTCCCTAATGGCAAAATTTTTGACGATGTTATTGTCAATTACGCCGGCTATCCGACCCGGCGCGTTGATCTCGTTTTTGGCATTTCCTATGCGGACGATATCGAAAAGGCGATGGCGCTATTGAAATCCGAACTCGACAAGGATGACCGCATCCTCTCAGATCCGGCGCCAGTCATTGAAGTCGGAAGCCTTGGCGATTCCTCTGTCAACATTCTCTGCCGGCCATGGGTAAAAGGCGGCGATTACTGGGCCGTGCACTGGTCGCTGACGAAAGCGGTCAAACAGCGCTTCGATGCGGAAAACGTCTCGTTCCCGTTCCCAAGCCGTTCACTGTATATCGAGAAGCAGGCGTCATAGTCGCGATTACTCTTGGCGTTCAACAACAGCAAACTCAGGGCGATTGATTGTCACGCCGCCGACCGATAAAATCTTTTCTGACTCATTGTTCAGGAGAACGCCGCCATGGCTGACGAAAACCTTAGAACGCGTATCGGCAAAAGCATCGGCGGCAGAACCGTTTTGCAGCTTGTAATCGCCAGCATCATTGTCGGCGCGATCTTTTCATTCTTCGGACTTAGTCCGCGTGAATTCTGGCGCGGCATTTTTGCGACGCTGAGCAACCTTCTTTCTTCTCTCGGCGATAATATATCCGAGATCGCCCTGACGCTTGGGACTTATCTGTTGATCGGCGCAGCGATTGTCGTGCCGATCTGGCTGATATCCCGGCTGCTCTCATCGCGAAAATAGATTGCTATTCCGCTGCATCCCGGCGCATCAGCACTTCCATGCGCGCGATATAAGCGATCCATGCCTCGCGCCCCTTTTTGGTGAGGTGACAAATCGTCAGCGGCCGGCGCCCTGAAAATTTCTTTTCGATGCGGATATAATTCGCCTCTTCCAGCTTGCGGATGTGTACCGATAGATTGCCGTCCGTGCCGCCGACCTTCTGGCGCAACAACATAAAGTCCGCAGACCCGGCGCCGGATAAAAACGCCATGATCGACAGCCGCACACGGCCATGAATTACATCGTCAATTTCGCGATAGTCAAAATCACTGTCTTCATCTTTTTTCGCCGCCACGGAATCACACCACCTCTGACGGTTCGTTCCGCATCAGGATAAAGCCGGGCAGAGCGGAACATAAAAGCGTGCCGACGCCGCCAACCAGCGATTGATGCACACTGTTCATCAGCGCCAGGGACAATGCCGCGCACACCCACGCAATGAAAGAAATCCAGCGCATCCACCCAACGCGCGCCGCGGCCGCGGTGGCGAAAAACGCAACGCCAAAAAGGCCGAACGCCATCGGAAACATCAACCCAAAAAGAAAATAGGGCGGCACGCCAACATCCGTAAAGTTGTCATGGACGACCATCAGCGTGAGCCAGAATCCAGTAACAAAGATGCCGACGGCGAACCACACAGACGCCGCCGTACGATTGCCCAGCGTTGACGCGCCCGGCTTGGCGTGAGCGCGGCGCCCAAAATACATCGACAACGCCCAGCCGGAGGTGATCGCGATGATCCAGATCGCGATCCCGTCCAGAGAACCAAGATTGAGCCAGCCCATATTGTCGCCATAGGAAAGAAACGCGGTCGTCGCGATCAGCAATCCCCAAATAAGATAGGTTAAGCCATTGACCAATGGCGTATCGCGCCCTTCCTCCGCCAGCGTGCGCACATAGGCGAGGTCGTCCCTGATATCTTCAGTCATGATGCGGCTCCCGATCACAAAACAGCGCCTTTTTGCGCCATGGCAAATTACTTTGTTTTTTAAAGTAAATGCTTTCGCTTGTCAAGAAACGGGTTGTCAGCTCCTTTCAGTCTAAAGATAAAACAACGCATCACTTGGTTTCCATGCTGCAGCAAAGGCGCGCAAAACCGATGAAAATTCTGGTCACAGGCAGCGCCGGTCACCTTGGTGAAGCATTAATGCGTACGCTGCAACGGACCGGTCACGACGCCGTTGGCGTCGACATACTGGCCTCACCGTTCACCACCCATGTCGGTTCGATCACGGATAAAGCTTTCGTCGCATCCTGCATGGCGAATGTTAACGCCGTTATCCACGCGGCGACACTGCACAAACCTCATGTTGAAAGTCATTCGAAGCAGGATTTTATCGATGTCAATGTGACCGGCGCGTTGAACCTTCTTGAGGCGGCGCAGGCGGCAGGCGCAAGCCGTTTCGTTTTTACAAGCACAACCAGCGCGTTTGGAAGTACGCTGACGCCGCCCAAGAACGAGCCGGCGGCGTGGATTACCGAGGATGTGGTTCCGACGCCGAAAAACATTTACGGCGTCACCAAGGTCGCGGCGGAAGATTTATGTGAGCTCTTTCACAAGCTGTATCGCCTTCCCTGCATTGTCCTGCGCACATCCCGGTTCTTTCCTGAAGACGATGACAGCGCCGCCACGCGCAATAAATTCGATGGCGTCAACGCCAAGGTCAACGAGATATTGTTTCGCCGCGTCGATATCGAGGATGCTGTCTCTGCGCACCTTGCCGCCATCGAGCACGCGCCGGAGATCGGCTTTGGCCGCTACATCATCAGCGCAACATCACCTTTCACCCAGGATGATCTCGCCGAACTGCGCCGCGACGCGCCCGCCGCATTGCGCCGACATGCAGACTTCGGCGCAGATTATGAACAGCGTGGTTGGCGCATGTTTGCCTCAATCGACAGGGTTTATGTCAACGCCCGCGCCCGCGCTGATCTTGGCTGGCGCCCGGCCTATGACTTTGCGTCCATCCTTGACCGGTTGCGCGCCGGTGAGTCGCCGTTCAGCAAGCTCACCGCCGAGGTTGGCGTGAAAGGCTATCACCCGGAAAGGCAGAAGATTTATCCCTTCAACTGATCACGGTTGATCGTCCGCACCCGGCGGTTCATCGCATCTTCTGAAAATTCGCAACTTTGAACCATCGCGCAAGGCTAGCCCTGCCGGCGTAGTCGTCAGGGAGAATATATTGAAGGCGCTTTTTTCACTCGCATTCGTCATCGCCACACTTACCGCCGCGCCCGCGAGCGCAGAACTGAAAGGCGACCCTGAAGCAATTGCCCTCGCGGAAAAAATGATCAATCGCCTCGGCGGCGCGGACGTCTGGTCCGGCGCGCGCTCACTTTATCTTGAATATGAGGGCTGGCGCGGCGATCTGTCGGAACCCGTCGTCGAGCGCGCCTGGCGGGAACTCGCCTCGCCGCGTCAGAAAATGGTCTTCGAACGGCGCAGCGCCGAAGTCATCTGGGTGATGACCGAAGACGCCTCCTGGCTTGAACATTCAGCCCGCGGTCTCATCCGGCAATCCGAAGAACAACACGCCAATAATCTCGCCTTCTGGGATTTTGATTTCTATACGATCCTTTACAATCTCGCGCGCGGCGACGACCGCATCACACTAACGCTTGAAGAGCCGCAGACCATTCGCGTCAGCGGACCGAACGGCGCCGGCTGGGGGTGGTTTGAAATCGACCAGACCGGCCAACCTGTTCGCTGGGGCGCGCCAGACGGCGAAGGCGGGCGGCTGGAATATATCTACGGTCCCGTGCGCGCATATGGGAACATCAACTTTCCCGCCTGGGGAACTGCTCATAACGGTTTCTGGCGCTTCAACTATAAAACGGTTGACGTCAGCCGGCATCCTCTGGACATTGATCTGACGCCGCCGGGAGAGTGACGATCACGATTAAACGACGCGACTTACTGGTGATGACCGGCGCGGCGGCGATCGCGCCGGGTCTCGCTCACGCGCAAACCACGCCGCTTTTAAAAGCTATTCCATCGACAGGCGAGACAATCCCCGCCATCGGCATGGGCAGCTGGCTGACCTTTAATGTCGGTGATAACGAAACGCTTCGGGCCCAACGCACGCAAGTGCTGGAAACGTTTTTCGCCATGGGCGGCGCGGTCGTCGATTCATCGCCCATGTATGGCTCTTCGCAATCGGTGATCGGCGATGCGCTGACGCGCCTTGGCCGCCCCGATGCGCTCTTCGCCGCCGACAAAGTCTGGATCTCCGGCGGTGAGAATGGCCCGGAACAGATCGACCAGACACGAGGCAGATGGGGCGTCGATCAATTTGATTTGCTACAGGTCCACAATCTGGTGAGCTGGCGCGCGCATCTGGAGACGCTGTTCGCGATGAAGGCCGAAGGGCGGCTGCGCTATGTGGGCGTCACCAGCTACGCCGGCATTCGCTATGACCAGATCGAACGTATCATGCGTGACCATCCGCTCGATTTTATTCAGGTCACGTATAACCTTGCCGACCGTGAAGCGGAGCAGCGTCTCTTACCCCTGGCGCAGGAAAAAGGCATTGCTGTCATCGCCAACCGTCCCTTCCGTGAGGGCGCGCTGATTGATTCAGTCATGCGCCGCCCCTTGCCCGGCATCGCCGCCGAGATCGGCGCCAAAAACTGGGCGCAGTTTTTATTGAAGTTTATTATCTCGCATCCGGCGCTCACCGTCGCCATCCCTGCGACCCGCCGCGTCGATCATATGATCGAGAATATGGGCGCGCTTACGGGCCCAATGCCCGATGAAGCGTTCAGGCGACGGATGGTTGGGGCGTTTGAAACACTCTAGCAGCTTAGTAAAAAACCATCACCGCTCATTCCGGCGAAAGCCGGAATCCAGAACATTTAAATGCAACTTTATTCCAATAGATCCCGGCTTTCTCCGGGATGAGCGAGAAATGACAGACTATCGCTCATCGCCTTCGGTCGTAATCGGCACCGTCTGCACCACAACATTCTGCGCCAGGTCATAAATCACAATCATCGCGCCGTCTTCGCTTTCAACGCGCACGGCGAGACGATCGCCGTCAAGAGAGATCGCGCCGGCTTCGGCCCCGGCGGGCAGCGTAATCCCTGATAAGGCTCCGTCCGTCGCCGCTGGGATCGGCAGGACAACGCGCTGGGCGTTTGCAGCCGGTTCTTCCAGCGCATCGGCGGCGACAGAGCGCACCGCGCCCGGCGACGCGGCTTCCACCGCATCATCGGATCCGCCGAACAGCGCGATGATCGCCATCACCACGACCAGAAATACAAACGGCATGGTGACAATGATGATAAGGAGATTCTTTGTGCCGATCATCGATGCGACGGACGAGGCCGACGGCGCCGCTTCGCGAAATTCCAGTGGACTTTCGTCGTCATGACCGCGTTGTTCCATTCCGAGTTTCACCTCGATGCTCCTTCTGTCGCGCTTGCCCCAGGACCCTTGTGTGATTTGACACGGTGGCTGCAGGCGCTTAACCGCCACGCTTATGACGCGCGACGGCCAACCTCTCAACCCCGTGACAGGGTCCGATGACCGGACTGACGGCCAGGAGCCGTCATTCCATATTGATGCGGATAATGCAGGCGTAAGGCTTGATAAATGGTTGTCAGATCACCTTGAGGGGCTGACCCGCACCCGCATTAAGGCGCTGATTGAAGGCGGCGCGGTTACCCGCAATGGCGAGACTTTCACTGATCCTTCCTGGAAAATACGCGAAAACGAGCAATATCGCCTGACCCTGCCGCCGGTCGCCGACCCCGCGCCCGAACCGGAGCCCATTCCCCTCGACGTGGTTTTTGAAGACGGGGACCTGATCATTATCAATAAACCGGCGGGCATGGTGGTGCACCCCGCAGCCGGCAACTGGTCGGGCACGCTCGTCAATGCGTTGATCCATCATTGCGGCGAAAGCCTTTCCGGTATTGGCGGCGTTGCGCGACCGGGTATAGTTCACCGCATCGACAAGGACACGAGCGGACTTTTGGTCGTCGCCAAAAACGATGCGGCGCATCAGGGGCTGACCGCCGCATTTTCCGTACACGACATTGAACGCGTTTACGAAGCCGTTGCGATCGGCGCGCCGCGCCCCGGGATTGGAACGATTGACGCGGCGCTCGCCCGCGCCAGTTCGGACCGCAAGAAAATGGCCGTCGTCAATGAGGAAACGCACGAAGATTTAGAGTCGCCGCCTTCGCGGCGAGGGGCCCGGCGCGCTGTCACGCATTACAAAGTCCTTGAAGCCTTTGGCCGCGCGCGCGCGAAACTGAAAGGCGACGCCCTCGCCTCTCTCATCGAGTGCCGCCTTGAAACCGGGCGCACGCATCAGATCCGCGTGCATTTTTCTCATATCGGCCACACGCTAATCGGCGATCAGCTCTATGGTCGCGGCCCGGGACTTGGCGGCTTACGGCCTGGCGATGATGCGGCGGACACAGCGCTTGACGTAATCAGAAAATTTCGCCGCCAGGCGCTGCACGCAAAAGTGCTGGGCTTTGTTCACCCGATTACCGGCGAGGCGCTGCATTTTGAATGCGATGCGCCGGCCGATTTTCAAAACCTGCTGACGGCGTTACGAGCGCTTTAAACCAAACTCAATCGCAGTTCGCCACAGATGAGCAACGCCTTAAACGGCGACAGCATTATGTTGAACATTGCGTCCAAGCCAGCGTTCGATAACGTCACTGACAGCGTCTTTTTTCAGCGGTTTGGGCAGGAAATCATTCATGCCGGCTTCACAACACTGGTCTCTGGCTTCCTGCAGCACATGCGCGGTTGTTGCAATGATCGGCGTCGCCGGCATGCCTGCCGCCGCTTCCAAAGCGCGAATTTGCGCTGTCGCCTCCAGCCCGTCCATCACCGGCATCGACAGATCCATCAGGACCAATGCGGGGCGATGTAGTTCATACAAGTTGACAGCAATTTGGCCATTTTCGGCGATGATGATGTCGTACTCGTCAGGAGAAATAAAAGTCTTCAACACCATCTGATTGACGGTGTTGTCTTCAGCGATCAGAATTTTTTTCCTGTCGCTTGCAGTTTGTCCCGATGATGGTTCAGCCTGCTTAAGCTTGTTTGCAGTATTGCGAAGCGCCGCCGCAGCATTATCCGCCAGCATCCGCGTCATAGCGTCCATCAATTGAGAGGGGCGCACGGGTTTGGAAAGCGACACGGCGATGCTGGTGCTATCCTCCTGCGTTTGCGCGTCCAGCCCACCAATCGAAGACAGCATGATAATGGGAATTGACGCGAAACGATCATCAGCTTTAATTCGTTTAGCGAGCGACACGCCGTCTTCATCCGGCATTTGATGATCCAGAAGCGCAATATGGTATTGGTCAGATTCCGCGATTGATTTTTCCAGCGCCGCGAAGGCGTTCAGAGGACTGTCAACGATGGTTGAACGCAAGTCCCAGCCATCCAGCAGTTCTTTAAAGACACGACGGTTCACTTCATTGTCATCGACCGCAAGCACACGGACTCCGCCAAAAACCTCAGCATCGTGCGCCTGCATATCCGCAACCGAATCATCGATCGGCAAAGTCAGTGAGCATCCAAACCGCGAGCCCTTGCCGATCTGGCTTTCGGCATTGATCTCACCGCCCATCAATTCAATGATATTCTTGCTGATCGCCAGGCCAAGTCCGGTGCCGCCAAACTTTCGCGTATGTGACGCATCCGCCTGTTCGAACTTCTCAAACATGCGCGGCACCTGTTCCTGCGCAATACCAATGCCGGTGTCCTGTACTGAAATCATCAACTCAACGTCGTCGCCCTTGCGCTCGCCGTCGACTTCCACCAGCACATATCCCTGCTGGGTAAACTTCACCGCGTTGCCGATTAAATTCCCAAGCACCTGACGCAAACGGGCATCGTCGCCGATAACGCCTTCCGGCATATGCGGCGCATAGCGCACAATCAACTCCAGATCTTTTTCAAGCGCGCGCGCCTGCATCATTGTCGCCATTTCAAAAACGGTCTGGCGAAGATTGAAACTGTTCTTTGAAAGGCGAAGCTTGCCGGCTTCCAGTTTTGAGAAATCAAGAATGTCGTTGATCACGGTCATCAGCGCGTTCCCTGATGATGTGATAATCGACACAAGCTCTTTTTGCCGGCTGTCCAGATCGCCATGCGACAGAACTTCCGCCATGCCAAGGACGCCATTCATGGGTGTACGGATTTCATGGCTCATCGACGCCAGAAACTCTGACTTGGCGATGCTCGCCGCGTCCGCCTGCATTCGCGCTTTGTTCAACGGGCGCACAAGAAGCCGGTGAATCACATAACCAAGAATGACGATCATGAAAAAAGCCGCCGCAAGGGTGGCGATCGCCGCCGACCGGCGGAACTCATTAAGACCGGCAAACGCCTTTTCCTGACTTGCTGACAAGCCAAGACGCCAGTCAATCGCGGCGACTGCCGGTATCTGCACAAAAGAAACAATTTCCGGATCTGCGAGACCTTCAAGATACTGTACGCCAGCGTCCAGTTGCGGCGTATCTACGGCGTAATGCTCGTCCAGGCTTTGCGAGATGACTTCGCGATCCGGATGGGCGAGAATCTTTCCCTTACTCGTAACAAGAAACGCATGTCCCAAACCGCCAAGGTCGGTTCGCTTCAAAACGTTGCTCAATGTTTCTGTCGAAAAATCCGCGCCGACAACACCGAGCAACTCGCCATCGCTATAAACGGGGGTCGCCACCGTGATGGTCTCAACGCCGGTTGCTATATCGAAATACGGCTCGGTCAGCGTCGTTCGACCCGCCTCGACAGCCGCCTTATACCAGGGCCGTGTGCGGGGGTCGTAATCAGCCGGCAATTCATCATCCAGCGGCCAGATATGATAAGCGCCATCAGCCTCGCCAAAATAAGTCCAGAGAAATGTGTCTTCAAAAACCGGGCTGCGCAGAAGGTCCACAGCGCTGCTCATATCCGGTGTCATCGCAATCGCATGGCCGACATCCTCGGCCATCTTCACGCGCTGGGTCAGCCAGTTCTCAACGCCCCAGGCGGTCGCCTGCCCAACAGAATCCAGATACTGGCTTACTTCCTGACGGCGAAGCCGGCTTTCAGACGCCTGATTGTAAGCAGCAAAGGCGCCGAAAACCAAAAGCACGATCAACGTCCCGACAGCGATCGCCGGGGCCATCAACCGCGCGCCGGATTGCTTTTCAGCGCTCGTGCTCGCCTTCCTCAAAAGAACCATGTCTTAAGGATCCTGAAACGGCCTTGAATTTCGTGCCCCCAGGAATACCGCAGAATGGTTAATCAGAGGGTACGAGGGTCGGCGGCGGCGGATTTACCCCATACCCCTCACGATTTCTTGCCTGATCGCGAGCCGGTATTGATTGGCGTTTCGCCATAATTTCGGCCATAACCCCGCATAATAACTGGGTTTAAGAGCGAAAGCCTTGGGATTTAACGATTTGTTCCCATATTGGAACCAAAGCGCCCTTTCGGGCGTATCCTAGGGGACTTCTGAATTCATACCCATCCACGCTTCGCGCTGAGGAGATCGCGCTGATGTCAAACGCATTGACCACCACACCCGCCCTGACGCCAGAGGGAAGCCTGTCACGGTATTTGTCCGAGATTCGTAAATTTCCCATGCTGGAAAAAGATGAGGAATATATGCTCGCGAAGCGCTTCGCCGAGCATGAGGACGCCGAAGCGGCGCAAAAGCTGATCACCAGCCACCTGCGTCTCGTCGCGAAAATCGCCATGGGCTATCGCGGCTATGGCCTGCCCATCGGGGAAGTGATTTCCGAAGGCAATGTCGGCCTGATGCAGGCGGTGAAGAAATTCGATCCGGAAAAAGGCTTCCGCCTCGCGACTTACGCCATGTGGTGGATCCGCGCCTCGATCCAGGAATATGTTCTGCGTTCATGGTCGCTGGTGAAAATCGGCACCACCGCCGCGCAGAAAAAACTGTTCTTCAACCTGCGGAAAATCAAAGGGCAGATCGAAGCTGTCGATGAAGGCGATCTGCACCCCGATCAGGTTGAACATATCGCCACGAAACTCGGCGTCACTCATGACGATGTGATTTCCATGAACCGCCGGATGTCCGGCGGCGAAGCGTCATTGAACGCGCCGATGTCGAAAGACGCCGATGGCGGCGGCGAATGGCAGGACTGGCTGGTTGATGAAAACGCCGTCAATCCGGAAGCCAAGCTCGCCAATGAAGACGAGTATGACATGCGCATGGGCCTGCTTGAGCAAGCGCTCGCGACGCTGAACGAACGCGAGCAGCACATCCTCACCGAACGCCGCCTGAAAGATAACCCGGCGACGCTCGAAGAATTATCGCAAGTCTATAATGTCAGCCGCGAGCGGGTGCGCCAGATTGAAGTGCGCGCCTTTGAAAAGCTGCAAAAAGCGATGAAGCGTATGGACCGCGAAGCTAAGCAGCCGCGGGAAGTTGAAGAGGTCGACGCTTAAACGGACTGAAGGCCGGCCGGCTTCGTGTTTTGCAACGACAGCCGGGCGGCTTCTTCCCGCGCGACGCTCTTTTCCAGCATGGCGATGACATTTTCGCGGGCGCAATCGCGATCAGGCTCGCAATAAGCGTCCGCAAGCGCGTGATTAACATCCCGATGGCCGGCCTCATCGGCGCGTACGGCGATCACCACATCGCGCAACCGCGCATCGGGACTAAGTTTCCAGTAATCAATCGCAATCTGAGGCGCGGGGACGTTCTCAACATTGCCATCGTCGATCTGTTTTAAATACTGGGTGTAGCTGTAGACCGCCTCTTCCTCGAAATAGCCGACAATGCGATGCGCCGTGATAGGCGATAGAAGATAGATCAATCCGTAACCGAAGAAAAATGCGCCTTGCGTAAATAAGACCACCAAACGCTCAAACCAGTTTGGCTTTGCAATCTTGATGAACGTCATCAGGTGCATGCGTTCATTTTCAGCCTCATCAAGCAGGATTTTGATCCAGCCCTCATCATCGCGCATGCGCCGCAGGGAGCGGAAATGCTGCAGCATGCCGCCCACCATGCCAGGCACGCCCGCGACGGTTTCCAGCACGATCGCGCGGTGGCCATATCTTCCAGAGAAGAATGCGTCGGCGAAAAACCGCAGTAATTTCGTAAATCTAAACGCGAAGATGCTGCGCAAGTCACTGGGGGCGTGATGCGAAGCGAGAGGGTCGGATTTATAATGATCTGGCATTGCGAACGATCCGGTTGGCCACGATCTTATTATAGGCGCGCCAGCCCGGATTTCATCCGCTTGTGACAATCTGCCCCTTCATATGGAAACCTGATTGAGCGGCTCGGTTCTCAGGCGTTTTCAGACCCCAGCGCCGTTTCACACCGGCTTGGGGTCAGCACCAGTTTTGACAGCGTTCCCTGCTTTTCCGCATGAAAATCGAAGGTCAACCTTATCGCCTCTTCATGCAGCGCTGTACGGACATAGCTCTTACAGATTTTGGCCATTACCTGGTCATGTCCAGACATGGAGGCTCTGGCGCCATAGGGAACCTTTACCTCGATATTGAACTTCATCTGCCGGCTTGCCGGGTCAGAGACAATTTCATCCAGCCGGAAATTCAACGCGCTCGGACCGCGCCCGCTTGGCAGAAAAAAACGGGCGCTTGTTTTAAAAATTTTCGCCTGTTTATCCATCCACGCCTGGCGTTCTTCCATCGTCGCGGCTTCGTAATCGAATGGCGCCGGGCCAATGGTGGCCATACTGATAAACGCCAGCACCGCCATGGCAATAGACGCCAACATAATAAAGAATTTCATGGGCCTCGTCCCCTCTTTGTCAGGACATAATAGTGCATGGCGCCTTCGGTTCGGTTTTGAACAAACCTAAACTTTTAAAACTCTTGTTCATCCCATAATGAGGCAAGAACTACCTACTGACGGCAGGGATACTTCTTGCGGTAGTGATCCATCACCACTGAAATGACCGAACGATCGACCGCAGCGGAGTCAACAGCATCCAGTGCGGCAATCAGCTCATCCAGTGAATTCGAGGCGCCTTGCGGCGGACAGAACAGCGTTTCGCCGCCGCGATCATCGAGCGCCTTGTGATAACCGACGGCGCCCTCGACGACCCCTTGCAGATAATAGGTGAGCGCATTCCATTCGGCGCGCGCAGAAAAGGCGCCCGCCTCAGCGTGCGCCTTGAGGTCTTTCACCTCGCCGACCGTCACCGGAGCGGCGGCGGCGGGCGCAAGAGAGATGGCGGCGATCAGAAGCGCGCCGGCGCATATTCTGGAAACTGGTCTGGTCATGGACAAATCCTTAGCTACAAAGCGCTGGAATTAACGCTTGACGTTTAATATTTCAAGTAATACTTTAATTTTTAGTAGTAAAAATTGGTTTTCTTATGCTCTCCACACAACGTTTTGCAGCGCTTCTGGCGCATCTCACCCTCGCGGCGGCGGTCGCATTGCCGGTCATCGCCGCGCTGATCTGGATTTTCTGGGGCGCACTGGCGCCGCTGGCCGCCGCTCAAATTAGAAGCCCCTATGACCTTGCCGCGCTTGGCGTCGGCGGGCGGTTCGCCGGCTTTGGCGTAATGCTCGTCGGCGCCGCTTTA
Source organism: Hyphococcus sp. (assembly GCA_965230025.1). GTDB lineage: Bacteria > Pseudomonadota > Alphaproteobacteria > Caulobacterales > Parvularculaceae > Hyphococcus. Next base: position 27,999 of record CBDDKD010000008.1, read on the forward strand.
CAGGCTTACGGATTGCTGGGTTTGCGGCGCACTTTCCTGGAAGCGTCACACGATCGCGCCCTCTCAACAGCCGCCGTCACCGGATTTCAGCGCTTTGCAATCATCAGTCTCGTGATGGTTTTTTTCGGAATTGTGCAACGGGCGGCGTTAATCGTCATTTTTTCGCTTAGCGATCCCGCCCATCAAGGCGCTCTTTCCATCCAGTTCGGCACGCCGGAACTGAAAGCGCTGTTCATGGGGCTTCTGCTTGTTTTCGTGGCGCAAGTTTTTGCGCAAGGCAAAAAAGCACAGGATGAAAATGCAGCGTTTTTATAGACGGCCCAAACAGTCATGAAAGCTCATACATGAAAATCGTCATCAATCTTGATGTGATGCTGGCGCGGCGGAAGATGCGCCTGAAAGATCTCGCCGCCCTGATCGGCGTCAGCGAACAGGCGCTTTCCATGATCAAGACAAATAAGGTCAAAGGCGTCCGCTTCGAGACGCTTATCAAGCTTTGCGATGTCCTGGACTGCCAGCCGGGCGATCTTCTGGAGTTTGTGCGGGAGACTGACGGTGGTGCGTAACCAGCTATTGCAGATATTATGGCTGGCCTTCGTAGCGCTTGGCGTTACAAGCTGCTCGACGATCAACTGGGAAGAGGCGGGCCGTAGCTGGCGGGAAAGTCTTTGCCGCGAAGAGCTGAAGTCACCCTGCCCCGACCCGAATGATCCGGACGATCCGACCATCGACCCATTCTGATCCGATGTTGCGCCTTATCCGTCCGCAAAAGCTGAAATGATCTCAAAAGTGCGGCGGGTATCCTCCAGCTCCGGAAAATGCCCAATGCCGTCAAGTTCGATCAATTCGGCGTTTGCGCCCATTGTTTTGGCGCGCGCAGGCGCATCCGTATTATGCGATCCGTCCTCTTTGCCCCAGACGATCAGCATAGGCTGTTCGACTTTACGGAGTGGCGAGGCGCCAGTGGTGAGATAGCGCTGATACGCGCTAGCGAGTTTCCACTGCGCGCCATGTGAAAGCGTTTCGTCCGCGCAGTTGCAAAGCGGCTGGTAAGTTTCCTGCACGCCGACCACAAGGTCAAACCATGCGGGTGCGCGCGACTTTGCGAGCTTTTGCATGGCGAATTGGCCGATGAATGGCTTAACAAGAATGCGTTTCGGATCTCGCGCTTTTTTCCATTCCTGAAAGCCTGCCCAATCCGTCGTCTGGATCAGCGCAAGTTTCGCCGCAAGCGCCGGGCGGCGCGCTGCGATGTCGACGGCGGACAGACCCGCAACGCATGAAAAGGCGAGAATAGCGCCGGGACCAGCCACCGCCTCGCAAAAGATCGCAACATCATCTCCCGTTTCGCAAAAACCATAGCCGAAAGATCCTCGCGCCGTTGTAAAGCCCATGGCTGGCAATTCAAAAACGATGACCCGGAACTTCTCACAAAAAACATCGAGCATCTCATCATAAGCCTCCAGCGTGACGGGCGGGTCAGCCGCGAAAACAATTGTCGGCGCTGAAGCGTCTTTTCCCGCGCGTTCGCGATAGCGATACTGGACTTTGCCGCTGTCGAAGAACTGCATGTCGTCGCGGCTCTTTGACGGCCATCCCGTTCGGAAGTCTTCGATCTGTTTTTTCGCGCCCCATGTATCAAGGCGCACCGCAAGTCTTGTCAGCATTTATTGCTCCGTATCGTATGTATCCAATGGATACATACGATACGGACGATGTCAATACGCTATCATAGAGCGCCGTAATTTATGGCTTGAGCGCCCCCACGAGACGGCGCGAGGCGGTTTCAAAAAACGCCGTGCGCTCAGCGGCCTTCAGCTTAATTCGGTTTAAAACAGCCTGTGCGATTACCCCTTGCAGGCCGCCCCAGAAGATCGCCGCCGCCGCATTCCTGTCGCCAATCCCGAAAACGCCGCTCTCGACGCCCTGTCCGATCGGTTGCGTAATCAGCCGCCAACTGCACCGCAATGCGGCTTCCAGATCAGGGAACTCACCCGCCTGATTGAGACGCGGGCCGGACATCGCCAGAAACATGTTCGGTTCAGCAAACGCGAACGCCGCATAAGCCTTGCCGATAGCGATGAGCTGGTCTTCAGGTTTTTTCAGCGATGCAACCGCAGCGGTGAGACGTTTTTCAAGACGGCCATATCCTTCCGCCAGCACGGCGGCGACCAGCGCATCCTTGTCCGGAAAATGCTGATAGGCCGCGCGATGCGCGACGCCCGCTTCTCGCGCCAGCGCCCGCACGCTGATCGTCTCCACCCCTTCTTTCGTGATCTGCGCACCCGCCAGCCCTATCAGCGTCGCGCGAAGGTCGCCGTGATGATAAGCGCGCTGGTTGCTCATTGTGCTTTTTTGCCGTCGCAGCCCCGCCAGCGCAAGCCCGCTCACAATTGTATGCGCGCGCCAATCCGTTAGGGTGACGCCAACCTTGTTTTTGACCCCAGCTGGAGCGCCCTATGACCGAAACTGCTTTCCGCCCGAACCGCCGCATGTTGCTCGCCGGCGCATCCGTTTTCGCCGCAGCCGCCGCATCATCGGCAGGCGTCGCACAGGACAGCGCGGCGGTTCCCGACTTTACCGGCAAATCGGTGCTGATCACCGGAACAAGCTCCGGCTTCGGGCGCTTGACGGCGCTGCATCTGGCGCGGCTCGGCGCAACAGTGATTGCGTCCATGCGCAACTACCAAAATGGCGAGCGCGCCGAAGCGCGCGAATTGATGCAAATCGCCGAGGATGAAAATCTCAAGCTTTCCGTCGTTGAAATCGATGTCCTTGACGACGCGCTGGTAGCCTCCGGCGTCACGCAGGCTGAAGAGATCGCCGGCGGCGCCATTGATGTTCTCGTGAATAATGCCGGCATCGGTCTCGCCGGGCCGGTAGAGATCAACGACATGGACGCGACGCGTCTGATCTTTGAGACCAATCTGTTTGGCTATCTGCGCATGGCGCGCGCTGTCCTGCCGAAGATGCGCGCACAGGAACAGGGGCAGATTTTCAATGTATCCTCACAGCTAGGGCGAATTCTGATCCCCAATCTCGGCATGTATTGCGCCACCAAATTCGGTGTCGAGGCGATGTTCGAGACCATGGCCTATGAGCTTGCGCCCTTCGGCGTTGAGATCACGATTATCCAGCCGGGCGGCTACCCGACAAAAATCTGGGAAAACGGTTCGCGCTATATGGATGATGTAGTGCGTGGCGCGGCCCCCGAACGCCTCGGCGCCTATGAGGCTCACCTGCAAATGGCGAGCGGCCTGATGAGCGGGCAATATTCAACCGATCCCATGGATGTGCCCTACGCAATCTCGGAAATCATGGCGATGCCTGCAGGCAAGCGTCCTTTGCGGCGCCCTGTCCATCCCAATACAACCGCAACGGCGAATGCAAACGCCGCCATGGCGCAGATCCAGGCGGCGGTTCTTGGCGGCGGCGGATACGCGTCATGGCACGCCGCGGTGACGGACTGACGCCTCCTTCCACGCTTATAGATAATCCGATACCAGGAACTGTCATCATGAAAAAACTCGCCGCGCTTGCAGCGTTCACCATTTTAGCAACGCCGGTTTTCGGGCAAGAGGGTGCAGCGATTGACTATCGTGTGTCGTTTGAAAACGCTGTCCACAATGAAGCTGAAATCACGGTTTCGTTTCGCGACATTGGCGATGCGCCACTGGATTTACGCATGTCACGGTCATCGCCCGGTCGCTACGCGCTGCATGAATTTGCGAAGAATGTTTATGGCGTCTCGGCCGTTGACGGCGCCGGGCGGTCCCTCGACGTCACGCGAACCGATCCCTACTCATGGCGCGTTGCCGGCCATGACGGCGCAGCGACCATTACCTATACGCTGTATGCGGATCGCGCTGACGGCACCTATAGCCAGATCGATTTGACCCATGCGCATCTCAACATGCCGGCAACCTTTATGTGGGCAAGCGGGTTCGAAGACCGCCCAATCACGCTTGCGTTCGAACCGGCGAGGCGAAACTGGAAAGCCGCAACGCAACTACCGGCAACGCGTCGCGCCATGACTTTTCGCGCGCCGAACCTGCAATATTTCCTGGACAGCCCGACGGAGCTTTCGAATTTCGACCTGCGTCAGTGGACGATTGGCGATGGCGCGAACCGCCAGACCATCCGGCTTGCCGTGCACCATGACGGCGAACCGGGCGATGTCGATATTTTCACCGAAAAGGCGAAAAAGGTCGTTGCGGAGCAGATCAAGATATTCGGCGAGGCGCCAGAGTTCGATTACGGCGTTTACACTTTCATCGCTGATTATCTGTCCCATGCGTCCGGCGATGGGATGGAGCACCGAAATTCAACCATCCTGACGCGAAGCGACAGCCTTTATGAATCCGACTTCGCGCATCTTGGCACGCTGTCGCACGAGTTTTTCCACGCCTGGAATGTGGAGCGCCTGCGCCCGGCCGAGCTTGAACCATTCGATTTCTTCAGGACGAACCCGACGCCAAGTCTCTGGTTTGCCGAAGGCTTCACTTCCTATTACGGCCCGCTGGCGATCCGGCGCGCCGGCGAAAGCACGTCTGGCGACTATGCGGAAAAGCTTAGCCAGCCATTGAACGCCCTCATCAATTTGCCGGCGCGGCGCTTTGGCGGACCGATAGATATGAGCCTGCGCGCCGCCTTTGTCGACGCCGCGCGAACGGTTGATCCAACGAACGACCGAAACACCTTTTTTTCCTATTACCCTTATGGCGCGATGATTGCGCTTGCGCTCGATCTGACGATCCGCGAGCAGTTCGAAGGGCTTTCCCTCGACGATTACATGCGCCGCCTCTGGGACACCCATGGCCGGGAAGAAATTCCCTATACGCATGAAGACTTGAAAACAGCGCTTGGCGACGTCACGGGCGACGCCGGTTTCGCTGAAGATTTTTTCGCACGATATATCGAGGGCAGCGCGGCGCCGGATTATGAATCCCTGCTGGCGCAGGCGGGGCTGAAACTACGGCCTGCAAATGACGGCGACGCTTATCTTGGCCGGGCGTTCTTTCACAAAGACGCCGACGGCCTTGTCCTGTCCCGAAACTCATTGATCGGCGCGCCGCTTTATGAAGCGGGCCTTGATCGCGGCGATCAAATCCTGCGGGTCGGGCGATTTAAAACGGATGACGAAAGCGACTGGAAGCGCGCGATGAAACGCCACAAGCCGGGCGATACGGTGACTATCGTTTTCCGCCAGCGCGGCCAGGAACGCGAGGCGGAGATTACCTTCATTGAGGATCCGACAATTGAGGTTGTGTTGTTCGAGGACGCCGACCTGCCGCTTTCCGAAGCGCAAAAGACTTTCCGCGAGGCGTGGCTAGGCGCAGATAGTAACGAATACTGATATTGAACTCGGCCGCAAGAAACGGGCGTCGAGGCACAGGCGCCTGTGATATCTGGGCGAAAAATGGAGACTGTTCATGACATCCCTTGCTGACAAAACCGCCGCCCTTCGCGCCTTGCAAAAACCCGGCGAGGCCTTCGTCATTCCAAATCCATGGGACGCCGGCTCCGCGCGCATCCTTGAAGGGCTCGGCTTCAAGGCGCTGGCGACGACAAGTTCCGGCTTCGCCCTGACGCTTGGCCGAAAAGACTACAGCGTGACTCGAGACGAAGCGGTCGGTCATGGCGGCGTCATTGCGGACGCGGTCGATATTCCGGTCATCGCCGATCTGGAAAACGGCTTCGGGTCTTCACCCGACGACGCGGCGCAAACCATCCGCGATGCGCTTGCAATCAATCTCGCCGGCGGATCGATCGAAGACTCCACCGGGGACAAAGACAACCCTGTTTATGAACAAGCGCACGCGGTGGACCGCATCGCCGCCGCCGTCGCCGCTGTGAAAGCGTCAGACCGGGATTTCATTTTGACGGCGCGCGCCGAAGCTTTCCTCTATGGACGCGGCGATCTCGACGAAATCATCACCCGCCTCAACGCCTTTGCGGACGCCGGCGCAGACGTTCTTTATGCACCGGGCCTCCCCGACCTTGACGCGGTAAAAACGCTCTGCAGCGCAGTCTCGAAACCGGTCAATGTTTTGATGATCGGCAAGCTTGCAAAGCATAGCGTTGCGGAATTCGCCGACGCCGGCGCCGCACGGCTTTCCATCGGCGGCGGACTCGCATGGTTAGCATATGGAACGCTGGCGAACGCCACCGACATGTTAAAAAACGGCCGGTTCGACAGTCTTGGCGCCAACAAGGATGGCGTGAAGACTGTTGCCCAATTCCTATAGCGGGGCAGAACCTGACTTTAGACGGTTATTCCGGCGGTTTTTTCTGGTAGAGCCTTTCTCCCGTCCATGACCGGACGGGTCGAGGACACCATGACGACTGCAGGCGCACCAATAGAAGCGACAGGCAAGTCCGCCTGGCGGCGCGAGTTCATCGCGCTGATGACGATCGGCCTGCCGATGGGGCTGACCCAGCTTATCCAGTTTTCCATCAACACAATCGATGTCTTGATGATTGGCCGGCTTGGTTCAGAGCCGTTGGCGGCGGCGTCCCTTGGCCTTGTCATGTTCTATGTTCTCTTTGTTGCGGGCATGGGACCGGCGATGGCGGTTTCGCCCATGGTCAGTCAGGCGCTGGGCGCCGATGCCGGCGACACGCGCGACGCAAGACGTTCGGTTCGGATGGGATTATGGACCGTAGGGGTCGGCGCTGCGATCCTGTCGCTGGTTTATCTTTTTACGGAAGAAATCGCGCTGGCGCTGGGTCAACCGGCGAATCTTGCGAAACTCGCCGAGCCTTATGTGCTGGCGCTGGCGCCGGGCCTGCCCTTTGCTTTGGGCGTCATCATCTTGCGCAATTTCCTCGCTGCGATTGAACGCACGCGCTGGCCGCTGATTTTCATCATTCTGACAACCGCCTTAAACGCGTTTTTGAACTACCTCTTAATCTACGGCAATTGGGGGTTCCCACAGCTCGGCCTGGTCGGCGCAGGGATCGCATCGGCGCTATCGCATGCGGTCGGTTTTTTTACGCTGGTCGCCTACATAACGTTCGAAAAGCGGGCGCGTCAGTTCAATCTGTTCGAGAATTTCCTGACGCCTGACTGGGAGCGCCTCCGGGAAGTCATATCGCTCGGCTGGCCTATCGGCGTCACCATCGCTTTTGAGGCCATGCTGTTCAACGCGGCGGTTTTCCTGATGGGCCGGATCGGCGTGGATGAGGTCGCCGCCTATCAGGTAGCGCTGAATGTCGCCGCCGTCGCCTTCATGATGCCGCTTGGGCTTTCCATGGCGGGCGCGGTGCGCGTCGGACTGAACGAAGGGGCGAAAGACGCCGCCGGCGTGCGGCGCGCCGCGGCGCTCACGATCCTTTCGTGTATCGGCGCGATCATGATCGTCGCCATCCCGGTGATGGCGGCGCCGCGCGGCATCGCCGAGCTTTATCTCGATGCGAGCGATCCTGAAAACGCGATTGTCCTGAGGCTTGTCGCGTCTTTTCTGCCGATTGCCGCCGCCTTCGCCCTGTTTGACGCAATCCAGGTTGCAGCGGCGCAGGCGCTGCGCGGCCTCAAGGACGTACGCATACCGATGATCATGACCGGCATCAGCTATTGGGGGATCGGCTTTCCAGTCGCCGCAGGACTTGGTCTTTTCACGCCGCTCGGCGCCGTCGGCGTCTGGTACGGCCTGCTTGCGAGCCTCCTGTCAGCGGCGATCCTCCTCGGCGGGCGGCTGTGGCTGATTACGAAGTAAGACGCACTATAAAATAGTCTGATACTCAATATTATCGGTTTCAGTTCCGTGTTTCTCGTGAAGGTAATCCCGCAATAATTTCGCATTGGCGGCATTCGCCTTGAACGCAAAATCGAAAATATCGCCGAATAACGGCACGGCGCCGAGAATGGTGTCAACGATTACATTGTAAATCATGCGCGCCAGGAGGCCGGGCCCGGCGCCCGCCCGCCATGCCTCCAAAATGAGATAGCCGGAAAGCCCCGCCGTCAGCGCGTCACCGATACCTGGGATGAGCCCGATCAGGCTGTCCAGTCCGAAGCGGTAACCAAGAATGGGCAGGCGAAACTTCGTATCCAGAAGATCAGCCAGTTTTTCCACACGATGCAAAAGCGCCTGCTCATCTGACAACTCTTCAGGATCAACCGATGCCGCCCAAGCTTTACCGCGCCATCGCCCGGCGGGGCGCAACCGAAGCTCATTCATACGGTATTCGGTCATATTACTCTCTGCCCTTCAATTGCTGTCTTACTGCAAGGAGAACAGAGTGCAGTGGCCAAAGTTCCTTCAGTCGGAGTTAGATCGGCGCACCCACCGCGTCGCAGAGAAACTTCATCAGGGGCTTGGCGTCTTTCATCGCCGCTTCGACATCGTCGCAAAATGACGCTTTCTTCGTATGCGCTGGCTTGCCTTCAGTCATGGCGAAAAAGCTTTTGCGCTTGATATCGTCGATCAACGGATGATCGGCGTCAAACCCGCGCGGCGGTCTGGTCAGGCTATCGCCGCGCAGCGCGGCAAAATGTTTCTCAAAAGTCGTGCTTGTTGTCGCTTTTTTCCACGCGGCGCCTTTATCGCGAATCGCCTCGCGTATTTGCAACAGCTGCGGCGAAGGCGGTCCCCAGATCCCGCCGCCATAGAAAATTTCTTCCGGATCCAGATGAACATAAAATCCCGGCGCATGGGCATCCTTCCCAAGCGCATGACGGAACTGCACCGCGCCATGGGTTTTGTAGGGCGACTTGTCTTTTGAAAATCGCACATCTTTGTAAATCCGGAACACCGAACCGCCATTAAGCCGTGGGTCGGCGACAAAATGTTTCGAAACCTTTTTCAGGCGCGGCGCCATAGCCTCAACGAACGCCGCGAGCGGCTCCTGAACGCTTTCCCGAAAACGCTGTTTGTTGTCGTTGAACCATTCACGATTATTGTTGGCTTTGATTTCTTTGAAAAACTTGAAATAGTCCGCCGGTAGCCCGGAAAATGTCGTCACCGCGTCGCTCCCTTGATTTTACGACGGCCCGATCAGCATTCGTTTGCGGTAATCCGCCGTGGTTTTCGCCTCTTTTAGGCCGCTGCCGGCCGCTTCGCGAATTTCCTTCACGGCGGCGATCAGCTTGCCTTCCGTCAATAGACGGTCGACCTCGGCCTGTTTCGACGCATCCAGCGCAGAAAAAATCCGCTCGCCCTCATGATCTTCGCGCATACGCCGCTCCTCTCGGCCCTCGCCGCCGCCAGCGCTCGCCCGCCCAAACAGAAAAGCCGCATACGCGACAGCCGCCATCAGAAGCAGGATTTGATAAGGTTCAATATTGTCCATGGGTGACGCTTCCCGATATCGCCGCCGGAACCATAGTCGGTTTGTCGGTTAACGAAAACCGGCGGGCTCGGATCAGAAAGATTGAAGGCTATAAAGCGCGGCCCATTCGGAGCCCTCAATCCAGCCGCTATCATTAATGCAGCCTTAATCCTGTTTTCATAGCTTTCTTAATTGATGAACAGATGTTTCGGCAGACAAACATTTAAGTATTGATGAGATTTGCGTGTGAGCCAGTCCGTTAAAGCCCTCATTGATGAGCCGGCAACCGGCGCCGAGGTCGGCCCTCCGCGTCTTGAAACGGCGATCGCGGAGATTTCAAAGCGTCTCGACAACACGGACGCGGCTTCATTTCTTGAGGACTACGCCCTCTCCGTTTGCAAAGCGCTTGGCGCTGATTATTTCGTTATCGGACGGCTAAATCCGTTTTCCAATATCATGCGGACCCTGAAGTTCGTTATCGACGGCGCCGTTGCTGACAACATCGTCTATAGCCTTGACGGGACGCCCTGTGAAATTACGATCAACGACGGCGTCTGCATCCACCGGAAAAACGTCGCTGACGACTACCCACGCGACAAAGACTTAAAAGACCTCAATGTTCGCAGTTATGCCGGCGTGGCGCTTGAAACATCCGACGGCGAAATACTTGGCGTCATCGTCGCCATGTGGCGCAGCGAACTCCAGCATGTCGCATTCGTGACGGGCATGCTTGAACACTATCGCCGGCGCGTCGGCAGCATTGTCGAAACGACAGAAAAAGTGAACCGCTACTCCTGGGCGCTGGCGAATGTCTTCAGCGGTGTGTGGGACTGGGACCTTCGCACTGGCGGCACCACGGTTTCAAAAGAACTTCAGCAGATAATCGGTCCTGCGGGGCGTCGCGGCGGGTCATATGACCTGACGCAAATCGAAAACGCCATCCATCCGCAAGATCGACCGAAACATATTGAAGCGCTCAAGCGCCATATCAACGAAGGCTCGCCTTATGATTTGCGTCTGCGATTGCGCGATCAGACCGGACTTTATCGCTGGTATGTTTCACGCGGACGGGTGACCCGCGATGCGGCGGGCAAGCCGGAGCGTATGATTGGCGGCTTTTGCGACATTAATGACATTGTCGTTAAGCTCGAGCGAAGTGCAAAAGACTAAAACAACGCCCATAGACTGCGCAGCGCCATCACGACAAGCACAAGCGACGATATTGCGAACAGTGAGAACCGTACAATCACTCTCCTGAGCACAATCTGGGCGAGAGAATGCGCCGCCCGCAATCCGACATACGCCCAAGCCAGCCATATATTTAAAGGGTCCGCTACACCCACAAGGTGAGAATAAACGGCGAGCGCATAAAATAGCGTCGGCTGCTCATGCAGGTGGTTATAATTATCAGCAACGACCCGCGTCTCACTCGGCAAAGACGTTAGTGATCCGGGATGAACCGCTGACTGCGGATCAATCTCGGCCTCTTTCATCGCCGGAATGCGCGTCGCATACATCCAGCACCAGATGATCAGGGTCCAGATGATGAGCGCCAGAACAGGCGTCATGATGGTCATTGATTAATCGCCAACCGGAATTCACACGGCGTTCGAGTGTTTCTTGAACTCCATGCGCGAAATGGCGCGGCAGTGGACTTCGTCCGGGCCGTCGGCGAGGCGCAAGGTCCGCAACATGGAATACATCCGCGCAAGGCCGAAATCGGTGGTGACGCCTGCGCCGCCATGGGCCTGAATGGCGTCATCGATAACTTTCAGCGCAACACGCGGCGCCGCGACCTTGATCATCGCGATCTCGCCCTGCGCCACCTTGTTGCCGACGGTGTCCATCATCCACGCGGCTTTCAGCGTTAAAAGGCGCGTCATTTCAATATCGATGCGCGCTTCGGCGACGCGTTGCTCCCAAATGGAATGCTTGTAGATCGGCTTGCCAAAGGCTTCGCGGGTCAAGAGACGCTTGACCATTTTTTCCAGTGCGACCTCCGCTGCGCCAATCGTGCGCATGCAGTGATGAATGCGGCCCGGCCCGAGACGTCCTTGCGCGATTTCAAAACCACGCCCTTCGCCCAGAATCAGATTTTCCTTCGGCACGCGGACATCTTTCAACTCGACTTCCATGTGGCCATGGGGGGCGTCATCATAACCAAAAACTGGAAGATGCCGGATAATCTTCACGCCCGGCGTATCGGCGGGCACCAGAATTTGCGACTGCTGCACGTGGCGTTGCGCCGTCTTGTCCGTCTTGCCCATAACAATAAAAATCTTGCAGCGCGGATCGCCGGCGCCGGATGACCACCACTTGCGGCCATTGATGACATAGTCGTCCCCGTCGCGAACAATCTCCGTCTCGATATTGGTGGCGTCGGAGGAAGCGACCTGCGGTTCGGTCATCAAAAACGCCGAACGGATTTTGCCGTCGAGAAGCGGCTTCAGCCATTCTTCCTGCTGCTCGGGCGAGCCATATTTTGAAATGACTTCCATATTGCCGGTGTCCGGCGCAGCGCAGTTGAAGACTTCCGGCGCGATGTGGCAGCGGCCCGTAAGCTCGGCAATCGGTGCATAATCCGCATTGGAAAGGCCGGGTCCCCATTTCGGGTCCGGGTGGAACATGTTCCACAACCCTTCAGCCTTCGCCTTGTCCTTCAGCTCCTCAATAATCGGCGGGATTTTCCAGCGCCCGTCGCCAGGACCAAACTCTTCATGCTGGCGCTCATAGATCTCGTTCCCCTCATAGACGTGATCGTCCATAAAACGCGACACACGCGTCAGATACTCTTTGCATCGGTCGGAATATTCGAAATCCATTGGAACGCCTTTCCAGTTTATAAAATTTTATCACCAGGACCCCGTCACCAATGGCCTGTGCCAGGGGCGCCCTTGATCGGGCCTTTAATCGTTTTTGTCACCCAGCCGGCATAAAGCGCGCCCGGCTGTGGCGTAACACATTCATCGCCGACATAACATGCGTCGACACGGCCCGGATAAAATCCGAACCAGCCAGCGATGCGGTCATAACCCTGCCCCAGATCGTCCAGCGGATCGGGATAGGAAAAAGCCGCCTGATCGGACCGTCCGGCTTCCATGACGATGTCATAATAGACAGCGGCTCCCTTCCATTCGCATACGGATATACGATCGGTTGGCGACAGAAAATCCAGCGCAACATCGGCGGGCGGAAAATAATAAACCGGCGCTCCGGCAGTCTCAACGACGCGCAACGCCTCGGTGCTGTCTGCGATTGTCTCGCCGGCGAACACGACACGCGAGCGCGCAGGCGCGGGACGCACCTCCGGCGGACGCGGATAATCCCAAACACTCTCCTCGCCGGGACCCGCCGGCTCCGGCGTCATATCAGCCGGCCGCGGCGCCCAATTGCCCCGATAGGGCGCAACATCGCGCAGAAGGGTTTTCTTGTCAGGCAGGATCGACATGCGCACCATGATAACGACGCAAGCCGGGAGGGAAAGCGCCACGTGCAGTTGGCCCGTCAGCACATTCGCCGCGCCGCGCGATGTCCGCGCTCAGGACCCAAATTGCACTAAGGGATCATAAAGTATGTGGAAACGCCCTGTGCAGGGATATGTACCTCACCTTCTTCCACCAGCGCATCCGTCACAGCGCTGTAATACAAATGAAACCACCACATAAAATACTCTTCAAAACTGATTTCATTCGCATAAGGCGATCCAGCGTAAACGCTTTGGAGCTCCGGCATATGCTCACGAAGGATATCCACCAGGGTTGGCGTAAATTCATTCACGACAGCACTGAAAGCGGGGTAGTTTGCGGTTGTAAGAACGGGAATAGACAGCGCGCCGGACTCTGTGAGATATCCCAGAGCTGTGAGAATCTGTAAGGTTTCTTCCGAGGTTTCTTCCCCAAACCAAACCTTGCCCAGTGCTTGTACGAGGTTGTGACGCCGCTCGGCCAAGGCGTCGTCGTCAATGGACGCCCCGTCGGGGAAAAGCTTTTCGCGCATTCGATGGAAATTTGTTTGGCTATTCCTCTGATTTCCATAGACCCCAAGGATATAGTTTCCGTAGCTCCCCGTGTTGTTTCCATAGATCCCGAAAGCCTCATAGGGTGACGCCGGGTCTTTTTCCTGAATGGACAAGTAGTAATTTCCGCCAGCGCGTTCAGGCCTTTCCGCCTCGATCACCTGCGCCTCGACATTACTGATCTGAAAATTATCGAGCAATCCGTTCGACAACAAGAACAAATCATATTGCTCGCGATGCAAGTGAGAGAACCCATCGAGCGACGCAACCGCTTCGAATGCACGCGGCGCATAGCTGAGTATCGCCTCTTTCGTCTTTTCGACAACGCCGGCATCGACAGGCATGTGCTTTGAGACTTCCGCGATTGTCATAACCGCAGCTGTGGGCTGCAAACCGCCAGAATCATCCCTTATGAGGAATCTATGTTGAATTAACGTATCGAGCGTTGGCGCTCCTTCCACGCCGTCGGCGAATTTGTGTTCTCTGATTTCCGATTCGGCAATGCCTTCCTTGATCAGGACCAGTACTTTGCCGGCATGAATGTCATCGAACCTGAATGGCGGGAAGTTGTTTCCCCGGGAAATTACCTTCGTTTCAAACTCACGATCGTCGATTGAGTTGAGCGGTCCGGACGAAGCGCAACTCACGGCCGCCAAAGCGCCAAGAATTGCAAACAGGTTATTTATCATTGCCCCCTCCTGAAACGAATGCGCCGCCGCTTATAGTTCCCGGATTTGCGTAGCGTTAAATCCGAGATCAATGCTAAGTTAGCGGCGCGCCCGGAAAAAGGCCTTTAATAGCTGCCCGGCTTCTCCCGCGAACGGTCCATCGACTATTTCAGGCCGCCAGTGACAGGTCGGCTGTTCGAAATATTTCGGGCCGTGCCAAACGGCGCCGCCCTTCGGGTCCGATGCGGCGATGACAAGACGCGCCACGCGCGCATGGGAGATCGCGCCCGCGCACATGGCGCAGGGCTCAAGCGTCACATAAAGCATTGTGCCCGGCAGGCGGTAATTGCCAAGCTTCGACGCCGCCTCACGCAACACCCTGATCTCCGCATGGCCTGTGGGATCATGAGTTGAGATCGGCGCGTTCCCCGCCGCGGCGAGAATATAGCCATCCTCGTCAACAAGAACGGCGCCAATCGGCGCCTCGCCAGCTTCCGCCGCGCGCCGCGCTTCATTCAATG
>CBDDKD010000009.1:0-21545 GCA_965230025.1 Hyphococcus sp.
CACCAGCGGCTGCACAAATAGCGCCGCCGTTACAAGCGCCGACGCGGGGTTGCCGGGCAAGCCAATGACGCGCGCCTCAGCCAGTTTTCCAAACCAGGTTGGCTTGCCGGGCCTCACCGCAACTTTTTCAAACGTCGCAACACCGCCTTCTGCGCTGAATGCAGACTTCACATAGTCATAATCGCCGACCGACGCGCCGCCGACGGGTACGATGATATCCGCATCGCGCCCGCGCGCAAAAAATGTGCGAATGGCGGTTTCCTCATCTTCCGCGCAACCGAGATACTCGACCTCACCGCCCCAACGCCGGATCATCGCGGCGAGTGCATAATGGTTCGAATTGACAATCTGGCCGGGTTTTAAATCACCGCCCGGCTCAACCAGTTCATCGCCGTTCGAAAAGATGACGACTTTCGGACGCCGCGTAACAGAGACTGCATCGATATTCGCTGCAGCGAAAATTGACCCGTGCATTTCATGCAAGGCGTCGCCAGCCCGCGCGAGTATGTCGCCCTTTTCGAAGTCTATGCCCGCAGCGCGAATATTACGCGGATTATCCTGTGGTTCATTGATGGTGATCTGATCGCCATCACGCGTTACATCCTCCTGGATGACAACGTGATCGGCGCCTTGCGGGACAACGCCGCCGGTAAAAATCCGCACGCATTGCCCGGAAGCGACCGCCCCCGCAAAAGGCGCGCCCGCCGGCGCTTCCCCGATAACTTTCAAGGTTGCATCTTCATCCGCATCGCCAAACCGCACTGCGTATCCGTCCATTGCGGACGCCGCAAAAGGCGGCTGGGTCATGCGAGCGGTTACATCCACAGCCGCCACACGGCCGACGCATGCGCCTAACGGAACACTCTCCGGACCCAATGCATTTGCGCCCTCAAGAATCGCATTGATTGCTTCCTCGACGCTGATCATGACAGTTGTTCAATCATGACGCTGAAAATTCCCGGATGCGCCGCCGGACTTTTCAACCAGGGCGATGTCTTCGATCACCATCGATTTGTCGACCGCTTTCGCCATATCGTAAATCGTCAGGCACGCGGTCATCACGGCAGTCAACGCTTCCATCTCCACGCCTGTTTTGCCGGTCGTTTTAACTTCCGCGGTCACAATATACGCATGCGCAGTATCGTCAGGCTCGACAGAGACATTCAGCCCTGTCATCGGCAATGGATGACACAAGGGAATGAGATCCGCCGTACGCTTGGCGCCCATCACGCCGGCGAGTTCAGCGATACTTGCGACGTCGCCTTTTTTCACACCCTGGCGAACCGTCTTGTAACTTTCAGGCGAGAACACGACACGGCCGCGCGCAACAGCCCGGCGCGCGGTCGCGGCTTTGTCAGTCACATCGACCATGCGCGCCCGACCGTCCTTGTCGAAATGAGTAAGTTCGTCGGTCACCTATTTTTCCAACAGCCGGGGCATTAGCTCTACAAGATTACAGGGCTTGTGCCGGGAATCGAGCTGGTGGGAAATGACCTTGTCCCAACCGTCCTTCACGGCGCCATTCGAGCCTGGCAAGGCGAAGATGAAAGTGTCTTTGGCGAGCCCGGCAACCGCGCGCGACTGCAATGTCGACAAGCCAACAGTTTGAAAACTCACCTGATGAAAGATAACGGAAAAGCCCTCTATCTCCTTGTCAAAAAGAGGTTTTATCGCTTCCGGGGTGATGTCGCGCCCGGTGAGGCCGGTCCCTCCCGTCGTAATCACGACATCGACGCCCGCATCGTCGATCCAGCCGGAGACGATGCTTTGAATCTGCTCCGGATCATCGCGCACGATCTCACGCCCGGCGATCTCATGACCGGCGCTCTTGATGCGGCCTTCCAGAACGTCGCCGGACGTGTCCGTCTCGCGGGTGCGCGTATCAGATACCGTCAGAACCGCGATCCGAACCGGCTTGAACTCTAAACTCTCATTTATGCCATGCATGATTTACTTATCCTCGCGCCAGCGTGCGGCGTCCTTATAATCTTCATCGCGCGGCTCGATCCATTCCTCACCGTTGTTGCGAACTTCCTTCTTCCAGAACATGGCCTTCGTTTTCAGATAGTCCATCAAAAAGTCCGCCGCCTCAAACGCTTCGCGGCGATGGGCCGCACTGACGCAAACGAAGACGATCGGTTCGCCCGGATTTAAGTTTCCTATACGATGAATGATCAACACGTCATCGACATTCCAGCGTGCGAACACGTCTCGTTCGCATTCTGCAATCAACGCCTCGGTGACGCCCGCATAGTGCTCAAGATGAAGACTGCTGACATCAGCCTCGCCCGCCTTGCCGCGAACTCTGCCAAGAAAGCTCACGACCGCACCGGCGTTCGCTGCATTTTGCTCGAATGCTGTTAGCTCAGCACCGGGATCAAATGCCTTATCGCTGATCCTGATCATGCTTCACCCTATCCGCCGCTTACCGGCGGCAGAAACGCAATTTCATCACTATCACTGATGGCGCCGCCGGCGACCGCCATCTTCTCATTGACGATGAACCGCACCGACGGGGCCGCAAGCGCTTCACCAAGCGCCGCATCTTCAGCCGTAATCGCCGCAATTAACTGATCGACCGTCGCGACGCCATCCGGCAGGGCCCGCTCATGCAAACGGCCTCCGGCGAGATCGCCCAGCTTTCCGAAGAATAAAAGCCGCGCCATCCTATCCTCCGGTCACCGACATATGGCGAGAGACAGCCGGCGCAGCGCCGCGTGTGGATATGTCGAAAGCGTGGCGCTCAGGCTTTTTCAGCATCGCGCGATCAAGGGCCGCGTCCAACGCCGCATTGGCGTCAGGCGCGCGCAAGGCAGCGCGCAAGTCAACGCTGTCGCCATGACCGAGGCACATGTAAATCTGGCCTGTGCAGGTGACGCGCACGCGGTTGCAGCCGTCGCAGAAATTATTGGTGAGCGGCGTGATAAAGCCCAGAACGCCGCCGGTCTCGGCGACACGAACATAACGGGCCGGCCCGCCGGTTCTCATCTCGAGGGGCTGCAACGTCCAGCGTTCGTCCAGATCATCGCGCACTGCGCTCAACGGCAGATACTGGTCCGTGCGGTCCTGATCGATTTCGCCCAAAGGCATCACTTCGATCAGCGTCAGATCCATGTCGCGCGCATGCGCCCATTCGATCATTGACGGGATTTCAGTTTCATTCGCGCCTTTCAACGCAACAGTATTCAGTTTGATTTTCAACCCGGCGCGTTGCGCCGCATCAAGGGCTTCAAGCACCTTCGCAAGCGCGCGCCGCCGCGTCAGTTTTTCAAAAGTCGCATCATTTAGCGTATCGAGCGAGACATTAATGCGCCTCACGCCAATCGACGCCAATGTTTCAGCATAACGCGCGAGCTGGGTCGCGTTTGTCGTCAGGACCAGTTCGTCAAGTTCTCCGGTTTCAAGGCGCCGACCGAGATTGGTCATCAAGGTCATGATATCGCGGCGCACCAGCGGCTCACCGCCCGTAATGCGAATCTTTCTGACACCGCGCATAATAAATGCGTCTGCGAGCCTCTCCAGTTCTTCAAGCGTCAACACGTCACGCTTGGGCAGGAACGTCATGTCCTCCGCCATGCAATAAGTGCAGCGTAAATCGCACCGGTCCGTCACCGATAAACGGAGATAAGTGATCTCACGACCGAAGCTGTCTCGAAGGGAATTTGACGTCATTGCCTATCCTATCACGGGCGCTGTTCGCGCGGCAATTGATCAAAAACCATCAAAACCGATCAGCGGACTGCGACAAAACCGTCATTATCGCCGCAATAAAGCGCGATGTTTGCTTCTTGCGCCTTGCGGATAGCGAAGGCCGTTGGGCCTGATACCGATGCAACGGCGCACACGCCCAGGCGCGCTGACTTTTCGATAATTTCATAAGAGCAGCGACTGGACATCATCACGAAGCCCTGTCCCATATCGGCGCCATCTCTGGCGAGCGCGCCCAGCAGTTTGTCCAGCGCATTGTGTCGCCCGACATCTTCGCGAACAAGCATGATTTCGCCGTCTAACCTCGCCCATGCGGCCCCATGAACCGTCCGCGTTCTTGCGTTAATCGGCTGATGGTCCGCCAGCGCAAACCGGGCGCGAACCAGGGCCGCTGGCGCCACGGTCATTTTGGTTTCAGCGACACGCGGCAAGGTTTCAAAAAACACATCGGCGTTTTCAAGCCCGCACACGCCGCACCCCGCCCGGCCCACAAGATTGCGCCGTTGCTGGCGGACATCGAGACGTTCAAGACGTTCCGGCGCAATAGTCAAATGAAGCTCAATACCCCGATCGGACTGACGGATTTCAACGTCGGAAATTTCTTCCGCCGCGTCGACCACCCGCTCTGTCAGAGAAAATCCGATTGCAAAATCTTCGATATCCAGCGGCGTCGCCAGCATCACCGCATAGTTACGGCGGTTATAAACAAAAGCGACGGGCGTTTCCTCCGGCGCGCGCCACTGCTTTGCATTGTCTCCGTCAACGACCGTAATCTCACGATCAGTTGGCGGCGGCGAACCGGTCTTGCGAAATTCGGTCACGCTATTCCGCAGGCTCCACAACACCATCCGTCAAGATACGGCGCAGTTCAGGTGTTTCGGCCTGATACTCTTCCTGCCATTTCGAGCGATGATTGGCGGGCGCGATCTCAACAGCGGTGACTTTATATTCCGGGCAACTCGTCGCCCAGTCGGAATTTTCCGTGGTCACGACATTGGCGCCCGTCTCGGGGTGATGAAAAGTTGTGTAGACAACGCCCGGCGCCATGCGCTCCGAAATCAATGCGCGAAGGGTGGTCTCGCCCTTACGGCTTCGGATCGAAACCCAATGCCCGTTGCGAACGCCCCGTGCTTCCGCGTCTGAAGGGTGGATTTCAAGCACGTCTTCATCGTGCCAGTCGACATTATCCGTGCGGCGTGTTTGAGCGCCAACATTATACTGTGTGAGGATACGCCCGGTCGTCAGGATCAGCGGAAACTTGCGGTTGGTTTTCTCCGTCGTCGGCACATATTCGGTGACCACAAACTGCCCCTTGCCGCGCACAAACTCATCCACATGCATGATCGGCGTTCCCTCCGGCGCGGCGTCATTACACGGCCACTGAACGCTGCCGCCTTCATCAAGCATTTTGTGTGACACGCCCGCAAAAGTCGGCGTCAATGCAGCGATCTCATCCATAATGTCTGACGCAGAGTCATAGTTCATCTCTGCGTACCCAAGCGCATTAGCGAGATCCTGCGTCACGCGCCATTCTTCCTTGCCGGTCGCAGAGCGCATGGCGGGGCGTACGCGATTGATCCGGCGCTCCGCATTGATGAAACAACCGTCTTTTTCAAGGAAAGACGTGCCGGGCAGGAAAACATGGGCGAAGCGCGCGGTTTCGTTCAGGAACAGATCCTGCACAATCAAGACATCAAGCGCGCTCAAAGCCGCCTCAACATGCTGGGTGTTCGGGTCCGATTGGGCGATGTCTTCGCCCTGTACGTAAAGCCCTTTGAAACCACCGCCGCAGGCTTCATCGAACATGTTGGGAATGCGATAGCCGGGCTCCGCATCCTGGGGTCGCCCCCATGCATTTTCAAAAACTTTTCTGGTTTCGTCGTCGGTTACCGGGCGATAGCCGGAAAACTCATGGGGGAAAGAGCCCATATCGCAGGAGCCTTGTACATTATTCTGCCCACGGAGCGGATTAACCCCAACGCCGCGCCGCCCGATATTGCCGGTCGCCATGGCGAGATTGGCCATGCCCATCACCATGGTCGAGCCCTGACTGTGTTCGGTGACGCCCAGCCCGTAATAGATCGCCGCATTGCCGCCGGTCGCATAAAGCCGCGCCGCCGCCCTGATTGCATCAGCCGGCACGCCGGAAATGTCCGCCACCTGTTCGGGTGAATTTTCGTCACCGCGGACGAAATCCATCCACTCCCTAAAGGAGGGTAAATCGCAACGCTCTTTTATGAACGCCTCGTCGATGAGATTCTCCGTCACCGCCACATGCGCCAAGGCGTTGATGAGCGCCACATTGGTTCCCGGCAAAAGCGGTAGGTGATGCGCCGCCTCGATATGAGGCGTGCGCACAAGGTCAATGGCGCGCGGGTCGGCGATGATCAGCTTTGCGCCTTCGCGCAAACGCCGCTTCATTTGCGAAGCGAAGACCGGATGGGCGTCCGTCGGATTGGCGCCGATGATCAGAATAACGTCCGCTTCTTCAACACTGTCAAAGTCCTGCGTCCCGGCTGAGGTGCCGAAAGTTTGCTTCAAGCCATATCCGGTCGGCGAATGGCAAACACGCGCGCAAGTATCGATATTATTGTTGCCAAAGGCGGTGCGCGTCATTTTGACGACCGCCCAGACTTCTTCGATCGTGCACCGTGACGAAGAAATCGCGCCGATAGATTTACGCCCGTGTTTTTTCTGCGTTGTTTTCAGCCGTGACGCAGCGAAGCCAATCGCTTCACCCCAGCCGACTTCACGCCAGGGATCGGTGATCTTTTCACGGATCATTGGTTTGGTGATGCGATCCTTATGGGTCGCATAGCCCCAGGCGAACCTGCCTTTCACGCAGGAATGCCCATGATTGGCCTTGCCGTCCTTATGCGGCGTCATGCGCACGACCTGGTCGCCTTTCAGCTCCGCCTTGAACGAGCATCCGACACCGCAATAAGCGCAGGTTGTCAGCACCGTTCTGTTCGGCACGCCTTGCTCGACGACGGATTTCTCCTGCAACGTCGCGGTCGGACAAGCCTGTACGCAAGCGCCGCAGGAAACACATTCGGAATCAAGAAAGTCCGCGCCGCCGACGGCGACTTTCGACTCAAAGCCCCGACCCTCAATCGTCAACGCCAAGGTCCCCTGCACTTCGTCGCAGGCGCGCACGCATCGCGAACAGACAATGCATTTCGATGGGTCGAACTCGAAATACGGATTGCTTTGATCTTTCACCGCATCGAAATGGTTTTCACCATCGTAACCGTAACGCACATCGCGCAAGCCCACGACGCCCGCCATGTCCCTGCAATTCGCAATCGCCATTGTCGGAACAGGTCAGGCAATCAAGCGGATGGTCGGAGATATAAAGCTCCATCACCCCGCGGCGGAGCTTTGCAAGCCGATCCGTTTCAGTGCGGATTTTCATGCCTTCCGCCACCGGCGTCGTGCAGGACGCAGGCGTTCCTTTGCGCCCCTCAATCTCAACCAAACACAAACGGCACGAACCAAAAGACTTGACCATATCCGTCGCACAAAGCTTCGGAATGGAAACGCCAATCTCCGCTGCGGCGCGCATGATGCTGGCGCCCTCTTCAACCTCGACCGTAAAGCCGTCGATTTCGACAGTGACTTTCTTATCGGTCTTCGGTTTCGGCGTGCCGTAGTCTTTTTCCTTCAAGAGGGTCATTTCAATTCTCCTCCTATTCCGCCGCCAATTTCGACTTTACGCCAAAGTCTTCAGGAAAGTGTTTCATCGCGCTTTGTACGGGGATCGGGATCATACCGCCCATGGCGCAGAGCGACCCATCGACCATCAGCTCGCAAAGATCATCAAGCAGCTCAAGGTTTCCAGCGCGCTCGATATTCGCCTTGATGCGGTCGACAACTTCAACGCCGCGCACCGACCCGACGCGACACGGCGTGCACTTCCCGCAGGACTCTTCAACACAGAATTCAAAAGCGTATCGCGCCTGTTCTATAAGATCGACGCTGTCGTCAAAGACAACGACGCCGCCATGCCCGACGCCGGCGCCGTTGGCGAGCATCGTTTCATAATCCATCGGCAGGTTGAACAGTTCGGGCGGCAGATAGGCGCCGAGTGGTCCGCCAATCTGCACCGCACGCAACGGTCGGCCGGTCATCGTCCCGCCGCCGATCTTTTCAACAAGGTCGCCGAGCGTTACGCCGAACGCCGTTTCATAAAGACCGCCATGCTTCACATTGCCGGCGATCTGGAACGGCATCGTGCCCGTCGATTTGCCCATGCCGTAATCGCGATAGAACTCAGCGCCCTTCGCCATGATGATGGGAACCGAACACAGCGTAATGACATTGTGCACAAGCGTCGGCTTGCCGAACAAACCTTCCAGCGCCGGCAATGGCGGCTTGGCGCGCACTTCACCGCGCTTGCCCTCAAGGCTTTCCAGAAGCGAAGTCTCCTCGCCGCAAATATAGGCGCCGGCGCCGATGAAAACTTCGAGATTGAACGCCTTGCCCGACCCGCGCACATTGTCGCCAAGCAGGCCCGCTTCTTTAGCGCGCTCAATCGCAGCTTCAAGAACGCACGCCGCAACCGGATATTCCGAGCGCAGATAAATATACCCCTTGGTGGCGCCAACCGCGAGGCCGGCGATGATCATCCCTTCGATCAACAGGAACGGATCGCCCTCCATGATCATACGATCCGCAAAGGTGCCGCTGTCGCCTTCGTCCGCATTGCAGACGATATATTTCCGGTCCGCTTCAGCGCCCGCGACTGTTTTCCATTTGATTCCGGCCGGGAACCCGGCGCCGCCGCGCCCGCGCAAACCGGACTCAAGAACGTCCTCGCAAATCTTTGCGGCTGGCGTTGCAATCGCCTTGTCGAGCCCCGCAAGACCGCCATGGGCTTCGTATTCTTCTGCGCTAACGGGGTCGATGACGCCGCAACGCGCGAAGATAAGTCGCGTCTGGTCTTTGAAAAACGGAATCTCCTCGACCGGCCCGAGCGCTTTTGGATGAACCTTGTCTTTCACGAGCGCATCTAACAGCGACGCCGCATCCACAGCCTCAACCGATCCAAACCCGTGCCGCACACCGTCGCGTTCAACTTCCAGCAATGGCTCCAGCCAGTGCATGCCGCGCGATCCAGTCCTCACGATGGTCAGGTTCATGCGGCGTTTGCGCGCCTCTGACAGCAATGCTTCCGCGAGGTCATCCGCGCCAAGACTGACAGCAACAGAATCGAGCGGCAGAAACAGCTTGAGCGAGGCATCGGTCATTCCGCCGCCTCGCTTTCTCGCTTTATGGCCGCCTCGATGCGCCCCGCGTCCGCTCGCCCGATAAGACGTTCGCCAACCATCGCCGCCGGCGCACAGGAACATAGCCCGAGGCAATAGACCGGCTCCAAAGTCAGATCACGCGACGCGCTGGTTTCTCCTGCTTTCAGCGCAAAGCGTTTTTCCACCGCAGCCTGCAATGCGCGTCCGCCAGACGCCTGACACGCTTCCGCCGCACAAAGGCGCACCACGGTTCGGCCCCTGGGTTCGCGATGAAAGTCAGCATAAAAACTGATGACGCCTTTCACTTCCGCCCGGGTCAGGTTGAAAACATTGGCGGCAATCGCATCCGTCTGTGTTGGCAGATAGCCAAACGCCTCCTGTGCGGACCGTAACGCCGTTATCAGCCCGCCGGTCCTGCCGACCCAGGGCTCCATTATCGCCGTCAGTTTTGTTTCAGTCGCGTCCATTAAACAGCCCTGTCAGATCGGCGCAATGATCGCTAGAATGCTTACAAACTTTTGTTTTTATTATATTATTGTGCATTGCGCGAAGAGTATAGCACAAGGCGGGAAAATAGGAATTTCCCTGGCCGAACGACCTTCACCGACCGTTTCACAAAAGCCGCAAATATCGCGATCAGGCGGCTTCGTCGATGAGCGCACCCGCGCCCTTCGCCAGCAATTTCAGCCCTGCATCGCGGCCAATTTCACGCGGACGGCTGGCGTCGCCTTCCGCCGACACGTCAATGATGGTTTCGCCATCAAGGCTTAAGACCGCCGCCTTCAACAATAATCTGTCACCATCGACATGCGAATGTCCCGCAATGGGGGTGTTGCAGTGACCATTGAGAACCCAGAGTGCTTCGCGCTCCGCGAGAGCGCAGGTTCTGGTTTCGTCATCATCGATCAACGTCAAAATCCGCCGCGTTTCCCAATCGGTTTCACCGCACTCCACCGTGACGATCCCCTGACCAATCGCGGGCAACATTTCGTCCGGTAAAAAAACCTTTGTAATGCGGTCGCTGAGACCCACGCGGCGAAGCCCGCTTTTCGCCATCACAAGCGCATCGGCGGGCCCGACCTCGCCACCATCGGGAAGTTTCTGCATCGCCCGTTCATCAAGCTTGCGCATGCGCGTGTCCGCCGCGCCGCGATAATGGATGACCTCGCAGGCAGGATAAAGTTTTTTCAGATAAGCAGCGCGGCGAACGGAATTCGTGCCGATCTTGAACCCCTCGCCTTGTCTGCTTTCCAGATCGCGAAGCGCGCAATCGCCATGAAGAACCAGCGCATCCTCAATCGCTTCGCGTTTAAGATAGGCCCCGAAAACGAGGCCCGGCGTTTCTTCGTCGCCAGGCACGTCTTTCAGAGAATGCATCGCCGCATCAAGGTCGCCTTTGCGCATCGCCGCCCTGATCTCGCCGACAAAGGCGCCGCCCTTGCCGCCATGGCGGTCGAGTTTGGATGTCTGGTCAACATCCCCCCGCGGTTTGAACCGAACAATCTGCGGATCGAGGACCGGCGCCGCAGCTTTCAGCTGCGCAACGATTTCGTTGGTTTGCGCCAGCGCCATCGCGCTCGATCTGGTTCCGATTTTCATACCGTTCCCTTCGTCATACGGATGTCGACCTGATGCCGGGAGACTGACTGGCCGTTTCCATTCGCGCCGTCAACGATCTGGCGCCCGGTGCGGATCGCCGCATGGACATTTTCTCTGTTATGCGGCATGCGCCCAGGGTAAGAGCCCTTAAAATTGCTGGATACAGGGATATAGGCGACATTCGGTCAGTAGTTAAGAATCAATATCAGAAACAGGCTGTTTGCGCATTCTTTTTGACACTGACGATCATGATTATATGACCAAGGGAAGCGATCCTTGATATCGATCAGATTGCCAGGCGTCAGATCAGTTACCCAGAAAGCCTTGGACAGGATTTCGGTGGGGTGGAGACAGGAATGGACTACGAGACGTTTTTTGCCGAGCAACTCGATAAGCTGCGCGAAGAGGGCAACTACCGGACCTTCGCCGATATTGAGCGGCGCGCCGGCGCGTTTCCCCGCGCCACAAACCATGGAGATATCGGTCCTAAAGAAGTCACCGTCTGGTGTTCGAACGACTATCTCGGCATGGGGCAACACCCCGATGTAACGGCGGCGATGCAAAAGGCGATCGACGAATGCGGCGCCGGCGCCGGGGGCACGCGCAATATTTCGGGCACCAATCATTACCATGTGTTGCTCGAACGCGAACTCGCCGATCTTCACAATAAGCAATCTGCGCTGTTGTTTACGTCCGGTTATGTCTCGAACTGGACGGCGCTTGGCACGCTGGCCGCACGCCTTCCCGGCTGCATTGTCTATTCAGATAGCCTGAACCACGCATCGATGATCGAAGGTATTCGTCATTCGAAAGCGCAAAAGCGCGTCTTTAAACACAATGACCCGGAAGATCTCGAGCGCCTGATTCTGCAAGACGACCCGGATGCGCCGAAACTGATCGCCTTTGAATCCGTTTACTCCATGGATGGCGACATCGCGCCAATCGCGGAATTTTGCGACATTGCTGAGCGTCATAACGCGATGACCTATCTCGATGAGGTCCATGCTGTCGGTCTATACGGCCCACGGGGCGGCGGCATCGCCGAGCGTGAAGGTCTGATGGACCGCCTGACAGTGATCGAGGGCACGCTTGGTAAAGCCTTTGGCGTCTTTGGCGGCTACATCACGGCGTCAACGGCGCTCTGCGATTTTATCCGCAGTTTCGCCTCTGGTTTTATTTTCACGACGGCTCTTCCTCCCGCCGTTGCAGCGGGTGCGCTCGCATCCATCAAGCACTTGAAAGCGAGCGATGCGGAACGCCTCGCGCAGCGCGACCGCGTCGCCAAGGTGCGTCAGAAACTAGGTGCAATTGGCATTCCGACCCTCGACAATCCGAGCCATATTGTACCGGTCATGGTCGGCGATCCGGTCAAATGCAAATGGATCAGCGACTGGCTGATGACGAACCACGGTATTTACGTTCAGCCCATCAACTATCCGACGGTGCCAAAGGGAACGGAACGCCTGCGCATAACGCCATCGCCGGTGCATACGGATACGGACATTGAGCATCTGGTGTCGGCGTTATCGGAAATCTGGTCGCAATGCGCGCTCGCCCGCGCAGTCGCCTGACTATCCACAAGCATTGTTGAACGCGCGCTTAATAATCCAGGTTTGCGTGGTCCTCATCAAGACCCAGCCGCTCGAGATTTAATGACGCGGCGTCGTAGTTTGCGCGTGCAATCCTGGTTTCCAGCGCCGCAAGATAAAACCGGATACGCGCATCGGCTGCCGTTTCCTCACGAACATTGACCAGAAAGAAATCACTGGCGCCGCTGGCGAACCGTTCCTGCTCGGCGGTTTGCATCGTCTCCGCCTGATCAACTTCCTGCCCTGCGATCCGCACAAGCTGTTCGGCGACATTCAGCGTGATAAAGATATTGCGGAGATCGATTTCAATTTGATCTTCCAACTGGCGCCGGCGTTGTTTGATCGCTTCCAACTCGGCTTCGGCGCGACGCAAACGTCCTTTTGCTTCCCGTCGCTGCAAAGGTACGGAGAACCGCAGGCCCACGATCGTATCGGTAGAATCAAACGTGCTCCCGCCTTCCGCAACCGAGCCAACGTCTCTCGACACCTCCGCAGACAAATCGAGGCGCGGCTGCAGATCATTTCGGCCTAGCGCCACACGTTGGCGGGCGCGCTCGAGACCTGTTTTTAAAATCGCAAGCTCAGGCCGGCGATCAAGCAACGCCGGAATGTCTTCGCCATTGGTCCGCGCAATATCTTCAATATTCTGCAGAATGCCAATTGGCGGCAGTTGCGCCTCAACGGGAACAACCGGCTCTCCCACTGCGTTGCGATAGTAAAAAGACAGAGCGTTTGCAGCGGACAGAAAGTCACGGCGCGCCTCCGTGACAAGCCTTTGCCGTCGCCAGATATTTTGCAGGTTTTCCGTCAGAAAAATGCGCGCGCGGGCGCCGACCCGAACCTGTTCTTCAAGGCCGGCCTGACGCTCTTCGGCGATCTTTAAAAGCTCTTCGTAAACCGTCAGCTGAAGTCCCGCCCAGACCCACCGCCAATATGCTGAAAGGGCCTTATGCTGTACGCCCACTTTTGTCAGCAACACCTCAAGGTCCGCTTGCTGAAAAGCCAGGCGAGCGTCGGTCGTTCGAAAACGGCGCTGATCGATTTCACGGTCGCGCAATAATGAAAACAGGGCGCCGACTTTAAACTCGCCGGCGTTGTTGGTGAAATATTCGTTCTCATAAATCGGGAATTCGCCTTCGGACACGCGATAGCCGCCAAAGACGCTGGCGCCGAGCGGACGCAAGTTCTGCCTGACGCCCGTATTCAAATAACCGCCTGTCCAGACGCCACTGACGCGGTCTTCGTATTCAGCATCAAAGACAAGATCGAAAGCGCCGTCAGCCTCCAAAACTCCGCCAGCCGCAGCGCGTCGGTTCGCGAGACTTTCAAGAATAGCCGGGAAATGGTCAGCGGATGACGCAAGCACGTCCTCCGCGCGCAATGGCGCTGAGGCTGGCGCAGGCTGCGCGTGCGCGCCAATCGCTAGCATCGATAATGCCGCCGTGATCCCCGCCAGCAGGCGCATTACGCCCCTCCTTCGCTCGAAGAGAGCGATGCTGGCGCTTGTCCGTCGGGAAAGGTCGGCGGGAAGTTGTTCAACTGCCGCCACAACTCATAGCCCACTGATACCGTATCGAGCAGTATCCATCCGCGGGCTGTTGCGCCAAAGCGGATAAAGCGTTCATCCGGCCAAGGATAATCATACGTCTTGTCCTCAACAATCAGGACACGAAAGCGCCCGGTCGCATCGGCAGACGGATCGATTGCCACAACCTCCCCCGCAAACAACCCAATCGCCACCGATGGCCATCCGCTAAATTGCACTGCCGGCCAGCCTTCGAATTGAATTCGCACTTTTGCGCCTGGACGCACCAGCGCCACATCGCGTCCGTCAATGAATATCTCCACTGCGCGCGCCGCCGTGTCAGGCACAAATGTCGCAACAACCTGACCGGCGTTGATAAATGTCGCTGCATCGCCGGCATTCACACGCAGGATCACGCCATCGCGCGGCGCTCTAACAATCTGCACTGACTGCCGAGACAGACTAACTTCGATCCGGTTAAGCGCTTCGGCGACCTCCGCCACCCGACCACGCAAATCTTCTACGCGAATCTGCGCCTGTTCCCATTCCCGGCGTGCGGCGAGGCCCTTGTCATAGAGCCCTTTCATCCGTCGCAAATCAATATTCGCCGTGCGCAAGGCCGATTCAGCTGCTTCCCGCCTTGCGATGACCTGAGCGCGTTCAGCGCGCAGACGATCAAGAAGCTGTGGATCGTTATCGACGATCTTGACAATCGGGTCACCGGCTTTCACAGCGCTGCCATCGCGCACATACCATTCCTCAATGCGGCCGGACACCAGCGCATTGATTTCCTGCAGGCGATCATTTGGATTGAGTGCGGTTACCGAACCGTTGCCGGCGGTTGTCTGCACCCAAGGGGTAAAAAGCAGAAAAGCAATCGCTGCGATAGCGCTGATGCCCAGCATCCATCCAACCACCGTCACCAAACGCGGGGTGCGGATAGATCCAAGCGTTTTGAACTTTTCTTTGTGAAGCGCTAAATAACGTTGGGGCACATCAGGTCTCGCTTACCAAAGAAATTGACGGCGTCTCAAGTGACAGCGGTTGACCGGAAGCTCCGGCATTCGCTGCATGGTCGGCATATTCCTGAAAAGCAGGGTATTTGGAAAACATCTTCTGATGATCTGCGCCAATATACAAAAATGAATCGCATCCCATGTCACGCTTGCGACGCGAGAAGTAGATTACAGTTTTTGATTTGTCCTCTTGCAAATATCTCAACGCCCGGAACAACATCTCTTCAGAGACGAGATCATAGAGTTGGTTGAGGATCAAAATCCTTGGCTCAGCCAGGATCGCGGCCGCCAGCTTTAACAGCATGGTTTCCGTAATGGAGAACGGCCAGCCCGTAACGGAAAGCTTCGTATCAAGTCCTTTTTCAAAACGGGCGATCACCGGTTCCAGCCCGACGACTTTCAAAACCTCAAGCATTTTGGACGGCGCGACACGGTCACCGCTAAGCTCAAGATAATCCCTTATTGTCATTTCGATAATCGTCGGACGGTCGAGTAAAACGATTTCACGGTGCAAGGCGGTTGTCGAAGTTTCAAGAATGTCCACACCGCCAAGCGCAATATATCCGCCGCTTGGTTCATCATGACGTTTCAGGAGATTGGTCATCAATCGCTGTACGCCATGGCTGGAAGCCACCGCCAAAATGGATGCGCCACTCTCAATTCTGAAATCAAATCTCGCATATGCGTTGCGCGCGCCGCCGCGAACATCGACGAAGGCCAGACTTGAATCCGGCCAGTCTATGACTTTATCGCCCTTGGGATCTTCCAGCTCCACGTCCAGAAAAAGCGACAGCTCTTCCACTGCCGCGCAAAGATCGTAGAAATAGACCATGTAGGCGCCCAACTGTGAAATCCCAAAGAAGACAGCAGACAGAACAAGCTCCGCCGCAACCAATTGGCCAAGCGATAGCTGTCCCTGAATGACCAGCCAGCCGCCAAGTCCGAGCAGCACCGCGCTCGCGCCTGCATAAATGACAAAGAAGCTGATCATTTGCGCAAAATACAACCGGAATTGTTTGCGATGCTGATCAATGTAATCGCCGGTCACTTCATCCGTTTGGTTAAGCGCGTGGGCGATATGGCGGTCTGTCTTGAAAAACCCGTTCGACGAAGCAAGGCCTTCAAGCCAGGCGGCGGACAGGTGTTTTTTGTGAGACAGATCCAGCGAGGCCCTGATCGCGCTCTTGCCCCAGATAAGCCACACCGCCCACAGCATCAAAATAATGACCGTGTTAAACGCTAGAAAAAGGGGATGGTAGAACGACACCAGAATGAAGCCGACGCCAGCTTGTAGCAAAAGCGTGAAGCCGCCGACTAAAAGTGCGGGCATCATTTTTTGAACGATGATGATATCAAAATACCGGTTGAAAAGCGGTCCGCGGCCATGATCGTCAAAGAACGGATTGCGAGCGTAAATTGCGCGCAGGGCGATCTCGGTGACAAAGCGCGCATAAAATCGCCGCCCGAAGATCTCCATCAGATGCACGCGCAAGGCATTAAGAAGCCCTGATGTCATGAGCAATATGAAGAGCGTGACGGAAAGCACAATGAGCGGCGCCGCCATTGCGGTATTAGCGACCGTGTTGATCAACATCTGCACCGAAATCGGCGTGGCGAGAGACAACAGGCTGATCCCCACGCCATAAATCATGGCGAGGACATAAAAGTCCTTTTCCGGCCCGAGAATCTCAAAAAATAGAGAAACAATTTTCGAAACCTTGAAGTCTGTGGAACTCTCACCATTCATCTCAACGTCATTTCTTACCAGTTACGCAGCGTTTACGTTTTATGCGACGACTTACATCGCAGATGTCATCAGCATTCCGCCATCGCTCCCATCAGCGGCAGCGGCGACCCAAACGCTTAGGTTAATCATTTAATCCAGTTTTTTCGTTAATTACGCCCGTAGTGCATTAACATAACATTTCCCGACCCTTTGGCGCATGGCGCCCGGAAAATACCGGAGCCACGATTGCTCCTCGCGCATATGCGCGCTTCCTTCCCGGGTACAAGTCGATCGGGAGAGTTGTTCTGTCTCCTTCAAAAACCGAAAACAGCTACACCCCAGTATTTTCGCCATTCTTGTTCATGTAAGGCCTTACAGAATAGGAAAAAACTATCGAATACCTTCGCGACACAACATACAAACCTTGCATACGCGTCGCCGATTACAATTTGACGACAACGCAACAAACATTGGCGTCATCGCCGCTCAAGAAAGCAAGTAATTAAGATAACCAGAAAAAATGGTGGAGGGGGTTGGATTCGAACCAACATACGCTAAGCGGCCAGATTTACAGTCTGAATAACCCTGTCTACTGCAATCTACCCATGCCAACAAATTCAACAAAATCAATACATTACGCTGCCTAACATGTAAACTGTTGTCCATGCGCATCTCCCCGCAGCGCAAAGCAGAGTGCACCAAAATCCCGAAGCCTTGAATAACAATCTGGATCACAGCAATACAGCTGTTGGGTCACGCGGGATCGTTTTTTGAAAGAAAACCAATAAAATGGATTACAGTTTGCGTGAGTTGTATATTCTACTCCTTATGATTTACGGGAAGAGCGTGAACCCTATTGGTATAGAGAGTAAAATCGCCGGTGCGGTCAAATTCGGATAGAGTTTGAGGTGGTATTGGTAAATTCTCAAATCCGCCGCGTATCAGAATTGAGCGCCGCCCAGCAATTATTGCAAACGGTAACGCCAAACTGTAGTTTTATGACGTTAGCGAACAGGTGATGTCGGCGCTGCAAGTAGCTCCCTCACCGACGATAGATCATCTAAGAACATTTTATTAGCGGTCTCTTTCTCCGTGCCAGGCTGCGCTCTAAGAATGGCGGCTGGATGCCAAGTCGCGATTGCAGGGATCCCTTCGGTAGACTGGAACAGTTCGCCCCTCACATCTTTCAACGCAGTCGCCTGCTCCCGCACTGCATGGACCGCGGTCGCGCCCAGCGCAAGTATAAGCCGCGGACGTATGAGGGCCAATTCGCGTCGGAACCAGACATTGCATTTCTGAATTTCGCCAGCATTTGGCCGTTGATGCAATCGGCGCTTTCCACGCGGTTTGAATTTGAAGTGCTTTACAGCGTTGGTGAGGTAAGCATTCTCGCGATCGATGCCCGCCTCCGATAACGCCCGATTGAGCAATTGACCGGCGGGGCCGAGAAAGGGGACGCCCTTCCAAATCTTCTAGGTCGCCCGGCTGCTCGCCAACAATAACCAACGGCGCCGTCGCCAGCCCCTCTCCCGGCACGACCTGAGTAGCATGTTCGCACAATCCGCAACTCGCGCACCCGGTAAGCGCCTCGTTCAATGCATCTATTGTATGCATTAAATTTGGGGACGTCGGCGATACTTTTGACTGAATGCGCGTTGTCCGAATGTTTGCTGGCGTCACAGCGCCCTCGCGCATTTCCTCCACTCGGTTGCGCGAATCGGCAATAAGGCCAGGGATAAGCGTAGCTTCGGGGAGGTTTTTCCAGTATTTTTTCGGCATTTCCGCCGTCATCGCCGCAACTTTTACACGGGCGGGATTAAAGATACTGGAAAAATAGGTCTTCCATTGTTCTTCGACTGCGTCTTCTGCAGGCGCCTGGTCTCGCGTTGCGCCGGGACCATATGTTAAATCGGCGCCGTCCCACTGTACGCTTCGCCGCGGCGTCAGGATTGTCCAATTCATGCCGGCAAAGCGCCGCTGGAAAAATGGCGAGACAAGCTCAACAATCCAGTGATCCGGTTCAAACCAGGCGACGAAAGTTTCTCTACCTGTCAACCCATCCACTTTTCGGAAGCGAACGAAGGCTTTCATCTTGTGCAAGTCGCGTCTTACTGCTTTCGCCGCATTCTCAAGCCAGAATATGTCTGCATCGGCTCGGTTCTTGATAAGCGCCGAATTGCATTGGAGGCGCCATAGCGTCCGGTAGAGAACATCGAATCGCTCCGAACTGTTGTGCGCGACCACAAGACGCGCAATGGAAACAAATGAAGATGGTACGGACAATGATCGTTGCGCCACCCGTTGGCGCTCTGCGCTCTCTTCCGTAAACAGCGACTGACTGAGATCTGATGGTGGCCGCCATACAATATTATCGGGCTGAATACCTCGTAAAATAAATTCGCGGGCGGCGCATCTCCACTCGTCGAAATCGCTTTCTGACGTTAGCGCAGCCTCAATCATACGGGCAGAGACAACTGTTTCGGCGGCGGCGCAAAGCGTGCTCGCAACGTCGCGGCGTCGAGCATAGACCCCGGCGTCCAATCTACAGCAGTAATAAACGGTCGAATTTTTTCGACAGATTGTGTTAAACGAGCAAGGTCTGAAAAACGCAAGGCCGCATATCGGCGCGCAGACAAAATTCGCTGAACGCCTTTCGCGCCAAGTCCGGGTACGCGCAATAACTGCTTCTTGTCTGCGCGGTTTATATCCAGTGGGAAAAGGCCGCGGTGGCGGAGCGCCCAGGCCAGTTTGGGATCTATGTCGAGATCAAGCATGTCGCCTTCGTCTGTTGCGACGATTTCCTCTCGCTCAAAGCCATAAAACCGCAGCAGCCAGTCCGCTTGATAAAGACGGTGCTCGCGAAGAAGCGGAGGCTGGACAGGCGGCAAATCTTTAGAGGCGTCCTGAATTGGGCTGTAAGCGGAATAATATACCCGGCGCAGTCCATATGAGGCGTACAGCGCTGTACTGGCGCCGAGAATATCAGCGTCAGTAGAAGCGTCGGCGCCAATGATCATCTGCGTTGAATGCCCGGCCGGCGAAAAACGCGGTGGCTTTGAAAGACTTCGTCGAACGTCTTTTTTCGACGGTCTTGCCTCGTCGATCTTCAGCTTGATCCCGGCCATGGCTTTGCGAATTCGCGCGCCGGATTTTTCGGGAGCGAGCGTCGTAATGGAATTGTCTTTGGGCAGTTCGATATTGATTGATAAACGATCGGCTAGCCTGCCCGCCTCTTCCACGAGCAAGGGATCGGCCTCCGGAATAGTTTTCAGATGGATGTATCCTTGAAATTTATAATCGAGGCGCAGGGAGCGAACGACGCGTAGCAGCTGCTCCATTGTATAATCCGGCGATTGAATGATCCCCGATGAAAGAAACAGCCCCTCAATATAATTTCGCTTGTAGAAATTCAGCGTCAAGGCGACGACTTCATCGCATGTGAACCGCGCCCCGCTCGACATTGCTCGACACGCGATTTACGCAATAGCGACAATCGAAGATACAGAAGTTCGTAAGCAAAATTTTCAATAGCGAGATACAACGACCGTCCGGCGCATAAGCGTGACAAATGCCCATTCCCTCAGTGGAGCCGACACCTCCGGATTTCAGAGAATTTCGACGAGCGGAACCTGAAGACGCACATGACGCGTCATATTTCGCAGCGTCGGCAAGAATTTGAAGCTTTTCAATCGTCGTTTTTGCGGCCATCTCGACCAGATCCCGGTTGCGCCCAGGCGATAATCGACGCTCTGAAACAGCTCCGCTTTAACCAGCTTTAAGATAGAACAAAATATGAACAAAAATTTCTGGTCGTCAAGAGGAAGCGTCGGCGTTCGGAAACCAGCTGACGTCAATCTTCTCATACCGGTTCGTAAATCCGCAAAATTTATTCAACTTCTCTTCGTCCAGGATATGCAGCCGCCGTCGCCCCCATCGCGCAGCGCCAGCCTGTTCGAGTTCGGTGAGCGCCTTGCTGACCGAAACATTCGTTAGCCCGATGGCGTCGCCGATATCTGTTTGAGTTAACTGGAAATCGAACTCATCGCCCATATCCGGATTCGTAATTTTCAATCGCGCCTTTGTGGCCAGAAGGAAGTGGGCGACCCGATCGCGCGCGTTCATGCGCCCCATCGTCCGGCGAAGATCCAGTTGCGCGGCCTGATCGACCATAGCGATGCTGAAAAGCAAAGCGGTTAAAGATGGCGACGTTTTGAATATCGGCTCCAATCCGGATTTCGGGAACGGACATAGGCAAGCCTCGTTCGCGCTCTCCAGATCATGGGTTGCAGCCTCAAACGGTACGTCATACATGCCCACAATGTCGCCTGGGAAGTAGACTTGCAGGACCTGACGGCGGCCGTCAGGCATGATTGTGAAAGAATAGAGCCACCCGCTTTTGACAACATAAATGTCTGAAAACGAATCTCCGCCTCGGCGGATGTGCTCGCCGGCGTTGAATTCTTTGGTTTTTTTCTCCAATTCTGCGAGTAGTTCACGATCATTGTCGGCCAACTGAATATAGTGACCGAGTTTGGCGACCAGGCAGCTGTCACTGTCGGACATACGGTACTCCTCGTCAGCGCATATCAATTTCAGAGAGAGGGATCATAGGTTTGGTTTCCAGTATATAACATCGTCATTGCAATGGCTAGCAATCCGAGCGTGAGCTTCACCTATTTTAAATGCGCAACTGCGGATCATGAGTACGCTTCCAACAACGCAAACAAAAATAAAGTTTACGGATATGCCGCGTCAGCCCATCGGTTTTTTTGTTCACCACCAAGGACGAGGGCATATTCAGCGATGCGAAGCAATTATCTCAAAAATGGGCGATCAGCAGGTTACCGTATTCTCCGCCGCCGTAGATAAATTCACGTTACGAAACTTCTAACGTCAACTATATCGAACTGCCCGACATGATCGGCGCGCCTTGCCGTAGCGGCGATTTACATCAAAGCGATCCGCCGGAGGTTTTGCACTGTGCGCCTGTTGGTGTCGATGAAGTGCGAAAAACTATGACGAAAATTGCGCAGTGGATGGGCGAGACCGACCGGCGCTCTTCGTTGCCGATGTATCTGTCGAAATAGTGCTTCTTGCCAGAATCTGTTCTGTGCCGTGTGTTTCAATACATAT
>CBDDKD010000010.1:0-44169 GCA_965230025.1 Hyphococcus sp.
CAGGCTGCCGACTATCAAGGCGCGGCGCTGCAAGATGTCGTACATCATGGTATTGATCCCGATCTATACAAAAAAATGGGAGGCGGCGGTTATCTGGCGTTTCTCGGACGGTTGACGGACCAAAAAGGCGTCGGTCGGGCGATCGCCATTGCGCGCCGCTCAAACACGCCGCTCAAAATCGCTGGCAATATTGATGGGGGCAATCCCACTTACTTTGCGGAAGTGATTGAGCCGGAACTGGACGATCAGATCGAGTATGTTGGCCCGCTGGGCGATGCCGAGAAGCAGGAATTTCTGGGGAATGCAAGAGCATTTTTATTTCCGATTGACTGGCCTGAACCCTTCGGACTGGTCATGATCGAAGCGTTTGCTTGCGGTACGCCGGTTATAGCCTGGCGCAATGGCAGCGCGCCGGAAATTATTAAGCACGGCGTAAATGGTTATCTTGTTTCGTCAGTCGCCGATGCCGCGCGCTGCGTTGAGCGATGCGGAACGCTCGATCGATCGCTTGTGCGTAAAGATTTTGACGAACGGTTTACCGCCGACCGGATGGCGACGGAGTACATCCGCATCTATGAGAAAATGTGCCATCAGCCTGATATGGACAGCACCGAATCGTTTTCCCACCGCCGCAAAGAACTACAGCGGCGGGAATTTTAGCAATAGTGCGTGGCCTCGATAGCATTAGTCGTCCATGCGGTCCGCGAACCGTTCGCCTTTCTTCGCCGAGGCGTGTGCGCGTTGCAGTAAATCACGAACATCAGGCGTCAGTTCTTCACGCTCCAATTTGCTCTCGATTTCTTCAATGAGATGATCTTCTCCATCGTCTACAGCGCTCAAAGCCGCTTTTTCATCATCGCGGAACATACTCGTAAAATCTGTGAAGCCGCGATGTACCGCTCCCATGGTCCCGCCATCGTCGGTCGGGTCGGCGCCGAGCGATCTTACTTTCTGTTGCATTTCAGTAATGAGTTGGCGCCGTTCCGATGCTCGCTGTTGGAACTGAGATTGCAGCACATGGCTGTCATCTGCAAGTTCACAAGCTTTCTCATAGCCCTTGCAGCTATCAATCATAGTTTTGATGACGTCATTCAGCGCATCTACATTTGCATGTTGGTCCATGGAATAAATCCTTTCATTTAATGTAAAGACGAAACACTTCAGAAAAATAAAAGTTGCAAAATACGAGACTATCCATGCGGTAAGTTATTGACGGTGATATGAGATAACGATGCAATGGTCGTCATTTCGCAGGCAGCTGAGGATCGTTTGCGCTGTCACCGGAAGCGACTTCCTCCCAATTCCAGCCATCGAATTGAACATAGGCCCGGAACCAGTCGAGCGTCGGTATTGGACGCTGATCCTTCTCAAGCGGCTCAATACCCACTTCCGAAACGGCATCGGATTTCATATTGCATTTGTCTTCGGCGAATTTTCCGAGCCCCATATTTTCCAGTGCGCCGAGTAGGTCTTGCAACGACCGGCCTAAGGGCGTTACGGCCGCAGGATTATGGTTGGGCATGTCCTCGTTCATTAGCAGCGCAATTTTGGCGACGGCTGGCGCGAGTGAAGCGTGCGGTTGGCTGGAGTGAAAGTAATGCAACACCGGATAGGACCGATGGCGTTCTGCAGATAACGCGACGGCGGGCGTCAGCGCAATCAGATGCAGATTAAACGTTTCATCGAGGCCTTCTCTCGCCAGCTTTCGCATTTCGTCGACATTGGCGCCCAGCGTATGTATTTGCGCAGCGATCGAGCGTTTGTGCGCTACTGCGCCGAGAATAGGTAACACATAGGCAAGGCCGAGAGATACAATCATCACGCCGGTGAGTCCCGCAATTGAGTGCGCGAACTCCCAGACGCCATCAACAGTCTCGAGTGGCGGTCGGTTGCCGCCCCGGCCAATAATAGTCTGCGCAGCAAACATCACGCGGTCGCCAAAATTAACGCCGCCGGACGGGGCGATAAAAGCTTCCGATACGAAGATCAGCGACCAGCAAAGCGTCAGTTCCAGCACCCAAAGAAGGAGTGCGAGCAGCAAAATCGCCGGGCCTACGCCGCGCATGATTGAGTGCGATAGTTTGCTTGCGGGATTGTGAACCCTTAGCGCCAACCGCCACGCGCGGTCAGCAACCCAGCCGCTTTGAGGACCCGCGCCGCCGCCAATGACAAAAACAGTGACGAAAATATCGGCCAGAATTGCAAGCAACAATATGAGGCCGATAGTGATCGACAAGAATGATAGCAGGTTCATCCTGTGTCCTGGCGTTAAAAACTCAGCGCGTCAGGAGGACATGAAGATCCCCCATCGCTTGTAACGCAACTACATTGCCGCCCATTCAATGCATGCGGAAGACGCTGAACTCCAAATCGCGCGACACGTCGCGGCTGTCTTTTAAGTATATTAAGGACTGGGTCTCACTGGGCGCGCATTACAATTGATCTGACTACTAAGAATAATCGGGGAACGACGACAGATTTACTGTGTTCTCTAAGGTTGCTTCTCCGCAATAATGTTTTGTGCCTCGCTACGCTTAGGCGAGCTCGCCAGCGAAAGGATCCTTCCATGGCTAAAAAGAAAAAATCGTCCAAATCATCGGCCGTCGACCTCCGCCTTCCGCTGGATAAAGGAGGCGCCACCCGCCAGACGACGGAGGACGGGTATGAGACGCTGACCACCGAACAGGGCGTGCCGGTATCGGATGACCAGAACCATCTGAAAGCCGGTTCCCGCGGACCGATGTTGACAGAAGACCTGCATTTTCGCGAGAAAATGTTTCACTTCGACCATGAACGCATTCCCGAGCGCGTTGTTCATGCGCGCGGTTATGGCGCCCATGGATATTTTGAACTGACCGACAGCCTGGAAGACGTAACGCGCGCGAAAATTCTGACGGAAGAGGGCGAGAAAACGCCCGTATTTGCACGGTTTTCAACCGTCGCTGGCAACAAAGGGTCGCCGGATTTGGCGCGTGATGTTCGTGGTTTTGCCGTTAAACTCTATACCAAAGAAGGCAATTGGGATCTCGTTGGCAACAATATCCCTGTGTTCTTCATTCAGGACGCAATCAAATTTCCCGACCTTATTCACGCGGCGAAATCAGAGCCTGACCGCGGTTTCCCGCAGGCGCAGACAGCCCATGACAATTTCTGGGATTTCATATCCTTGTCGCCGGAAGCGATGCACATGGTGATGTGGATCATGTCCGACCGGACAATCCCCCGCTCCTTGCGGTTCATGGAAGGTTTCGGCGTTCACACTTTCCGACTGGTCAACGCCAGGGGCAAATCGACATTCGTCAAGTTCCACTGGAAGCCAAAGCAGGGAATGCAGTCGGTGGCGTGGAATGAGGCGGTGAAAATTAACGGCGCCGATCCGGATTTCCATCGACGCGACCTCTGGAACGCGATCGAAATGGGCGATCACCCCGAATGGGAGCTTGGCGTTCAGCTCTTTGATGAGAAATTCGCAGATAAATTCGAGTTCGACGTTCTCGATGCGACAAAACTGATACCGGAAGAGGAAGTTCCTGTTCGCATTGTCGGCCGCATGGTCCTCGATCGTGTCGTCGACAACTTCTTTGCGGAAACAGAGCAGGTCGCGTTCTGCACGCAGAACATTGTTCCCGGCATCGATTTCACCAACGATCCTCTGTTACAGGGACGGAACTTCTCATATCTCGATACGCAATTAAAACGCCTGGGCGGGCCGAACTTCACGCACATTCCCATCAATCAGCCGAAATGTCCCGTGCGTCATTTTCAGCAGGATGGGCACATGGCGATGAAGAATCCTGTCGGGCGCGCTAATTACGAGCCTAACAGTTGGGGAACGGAAGACGGCGGACCGCGCGAAAATCCGGATGATGGTTTCAAGAGTTACAGCGAAATCTTGGAAGGCGAGAAACGGCGCATTCGCCCGGAGAGCTTCGCAGACCACTACAGCCAGGCGCGCCAGTTTTTTATCAGCCAGACTGACGTCGAACAGCGGCATATCAAGGACGCGCTCGTCTTCGAACTGAGCAAAGTTGAAAAGGCCGCCATTCGAACGCGGATGCTCGCTCATTTGCGGAACATCGACGCTGATCTCGCGAAAAAGACAGCATCCGGGCTTGGCATGGACCTCCCCAAGGCCATGAAGCCGGCGAAGAAACCGATCGACGATTTGCCGCCGTCCGATGCGCTTAGCATGCAAAAAAATCCGCCCGAAACTTTCGCGGGCCGCAAACTGGGCGTGTTGTTGACCGAGGGCGGCGCACACACAGTTTTCAATGGTTTGAAAAAAGCCGTCAGGTCCCATGACGCCGTCCTGGCGGTGATCGCGCCTGATATCGCCGGCGCGGAGCTCACAAATAACAAAACTCAGGAAGCGGATGAAAAAATCGGGGGCGGCCCCTCTGTCCTTTATGACGCTGTCGCGCTGGTTGTGTCGAAAGACGGCGCTGAGAAACTGAAAAGCGATGCGACGACGCGAGATTTCATCGCCGACGCATTCGCGCACTGCAAATACATTGGCTATACGCCTGAAGCCATGCCGCTACTGGAAGCAGCAGGCGTCGCCGATGCGCTTGATGACGCGTGCATGGAGCTGAAGAGCGCCAGCGCGGCCTCCGACTTTGTCGATAAACTGCCTCAACTGCGCTTTTGGAAGCGGGAACCCAAGGTCAACATTGTTTGATCGGCAATGGATAGAGCCCGCTTTAATTGAGTTTAAGGTCATGCGAGGACGGTCCGTCTAATATTGCGTTAAACACAATTCAGCCCGGCCCGCGCCTTCGCAGCTCAAAATCTTCTGGAGAAAATTTATGTCCACGCCAAAAAATTTGAAAGACCTGTTTACGCATACGCTAAAAGACCTTTGGTCCGCCAATGATCAGATGAAAGATGTTGTGAAAGACATGGCCGACGCAGCAAGCGACGACACTCTTACTCAGCGACTTGAGAAATCGACGAACGGCATTCAGCAACATACGGATATGCTGAAAACGCTTCTGGAGGATATAGACGCGGAAGCCGACAAGGAACATTGCAAAGGCATGGAGGGCCTTGTCAAAGAAGCGCGTAAACACGCGCTTGCGGACGATCTAGACAATGATGTGCGTGACGTCGCGATTATCGAACAATATCAGCGTATGTGCCATTACGGCATTACCGGATTTGGAACGGCCGCCGCCTACGCCAGAGCGCTCGATTACGCGGACCTCTCCGATCAACTCGAGGAAGCCGTGGAGAATATTTACGAGTCCGACGAGTATATGTCCGATCTTGCAGAGCGGTCGAAAAATTTAGCGGCTAAGGCGTGAGCGCTGCGGGCGCCAACACTCGACACCCGATGTGGGACGCGATTGTATGCGTTCCTGTGAGAGACGAGGCTGCGTATCTGCCTCGTCTTTTTTTTGCGATGCGTACTCAGACTTTTTATACGAAACGATTCGCCTTGTGCCTGCTGTTTGACGGATGTGAAGATGGCGGCGTTTGGATCGCCAATGGACTCGCAGAAAAAGCGCCCTTCGACGTCATCATTCACGAGACTGATCGCAAGGCGCTTCCAAACGCCGGTCGCGCGCGGAGTTTGGCATTGCAGAGGGGCCTCCAATCAATAGGATATAAACCGAATGCGGCGCTATTATCCACAGACGCGGATTCAGCGCCGGCGCCGGACTGGATTGCCGCATCGATTAAGAGCCTTGAAAATGTCGATGTGGTCGCTGGTCACATTCTTCGCGACGATGCTGACGCCTTGCCGATTCGGGCGCGCCTCGAAGCCTATCTCAGGAGATTACATGCATTGCGTCGCCGGATTGATCACCTCCCCCATGATCCGGCGCCGTCGCACCCGACCATTGGCGGGGCAAGCCTCGGCATGAATGTTGAAACCTATCTTGCCCTTGGCGGCATACACGACCTGCCCGCCCATGAAGATATGGATTTTGTGCGCCGCGCAATTCTGGAGGGCCATAAAGTTCGCCACGACCCAGGTGTTCAAGTTTACACATCGTCGCGGCGTGTAGGGCGGGCGCCAGCCGGACTAGCGGAAGATTTGCGCAATCACACCGAAGACGCCGATGAGATTCATCTGGAGCATCCGGCAGATGCTATAGCGAAATATCAGTTGCAGTCGAGGACTCGTCACGCTTTTTCGAATGACGTCAAACGTCAGAGGCTGGCGGACTTGCTTGGCGTTTCAGCCCAGCGGATC
This sequence comes from Hyphococcus sp., assembly GCA_965230025.1. Classification (GTDB taxonomy): domain Bacteria; phylum Pseudomonadota; class Alphaproteobacteria; order Caulobacterales; family Parvularculaceae; genus Hyphococcus. Next base: position 6,200 of record CBDDKD010000010.1, read on the forward strand.
GCGGAAGCTTTTGCGCTGTCGAAAACGGCCGATGCGTTCGTTGAACGGTTGTCAGTGGATGGATTAGTTGCGCGTACCGTTTCCCTTGCCGAAGCCGAAGCCATTCTTGCTCATCTTGAACAATGCGATGAACATAAGGCTGCGTAGATATGGGCGCGCTCGCGGAAACTCGCAATGTTGTTGATTGGCGCCGCCGTCTTGGCGACCTTGATGCGGCAATGCCTGCGATACGTTTCGTGCGCTTAGGGATCGGCGTTCTTCAAGACGGACTTTCCCTTTCCGATCCCAAAAACACCGACGATTATCTGCCACTGCTGCGTCGCCTTTACGCCGCGGGAAGAAAAGACCTGGCTTTAGGGCGGCTTTTCGAAGGCCACATCGACGCCCTTCAGATTATTCACCGGTATGGTGATCGCCAAACGGTCTCGGACGTTGTGCGCCTGACGCAAAACGGCGCCTGTTTCGGCGTTTGGAACGCTTATCTGCCTGATGAGCCGTTGACGATTTGCGTCGGCGCCCTTGCCGGCGGCAAGGCGTTCGCCTCCGGCGCCGGTATCCTTTCGCACGCCCTTGTGACCGCAACGCCGGAAGACGGCGAACCGGCGCAACTTCTTCTGATCGATTTGGAGAGGACGCCCCCCGACATCGATGTTAACTGGTGGCGCGTGCTCGGCATGCAACGCTCCGAAAGCCACATCGTCCGTTGGCGCGGCGCCGAAATTGCGCGCAATTGCTTTATCGGCGCGCCAGGCGATTATGAACGCGAGCCCTGGTTCAGCGCCGGCGCCTTGCGTTTCGTCGCGGTTCAGGCCGGCAGCGTCGCGGCGCTGTTTGATCATACGCAAAAGGATCTGGCGCGCGCGCAACGCGCAAACCATCCGCAACAGAGCCGTCGCCTTGCCGAACTTTACGGGCTCGCGGATGCAGCCGCGGGCTGCGTGGAACGCGCGGCGGACCGGCTGTTCGATAAAACCGGCATCGACGAGAAATTGGCGATCGTCGCCAATGCGCGCGCCAGCGTCGCGCAATATGCGGAAGACGCCATTGCCATTGTTCAGCAATCAATTGGCGTGCGCGCCTTGTTTGATAATCACCCCGCCCAACAGACCATCGCCGATCTTATGGTCTATCTCCGTCAGCCCGGTCCTGACGCCCAAATCGAGCGCGTCGGCGCTGCGGCCGCAGCAGGGCTCATTTCGCCAGAGCTATGAGTTTTGCGTCGCTCGAACCAATACGGCGCGCATTGATAATCGCGCCTCACCCCGATGACGAAACCATCGGCGCGTTCGGGCTGATTTCAATTCTAAAGGCGCGCGGAACCGATATCCGCGTCATTGTTGTCACTGACGGCGCTGCGTCTCATCGAAACAGCCATAGCTGGCCGCCAGCGCGACTTCGTACTGCACGTAAAGCCGAGACGATCCACGCCATGAGCACCGCCGGCGTTCCCACAACGTCAATTCGATTCCTGAATTATGCAGACGGCGCTCTCGATTCGCTAACAGCCGAACAATCGGAACGCCTTTCACGCAAACTCTGCATGTCGCCGATGCCCGATCTCGTGGTCGGGCCATCGCCGTGCGACGATCATCCGGATCACCGCGCCGTCGCGTTCGCCACAGCCAACGCCTACTCCAACAAGACCAATGTGATTTGCTACACTGTATGGCCGAGCGAAGATGCGAATATCGGCCACGCAAAGTTCAATTTCTCCCTGCCGGAACCAATGCGCCGCAGAAAGCGGGCGGCAATCCTTTCCTATGCCACCCAGAACGGGCTGATCACTGATGATCCGGATGGGTTTTCACTGACGTGGCGGGACGTCAACCGATTTTGCGGCCCTCAGGAATGTTTCGAGATTCCACAATGAACGCGTGCGCTACGCTGGAAGAATTCGACGGCAAATATGTTCGCAACAGCGATCCCTGGAGCACGCTCAGTTCGCGTGATGAAGCGATCAAGCGACACGCAATTCTCTGTGCGTTAGGCCGCGGTCCGTACGGACGCATGCTCGAACTCGGCAGCGGCGCAGGCGCCAATAGTCGGGCGCTCGCGGCGCGGTGTGTGCGCCTCGACGCCTGCGACGGCGCGCCCGCCGCCGTTCAACTGACGAAAGAAAAGCTTGCATCATACCGCCACGCGAAAGCGCATCATATCATTCTACCGGGCCGTCTTCCCGCGCGTCGCTACGATGCGGTTATTATCGCGGAACTCCTCTACTATCTGACGGAAAGGCAAATGAAACAGCTCGCGATTGACGTCGCAAGGGCGTTGCCCGGCGGCAGGCTCGTTCTGGCTCACCACAAAGCTTGGTTTGATGACGCGGCGCAAAGCGGCGCCAATATCCATCATCGGTTTTTACGCGCATTCAAAAATCGGGGAAAACGCGTTTATGCGCGTCAAACACGCCGCTGGATTGTTGAAGGTTACGCCCTCTAACGCAAGCTCGAGAAAAAAGCCGCGACGCTCGATCCATCTCGCGCAAAAAATTTAAGTCGCAGCTGACGAACTCTTTTCAGGATCGGCGAGTTCTGCAGCGCTTTCTATATGGCCCGCAGCCTGGCTTGCCAATTCTGCGCCACTCTCGGCGACCTTGTCCGCCACGCCCTGAAGTTGCGATTTTTCCTTCTCGCTCAACGGCAAAAGCGACCCCATAATCGCGCCGATCGCCAAACCGACCGCGCCCGTCGCCATCGGATGGTTTTCATGACTGGATTGCGCAAAACCGGCTGCTGATTGTGCGCCTGATTTAATCCCGGATTTGGCGCTGCTAATCCTCAAACCGGACATACTCTCCCTAAGGCATGGCGTCGGATTGCGGGCAAAAAATGGGACCTGTCGAAATAAAGGCCCGTCCGGGTTATTTTCCCATCAATGTACGTTCTCATGGCTTTGCATCGCCCCCCTTAATCTATGTTATGGCCCTGTTGAAAGATTATATATATCAAAAGGTTACTCAGGCGGTTTTATTGTAGCGCAGGCATTTGCCGGGCGCCGTTATTTTCTTGCCTGCATGACACTATTCGGGCCTAAGATAATCATCATGACAACCCTTCGAAATCGGCTTCGTAACGAGACGCGATCTTCACACGATCGGGTGGATCGGCTTCTGGGCCCGATTGACCTTTCGGCCAGATATGGTCTCGGAGCGTTTCTGCGAATGCAGGCCGGCGCGCTTTCGGTTCTGGAGCCCATTCTTTCCAACCATCATTACGATCCGCCGCCAAGTCAGCTCAGCCTGGTGACGGCGGATTTGAACGCGCTTCGCCTCAATACAGAGCCGTTCTCCAGCTCGCTGGTAAACGATGACCTTCACCCGTTAGGGCTTACCTATGTCATTGCGGGGAGCCATTTCGGCAACAAACTGCTCTTGCAAAAATGGGCGACGGCGTCTGACCCTTGCGTATTGCTGGCGGGCAGATTTCTGTCCAGCACGGCAATGAAAGATTACTGGCGGTACTTTGCGGAATATCTCCGCACAACGCTTTTTACCCTGACAGATCAGCAGCGGATTATCGAATCGGCGAAAACGTGTTTCGGCGTTTTCGAAGAGGCGTATCACGCCGCAGAAAAGAGCGCCAATTGTGAAAACGTCTGAAGAAAATACAGTGCCGGGTTCGGCGCCGGTTGATTTGACGAATTGCGACCGTGAACCAATTCACATCCTCGGCCGCATTCAGTCCTTCGGGGCCCTCATTTCTGTTTCGTCGGACTGGGTCGTCAATCACGCATCTGCAAATTTCGCCGAGTTCTGCGGCTTGGATGTTGAAGATATCGTAGGCTCGCCGCTTTCCGATTTCTTTGTTCGGGATGCAATTCACAGCATTCGTTCGCGCCTGCAAATGTTGGGGTCGACCGATTCCGTCGAGCGTATGTTTGGCGTGCAGCTGACACAGGCGTCCGATCTTTTCGATGTCGCCGTCCATTTTTCAGGGCGCTCGATCATCATTGAGTGCGAACGCCATACGGGCGGCCAGAGCCAGGACTACATATCATATGTGCGTCCAATGATGGAGCGAGTTGGCAGGGCTGAATCTATTGACGAGTTATGCGACATCGCCGCCCGCCAATTGAGCGCATTGATCCACTTTGATCGAGTCATGGTTTATAAGTTCGCTGAAGATGACACGGGCGCCGTTATTGCAGAAACCAAAAATCATGAGCTGGAAAGCTTTAAAGGGCTGCGATATCCGGCTTCCGATATCCCGAAACAGGCGCGCGCTTTATATACTCGCAACCTTTTGCGCATCATTAGCGACATGAATGACCCGGGTATTGAAATACATCCCCCCTTAAGTCCTGACGGTCAGCCTTTAGATCTCTCATTAAGCACGACCCGCGCCGTATCGCCGATCCATCTTGAATATTTGCGCAATATGGGTGTCGGCGCCTCTCTTTCGATTTCTATTCTCCGGCGCGGCAAACTATGGGGGCTGTTCGCCTGCCATAATCAGACGCCGCGGGTCTTGTCTTTTGAAATGCGCAGTGCGGCGGAATTATTCGCCCAACTTTTCGCTTTTATTCTTGACCAGAAAGAAAACGAAATTGAACGCAAACACAGAGATCAAGGACAAATGGTCCATGACCGCCTTATGGCGCAGCTTGCCGACGGCGTTTCAATATCTGAAAATTTTGAGAACATTGCGCGGACTATCGAGACAATTATTCCCTATGACGGCGCTATCGCCTGGATAGAGGGCGCGTTTGAAGCCATTGGTCAAACCCCGACCGAAGAACAGTTTTTGCCCCTCGTCAAAACTCTTAATACGTCTGCTGCAAGCCGGATATTCGCGACGAGCAACATTAAATCCATTGACCCCGAAGCAGAGGCTTACGCCGAAAAAGCCGCCGGTCTGCTGGCATTGCCGGTTTCCCGTAGCCCCAGAGATTACATTGTGTTGTTCCGCAAAGAGATTGCGCGCTCCGTAAACTGGGCTGGCGACCCGCAAAAGCCTGTTTCCGTGGGGCCAAATGGCGATCGCTTAACGCCCCGAAAAAGCTTCGACGCTTGGCAGGAAATTGTTCGCCATACCAGTCAAGAATGGTCCCAGGCGGAATTACAAGCTGCAGAGTCTTTACGCGTTACCTTACTGGAGGTCATTCTCCGCATCACTGATAAGTCGCTGAAAGAACACGCAAAGGCCCAAGAGCGGCAGGAATTGCTCATCGCGGAGTTGAACCACCGCGTTAGAAATATCCTCACTCTCATTCGCGGACTTGTGTCGCAAGCGGATTCGGAAGCGGGAAGCGTCGCTGAATTCACCGAGGTCGTCGGCGGCCGGATCCATGCGCTTGCGCGGGCTCACGATCAGATATCGAACGTAAACTGGGGGCCCGGTTCAGCACACGCTCTTATAACTACGGAAGCTGAAGCGTATTTTAATGAGAAAGCGAGCCGGGTTTTCATTGACGGGCCCGACGCCATGCTCACCCCGACCGCGTTCTCGACGCTAGCACTTGTTGTTCATGAGTTGATGACCAACTCTGCAAAATATGGCGCGCTTTGCGACAGCAAAGGCAAAGTGAAAATCACTTTTGATGTTGGCGACGATGGTGCGGTCAAAATCAATTGGCGAGAAATTGACGGCCCGCCAATCGCAGAACAACCCAAACGGCGAGGTTTCGGCTCTACAATTATCGAGCGTTCAATTCCATTTGAGTTAGATGGAGAAGCATCGATCCATTATGAAAAAAATGGATTGCGCGCGGAATTTTTAATACCCGAAACGCATGTCACTGAAATTCGCAAGCCGCCTGCGCCCAATGGAGCAAAAACAGAGCCGCCGCACAAACCCGATGAAAAGCTTTCAGGCAATGTTCTGCTCGTGGAGGACAATGTGATCATTGCGCTGGATGCGGAAAAAATGCTGTACGACCTCGGCGCCGAGAACGTTTATGTGGCGTCACGCGCCGCCAAAGCGTTGGAAATAGCGGACGACGTAACGTTGTCATTTGCGCTGCTCGACGTTAATCTCGGCTCTGAATCCAGCGAATCGATCGCGCGCGCCCTTGAGAAAAAGAAAGTGCCTTTCGCCTTCGCGACGGGTTATGGCGATGACACGCCGCTTGCAGAGACTTTCCCTTCTGTCGATATCATACAAAAGCCATTCAGCACGCAAATATTGGCGAATATCGTGAAAACAGCTCGTTCCGGCGGTTCTTAATTGTTAACCCAGAATTAGATACTGGCCGCAGGCGTGCTATCAATCTGAAAGTAATACCGGTATTCTTCGCACCGCTGGAACGCTGTAATGGCGTAAGTGTTATGATGTGTCCCGCTTTTCGCTTATGAGGGTTGCTTCGTGTTAACGATCGAACAGTCATTACGACAATTTTGCCGTCTTTTGACAGCAGACCGCCTTTTCGGCGACGAAATCGTCGCTGTGGTTTTGGAGAAAGATAGCGAAGACGAGAGCGGCTCTGAAATACGGGTTGCCGCGTTTCGGCGCTTGCTGAAAATCTGGGCTCTCGCGCATGAAACGAAGGACGCGGCTCCGAATTTTACGAATATGAAATTACTGGCCAGTGCGGGGCCGCCTCCAAGCAATATCCAGACAGCTTTGCTGTTAAGCGATGTATTGCAACTTCCAGAAAAAGAAATCTTTGAAATAGTGGAACCCACAGAAAATTCGGTTACGGAAATGGTGGTGACCGGTCGCGTCATGCACGCTAGCAAGGCGAAAGGCAAAACGATCATCGTTGAAGATGAGCCGATAATTGCCTCTGACCTTCGTTATATAGTCGAGCAACTTGGAGCGACGGTCGCCGGCGTCGCCCCAACAGCAAGCAAAGCAATTGAGCTCATTGTAAGAAATAAGCCAGACTTGATCTTGACGGATTATAATCTCATGGATGAAAAAACCGGTATAGATGTAGTCGCAGAAACCCGGCAGGTTCATCAGTGCCCTGTTATATTTGTAACTGCGTTTCCGGAAAAAGTACTTGAGGGCCTTGAAGGCGAACCTGATGTTGTTATTGGCAAGCCTTACACGCTCGACGGAATTAAAGCGGCCGTAGCGCAGAGTCTGGCTGCTCATCGATTGGAAATTATAGAATGAGCGACACGAGCAAACCGCACGAGAAACGAGTTGATAAGCTGCAGATCATGGTCGCAGATTCTGAGCTTCAGGAGATCGACAACTGGCGCTTTGACAATCGGCTGCCCAATCGATCATCAGCAATAAGAAGCCTGATTTATCTCGGAATGGCTTATTGGGAAGCGCGCCCCGAAGAAGCGATGCAAGCGCTCGAAGCCGCAGTGAATCATCAAACTCGGAAAAAGCTACCCTAGTCGTCTAAGTGTCGAAAAAGCAGATTGCCTTATAATATCTTCTCCTTGTGCGTAGACGGGTAAAAGTGGTTTCGTTTCATATGTCTGCTTTTGCGCGCAAAGCGCCTACCCCTACCCCTTCGCGGCTTTCTCCAATTCCGCCAGATGCTCGCGGCAGGCGGTTTCGATGAGGCCGAGCAATTTCGTGATGCATTCGTCCTGCTATTGGAGGGCTTCGGGGGTTATCTCATAGTGTTCGGAGTAGCGCGCCTCCACATAGGCGCGGCGGAGGAGTTCGAAGAAGCGGTCGTAGGGTTTTTGTCCGCGCGGCCAGGCGTCGCGGAGGCGCGGGTCCATGTCTTCCGCGCGGCTGCGCAGTTTCGAGACGTTGTGTTCCTTGGGCATGTAGAGGGAGCGCGTCAGGAAAAACAACGTATATGCTCTTTCCGCCGCTTGATGGAGTGAAAACGCGGCGTGTTTGAGACGCTTTTCCTCAACGTAAAATCGAGCACCCGACAAGAACCCTTCCGTCTCCTCTTTCCATTCCTTGAAATACCCCTGCGCCAGTTCGAGGGCGCGTTTCGGCTCCGGCGGCACGGGGTTTCCCAATTTGTATTTCGCCTTGCCGTTCGGCGCGCGCTCGGTCAGCTCATAGAGCATGACGCCGTCGCGAATAATGTCGGAGAAGAAATACTGCCCCTCGGTCAGCTTGGCGTTCACGTCGTCCATGGTGTGGACGATGAATTGCGGCGTGGTTTTGAGTTTCTTGTCGCGCAGCAGGCGATCTTCGGCGCCGTGCCAGTAAGCGGCCATGTCGGTGAGTTTCTCGCTATTGACGATGATGAGAAGATCGTAATCGGAGAAATAGCCGCCTTTCGCGTCCTCGACCCAGTCGCCGCGGGCGTGGCTGCCGAAGAGGATGATCTTCAAAATCCGCCCGCGTTTGCGCTTGGCCGAGGTCGCGGTCTTTTGCTTGTCCTAGAACTCCTCATGAAGGATCTCGACGACGCGGGCGAGCTCTCGCTGCCTGCGTTCGGGCGGATGATCGAGATCGGTTCTCAAGGGGCGGCGCTCCGGGGTGATTTGCGCCCTCTATATAGGGTGATGCGCGAGAGGCCGAAATCCATGACCGAAACCCGGGGCGTGCCGTTAAAACGCCTTCGAGACGGAAAAGAAGCCGCGCCAGTCGCGGTCATTTTGCGTGAACGGCGTGCGGTCCAGCGGGCGGGCGATTTCAACATTCGCATTCAGCGAGCCGGGAAAGGTCAGCCGCAAGCCCGCCCCCGCCGAGGAAAGCGATAGTGAGTCAAAGCCCGGCGCGGCGTTGTCATTCCAGACGACGCCGTAGTCAAAAAACCCGTAGATCTGATAAAAGTCGAGAACGCCAAGCTTCGGGTCGCGGCCATATCGAAGCTCAACCAGCGTGGCGACGCCGTCATCGCCGGTCAGCTCTCCATAATCATAGGCGCGACCATAGCGGGCGCCGCCCAGCGCGAACTCTTCCGACGCCAGCAACGGGTCCAGCGACGCCTGCCCGGCGAATGACGCATAAAGCCCGAATGTTTTGCCGATATTCTGATAGCGGCTGATTTCCGTATTGAAGCGGGTGAACTCTCCGTCTGCGTCCGGGCGCGACAGGGCCGTACCGCCCATGGACGCGCCCAGCATGTTAAAGCCCCTGCTGACGCTGCCGAAGAACGACGTCGCGCCATTCAGGTGATCCTTGCGAAAATTCGCGGAGACGTAGCCGATGCGCAGCTTGTCGTTAAACTGCGGCGCGCCGAGCTGTATTTCCTCGATGTCGCGGCCCTGAAAACCGATGCTCGCCCAAAGGGAGGTCTTCCGCTTACGGATCAGCGGGTGCGTCACGTTGAACGCGACCTGTTTCGTCTCGCTCTCCACGTCGAAGGCCGCCAGCGAAGCGCCCGCATCGACTTTTGAATACAGCCCCGACACGGTCGCATAGGTTCCGGCTCGTCCAATCGGCGCGTGGTAGTTGAGTTCGCCAAGCAGCAGTTCTTCTGGATCATCCGGAATGAAAAAGACACCGGCGCTCAATTGATCGCCGGTTTTCAAAAGCGAGTTGGCGGCGACCCGGGTATAGGTCTGCACGGGGCCGGCGCTCTCTACGCCGCGATTATCCGCATAAAGGCTGGCTTCAAAACGGTCGACATTAACTTCAACAACAAGCGTATGCGCCGCCATGTCGTCGATGTCAGGCTGAAGCTCAGAAGATGCTACCGAAACGCCGCGCATGTCGTTGATGAGCGTCATCGTCCGCTCGAATGACGAAAGACGCAAGGGGCGTTCCTCAATGAGCTTTTCCAGACGGCGCCGGATCGCTTTGGGCGCCTCGCCTTTAATGTCGAGCTTCGCTATGTAACCTTCCACGATGTCGATATGCAGAACGCCGGTGGATGCGGTTTGCGCCGGCGCCACGGCGCGGGAGAGAAAGTAGCCCTCATCGCGATACCGCGCGGTAATCGCATCGGTTAGCGCAACAACGTCCTTAAGAGAAATCGCCCGGGCGAGAAGGTCGTCATAGAGCGGCGCGAAAGTTTCTGGCGCGAAAACGCTGGCGCCGGAGATATCCACCGCCGCGAGCACGAAAAGGCTCGCGGGACCTTCCCGCAATGGCGGCGGCGCGTTGGTTGGTTCGGCTTGCCCATCTGGCGAAAGCGGCCCCGCCGTGATAACCCCGTCGCGCAATTCGGGCCGGTCCGTAAAGAAAGTCGCCTGATCATTGGCGGCGCTGTCAGGGTCGGCGGATGTCGGCAGTCTGTCTTCGACATTGCCGGACTGTTGCGCAGCATGAAGCGGCTGCGCCCACATTAGTGAAACGCCAGCAACAAACCCCCAAAATCCTATGCTTGAAAAACTCTGCACGTCGCGTTGCTGAAGGCGCCCCCTGGTTTGGCCCGCTAAGACAGTTCAGCCGTACCCTTCAAAAGCAAGTTTTTTATTAAAGTTACGCAGCCTTTAAGCCGATCATCCCTCGCAGAAATGCCGTGTATACGAATCATTAACCTAGACGAAGAAAAGTTTAATTAAATTGCAATAGTGAGCTTCGTAACGTCCTGGAAAGCGCGATCAATCATGATTGCGCGACCTATGAGAGTGTGAGGACGGAATTATGGGACGCTCATTTAATTTTCTGGCGGCGTTTATCTGCTCGCTGATGATGATTACAGTGCAGGCGAACGCTCAAAGCGGCGCCTGGCAAATTGTTGAAATGGAAGGCGCGGTTCGCACCGCACAGCCTATGGGCGGCATGCAACTGGTCTCAACCGGGGGAACGCTGGACGCCGGCGCCATCCTGACGACGGGCATGAACGGTCGCGCGGTTCTGGCGCGCGGCGACCAGACAATCATCGTCGGTCCCAGCAGCCGGATGTCGTTACCCGCCGCCGAGGAAGCCGGCATGACGCGGGTCTTGCAGGATCTCGGCACGCTGCTTTTTAAAGTCGACAAGCGTGAGAAACAGCATTTCCGTGTTGAAACCCCTGTCATCGCCGCTGTGGTGAAAGGCACGACCTTTACAGTCTCTGCAAGCGGCGACAGCCATGCGGTGCATGTGGCGGAAGGCGCCGTTGAGGTGTCTTCGCGAAACGGCGCGTCGCGCCAGCTGGTGACCGCCGGTTTAACGGCGCGGGTTTTCACGAACAATCCATCCGCAATCCAGATGAGCGCGGGCGCGCCAGCCAATGATAGCGGCGAGCGCACGCCGACGAACGACGAACTGGTCGTGCCGACGGAGATTGGCGCAGACCCGCTCGATTTTGCGACGCTGACCGACGGTCTCGTCCAGGGTGCGCAAAAGTCCGCCAGCACGGCGACCCAAGCGCGCTTTAACAGGGATATGTCATCCACGCCAACCGGCGGGCTTGGAAACTCAATCGCGGAATTGCGCCGTACAGGCACCAACAATAATGGGGCCGCCCGCGCCGCCGAAGTCAGCAACGCCGGCGGGAATGGTAACGGCGTCGCCAATGGCCTGGTCAATGGCAATGGACCCGGCAACGCCAACGCAGGCGGCAACGGCAATGGCAATGCGCTCGGTCTGGGTAACGGCAACGCCGGCGGAAACGGTAATGGTCTCGGCCTCGGCCTGGGTAATGGCAATGGAAACGGCAACGCCGGCGGCAACGGAAACGGCCTCGCCCTCGGTCTGGGTAATGGCAATGGAAACGGCAACGCCAATGCTGGCGGGAACGGTAGTGGTCTCGGCCTCGATCTTGGCAATGGCAATGGAAACGGCAACGCCGGCGGCAACGGAAACGGCCTCGCCCTCGGTCTGGGCAATGGCAACGGACCCGGCAACTCCAACGCAGGCGGCAATGGAAACGGGAACGGGAACGGCAACGGGAACGGCAATAGCGGCAATCCTAACTAAGTGGAGACGCCGCCCATCCAAATAATGTCGGGGTCCTTATCTTGGGGTCAAAAAAAAGCCAAAATACTAACCGGCTTTCGCGGCGTTCTCTGAGCGCCGCGAAAGCTTTTGGCGTTCAGGCCGCTCTGTTCGCCATTGTCTGCCTCGCGATGGTGTCAGGCGCTTTGGAGCCGCTGAACATGTCCTTAATGGACATGCGGTTTCGCCTGTTGCAACGGCCGCCAAGCGATACGCTGGTCGTTGTCGAGATCGACCCCTACAGCCTGCAGGAAGAGGCGCGCTGGCCCTGGCCGCGTGACAGATACGCCACTGCGATTACAAACCTGCAGGACGCCGGCGCGTCGCTGATCGCTTTCGACGTCGACTTTTCTGCGCTATCCGACGAGGCTGGCGACGCAGCGTTCGCAAAAGCGTTGTCTCGGCGTCCCGGCGAAGTCATCCTGCCAGTATTCGCTCAAAAGTCCTCCCGCTCTGAGCGAAACAGCAACGTTATTCAGACGCCGCCCAACTCCTTTTTTCTTCAAGATGCTGTGGTCGCCAGCGTTAATCTGACTACTGAAAAGAACGGACTAATTCGGCGAGGCTGGATGGGCTTTGAAGATCGCAATGACGACTTTCGCGGTTCCGTCGCCGCCGTTCTCGCCGGCGCGCCCGGCGCGCGGCGGGAGACATTTTATATTGACTACGGCGTCGCCCCCGCAAGCATCCAACGGCTGTCGTTTTCCGACGTCCTCAAGGGTGAGTTCCCGCAAGAAGCCGTTGCGGGCAAAAAAGTGCTCATCGGGTCGACCGCGCTGGAGCTTGGCGACGAATTCGCCGCGCCGGTTTGGGGCATCACGCCCGGCGTTATGTTTCATGCGATGAGTTATGAAAGCCTTCTACAAGGGCGCGCATTGAAAAGGCTGCATTTTTGCATCCCGTTGCTCGCGGCTTTCGCCGTCATTGCCTGGCTTAGCCGTCCGCGAAACAATAGGCGCTTTAAAACCGCCGCACTACGCCACATTGCCTTATTCGGGGTGTTGATTGGCGCGCCGATCCTCTTACAACGCCTGACGCCAATCAGCTTCGACGCCGGCGCCATTCTCGCTGCGCAAGGGATCACTATTGTCTACGTCACTGCGGTCCGGCTCCGGCGCTACGCCAGACAGATGATAAAACAGCGCGCGGCGACAGCGCGCTACCAGGCGCTGACCGGCCTGGTGGTTCGCGACAACACCGACGGCGTCATCGTCGCCAACGCCATTGGCGTCATTAAACTCTGTAACGACCGTGCGCAGCGCTTGCTAGGCGCGACGGCTATGGAACCTGGTGCGAATATTCTTGATTACGCGGAGAAGTTTCCATTATTTCCCCTGGCTGATTTATCGACGCCTCATCAAAATGAGCCACATGAAAGCGGACAAGCCATTCACAGCGAATTTGTCGTAAAGAACAACGACAATTTAGTGCTGGAGATTGTAGCGAGTTGTTCTTCGCCTGACATCCCGAAAACCGCCTCTCCAGAAAGCCCCACGCGCTCGCAGCTTTTTGTCTACACGCTGAGAGATATTTCTGCGCGCAAACGGATCGAAGCGGCCGAACGCGAGGCGAAAGACGCCGCCATCGCGGCTGACAAGATGAAATCCGAACTCATTTCAAATATGAGCCATGAGCTTCGGACCCCGCTGAACGGCGTTATCGGCTTCGCGGATATTCTGCAAAAGGAATCCTTCGGCCCAATCGGCGTGCCGGAATATAAGGAGTACTCCGAAAACATCTATGTCAGCGGCAAGCGCCTTTTGAACCTTGTCAACGACATGCTCAATATCGCCAAGCTTGATGCAGACAGTTATGAACTTTGCAAAGACGCCATGGCTATAAGCGAAGTTGTCGAGCACTGTGTGGACACATTTCAAAGCCGCACAAAACAAGATGTCAGCCGCATTAAAATTGATATTCAAAAAGACATGCCAGCGTTCAATATCGACCTCGGCGTGTTCAACGAAATCTTTTGTCACCTGTTATCGAATGCGACCAAATATGCCGGCGATGAGGGCTGCATCTCTATCCGCGCCGCTCAAAACGAAAACGATCTAATTCTTGAATTTGGGGATAATGGCGGCGGCGTCAGTCCGGAACACTTGCCGAAACTGACAGACGCTTTCTATCAGGCCGATGGCGCCCTGAACCGGCAACATGAGGGCGCAGGTCTCGGCCTTTATCTCGTGTCGAAATTCGCCACCCTTCACGGCGGCATGCTTGAGCTTGAAAGCAAGGAAGACGAAGGTTTTCTCGCCCGGTTGCGGTTTGCTGATGCAGCCGCAAAGGCCCATCGTAGCGCCGCATAGGCAAGCTCTAATCAAAAAATTCAGGGTTTGCTTGATTATGAATAACCACAGACACAATGCGCGTCTGCGAAATCAATAGCTTAGCGCCAGCCGCCAGTTCGCACTTCTATCGCTTATGGCACGCCATTCCTGTGCAAAATTGGGCGCCTCACCAGCGCAGCCAGTCGGGGCCTTCGAAGCGGCTTAACCGGTCGACTTAACCCTTAACCGTTTTCAATTTTCTGCACCTGGAAAATCAACGGGGATCGAATTACCCGCGTAAAACATCTTGTGGAAGGACCCGCGATAGCTGCGCCGCCGTCCTATGCGTTCGCTTCACCACAAAAATTCTCACCCGACTTTGGACGTACTTATCCATATCCGATACGCAATCGGAAAAATCGACAAAATTCAGGGAAAGCCGGTCAGGCGATCAATCGCGCTCGGCGAGCGCTTTTTTCTTCCATTCGATGATTTCAACCAGCGACCAACGAGACGCATTTCCGATCTTAATCGGCTTCGGAAACGGGTTCTTCGCATTGGCGATTAGGCGATAGATCATTGCACGGCTTAGCCCGATCTCAGAACAGACATCGCTGATCTTGAGCAGACGGCCGACAGGATCCGTACTTTCATCACGCATGTGCACAGGGTCGCCGATCGAACAGCCCTTTTGGCGGTTCGATGACATCACATCGTATCTTTCTTTTTTGAAGGAAAATACCTCAGATCATCAAAGAGCTATGCTCTTGGATCCAATGTACGGCGTATTCCCGCTTGGTAGGTATTTATATTGGTTTTTATATTCGGGTAACGCCAGGACACCCTGCCAATGGCAAAAGTGACCCACCGGAGTGTAAAGGACACACCCTCACCTTGGCGCGAATTACACCCTCGTTCATCATTGGTCATCGCGCGCCTCCTCCTTTTGCTTGATCAGCTGAAGCAGCAGAAGCAATGCCCAGGCAGGTTTGTTTGATCACTTGCGGGTGTTGTTCAACAATTTCGACGACAAGGCGCCATTCAAGCGAAATCACTTGCGATTCAGCCCATTGTGCTGCTGACTTTACGGCCTGCCATTTCGCTTTGGAATCACCGGGTGTCGCCTTGCGTATGGTGCTCGCCAATACATGCAGCGCCTCGAAAAACGCCATGTTGATCGTATAAAGATTGCTGAATGACGTGATCTTTCCGGACCGGGTCGAAAGATAACGTCCGCGTTGAACGCTGCAGAAAGGATAGCGCGCGGCAGTCTTGTCGACTTTCCGCGATCGTGAAACTTCGCCAACTAATCAGTCACCATCTCTGGCGTAACATTGTGCGCCAAGGTCGTCGGACCGAAGTCCGCTGCGGCTGCGTCCTGCCCATCAAGCAGATAAAGCCGATAGTCTGGAACTGATGCGCTCTTGCCTTCAGCTTCCATCGCGGCAATGACGAACTCGAAGAGATCCTTTACGGAGCCTTTGCGCAGCCTTCCGCCTGAACGAGGTCGTCCACCGCCAGAAGCACGCGGATCAGCAAGCAACTCAGTTGCTTTTTTGCGAGCTTCTGCAAGAGAAACATCCGGATAGCGCCCTATCGAAACTCGACGACGCCCTGACGAAGGACCGATCAGTACAGAGAATGTCTTTCTCCTCTTACCAATACGAATCCAGAGATTCGGGCACGCGAGATCAACAAACTCCTGCGTCTTGTCAAATGGTCCGGCGCTGCGAAGCCACCGGTCTCGTAAAGGTGCGTTTCGCCATATTTAAACTCTGAAATATGTACCAAAAAGTGCACCAAAAACTAATAGAATGAGTATTCCATTGAGTCGTGGCACAGCCATTATTATTTATTTCTTAATATAATCAATATCTTGAAAATGGTGGAGGGGGTTGGATTCGAACCAACGTACGCTAAGCGGCCAGATTTACAGTCTGGTGGATTTAACCACTCTCCCACCCCTCCACGAGGCGCTGTTTCATGCCAGCCAAATTGGCAAGCTGATTCAACGAGGATGCGGGGTTCGAGCAAGCTTTGCCCTAACCAGCTCCGCAGGAGAACGGGGTCTATAGCCGCGTCGCGCAGGCTTCGCAACCAGCCAGAAGCGCCGCCGCCGCGCCTTTATAGTTTTCATCAACAATAGAACCGGCTAGGCCGATCAGATGAGCACCAGAAAGCACGAAAAGCGCCAGGCCAGATCGAAGCGTCCCTGACGCCGCAAAAGCCCCGTCCGGCCAGCACGGTAAAGGCGGAAAAAAAGCCGCCCACAGCAACGACAAGGCGGGAGGTCAGCCCGGCAGGAGGGGCCGGCGCGTGCCTGAGCCATCCGGCGCTCTGTGGCTTTATGGCCGCCATGCGGTCGCCGCGGCGCTGAATAATCCGGCGCGCGAGGTTGTGCGTGTCCTCGCCGTCAAGAACGCCGTTGAATGGCTAAGCGCCAACGCTGGCCCCAAAGCCCTGCAAACAATCATTACGGATGCGCGCCCCGAAGAGATTGACCAGCTGCTTCCCGAAGGCGCAGTCCATCAGGGCCTCGCCGCAGAAATCAAGGAATTGCCTCGGGCAAACCTGAAAGACGTCTGCGCCAACCCGGCGCCGGACGCGCCCGTTCTCGTCCTCGACCAGGTCACCGACCCGCAAAATATCGGCGCGATCTTCCGCGCCGCGGCCGCGTTCGGCGCCAGGGCGATCATCGTTCAGGACCGGCGCACCCCGCCCCTCGCCGGGGCGCTCGCCAAGGCGGCGGCGGGCGCCATCGAAACCATCCCTTGCATCAAGGTGGTCAACATTGCTCGCACGCTCGAAAACGCTGGCGGATCTTGGCTATGAAACGGCGGGGCTCGCCGGCGAAGCCACAGCGCCCTTGCAATCGCTTGACCCGCAAAAACCGGTTGCGCTGGTGCTCGGCGCGGAAGGCGCAGGACTGCGCCGGCTGGTGGCGGAAAAATGCGCGCAGCTCGTGCGGATTCCGATTGCCCAGAGCATGGAAAGTCTTAACGTCGCGACAGCTGCGGCTATCAGCCTTTACGAACGCGCGCGTTCTGCCCTAACCCAAAAAAGGAGGCGACCATGACCAGCGCACCCACCCTTTATCACTGTCCGCAAACACGCGGCGGGACCACACACTGGATGAATGAGGAACTCGGCGCGCCCTGCACCCTCAAGCTTGTGAATATCCGCAAGCAAGAGCAGAAGGCGTCAGATTATCTTGCGATCAATCCGATGGGTAAAATTCCAGCGCTTGTTCATGACGGCGTCACTGTCACCGAAGCGGCGGCGATCTGCACCTATCTGGCCGATGCGTATGCGGACAAAGGCCTGGCGCCGGCGCTGAATGATCCGCAACGAGGCGCCTATTACCGCTGGATATTTTTTGCTCCAGGCTGCATCGAACCGGCGATGCTTGACAAATTTTCAGGCAATGTGCGCGAGAATCCCGCCTCGGTCGGGCACGGGCTCGTCGATGACGTACTCGGGACAATGGACAAGGCGCTTGAGAACGGACCTTATCTTCTTGGCGATAAGTTCAGCACGGCTGATGTCGTCTTTGGCTCAACCCTTAACTTCGCGCTGATGTTCGGCGCTTTCGATAAAAAAACCTCTTTACACCGATTACGTTGACCGGTTGATGTCGCGCCCCGCCGCCATTCGCGCCCAGGAAAAGAATGCGCAATATATGAAAGAACTGAGCTTCGAATAATGAGTGACTTTACTGGCGCTACATATTCGGGCGCCTGCCAATGCGGGGCCGTTCGGTTTGAAACGAAGGGCGAGCCAAAATTCGTCAGCAATTGCCATTGCCGGTCCTGTCGTAAGGCGACGGGCGCGGCGTTTTCCACCTGGGTCGGCTTTCAAGATGATCAGGTCCGTTGGGTGACCAAGGCGCCTTCCTTCCACGCCAGTTCGCAAGGCGTCAAACGCGGGTTTTGTCCGCAATGCGGAACTCCGTTGACCTATGCGGGAAAGCAATGGCCCGGCGAAACCCATCTGATGATTGGGGTCTTTGATAATCCAGCGGCGTTTTCACCGCGTAAAGAAGTTTTTATTGAGGATGCATTGCCCTGGGCGCTTGGGCGGAAAGAAGACTGATGGCGAACGATAAATCGGCGGTTGTTACAGGTGTCTCGACAGGTATCGGGCGGGCCATCGCCCAATCTCTTGTCAATGACGGATGGCGTGTTTTTGGCAGCGTGCGGAAGGAAAAAGACGCAGAGGCGGCGCGCGCCGCGCTCGGCGAAAACTTCACGCCCTTGTTGTTTGACGTCACTGACGACGAAGCGATCAAAACCGCAGCACAAGAGGTTCGAGGCGCGCTAAACGGGCGCACGCTCAACGGGCTCGTCAACAATGCAGGCATCGCTGTCGCCGGCCCTTTGCGCTATTTACCCGTTGACGACTTGCGCCATCAGATGGAGGTCAACCTTTTTGGCGCGCTGCGCGTCACGCAGGCATTTCTTCCAATGCTCGGCGCGGACAAGGAATTTACCGGAACGCCGGGCCGAATTGTCAATATGAGCTCCGTCGCCGGCAAACTCGCCTCCCCGATCATGGGTCCCTACTCTATGTCAAAACATGCGCTGGAAGCGTTTACCGATGCGTTGCGCCGTGAATTACTGATGCACGGGATCGATGTTGTTTCCGTGGGGCCCGGCGCCATCAAGACGCCGATCTGGGACAAGGCCGACGATATTGACGCGGAACAATATCACGGCACAGAATATTATGATGTGCTGGTCGGCATGCGCGAGAAGTACAAGGAACTTGGCGACAGCGGTCTGCCGCCGGAAGCGATTGGCGATCTGGTGCTGAATATTCTGAACGGACGCGAAACTAAAACCCGCTACGCCATCCTGCGCGACAAATTCCTGATGTGGACTCTGCCGCGCCTGTTGCCGAAGCGCATGGTCGACAAGGTTATCGTCGAGCGCTTCGGTTTTCCGAAAAAGGCGCCCTGACGGCGCTATTGCGTTTCCGTTTCGTCTTCTTCGAAATCGACAGCTGTAAAATCAAAACACGCCTCGCCTGGCCCTTCAGGCAGATCGAACGCACGTTCGAGACGGCTGCCGCCATAGCCAACTGGAATCGATGTGGGCGGCCCATTGCGGCGTCTGTTTGCCTCCGGCCATCCGCGCTCAAACGCAATACAGAGCCGGTACCGGTCATTTGTTTGCGGAGTATAGGCGTACGGCGCGCCAGTACGCGGATCAGCCGGCAAATCCTCCGCACAGCCGTGCGCAACCGGCCGGCCGCCGCGCTCTTCCTCAAGACGCGCAACCATACCCGTCAGATCATTGGGGATTTCGCCGATATATGTACGATGGCAGTCAACAAGTCTGACGATCGTCCGCAAATCCTGAAGGCGTTCATCATCGGCGATATTCGCCCGCGCCGACTGTGGAGAGCGCACGACGGTGAACGCCCAGATAATCAGCGCAACAACGATGAGACTTGTAACGCCCGCCAATATCCGTCCGGGCCAGTCGGCGCCAGCGTCGTCCCGCTCCGCCGCGCGCGTATAATTCCACAGGATCGCGCCGGAGATCACGCCGACAATCGCCGCCTTGGCGAGAAAACGCGCGCCCATTTCACCGGAGAGAAACTGATAGACCACCGCAACAAGATCACCGATCAGCGTCACCGCGGCGAAAATTAGCGTCACATAGGTAAGCCATGCGCGCACCCGCGAGGTTCGCCGTTCAGGATGGCGTTGGCGCGCCGCAGACAAGCGATTGCCGAGATAGAGAAAGATCGGGAAACCGACAACAAGGCTGGCGATGCCCCAGCGCAAACTGGAAGCGCCCGACCGCCAGTCGCGCCCACGCAAATCATCTTCGAACGCGAGTTCGACAAAACCGAACGAAAGCGCGCCCACATATCCGGCGACAACGCCAAGCAGTGCGAAATAGACGATGTAAAGAAACGCCTCGCGCGCCGAACCATAGCGACGCGGACGCGGCACAGGCACGGGAAAGTCAATGTCAGCATAACCGCCAAGCGCTTCTTTGACCTGATCCGGGGCCCAGCCGGCGGCCTCCAAAGTCTCGCTGATTTCCATTCTCGACTTGCCGGCGGCAAGGGCGTCGCGGACGAAACTGTCGAGTTCTTTTTCAGTCATATTCTAATCCCTCTCGCATCAGAGGTTACATGGCAATTCGCATCGCTTGAAGTTGTTATGTCCGGGCTTGTCCCGGGCATCCAGAATCTCAAGCGGCGCTCACTTGAATAGATCGCCGGGATAAATCCGGCGATGATAAATCTTATACCAAGAAACCCTGCGCCATCCTCTTCCACCACTGCATCGCGCGCTAACAACCCACGCCCGTTTGTCTTATAATATGACCTCAGAAAAGGAGCATTTTTATGGCTCATTTGCGTCCCCGCGCCGATCTCGCCACCCATGAGGTTGCGAATCAGCCGCCGCCTTTTGAGAATATCGGCCTGTTCGATACAGACGACGCTCTGAAGGACGCTGTTTCAAAAAATAATGGCGCTGCGCATCGGGATCATCTGTCGGCTTTCGGCAAGCGCTGCGGTTCAGCGGAAACGATTGAATGGGCGCGCCTGGCTAATAAGAATCCGCCGACTCTGAAAAGCTTTGATCGTTACGGCCACCGTCTCGATGAAGTGGAGTTTCATCCCGCCTATCATCAGCTGATGGAACTCGGCTTGTCGAGCGGTGTCGCCGCCGGCGCCTGGAACGCAAAGCAATCAGGTCATGTTTTGCACGCGGCGCTCCTCTATCTCATGGGCCAGGCCGACGGCGGCGTGTGTTGCCCGATGTCGATGACCTACGCCGTTGTGCCGGCGCTGCGCAGCGCGCCAGAAGTCGCAAAAGAATGGGCGCCGCGCGTCACCACCGCCGCTTACGATCCGCGCTTTGTCCCCGCAGCTGACAAAAAGGCGGCGACCATGGGCATGGCGATGACGGAAAAACAGGGCGGCTCCGACATCCGCGCCAATACGACGATCGCGACGCCTATCGGCGGCGATGAATACGAACTGACCGGGCATAAATGGTTCTGCTCCGCACCGATGTGCGATGCGTTTTTAACGCTGGCGCGCACGAACGCAGGCGTCACCTGCTTCCTTGTCCCGCGCTGGCGCCCGGACGGAATGCGCAACGCCTTCCATATCATGCGCTTGAAAGACAAGCTCGGCGACCGCTCAAACGCGTCGTCGGAGATTGAATATCATGGCGCCTATGCGCGCCGCGTCGGCGAGGAAGGCCGCGGTGTTCGCACCATCATCGACATGGTGCAGCATACGCGCCTTGACTGCATCGTCGGTTCCGCCGGCGGCATGCGGGCCAGTATCGCCCAGGCGCTTTGGCACGCAAGCCATCGCACGGCGTTTCAGAAAAAACTCATCGACCAGCCGGCAATGGCGATGGTGCTTGCCGACCTTGCGATTGAGAGTGAGGCGGCGACGGCCCTCGCTTTTCGCATCGCCCGCGCTTTCGATGATGCGCAGACGAATGAAAGCGAAGCCGCATTCATGCGCCTCGCGACGCCGATTGCGAAATACTGGGTTTGCAAGCGCCAGCCAGGCGTCGTCTATGAAGCGCTGGAATGTCATGGCGGCGCCGGCTTCGTTGAAGAAGGACCGATGCCGCGCCTATATCGTCAGTCGCCATTAAACGCGATCTGGGAAGGCTCCGGCAATGTCATCGCGCTGGATATCCTGCGCGCGATTGCACGCGAGCCGGATAGCCTGGAAGCGGTGCGCGCTGAAATTCGCTCCGCTCACGGAAATAATACTCATCTCGACCGGCATATCGTGAAGCTTGACGACTGGTTCAAACCGGGTGCGTTGAACGAGGCGACGGCGCGCGTATTCGCCGAAGACATGGCGCTGGCGTTGCAGGCCGCAGCGCTGATGCGCACTGCGCCCGATTATGTCGTTGATGGTTTCTCTAGCGGTCGCCTTGATGCGGACAATCGGTCTTTAGCTTATGGCGCGATCACCGCAGACATTGATGCAGCGGCGATTATCGATCGCGCACGACCTAACTGAATTCACCCAATAAAAAACGCCACCCTAGTGAAACTAAGAGGGCGGCGCTTTTGAAACTTGTGTGTGGGACGGTCAGAATGTCGTCTTTTCGCTACAAAACTTCAAATTAACGATTGGACACAAGCGCGGCCCAATCATTAACAAGTGGACAGAACCGCCCCCGACGCAATTAGCGCTTCGAGAACTGGAACGAACGACGGGCTTTTTTGCGGCCGTATTTCTTGCGTTCCACAACGCGGCTGTCACGAGTCAAAAACCCGCCTTTTTTCAATGTCGTACGCAAGGTCGGCTCAAAAAAGGTAAGCGCCTTGGCGATACCGTGACGCACGGCGCCCGCCTGCCCCGAAGGTCCGGAGCCGGTCACCGTACAATAGACGTCATATTGGTCCTTGCGGTCAGCAGCAACCAGGGGTTGTTTGATAATCATTTGCAAAACCGCGCGACCGAAATAGTCCGCATGGTCTTTTTTGTTGACGATAATCCGCCCCGCGCCGGGCTTGATCCAGACGCGCGCGACAGCCGTTTTGCGTTTGCCCGTGGCGTAGGCGCGCCCTTGCGCGTCGATTTTCGGCTCTGGCAGTGCGGTTTCTTCGACTGCAGGTTCAACGGCGCCGCCTTCAGCGACGACGTCTTTGATATCTTCCAGTGAGGTCGTGCTCATGGGTTAGTCTTCCCTTTTGTTCTTGGGGTTCATGGCCGCCACGTCGAGCGCCTGAGGCTGCTGCGCTTCATGGGGATGCTCAGCGCCAGCATAAATCTTGAGGTTTGTCATCTGCTTGCGGGCAAGCGGCGAGTCTTTCGGCATCATGCGCTCGACAGCTTTCATGAGCACGCGTTCCGGGTGAGCGCCGCCAAGGATCTTGTCCATGGTGCGTTCCTTGATCCCGCCTGGATAGCCGGTGTGCCAGTAGAATTTCTTGTCGGTGAGCTTTTTGCCCGTGAAGACGACCTTTTCGGCATTGACGACAACCACGTGATCGCCGCAGTCAACATTTGGCGTGTAGGCTGGAAGGTGCTTGCCGCGCAGGCGCGTGGCGATAATCGACGCGACACGGCCGACAACCAGGCCCTCGGCGTCGATAATGACCCATTTCTTGTCTACTTCCGCCGGTTTCATGGAGTAGGTTTTCATTGCGTAAATCCTGAATGTCGAAGCCGGTGGGACGCGCAGAACGGTCACCACCGGCGATATGAGCGCGGCAGGTACCCGATCAGCACAAAGGCGTCAACAGTTTCCCAATAAACACTTTGAAAACAGCATGATATTTATGTGGTATAAAATTACCACCTTCCAATAGCTTTATTTATGCCATCCTTGACGGGCCGCGCCCGGCGCAAGACAAGGAGCGCAACTGATAGCTTCGGAGTAGCTCATGCGTTTCGCCGCCCTCGCCCTTTCAGCCCTTCTTTTGCTCGCCGCCTGCGGACAGGACACCGACACCTCTTCCGCCGATGAAGCCGGCCCGGTTCAGCCGATTGCAGTGGCGGCGGCCGATCAGCTTACGGGCCTCGGCGCGCCGGCGACGGGGGTCGCTTTCTGGACCCACCCGAATGTCGCTTTCAACAGCCTGATGATCATCGCCGGTGACGACGGCGTTACGAGTTTCAATATCGAGGATGGCAATGAGGTCTCGCGCATTCCGGGCGTTAACGCTGAGGGTGCGGCGATCAGCTATATCGGCTTCGGACCGCAGGCGCGTGGGCTGCTCGCCTATTTCGACGCCGATGCTGGCGCAATGAAAATCCACGAGATTGATAACGCCGTGCGCAGCTTCAAACCAGTGACGGGCGATATTCCCATTCGCGGCGCCGTGCGCGGGTTTTGTTTCGGGCGCGCCGGTAACGCCGAAGGTCCGACGCTGGTCGTCCTGCAAAAAGGCGAACTCACCCGCTACGCGTTCAGGCTGGAAAATGCGACGCTCACCGCCAAGGCAAGCGTCAGCGAAACTGCACCCGACGACATTATCTCCTGCGCCATCGATGGCGAAGACGGCGCGGTCTTCATTGCGCGCGAAAACGGCGCCGTGCATCGTATCGGCGCGGATGGACAAGGGGCGTTATTTGCGAGCACAGCTGCAGAACAACCTGGCGATCTCGCGGTGCTTTTGTCAGAGGTCATGACCGATGAAACATCATCTGTAAGCGGACAGGTGATTTTGCTCGACAAAGGTAATGGCGCAATACACGCTTTCAACCGGGATGATGGCGCGCCTCTTGGCGCCGTCTCTATTGGCGAAGCCTTCGAAATCGAAGCTGTCAACAGTGCAGACGTCATGGGCGTTGCCAGCGCAAATCTTGGCGCGCTTTACCGAAACGGCGCGATTGCCCTCGGGTTGACAGGCGCTGATGGCGCAGGCGCCATCCGGCTCATCCCGGCCAATGGTCTTATAAATGCGCTTGGCATAACCGACGGCACGCCGTTATCCCCGCGCGGATCAATACCGGAATCAGACGACGATGGCTTGTTGATCCGCACAAATGTTCGACCGGAATGATACCCTGTTAATTTCGCTGCTCCAGATATGTCAGCAATGTGCGAACGCTGTGCATTGGATCCAGTGGATCGTTTTCAATTGCGATGTCCGGAATGACGCCGCGACGGGACGTATCGCCGTTCGCGCGCGTAAAGATATAAATTGGCGCCAGCGCTTCAAGACCAGTGTTTGGCAGCGCGCGTTGTTGAACCTGGCCTGTTTGGTTCGCCGGGCCTTCAGTTTCTTCCCCTGCGATAACGGCAATGTCGAAATCCTGAAGCGTCGTTGCAAAGGCAATCGCCTGCGAATAAGTGAGCGCTCCAACTAAAGCGTACACGTTACCCGTAAAGCGCAAAGGTTTGTCTTTTTCCGGCGTCACCGGCAATTGAAACGGAACGGTGACAACGTCACCAAGTTTGGCGCCTGGAATGCGATTGACATTTTCTTCGGTAATGCGGGCCGTTACACGAGAAATTGGCGAATAAGCATCCGCTGTAAGATAATCCATCAGCAGATCGCTGACATCATGCGCCCCGCCGCCATTTTCACGCAAATCAATGATAAGGTTTTTCACGCCAGCGTTCTGAATTTCTGCAAAAGCGTCCGAAATGAATTCAGCAAACCGGTCTTTGTAATCGATATTAAAAGTTTTGACATTCAAATATCCGGTTTCAGCATCAAGTGTTTCATAGCTGAACATTTCCTCACTGTCGCTATGCTCACCACTCGCTCGAAGTTTGGGTTGGACGACTTTGATACGCCCGTCACGCCTTACGCGCACCGCGTAGTCCTCAAAACCACCATAGGCAATCCAGAAATATTGCGGGAAATAAAGCTCCAATATGAGTTTGCGAAACGCCTCGGATTCCCCGCGCATACGCGGCATGAGTGTGGCGATAATGTCTGTCGACAATTCGCCGTTGATTGAAACTATTTCGTCACCAGCGACAAAACCAAGGCTTTGGGATGCAGATGGAGCGATACGCAGGAGACCGTCGCCATCAAAAACGACTGGCGCCGGAAAAAGAACACCCCCCTCCGCTTCGTATGCCGCCAACGCTTCTACCGGACGACGTAAGCCAGTATGCGCATCTCCAAATACAGGATTAACCAGCGCCATTGACATCCACGCCTCACGGAGAGTGACGTCATCTTGTAAATCCGCACGTATTCCGGAACTAGCAGTATCTAAAACAGACACGTCAGTAGAATACCCAAGATCCGGGTGGGTTGTTTTTACAAACTCAATAAACGCATCGAAGTCTGCGGTTATTTCTGCTTTTGTAAAGCGCTCTTCGTCGAGCGCTATTGGAGTGTATGAAGCACAACTTATTATCGAGAGTGGAAATACGACCAGGCTGGTTATTTTTAAAAAATTGATCATGCATTCCCCAACTTTGTTTTCCTGACTGATGCTGTTTTGACTTCCTCAGCACTGGCTTGATTAACACGCTCGCTCAAAGGCTTGTTCATAAAGGCCTGCGTTGCGAGGCGGGCAACCTTGTTCAAGTCAATGCCAATTTCATCAAACAGAATGTTGAATGCACGCACAGCATCCGCCAGACATCGCCGTAACAGAACAACTTCCTGTTTGCCCTTTTTAGTTAGCTTCAGAACTTTTCTGCGACCGTCATCAGGATCAGGCTTTTTAACAACCAACCCAAGCTCAATTAGCAACTCGACACGTTGCGCCACGAGTTGATGGGGCAACGCCAGTTCATCGGTGATATCAGCGACGCATACGTTTTCATGCTCACCAATAATCATGATTGTAGAGTTTGCACGCGCCGGAAAACTCAATCCCGCGTCATGGTGATATTCATCGCCCTGTTCCGAAATAAGATCGAACAGACGGCCAATGCGGTAGCCCAGAAAAGCATCGCTTAAACCATGGGTGTCGATGAAAGACATGTCGCGGCGCTTTCTATTTATTCTACTAATTGCGCAATTGATAGAATAAATATTTACAGATGTCAAACTGACGTTTAAGTCACACGGTTATTCGCAAAAATTCAGATTAACGTCGCACGTCGTACCGGTCGCCTTCGCGGTCGATGATCTGCTGCAGCGTTATCGTATCCGCTGAACCCGTCGTTGAATAAACGTCATAGCGGCTGCTGGGGGCGACGTCCGGGCGCACCTTGAATAAGCTCGCCGGCACTTCCGCGCGCGTCTTCAGCCCGGCGACATAAAGCGTCCACGGATGAAAAATGACTTTCGGCGCTCCAGTGTCGCGGTCAGTAACAGACGCCACTTCGAATTGACCCACTCCAGTATGACGCCAGGGGCGCGCATAAAGAACGGTGTGCGCATCAGCCTCTATCCCGATATCGTAATGCGATCCCGGCCTGGTCAGATCGCGCGCGTAAACGCCCCACTGATGACCGAAGACTTCATGCAACAAAAGATGCATGCGGCTATACTGATATGAATAGCGGGACGGCAATTCCGTTAAGTCAATGACAGCGCCGATACCTCTTAAATTCGGCGCGTCCCAGGCGCCGCTTCGATTCTGTTCGCGAATCCCGAAGCCCGCAACCGCCGTTCGCAAGGTCCAGTGCCGGCCGCCGACATGCGTTTCCGGAAACAGTTCGTAAAACGCCAGGAAATCGTAATCGTCCCCGCGCCGGTCATAGAACTGATCGCGCGCCGTCCGGCGAAGGAAATCATACATCGCGTTGTCGTCCTCGACCCCTCTCGGTGGAAGCGTCGGCTTAATGACAAAGGTGGGGCTGGCGATGGCTTCTCCGGTAAAATCCGTCGCTTTACGGAATTCGCGTTCGAACTCGGCCTTGATGCGACTCAGTTTGTTCATTTCCGCATTAAACTCTGCGGTTGTCGTGTCCATCGATGGCGGGACCAGCAAAATGAACCCGACGGAATAAGATTTGCGCGCATCCGGCAGCACAACAAGCTCAACCTCGTCATCGCCGCAAAGCTGCCCCCGGCTTCGACGATTGCTCATATCTCTCGCAGCCGCGCGAAACCGATAAAATCCGGGCGTCGAGAACCGCCGCCGCCAACTGCCACTGACGGTCTCGCGGCCATCGCCATTTAGGCTCATACCTTCTGCGGTTGAGGCGGGCGTCGCAAACCGTGTTCCAGGTGTAGTCTCGAATGCCCGCTGACGCAGAAGCCGTGACGGTGATCGTGACTTCCTCGCCGGGCGCAATACGCGACGGCGTCACATTGATATCGACAAACGGATCGCATTCGATTTCAAAACCGCCGGGAAAGATGTTGACCCATCGAAACTCCATTTGCAGCAGTTCGGCGATGTCCGCGTCATCGATGAACCAGAAGACCATATCTTCATCGATAGGCTCCGCGCCCTTGGGCAACTCACCGTCCTGCGTGACCCATACGGGCAGACCTTCGCGGTCGAAATAGGATGGCAGGTCCGGCGCCGGATAGCTCAACGCCGCTTGCGACAGCGGCATATCAAAGTCTTCGGTTTTCTCGGACGGCAGCTGTGGCGGCGCCTTGCGAGACCCAAAAACGCCGCGGGGTTGTCTGGCGCCTTTGATTTGTAAGCGGAGCAGTCCCTTTGCTTCTTTTGGCAGCGGCACAGGCGTCCATTTTTGCGGCTCAACCTTCAGTGTTTCGGCGTAAAAAGGCTTATGCGCGTTGACACTGTACAGCACCCACTTTTCATGGATGACGTCGCCCGTGTCATTGCGAATGGTCAGTTCAAGCGTTTTTGCCGGCCAACACGCCATCCGCCACCAGAAATTGCCGTTTGGTTTTTACCGATTGCATGGCTTGCGATAAATCGATCCAGTCGATCGACGGCGCGTCATACGGGAACAGCGCGGCAAGCTCGCCACTTTCCAAAAGCGTTCCCTTTGCCTGCAACCTGACAGGCGCGGCGCTATTCGTCATTGTCTCTCGAACAATGAAAACGTTCTTGTCACTGCCGTCAATCGGACGGATCAGCAACATGCCCTCAACGCCTTTTTCGCCTTTCAGTGAAAACCGCGCCTCATAGGCGCCATCCTCATCAAAAAGTATCGAGACAACATCCTGTGCATTGGCGGGCCCAACCACGAGAATGAAAAAAGATTGAAATGAAAAAACAAAAGAAAGGCGTCGACAACAAGCGCATCATGATCTCCCCGACATGTCGCTGGTATGGCGTTTGCCGGATACTAGCACTTTTGCGCCGACGTTGGAAATCAGCCGGCGGCAGCCAGTTAAGCGGCCTTCGCGCGAGGACTAGCAAGCCCGTGCGCCGCATATAACGCAGCGGCGAGAACGCCGAGCGCGCCTGCCTGATGCGCGAGGCCGAGGGCGATCGGTGTCGCCGCAAGCACCGTCCAGACACCCAAAACAATCTGAAAGCCAACGGCGGCGAGAACTAGGCGCGCACGCGACTCAATGGCGCCATTGCGCGCGGCGAACCAGAACCACAGCGCGCCCAGGGCGACCAGATAAGCGCCGATACGGTGATTGAACTGAACCGCCGCGATCGTTTCGAACATATCGTTCATGCCCGGCGCTCCGGCGAAATACCCGTCAGGAAAAAACTTTCCATCCATCAGCGGCCAGGTATTGAAGGTGCGTCCGGCGCGCAAGCCCGCCACAAAGGCGCCGAGGATCATTTGTGCGAAGACGCCAACGGAAAGCGCCAGCGCGCCGAACCGTAATCCCCGCGACACGGTGATCTTTTTTGATGGCCATAAGTCCAGCGCCAGCCAGAAAATCAGTGCAAAGAGGAAAACTGCAAGCGATAAATGCGCCGCAAGACGATACTGACTGACATCGACGCGGTCGGCGAGACCAGACTGCACCATATACCAGCCAAGCGCGCCCTGCATGCCGCCGAGCAGAAATAACCCGAAACAGCTTGAACGCAAGCGCCCCCTTCGCCTGCCGTGTCGCTACGAAAAAAACAAACGGCGCAAAAAACGCGATCCCGATAATCCGACCCAGAAACCGGTGCCCCCATTCCCACCAGTATATCGTTTTGAACTGGTCAAGGCTCATGCCGTAATTGACCTGCTCATATTCCGGGATGGTTTTATATTTCTCGAACTCCGCCAGCCACGCCGACTCGCTCATGGGCGGCACAGCCCCAGTAACCGGACGCCATTCGGTAATCGATAAGCCGGAATCCGTCAGACGCGTCGCGCCGCCGACGATCACCATCGCCGCAACCAGCGCGCACATGACGAGAAGCCATGCGGCGATGCGCCGTGAAGCCTGCGGTGATGCGGCGCCTTCGTTTTGCGCCGGCGAGGATATAATGCTAGCAGCCATGGCGCTTCTTTAAGGCAATCGCGCCCGCGCCGTCTCGCGACCCCGCGTCGCGGCCCGAATGGTCAAGACGCAGCAAGAAGGATCACGACGGCAATGTCCCCGCGCTACAAAAAACTGATTGGTTTCATGGCGTTTCTACCCGCGCTGGCAATCTATTTTTTCGCCGCTGCCGCGCTTGGCGAACGGGTGCCTGACATTCAGCTGTTGAAGGTCGTCTATTTCCTTGTCGCTGGCGTTATCTGGGCGTTCCCGACCAAATATCTCCTCGCCTGGATGAATGCGGAGCCCCGGAATGCGCCGCCTGTCTCAAAACAGGACTGATCTGGCGCCGCCATTGCAATGTTCACCGCAAAGCCGGCGGGGGCCGGCAGGGTTGGTGGAGACCAAAGCGTGTTTGATAAAGCGACCGGCGCATTCCGGCACAAAACCGAAACCTCCGTTCAGCTTCGCCTGACGGGCCAGGAGCCGGTTGAAGCCTTTGTTTTTCATGTGAACGGAGAACGACTGACAGACCTTCTTAATGATCCTCGCGCGTTTATTCCGATGCGCTCGGCAAATGGTGAAATAATGATTGTCGCCAAAACCCATATCGCTTCGATGATCGAGACGAATATCGAGGACACGACTGCAGCAAACGATCAAAACGACGAGCCGGTGAAGCGAGCGCCGAAATCATTCGATCCTTACGCAACGCTTCGCATTTCACCGGATGCGGACAATGACGCCCTTCGCGCAGCGTTTAAAGCGCGCATTAAATCAGTGCATCCGGACACTGTCGCCTCGCTTGGCCTGGATGAAGATCTCGCTAACGCCGCTTCACAGGCGACACAAAAAATTATTTACGCTTATCGGAAAATCATGCGCGAGCGCAAAGTGTCGGGCGATGGCGGTGTTGATGACGTCGCCGAGGCGGCAAGCCAGGCGCTTTAAATTTCAGCGAACGGGGCAAACAACGCCTCTAACCAGCGCGGCAGTTATACTGGTTCCATGCCGGTTGCGACGAACACAATGGCGCTTCGCCGCGATTATTCGCGACAACGATGGCGCCAAGCGCCACAAACAGCGCTGTCACTGCAATCATGATCGCAAGGTTGGCGTTTGAAGCGGGTTCACCCTGCGGGCGCGGGCGGTCATCATCCTCATCATCGTCGTCTTCGACGATCTCTTCATACTCTTCCCGGACGATGCGTTTCGCTTTGTGATCAAGGCTTGGCGTCTCACGTGTAAAGGCTGGCGTCGCCATATCGGGCGCCTGGAAGCCGTCACCATTAAGAGACCGCGTCGCCTCATTATCAGGCGGCACCCCTTCCGGCAGGTCAATTCTTGTCATCCCCGATCCCCAAACATCACGCTTACAATGCATACTATATCACAGGCCACGCAGAATGCAGCAAGCGTCCGAAAACGGCTAACATATTGTTTTTCTGACAATACTTCTCTGGTGCGCCGCCCCAAGGCGGCTGGTCGTGTTGTGAACGCCTGTCAGCAACCACTTCTGCTTATTTGACGAGTCAATAAAGCAGCTGTCATCTGTGCGTTCAGCGCCATCAGGAGAATCCCGGGATGATAAAACTTTCAGCGCACCGCTTCGCCAGCCATCGGTATGTTTTCATAGTCGCCGCGTTGATGCTATTGTATAGTCTGGTCTCCACTGACCGGGCATACGCCTATACGCTCGAAAATATTCTTTCAGCGCCCTACCCTGAAAACCTGGTTTCATCGGAAAATGGCGAACGCATCGCATGGACGGAATTTCGCGAAGGCGCACGTAGCGTATGGACCGCCGCGACACCGAATTTCAGTCCAACCAGAATTGCAGACTTTCCAAATGATGACGGCCGACCGCTAGGGCAGCTTTCCCTGTCTAATGACGGAACCATCGCCGTTTTCACACGCGGCGGACCGAAGAACTGGGATGGCGACCACCCCAATCCGGACAGTGATCCAGAAGGCGCGACGCAAGAGGTCTGGATTGCACCAACGTCGCGAGGCTCGGCGCGCCTTCTCACAGAAGGGTCGGCGCCGTCGATTTCACCGGATGGCGACACGGTGCTGATCCAGCATGAAGGCGAAATCTATGCCTATGGGACAGGCAGACGCCAGGCAAAAGATCAAAAACCGCTGTTTAGCGTTCGTGGTGGATTACAAAGCGTTCGGTGGTCTCCGGATGGCGACAAGGTTGTTTTTGTCAGCGTCAGGAACGGGCATAGTTTTGTCGGCGTTTTCGACATCGCAGCCGAAGAAATCCGGTGGATGGCGCCCAGCGTTTATCGGGACATGCATCCGGTTTGGTCTCC
Organism: Hyphococcus sp.; assembly: GCA_965230025.1. GTDB lineage: Bacteria > Pseudomonadota > Alphaproteobacteria > Caulobacterales > Parvularculaceae > Hyphococcus. Next base: position 38,197 of record CBDDKD010000010.1, read on the forward strand.
CGATGGCGCGCAGGTCGCATTTATGCGGCGCGCCGGGCGCCTGAACGGCGAACGCATTCACCTGATGACCTCGTGGCCATTCTCAATCATGGTCGCCGATGCTGAAACCGGGGCCGCACAGGAAGTCTGGAAATCGCCGGGCGCAAGCGCCGGCGGACTGGCGCAACGCTATTTCCCTACACCATTATATTGGACGGATGCAGAACGGCTGGTGTTTTATTCCGAGCACGACGGATTTATGCGCGTCTACAGTATTTCATCAGGCGGCGATGATCTGTCTGCATTGACGCCTGAGAATTGCGAAGCTGAAGACACCGCCATCTCGGATGATGGAGAGATGCTGATTTACGCCCATAATTGCGGTGATGTTGATCGCCGTCATTTGGGCGTCAGTTCCAGTACAAGGCGGGGAAACGCAAGCCCTTACTGAAGGCGCAGGGATTGAAACGCACCCGGCGCCGCTTGCCGGCGGCGCTGTTGCATTCCGTAAAGCAGGACCGACATCGCCAACGCGCATCGCCCTCCTCCGTGACGATGGCGATGTGTCATTTATCAGCGAGGCGCCGCCACCGGAATTTCCCAGTCGTGAATTGGTGACGCCCCAACAGGTCACATTCGAGTCGACCGACGGTTTCACCGTTCATGGTCAGCTGTTTTCACCGCCGAATATTGAGGAAGGCGACGCGCGCCCTGCGTTGATATTCATGCATGGCGGCCCCATCCGGCAAATGCTGCTCGGCTGGCATTATCGCGGCTATTACGCAAACGCCTATGCAATGAATCAATATCTAGCGTCACAAGGCTATGTCGTTCTCGCCGTCAATTTCCGCGCAGGCATCGGCTATGGACAGACGTTTCGCCTCGTGCCCGATCACGGTCCGCGCGGTGCATCCGAATATAATGACATCCTCGCCGCCGCCGGTTTCCTGAAAACACTGCCCACAGTTGATGGTGAAAAGATCGGTCTTTGGGGCGGGTCTTACGGGGGCTTGTTGACCGCGCAAGGCTTGGCGCGCGACTCCGACATCTTCGCGGCCGGCGTTGACCTCCACGGCGTTCATGACTGGTCGCTGGATTTTCCAAATGCGCCCGGACGATATTGGGGCCTCAAGCCTGACGAAATGGAATTGGCTCACGCCTCATCGCCGATTGCCGATATCGATACATGGCGCTCGCCTGTTCTCTTTATCCATGGCGATGACGACCGCAATGTGGTGTTCTGGGAGACAACCGATCTCGCCATGCGGCTGGACGAGAAAGGCGTGCATTGGGAAGCGCTCGTGATCCCCGACGACGTGCACGGATTTTACCGCCACGCCTCATGGCTTCAGGCGTATTCCGCGACCGCAGAGTTTTTTGACCGTATGCTCAAGAACGCGCCACCCGATTGAATGACGGTTGCCGCTAGGCATACCGTTGAAAGGAAGACGCGTGCTCTTCGGTCGCACCACGCGCCTATGTGGCGAAACTGTTGATCCTTCAAACATGCGCCCGACGGCGTTATGAGCGCGGTTGAGGACTGATGAGACGTCGGGCTTGTAGCAGCGGTTGATTTCGGAGGGATGTTCAGCGCCGCCCTAACCTCTTCAATCTGTGAACGGACGGCTCGCTGTTACTTCTTTTCTTTGAGGCCTGTTTATTTTGAAAGGTCTTGAGCCAGCATGAGGGCATTGCCATCTGGATCGTAGAATGTTGCGGTGCTGACCATGCCCTCAATGGTTTCGGTTTCCCCATCAAATTTCACATCAACATTTTCCAACGCCGCGCGCGCAACCGCGATGTCCGCCACGCCAAATACTGGAACGGTATTGCCGGGTGTGGGCTCTGATTGCTCGCCCAATCCCAGCGTGACGCCTTTGGTATTGGTCTGCATCTCGCTCCAACCGGCTTCGTCGATATGAACGAGCAGTTTGAAACCAAGATTTTTTTCGTACCATTCAGCACTTGCATGCCTGTCACGAACTGAAAGGGCCAAAGTGATTGTGTTGTCCAAAGAAACGACCGCCATGATGCTTTCCTATGTAGTGAAAGTATAGTAACTATATTTCATGGATATTTCACTGCTTGTCAAGCTCACATCCAAAGCCTGGGTCTTGAAAATTCTGGCCCTTTTGCATTCTGGCGTCCCGGGCCGGCAGGCGCCGTTGATCGCGGCGACCAATGCAAGCCGCACTGCGTTTGCATCGAGCCTCAATCATCTGGTTGCACTTGGATTGCTGGAGAAAAACCCGGGCCATGGCCACCCCTTGCGACCGGAGTTTCGGTTGACCCGCACAGGGGCGAAGGTTGCCGCAACGGCCAACAGGATTGTAAATATGGCGCCCGATGACGATGCGCTCACTGTCATAAGGCGGAGTTGGACAGTGCCTATTCTGGCTGTAACGGGTGCGCCGAAACGCTTTTCGATCATCAAATCCGGGCTGGGCCCCATCACGGATCGCGCCTTATCCCAGTCATTATGCATTCTTGAAGAGCAAGCGTGGCTGAAGCGTGAAATAGATGTTTCCCAGCGCTCGCCATTTCCGACATATCATGCGGTAAACACAGGGAGGAAAATCAATCAGGCGATTGGATTGAGCATCTAGGCCGGAATGACCGATTCTGGCGAGAGTTCGCCATTCCCTGTAAAATGAGATCAAACGGATTTAATAGATCGGAGCCCGATAAAGATGGTCGGAGCGACTGGACTCGAACCAGCGACCCCTTCACCCCCAGTGAAGTGCGCTACCAGACTGCGCCACGCTCCGACCCGGCGGCGATAGGGGCTTCACCCTCGCCGCGAAGGCGCGGACTATAGAGCATTCTTTGGAAAAGTGGAGACCGGTGCTGTGACGGCAAATGCGACAAATCAAACCGCGCGTTGAGGCAACGTAAAACCCTAACCTATCTTCAGATCAGGACTTTGAAGCGGCCGACGCTGCCGGTGCATCTTCATCTTGCGAATCAATAGCTTCCAGCGCCAGCGTTGCTTCATCCAGCGCGTCCTGAGCCTTTTCAAGGCGCGCCAGCAAGCTTGTCAGGGTTTTTCTCAAATCCGCAGGCATCGCCTTCGCCACGCGCGAATCGGCCCCGAGTTCCAGAACATCGTCATCGGCGGTGCTGCTGGCTTTGGCGTCACGAGCGCCGTCCTCCGGCAAGACCGGGCGCACCTCAACGCTTTCACCAGCCGCTGCGCGCCGTCCAAGTTCGGAGACATATTTAACGCCTTCGTCCTTGAATATCTTTTGTACGCCCTTGGTCGTGTAGCGCTGATCGTAAAGCAGAACGCGAATGCCGCGTAAGAGATCAATGTCGAGGGGACGGTAATACCGCCGCCCGCCGGCGCGCCGCATCGGACGGACCTGTCCGAAAACTTCCTCCCAGTGACGCAGGACATGCTGAGGCACGTCCAGCTCGTCAGCAGCCTCGGAGATCGTACGGAATGCTTCGGCAGATTTCGCCACGGATGTTGTCCGCCTTTACTTGGTTATTCAGCGGCGTCGGCTCTGCGGTGACCGTCATTAATGCGGTCTTTCAAAACATGCGACGCGCGGAAGGTCACGACACGGCGCGGCGCAATAGGCACTTCTTCACCGGTCTTGGGATTGCGTCCCATACGAAGCTTTTTGTCGCGCACGGAAAAAGTACCGAAGGATGAGATTTTTACGGTCTGACCACCCTCAAGAGATGACGCTACTTCTTCAAGGATGCGTTCGACAAAAGCGGATGATTCGTTCCGGGAAATGCCGAGGGAACGATAAACAGCTTCTGTCAGGTCGGCCCGCGTAACCGTGTTTCCCGTCATTGTCTTCAATCCCGCAAATAGCTCGCCCCACTGGAGAAATAGGTTAATATCATCTCCGCACTTCGGTCAATAAGTCTTTGAATTACATTAGCTGTTTTTTAGGCGCGCAAAAGCGCGGCGCCCCAGGTCAGCCCACCGCCCATGGCTTCGAGCAGCACGAGATCGCCGGTTTTGATTCGCCCGTCCGCAACGCCCTGACAGTACGCCAGCGGGATAGAAGCTGCGGACGTGTTTCCCTGCCCGGTGATTGTGGAAATTACCTGATCGCTTCGCAGGTTCAGCTTTTTCACCACACCTTGAATGATTCTGGCGTTCGCCTGATGCGGCACAAACCAGTCAATTTCGCGGACGTCGATGTTCGCATCTGCAGCGACACGCTCCATAGCTTCAGAGATGCGAATGACCGCTTCGCGGAAGACCTTGTTACCCTGCATGCGAACATGGCCGGTTGATTGCGTCGAAGAAACGCCGCCATCGACATGCAGCAAATCCACCATGCGGCCGTCGCAACGAAGATAACTGCCCATGACGCCGCGCCCTTCCGCAAGCTTTTCCTCCTGTGCTTCCAGTACGAACGCACCGGCACCGTCGCCAAACAGCACGCAAGTTGTGCGATCAGTCCAGTCTAAAATACGGGAAAATGTTTCCGCGCCGATGACAAGCGCGCGTTTGTGCTGGCCACTGGTCAGGAATTTCTCTGCTGTCGACAAGGCGTAAATGAAGCCGGTGCAAACCGCCTGCAGGTCAAACGCCGCCCCTTGAGTCACGCCAAGCTTCGCTTGCACGATCGCCGCCGTCGACGGAAAGGTCAGATCCGGCGTTGTCGTCGCAACGATAATGAGATCGATATCAGAAGCTTCAAGGCCGGCGTCGTTTAACGCCGCTGTCGCCGCCCGCACGCCAAGGTCGGATGTTAGCTCGCCGTCAGCGGCTATGCGGCGTTCTTCGATGCCTGTGCGCTCGCGGATCCAATCATCCGTGGTATCAACAATTTTCGAAAGGTCTTCATTGGTCAGAACTTTGTCCGGCAACGCCTCGCCACATCCGATAATTACCGCTTTCAAACTCATACCGCCGCCGCTTTGATTTGTTGTGGCGCCTCTTGCGACTGGTTCAGTTCGCGCTGACGAAGCATCACTGTTTTTACTGTTTGGGCGACTTCGTCGCGGAAAGGCTGGCGAGCAAGACTTGCAGCCATATTGACCGCACTCGCAACGCCGCGCGCATTCGCGCCGCCATGACTTTTCACCACCACGCCGTTAACGCCAAGGAAGACGCCGCCATTCACGGAGGATGGGTCGATGCGGTCTTTCAGCTTGCGCAACCCTGGCGCCATAAAAATCGCGCCGAATTTGGCGTTGAGCGTACCGGTCAAAGCTTCCTTGACCCAGGACCCGACAAGGCGCGCCGCACCTTCCGCTGATTTCAAGGCGATATTACCGGTAAAGCCGTCCGTCACGACAACGTCGACGGTCCCTTTGGAAATGTCATTGCCTTCAATAAAGCCCTGGAACGCCATGTCCGGATCCGCCTCGCGCAGAACGCGCGCCGCCGTGCGGATCAGTTCATGCCCTTTGAGGTCTTCCGCCCCAACATTCAAAAGGCCAACACTCGGTTTATCAACATTCATCAGCGCCCGATAAAACGCTTCGCCCATGATCGCAAACTGCACCAGCTGGTTTTCATCGGCTTCAACATTAGCGCCGACATCAAGAACGAGTGAGCGCCCGCGCATAGTCGGCCAGAACGCCGTAATCGCCGGACGGTCGATGCCCTCAATCATCCGCAGCTGCAATCGCGCCAGCGCCATCAAAGCGCCCGTATTGCCGCCGGACACAACTGCTTGCGCCTCGCCGTCTTTAGCGGCTGTCATAGCGAGCCACATGGATGTATCGCGCCCGCGCCGAATAACGTGGCTTGGCTTATCCGTCATGGAGACAATTTTGTCCGCATGCCGAATTTCAGCGTCTATTGGCGTCTTGGCGTCGGCCAGCAGCGGGCGCAATTCATTTTCATCGCCGTAAAAGAGAAAACGCGCTGACAGCCCGCGGCGCACCGCATGCGCGACGCCTTGCACGACCACTTCAGGCCCGGCGTCGCCACCCATCGCATCGATGGCGAGTGTGGGCCCTGAATTATTTTTCGCAGCATTCGCCAAATCAACGCGCTCCTTGATTGCGGCGGACCAT
>CBDDKD010000011.1:0-4160 GCA_965230025.1 Hyphococcus sp.
TTCCGCTGACGAATTAAAAAAGCTATGCAACGCCGCCCATGATGCGGGCCTGACTGTTCACCTGGATGGTGCGCGCTTTGCCAACGTTGTCGCCGCGACCGGCGCAAGCCCGGCCGAACTCAGCTGGAAGGCGGGTGTCGATGTTTTGTGCTTCGGCGGCACCAAGAACGGATGTCTTGCAGCGGAAGCTGTGATCTTTTTCGACCCCGCCATGGCGCGCGATTTCGAGTTTCGGCGCAAACGCGCCGGGCATCTCTGGTCGAAAATGCGGTTCATCGCGGCGCAGTTCGACGCATATCTGTACGATGATCTCTGGCTTCGTCTCGCTGGCCGCGCCAATGCGATGGCGGCGATGCTTTCCGACGGTCTTGCCGCGATTGACGGCGTAGAGGTGTCCTATCCGACGCAGATTAACGAGGTTTTTCCGGTGTTTCCGGACGGCGTTGCAGAAAAACTACGCGCTGAGGGCGCAACTTTTTATCCATGGGTGACGCCGGGCGATCCTGCGGGCGGCAGGATGCAACGTTTGATTACGTCGTTTAAAACAACGCAGAACGATATTGATGACTTGCTCAACGCAACGCGTCGTGCTGTTGCGTAACCCGATCCTGTCAGCGTTTTGATTGCGTCCGTTTCGCCTGTGCCCTAGAAATATCTTATGGTGATTTCGCGGCGCATGTTGGTGCTTGGTGTCGTTGGCGGCGCGCTTGCCGGTTGTGGGTCGGTCCCGCCGGATGACGTCACGAACGCATGCGAAATTTTCGAAGACAAAGGCGGCTGGTATAAGGCGACGCACCGGGCGGAAAAACGCTGGGGCCTGCCAAAACATATCCAGCTTGCGATCATCGGGCAGGAATCCGGTTTTGACGCCGACGCCAAGCCGCGGCGAAGGCGCTTCCTTGGGATCATCCCCGGTGAGCGTCTGTCATCGTCGCGCGGTTATCCGCAAGCGGTGCGCGGCACCTGGGAGCAGTATCAACGCGCCAGCGGCAATATCGACGCCAATCGCAGAAGTTTTAGCGACGCGGCTGATTTCGTCGCCTGGTATGGAGCGGAATCAAACCGCCGCCTCGGCGTTTCTCTGAATGACGCCTATCGGCAATATCTCGCCTATCACGAGGGCTGGGGCGGCTATGCGGAACGCAGCTATCGCGGTAAAAACGGCCTTGCAGCGGCGGCGGAGAGTGTCTCAACCAATGCGTCACGATTTCGGTCGCAGCTTGATCGTTGCGAGCGCCGCTTTCGCAGGGGCATTCCGCTGGTGCCGTTTATCTAAAGCAAGGATTATTCGGTTGACGCCGGGCGCGCCCAGCGTTTGCGGGTGTAATAAGCGATTGATCCAAACACGGCGATGACTGCGCCGATCATGACCCAGCCGAGCCACGGCTGCTCTTTCATCATTGCGCCGGCGCTGACAAAAGCAAAAATCGGCGGCGCCATGCCGAGCGCCGTCGTCCAGGCATAAGTGCGAAACCGAACCGGGCTTAAGCCCGACCCATAGTTGACAACGGTATAGGGAATAAGTGGAATCATTCGTATAAAGAGTAGAAATGGCGCGCCACGTCCATTGACCAGCGTTTCAAATTTATCAAGCGCTGTTTTAGGGGCGAACCGCCGTACCAACGGCGCGCCAAGCCATCGGGCCAGGACGAAGGCAATCATCGCCGCCGCAACGGCGCCGATCCAGGTCCAGAGAAATCCCATCCACCGTCCAAACGCCATGCCGTTGGCGATGGCGACGGTTTCCGCCGGAAGCGGCAGAAAGGACACGATGATCATCGCGCCAATCGATAAGGCGGGCGCCCAGGGGCCAAGCTGTTCCGCCAACGTCTCATAACGTTCCGCATCCCAAAGAAAGGACCAGAAAGAAGGATCAAGAAATTCCATTACGTCTAAGGGCCCGATTCATTGCCTTATCCGGAGCAGTCTTGACCGGCTATATGGCGAGGGGAAGGCAAAATGCGATGGAAGGTCCCGCCGGCGAGGTGAACTGGCCCTTTAAAAGGCCCAGATTTCTTTCGCTACTCTATAGGTATTCGCGTAGGCGGAAACGCTTACGTCGATAGGGTCTGCGTATCCGCCGCCGATGGCCATGGAGACGGGGATCGCCCGACGTTTGCATTCGGTAAGCACCAGCCTGTCGCGGGCCATCAGCCCGTCATGGCTGAGCGCCATACGTCCCAGCCTATCATCTTTTAGCGGATCAACACCGGCCTGATAAAGCACGATATCCGGATTGAACGCCCAAACGGCGGGGAGGGCCTCCGCAAGCGCCTTTAGATACGCTGCGTCTTCGACGCCGTCCGGCAGGTTAATATCGAGGTCCGATGCGCATTTGCGAAACGGAAAATTTTTCTCACCGTGTACGGATAATATAAATATGTCATTGCGCGGAGAAAGAATGCTGGCGTTGCCATCGCCCTGATGGACATCAAGATCGATAATCGCAACGCGCGCCGCCGAGCCATCCGCCAGGAGGGCAAGCGCAGCGACAGCAAAGTCGTTAAAGACACAATAGCCGGAGCCGAAATCATAATGGGCATGGTGCGTGCCGCCCGCGAGCTGTCCGGAAAGCCCTGTTTCAAGCGCGGATTCCGCCGCGGCGACAGCCCCGCCCATGGTTGCGCGGGCGCGCTGCGCAATATGCGGCGACCAGGGAAAACCGATGCGGCGCATGTCGGCGGGGGCGATTTCGCCAGTATCAATGGCTTGGATATAATTGGGCGCATGAGCGCGATGAAGGTCCTTATCGTCAACCAGTGATGACACGCAGAGCTGATCCGGGCTCAGTATCCCGTCTTCGACAAGGGTTCGCCGCAGCATTCCGTATTTTGTGCCGGGAAACCTGTGGCCGGCGGGTAATTGCAGATTGAAAGTGTCGGAATAGAAAAACTGCATTTGGTTCCTAATCGACCCAGCCGGATGTCTCCCGGCGAACCAGCGTTTCCAGAAGCGTGATCATTTCCGGCTCGTCATTAAGGCATGGGATGGCATCGAACTCTTCACCGCCCGCCGCTTCGAAAGTATCGCGCGCCTCCAGCGCAATCTCTTCGAGGGTTTCAATACAATCGGCGACAAAACCGGGGGTGATGACCGCGAGCTTTTTCACGCCAGCTTCGCCAAGTTTTTGAATGGTGTCTTCGGTTGACGGCTCCAGCCATTTCTCCCGTCCGAATTTTGACTGGAAAGCCATGGGCGCGAATTCCTCCGCCCACCCCATAGTTTCGCGCAACAGGCGCGCCGTCTTTGCGCAATGGCAGTGATAGGGATCGCCTGCATCGAAATAGCGTTGCGGCAGCCCATGAAATGAAATTACAACACGCTCCGGCGTCCAGTCGAGCGCTTCAAGGCGCCGACGTGTGACGGCGGCTAGCGCATTTATGTAGGCCGGCTCGTCATGAAAAGCCGGGGCGATACGCAATGCAGGTTGCCAGCGCATGGCGCCGGCGGCGGCGAAGACGGCGTCGGTGACGCTGGCGGTCGTTGTTGCGGAATATTGCGGATAAAGCGGCACGACCAAAATGCGGTCGCATCCTTCGCGCATCAGCGCGTCGATACGGTCAGGGATTGATGGGTTTCCATAGCGCATGGCCCAGTTAACGGTCATGGTTTCGCCCGTAATCTTTGCAAACCCCTCCGCTTGCGCGCGCGTGAAATAACGCAGCGGGCTTTCATCGTTTTCGCGGTCCCAGATTTTGGCGTAGTTCCGCGCGGTGGCGACAGGGCGGGTATTGAGAATGACGCCATGCAGGATCGGCAGCCACAAGGCGCGCGGCAGGTCGACGATGCGTCGATCGCTTAAGAATTGGGCGAGGTATCGGCGTACGGCCGGGGCGGTCGGTGCGTCAGGCGTGCCGAGATTGACGAGCAGGACGCCAATCCGGCCCAGCTTCACCTGGGGGTGATCGGCGGGCTTGACCGCGGCGGCTTCTGCGCCAATGGCCTCAATATCCGGATATGCGCCGTCCATGGAGATATCGCTCATGATCTTGGGTCGCCCGGGGGGCGAACTTCGGTTGCAAGGGCAGCCTTGTCACAAATTTGCGGCCATAAAACTAGGGGGCGCGCGCCTATTTTCGGCGAAGCGGCCTGGCCGGACGTTGACTGAAATCCTTAAAGGATACGACCTGGGAGTGATTTCGGATTTCCGATGGTTTTGA